>CANRAH010000001.1 GCA_947628565.1 uncultured Bacilli bacterium
ATAAAAATTAAAGAGGAAAAATTATCAACATTTAAAAGAAAAGGATTTACAGTAGTTGAATGGGGAGGAGTAGTACATTAAATTTAAGGTTGCATAATAATGCAACCTTTTTAATATAAAAAAATCTATTAATTAATAGATTTTTTACCATAAAATTCTGAAAAATGAGAAAAATATTAAAAATAAGAAAACAAAGATTAAAAAGAAATTAAATCTAGTAAATATAAATATAGTTAATATCAACTGATAAAATAAAAGTAGGCTAAATCCAATAAAAAGAATCCACCATACACCTCTATTTCTACACCATTTTTTCATACAACCACCTAATATATAATATTTAAATGGTTATTTTTATTATATTATGTTAGACTATATTACTAAAAGTTTTTGCTTTTTCAACTATTATAGTTGCCTCTTTATCTATATTATTAATAATTTTACTAATATTTTTAGTTTCTTTTCTTTTTAAGAATATCAAAAGAATAGAGTAATCATTATTTTTTTCACATATAGTGGTTATGCTATAACTATTTAATTTCTTTTTTAAAATATTTTCATATTTTTCTTTTATAACACATATTAGCATGTTATTTCCAAGCGCTATTTTTTCTTCTATTATGCTACCTAAGTAAGAACCTATAATTGATCCTAATGAAAAAAATACAACTTTAAGTATATCTTTATTAATATCAACTACCACAATTCCTGTTACAAATATCCAAATAAGGGCAATTATACCTTGAAGAAGAGCGCCTAATTTTTTCTTCCCATTAGCTACAACTATTAATCTTAACGTTGAAAGTGCATTTTCAATAATTTTGGATAAGAGTATAAATAAATATATTAACATACTATTCACCATTATTATTGTTGTTATATATAAATATATTATACTAAAATATTTTAATTAAGTTCTATATATAAATATTATACATATAATTTATTGGTGATGATATGGATATAAGAGTAGGTGATTATGTTACTAGGATATCACATAACCATGATATGATTTTTAAAGTATTAGAAATAGAAGAAGATATATGTTATTTAAAAGGAGTTAATATTAGATTATATGCAGATAGCTTAATTGATGATTTAGTTAAAACTAAATATGAGGGTAGTGATGATTCTGAAATAGTCGAAAGAATTAAAGATACTACTTCACTTGAGCGTGATGATTACTTTTATTTACCTGGTAAAATTCTTCATATAGATGGTGATAGGGAATATTTGGATAGATGTTTAAGCTATTATAATAATTTAAATTTAATGGCAATGGGAATATGTGAAGATGAAGAAACTATTCCAAATAATATAAGAAAATATTTAGAAGAATATAACCCTAATATACTTATAATAACAGGACATGATGCTTATTACAAAAAAAAGGGTGGTATTAATGATATAAAAAGCTATAAAAATAGTATTAATTTTGTTAACGCAGTAAAAGAAGCAAGAAAATTTGAAAAAAGCCATGATAAACTTATTATAATAGCTGGTGCATGCCAATCTGATTATGAAGAATTAATAAGGGCAGGAGCAAATTTTGCATCTAGTCCAAAAAGAATAAATATACATGCACTTGATCCAGCTATAATAGCAAGTCGTATGAGCTTATCAGATATAAATAAAGATATAGATTTAAAAGATATTATCGCAAGTACTAAATATGGAAAAGAAGGGATAGGTGGTATTATAACAAAAGGTACTATGTATGTGGGGTATCCTAGATGACAATATCAAGTGTAAAAAAAGATTTACTCGAACATTTAGGAGATAACGTATCTATTAAATACAGTTTAGGTAGAAATAAATATGAAGAGTATGAAGCTAAAATAAAAGAATTATATGATTATGTCTTTTTGGTTGATACGAAGTTAGGTGTTAAATCTTTTTCATATATTGATGTGGTTACTAAGGTAATTAAAATTGACTATTAATAGAATTTATGCTATAATTTTTCGTACGGGGCCGTCTAGTTTCGACGGGTATATTTGAGCAGTAATTGCAAGTCGTAATGTAATACGTTAAAACAAAAATAAAATAACTGGAAACAGAAATCAATTAGCTTTCGCTTAATAATATGAAGGCTGCTCTAATAAATATTTTCCTACGATATTTATATAGGGCTCGACTTAGTAGGATATATTATTATGATGTCTATAAATAATAATGAATTTTATAGGCTTACTATTAGATTGTTTGTTGATTAACTTATTTAATAGGAAATTTACTAATCAAATAAACTTGTAGACGTTATTGTGTTAATATATTCGGACAGGAGTGCGAATCTCCTCGGCTCCACCAGATTGATAGGAAACTCGGACTTTTGTAGTTTGAGTTTTAATATATTTGAAAATATGTTATAATAATTCATAAACTTAAATTGATTGTTTGTCAATTTAGAAAACACACTTGCATATTGACAAAACAATATGTTCTATATTTAAAGCAAAAGAAATGAGTTGAAATAATGAATAATAAAAAAAATGCAATAAGATTAGATTTTAAAACCTGGCTATATCTATTTTTGACTAAGACAGTTAAAGTGGAACATATACCAGTTGTAGAAGAAAGAGATAAATTAACAATGTATGTTAAAGATAGTAAACCAAATGAAATATATATATTTAAAAATTATGAGGAATATAGAAATTTCTTTTTGATGTATTTAAATGAAGTGGACAACAATTTAATAGATTTAGCTATCTATACAAAAGGGAATAAAGGACAAATAATTGCTTTAAAAGGCTTATGTGAGCACATTATTGTTAAAAAGAAAGTTACTGATTTTTATAATTCTATTACACGGGAACAAATAAACAAAATACATTCAAAAGGTAAACTAACTCCTCTAGAAGCAGTACAATTATGGGAATCTCTTGATTTATGTATAGAAGGAAGCAAATTAGTTTTTTCGAAGAGTAGATGTAAGTATTTTAAGTATAATTGCCATGAATGTTTAATGGAAACTGCTTCACATCAATTAGAGCATGATAAAATTAATTTTTCATTAGATAATTCTATAAGTAAAGGAAAAGTGATTACTAAAAAACTTAGTTTTTAGTAATTTATAGTAGCATATATAAGTTTTATTGTCTGAAGTTATCATACTCCTTCCTTTAGGCACCATTGGGAAATTTGTTCGAACTATTCGAACTTTTGATATAAGAATCAATCGAGAGATTGGTTTTTCTTTTGTTAGAAAAATCATAGTCAGAAAGGTTGGTGTCTATGGTAAATGTAATCAAAAAAGAAATTGATATGGAAGAACCTTAAAGAAAAGAATTGAGATTATTTGTGATTTTTGTAATACAACCCCAATATTTATCAATGGTAGTATTCGTAAAATTGATAAGACAAACTTATCTTATATCGAACCTCATAGAATAATCATTAATAACAATATATTTCTTGCCTTTAATTATTCTAATGAAATCTATATCAATAACTTAAGTAAAAAGATTAAAATATCAGAACTTGAAAACTATATTAAGACTATGAACTAATACTTTATACCACGAACAAGACATAGACAAAATAAAAATTTTGTTGTATTATGTAAATGATTTAAAAAGACTTACCGAGAAGTAAAAGTATTAGTTAGTAGTACCTTTACTTCTCTTTTTTTGAAAATAAGAAAAAAGATTGAGAGCTATGTGTGAGTTTAAAGGTTATGAGATATATAAAGTATATGAGGATGCTGGAATAAGTGCTAAAACTAGTAATAAATGACCTGCATTTGATGAATTATTACAAGAAAGATAATTATGATTATTGTAAAAATAATGATAATGTCAAAGAAAAAGATGATTTTGAGATAGAAATTTAAGCTAAAATATATGATTTTATATATAATTGTGCTATACTACTATGTAGTTGAGGAGGGTTTGAGTATATGAAGAAAGTATCTGAAGTTGTTCAAAGAGTGGAAAGTCATTATGTGGGTGATGATTGTATTCAAGTAATGGTTCCATATATAAATACAATTACTATTTTAAATAAAGATGGTATAATTTATTCTCATAAAAAAGGCTCTCATGCTTCAATTAACAAATATGTTGAAGACGATAGAAGAAAACAATTTCCATATTCTAATATACCAACACATTATTCAAGAATTGGATTATTTGGCAAAATGAATTATGTAAATCAATTATTAAATTTTGAAGAACCATATATTAGAATTGGTGATGTTGGAATTATTGAAAGTTTTGCTGTTAAAGATAAAAATGAAGCTTTACTGATTAATACAATTTTAACTGGTGATAGAAGATCAGTTTTTGTAACTAGAAAAGAATTAGAAGAATTGTTTAGTAATTCAACAACTGGAAAAGAAAAGAAATATATTATTTATCTAGATGATGAATCTATGAATATCGGAGAATTTCATCCTTTAGCAAGTGAAGAAAAAATTTATAATTTTGTTAAATCTCAAATTACTGAAAATGTTTCAGAATTTAGGAAATATGTAAACAATAATAGTTCTTCAACAGTTAGCTGGTATTTATTGCAACATCCTTTATTTTTAGATTTTGTAGAACAAAGTATTAAAGATTTTGATTTAAATAAAATGAAATTTGATATTGAATTAAAGGGTGGAAAAGCAATAATATTAAAATCTAATGAAAGCGATATAGCTATGCAATATGTTAGAGCAAATTTTGTAAGTTTAGATAATTACAGAATTGATATTGTTGATATTCCAGTTAATAAATATACTCTTGAACAATTAAAACACCTTTCACCAATGATAGCTAAAACCAAAGAACCAAGAATACCTTTAAAATTAAATCCTGGTGTTTCTAGAGAAGATATTCAAGAAGCAAAGCAAATGGTAAAGTCTTTAAGAAAGTAGTATAGATTATTGCTACTTTTTTATTTTTTTGCTAAAATATATTTAGTGATTTATTATTACATCATTTTTTTTTGAAAAAGTTGTAGATAACTTTCTCAACCACACTAATTGATGCATTAGGAGGACTTTTATAGTTCGAGTTTTAAAATTATGATATAATTTTTATAGTTCAAATTGATATATTTGTCAATTTAGAAAACACACTTGCATATTGACAAAACAATATAAAGATGTGAATTTTATGACAAGTCTTGATATACGTATCGCTATTGCTAGAAAATATTTAATAAAATATAATGATGTAAAGATGAAATAGCATTTATTAAAGGAAACTTGGATTCAGATTTAGCTAAAGATAGAATTGCTTCACATTAATACCAAAAAATGATAAAAAGATAAATAATTATGTTATAATATTTTTAAGGAGGAAGAAGTTTATGGAAAATCAAGAAATGCAAAGAGATTTTGATTTAGGAGCAATATTAAATATAACAACTAGTCGTTTATTTACTAATATGGATGATGTATATGAAGTTTTAGATTATTTAACTGGAGATAGTATTTATACACATCAAATTCCAAGAGTTATGGATGCTGCACAACCTTATGTTTTATCATTACACCCAGAATTAAAAGGTGTTGGTGATAATGTAGAAATCAATAGTTTTGAAGATGCGAAAGCATTTGTAGATGAGCAAAAGAAAATATTTGGTGAAAAATTATCATTAAAACCAATGTCAAAAACTGATGGATACTCTTATGTTGATCCAATGGAAGAAGTAGATGAAATACATTCTAAAAAAACTAGATAAAGTTTTAAATCAAAAAGTAGCATGAAAATTATTGCTACTTTTATATTCTTTGGTAAAATGAATGTAGGATTGATAGTCTTTATGCAAAACAGTTGTAAACCATTTCGACGTTCACACTAAATCGATAGGAAACTCGAACTTTGATGTTCGGGTTTTAAAATTTTAAAATTTATGTTAAAATAATCATGTTTAATGGAGGTTTTGAAAGTGGATTTTAATGCAAGTTTGAGTAAATTAAGAAATAGAAAAAGTAGTTTATTACAATCTATAAAAGATTTAAATAGTAGTAAAGAACAAGAAATTAAAAAAGCTATAAAAAAAATTGAAGAAAAATATGAAAGTTTGGAGCAAAAATATGAGGATGAGTTTGATATCGCATATATTCAAACATATAATTATTGCAATCTTATAGAAAAATATTCTATTTTAAATAGACAAGATATTAGTATAGTTTTGAGTGAACTTATTAGCATTTTTGAAGGAAAAACTTATGTTCCACAAAGCTTATTATATCATGTTGATGGTGAGTCGCCTGCAGCTTTTTGGAATATTTTTATGATTATGCCAAAAGATATAATTGAAAAAATTAAAGATCCTAGAAGAGTACAAGGAAGATATATTAATCATTTATTGAAAAATGGTTTTGCTATTAAATTATGTGATGAATGGTCACAAAGTAATTGGCCTAATGAATTATTATTTTATAAGACAGATGGAATGTGTAGAGTTAATCAAAATATAAGTTTTAAAAAGTTCACATATGTTAAATGCTTTATTGATTTTGTAATTAATTACCGAATAGAAAATAAAATTGATGAAATTTCATTTGAAGAGTTAGAAAAACTAAAAGAACAATTTATTTTAATGAATATTGATACTATAGAAAATAGATATAAAACACTTGCAGATGCTGAACAAAGTAGAAGCAATGAAATAATTAACGATGATTATCAACATAAACAAAAGTTATTAAAAAGACTTGTAAACAAGATGGAAAATAAGCAAAAATAATTGAAAATATTTTTTTAAATAAAAAGTAAAAAAAATAAGAAGTTGCTATTGATAACTTAAAAGATGAAAACAAAACGTTGTCTTCTAAATTTAAACATTTTAAAGATATGTTTTATAATCTTGTTAAAATTCTTATGGATAAAGTATTTAAAATTAAAGATAGTAAATATAAGGAGTTTAAGC
Organism: uncultured Bacilli bacterium; assembly: GCA_947628565.1. Classification (GTDB taxonomy): domain Bacteria; phylum Bacillota_I; class Bacilli_A; order RF39; family UBA660; genus UMGS1613. The sequence continues at coordinate 6,868 of CANRAH010000001.1, forward strand.
ATGGGCTTTAGATAAAGAAATTTTGCGACTTTTACTAAACCAAATAAAATCAATAATTCAAAAGAATATCTTGCAATAGAAAAAGATGATGTTGAGCACTATGCTTAAACATCATCTTTTTATTTTTTTAATTTAAGTGTTAAGGCTTCATCAATAGGAGGTTTATATTCAACTAAATAAAACGGATATAGATGACTATATTGTTTCATTTTATCTCTTATTTTTGTTGTTTTCCCACTTTTATCAAATATTATACTTGATTCAGTTAATCTTTCAACTCTATAAACTTCGCTTGGATTTAATGCAATTACGGAATAATTAGAAACATGATCAGAATTGAAGTCTACCGTAATGCCAGTAATATTATTTTCTTCAAAATCTCTATTGATTTTTTCTAATAATAATTCATAATCTAAATAGTAAGCATTATCATTTAATAGAACTACTAAACAAATAGTTCCTTTATCATTTTCTTGACTTTGATAATTTGTTATATAAACACAATCAACGTTATCATCGTCAAATAATTTTTTTGTTACTTTTCCTAACTTATCAACTAAAAATTCATATTCTTTTTCAGAAAGCTTTACTTGTTCCTTAATCACACCATTATCTAAGGTAAATAAATTGTTATTCTTTACTAAATTTAACATATCAGCAAATTCTGGAAAAGCTTTATTATCTTTATATATATTTATATCCCATTCATACCATATATCAAATGCAGTTTGAGCCCCATTTTTTAACATTTGTTGAACTTTAGAACTTCCAAAGACACAATTATTGCTTTGATCATCTAAAGAATGATGTAATCCACTATCTTGATATAATTTAGATTGTAAATCAGCTTCTATTTTATCACAGAAATGAGCAAATTTTGACTCGTTAGTAATTTGATCATCAAAATCAAACAGTATTTTTATTAGTATTTCTCTGTCGCTTAAATTACCAACGGCATCAATCATTGCATCATGTTCCATTTCTTTCTTTTGTTCAGGTGCAATTCCATCAAAAGGTGTTATATCTCCGATTAATGTTTCTCCAATTTCATGAATAGCTAAAAGTTTGATAATTTCATCTATTTCAATATTTCTATCAAAATTTATTTCCTCGTTATAATCAAACTCTGAATCCATTGCTATTGCCAAAACAATAGTACCTACAACATGCTCTGATATTCTTTCTATTCTTTCTGAATTGATATTCCAATGTTTACTATCCCAACCACTTCTAGTTTTATTTTTTAATCTAAAATTAAGATAATAAAATCTAAAAATTTCTTCATATTTAGAATATTCTTCAGCATTTTTGGGCATTAAAATTTTAACACCTTCTTTTAGTAAAGTTGAATATTCTAATGAATTTCCTTGTTCTGAAATTAGCTTAGTTAAAGAAAAATCTAACATTTTATATTTAAAAATAAGTTTAGATTCTTTAGTTTGTAATAAACGTGTTTCATCTATTTCATCTTTATATTGTTTTCCTTTTTTTAAAGAATTTTGAAAATTATAATTTGGATTTAATCTTGAAAAACCATCTAATAACATCATTCTCAATAACTTTCCTATGTTATCAGTTTCCTTAAATTCTGAATCCATCGCTATTGCTAACATCATACTTCCAAAAATGTTATCAGCGACACTATAATTATTAATTTCATCTATAATCGTAGTTTTTAATTTATCTGCTTGCGTATAAAATGTTAATGTCTTTTTTATTTCTTCTACTTTTTGCATAGTAGACCTCCCTTGCTAACTATATATTATACACTATATTTTCTAATTTTTAACGACAATTAGAATTATTGTTAATTACTTTTTTGTGCTACTTTTTGTTATTTATGTTAAATACTATTAGAGATTGATATTCTATATAATATCAAATTCGTTAATTTTACGTAAAGTTGTAGATTCGCACTATAGTTGTATTAAGCAAACTTTTAATTGGCTGTTTATATTTTGGAAGAGTTTAATATTTTTCTTTTTTGATGTAAGGTATTAGTTGACACTAATAAGTGTATTATAATAAATTACTATGAAGTTAGTTCAAATATGGAGGTAATTATGAGTATACAGATTATTAAACAAGATAATTTTATAAAAATAAATATAAGTGAAAATGTTCATTATTATGAATATATCCGTTTCTTAAAAAAAAGAGATCTTTATGATAAAATATATGCTCATACAGTTAATTATGATAGAGAAAGTAATGATGATGTGATTTGTAGCAAAATTATATACTTTTATTGTTCTAATAACAGTTATTATTCTATTAGTTCTAATAAAGGTAAGACTTGTATAAATAGGAAAACAATTTATGATGAAAAAAATCCTAATACAGAAGATTTTGGTACTGGAGAAAAAAAGATAAATGACTTTGATAAGTTTTTTCATATAAGTGATGAAACAATTTTTGTATATCCGGAAGAAAAAGAATATGGATTGCAAAATATAAGACATGGCTTATATCATGGATCTACAGTGGATGGAATAAGTTTTAATTCAAAATTATACTTTGAGGAACTCTAAAATATAAAGATATTTTATTAGAAATGCTTAAAAATTAATTGAAGAAATAAAAAGTATAGAAAATATAGAAACAATATTAGATTTAAGTGTTTTTGATATAATTCCCAAATCTGAAGTGAAAATATTAATTAATAAGAAAAAAGATTGATTACAGAATATAATTTTATTAAACGTAATGTTTACCAACATTAATATAAAGTGGTATAGCGACTATTAAAAACATAGCAATTTGTTTTGGATGAGTCATATCCACTAGATTGAAACTAAACTCGGACTGTTAAGTTCGAGTTTTAATATATTTGAATTTATGATAAAATATTTATAGATTTAAATTGATATATTTGTCAATTTAGAAAACACGCTTGCAAATTGACAACATCAATTTTCATTAATTTTGGAAGGTAGAGTATTTATGGTTGGTTGCGCATTTTGTAAACTAGATAAAAAATTATTTTATAATAAAATTATTGAAGAAACAAATAATTTTATTATAATTCCGTGTTTAGGTTCATTAGTTCCTGGATATATTTTGATATTACCTAAAAGACATACGTATTGCATGACTGAATTTGATAAAGAAATAATGGAAGAATATAATTCTATTTTAGAAAAATACAGAGAAAAATTTAAAAGACTGTATGGTAAATATCCAATTGTTTTTGAGCACGGTACCCCTGATCCTTGTGGTCTATGTGCAAACTGTGTAATTCATGCACATACTCTATAGTTAATCATAATTATAAAAACGAACAGGAAATAATTAATAAACTAAATCTTGTAAAAATTAGTGGATTAAATAATATTGAAAAGAAAAATTATATATATTATAAAAATCCTCAAGGAATTGATTACATAACATATGATTTTGAACCAATTAGTCAAATTATGCGTATTTTTATAGCTAAAGATTATTTATATGAAAGAAAAGCATAATTGGAGAAAATTTTCTTTCGAAAAAAATATTTATAAAACTATTGAAGATTTAGAAAATAATTAAAAAGTGTAAAAGTTATTGTATGCCTTCTATTAGGGCACCATTAACGTTTATATTCGGATATTTATATAAAAAGATACCTCTTAGGTTATTTTGACAGACGTGTTAAAATACCTAGAGTGTTAAATATTTTGTTAAAGAAAAATATAAATGGTATAATAACCATTATATAGGAGGTTGAAATGAGTAGAAAAATTGTAGCTATAGGTGGAGGTTTAAATGGAAGAAAAAAGGATGATGGAACTTTTGATCCATATGAAACAGGACCGATGGATAATGAAATAATAAGAATTACAGGAAAAGAAAAACCTAATTTTTTATTCATAGCGCATGCACAAGATACAATTGAAGCACAAGATAAATATTTTATAGCAATGCAAAATATATATGAGTCTAAATATGGTTGTGTTTGCAAGCATTTAAATACAAGTGATTTATTAAATAAAGACAAGATCCAAGAATTAATTGATTGGGCAGATATTATTTATGAAGGTGGAGGAAACACCTTGGATATGATTAAGTTATGGAAGGATACTGGATTTGATAAAATATTGGCAGAAGCTTGGAAAAGCGGAAAAGTAATGTGTGGTGTGTCTGCAGGTGCAAATTGCTGGTTTAAGGAATGCTCAAGTGATTCGTTACAAATTAAATATGGAAAAGATCAGCCATTAATTAAAGTTGATTGTCTAGGATTAGTAAAAGGTTTATTTGTTCCACATTGTGATGAACCAGGTAGGAGTGAAAATGTAAAAGATTTATTAAAAACTAGTAATGAAATAGGATTATCTATGTCAAATTGCACTGCTCTTGAAATAATTGATGATCAATATAGATTAATAACAAGTGATGCATCTTTTCATAATATTGAGGCCTATGGGCTAAAATCATATTGGGAAAATGAACAATATATAGAAGAAAAAATAGATAATACATCAGAATTTAAACCATTGAGTGAATTATTAAGCAAAAATGTTAAAAATAAAAAACTATAATTATTTCAAGACCAAATTTTAGTTTTATATAATATAAAGTTGCAAATTACTACGTTACTCGCACTAGATTTATACTAAACTTGGAAAATTCAAGTAAAGATAGTGTATATTGACAATATCAATATAGAAAAGGAGATAAACTATGGAACAAGTGTATAATAAATTGGTAAGAGATAAAATACCTGAAATAATTAAATCAAATGGAGAGGAACCAATTACTAGAATTCTAACTGATGAAGAATATAAAGTTGAATTAGAAAAAAAATTAAATGAGGAATATCAAGAAGTTTTAAATGCAACTGGAAAGGATAGAATAGAAGAATTAGCCGATATGTTAGAAATAATGAAATATTTAGCTAAATTAGAAAATGCAACTTTAGAAGAAGTTATTGCTATCGCACAAGAAAAAGGAACAAAAAAAGGAACCTTTGAAAACAAAATATTTTTAGAAAAGGTATTGAGAAAGTAATAAATTAAAATTATTAAATTTTGTTAGAAAAGTTCCCAAACTACTTTTAGGACACCAAGTTAATATCGAACTTGTACTTTTAATAGTTCGAGTTTTAAAATGTTTGAATTTATGCTATAATTTAAATTAATAAGTTTGCCGATTTAATTATCAAATACAATATTTAAATAAATAAGGAGGTAAATTATGTGGGGAGCAATAATTGGAGATTTGGCAGGATCAATATATGAATATGAGCAAACTAAACAAATTTCAAAATTAAATTTAGTTAATCTTATCGATGATAAAAGTTTTTATAGTGACGATACTATTTTAACAATTGCCATACTTGATAGTATTTTAAATAACAAAGATTATGATTTTTATTTAAAAAAATATGCTAAAGATTTTATGAATTATAAACCTAATTTTACTCCATATTTTAAAGACATTTTTTCACCGGGATTTATTAAATGGTCAAAAAATAATCAAAATGGTAATAGTATTGGTAATGGAGCTATGATGAGAATATCTCCGATTGGCTATTTATTTAATAATAAAGAAGAGATAATTGAAAATGCGATAAAGGCGACAATTCCTTCACACAATTCTACTGAGGCTATAAATAGTGCAGTTACAGTAGCTTTAATTATTTATTATGCAAGAATAGGATTATCAAAAGGAAAAATAGTAAAAGAGTTAAATTTAAAATATGAATATAAACCTTTTACAAAGTTTAATGCCATATGTAATGAAACTATTGATAATTGTTTATATGCATTGTTTAATTCAACTTCGTTTGATGAATCATTAAAAAGAGTGATTTCTTATGGTGGAGATACGGATACAAATGCTTGTATAGTCGGTTCAATGGCTGAAGCATTATATGGAATTTCTAATGAATTAATAAATGAGGCAAGAAAAAAAATTCCAAATAGTTTTGAGAATATATTAGATAAAGGTTATTCTAAGGTTTTAAAAATGGTAAATAATAGTAATAATAAATAAGAAAATTAATACCAAATGGGTAATGAAGAAATTTAATATATTAAATATAAAAAAAATATTATTAACAATAATTAATTTACAATGTCAAAATGTAAGTGGATTATTATATGTTATTTAAATTAAAATACAATAATAAAATTTTAAAGGAGTCTTGTAATGAAAAAGAAAAAAAGTTTATTTAAAAGAATATATTATATGTTAAATAAACGTCAAAAAATAAATTTTGTTGTAATTATAATTATAATGATTATTTCTGCAATTTTAAGTCAATTATTACCATTATCAATTGGACAATTGACTGATGATGTTTTGAATCAGAATAATTTATCATTTATAAAGATTATTCCATTTTTATTATTTATATTAGTAGTAACAGTTTCTAATGAAATAATAAAAGTGATTAGACGTGTTATTGTAGAAGATACCTGCACTAGATGCGAAAAAAATGCTCGTTCGCAAGCAGTAAATTCATTATTACATGCATCTTTAACTTATTTTAAAGAAAATATGACTGGAAATATACATGGAAAATTAAATAGAAGTTTGGATGGAACAATAAAATTGTTAAAACTACTTTTTATGGATTTTGCTCCAGCAATATTTAGTGGTGTGGCTGCAATTGTTGTTATTTTTTCTAAATTACCATTATTTTTATCAATATTAATGTTGTTTGTTATTCCAATAGGTATTTTAATTGTCTTTAGACAAATATCTACTCAAAAAGGAATTAGAGTGGAACTTATGGAAGAAAAATCATCTATGGATGGAACTATGGTAGAATTAATAAATGGAATTGAAGTAATAAGAGTAACTAATAACGCTGAAAAAGAGGTTAATAGATTTACAGATAAATCTGAATATTTACGCATTAAAGAAATGAAACATCATAAGTCAATGGCCTTTTATGATTGCTTAAAATTTGTAAATGAAGCAATATTCACAGTATTAGTTATTGGAACTAGCGCATATTTAGCGGGTGAAGGAGTAATCAGTGTTGGAACTGTGCTTACAGCTTATTTATGTTTTACACAATTAACCACACCATTGCGTGAATTACATCGTATATTCGATGAATTATCAGAATCTACAATTTTAGCTAGAGAATATTTTAATATAATTGATTTAGAAAAGGATTTTTCTTATAAAAGAATTAAAAATAATAATGAAAATGATGTAAATAAATCATTTATACATATAAAAAATGTAGAATTTTCTTATAAAAATGATACAAAAAAAATTATTAAAAATTTAAATTTAGATATTCAAAAAGGAGAATTTATTGGTATAGCTGGACCAAGTGGTTGTGGTAAATCTACTTTTATAAAACTTTTAACTAAACTTGAAAAAAATAATAGTGGAAGTATTTTTATTGAAGGTAAAAATTTAACTAATTTATCTCGTGATGACATATCAAATACTATGGCACTAGTGCCTCAAAATCCATTTATTATAGCAGATACAATAAAGAAAAATATTTGTTATGGCATGCATAGAGAAGTAAGTGATGATGAAATTAAAGAGGCTGCAAGAAAAGCTTACATAGATGATTTTATAGAATCTTTACCTAATGGATATGATACTGTTTTATCAGAAGGTGGAAGTAATTTATCGGGAGGTCAAAGGCAACGTATTGCTATAGCTAGGATTTTTTTAAGGAAACCTAAATTATTAATTTTAGATGAAGCAACAAGTGCTTTAGATAATACTTCTGAAAAATATATTCAAATGCAAATAGAACAATTAAAGACAGTCGATAAAACAGCTATAATATCTATAGCGCATAGACTTACAACATTACAAAACAGTGATAAAATATTAGTATTTGACAATGGTGAAATTGTTCAAAATGGGAAATATAAGGAATTAATTGAAAACCCGGGAATATTTCAGGATATGTACAACGGAAAGATAAAGTAATATTTATATAGTAATTCAAGATGTTTTAGTTTTAAAACGAGTTTATGTATGATATAATAAAATAGTGATGAATATGAAAATTATTTTAATATTATTAATTAGCTTATTTACTTATGGGTGTAAATCTAAAGACGTTATTTATGAAGATAAAACAAATGATTTTATAAATATAGAAAATAGTACATTTGAAGTTTATAGTGATATTTATTTGAATGACGTTATAAAGGTTGCTAATGATGATGTAAAATTAATAAGTGAAAATTATAAAATTAATACTGAAAAGTTAGGAGTTCAAGATCTAAGCGTTTACTATGAGTATGATGGTAAAAAATTTATTTATAATCTAAAAATAAAGATAAAAGATACAATATCTCCACTTGTATTTAGTGGTACAAATAAAACTTTACTTATTAATTATGATGAAGATTTATGTGATGTTATAACATATGGCGATAATTATACTAAAGACGTTAATTGTAAAATAGAAGGTACTTATGATTTATCAAAGGTCGGTACTTATAATTTAATATATATATTAACCGATGAAAGTGGTAATGAAAAAAAAGTTAATGTAACTTTAAATATTGTGGAATCATTACCTAAATCTTCAAATAATAAAACTAAAATTAATTTTTCTGATATATATAAAAAGCATAAAAATGATAATACAGAAATAGGAATAGATATATCAAAATGGCAGGGAGAAATAGATTTTAATAAAGTAAAGAATGCTGGAGCTACTTTTGTAATAATGAGAATAGCGCGTCAAAATGAGCAAAAAGGGGAACTTGTAATTGATGAATATTATGCTCAAAACATAAAAAAAGCTAAAGAGGCTGGGCTTAAAGTAGGTGTATATCTTTATAGTATTGCTACATCTATAGATGAAGCTATCAATCAAGCCAATTATGTAATAAAAACTTTAAGTGGTGAAAAATTAGATTTGCCTATTGTATTTGATTGGGAAAGTTGGTCTAGTTGGAATTCATTTAAAATAAGTTTTTATGATATAAATAGTATAGCCGATGAATTTATTAAAGCGGTAGAAAATAAAGGTTATAATGGAATGCTTTACAGTAGTAAATTCTATTTAGAAACTATTTGGACTAATAAAGAAAATAATCCTGTTTGGCTTGCTCATTATACAGATGAAACGAATTATGAAGGTGATTATCAATTTTGGCAACTTTGTAATAATGGCAAAATAGATGGAATATCTAGTGATGTTGATATAGATATAATGTATAAAAAATAAATATGAAAATGTTATAGTGATTTTACTATAACATTTTATTTTATTTAGATAAATTTTTTGTTTCACTTGCATTTATAGTAATTATTATAACTTATAAATTTATTATATGAGATTTACATTTTTAAGTATATATGCTAAAATAACGCATAAGTAATTTATCTAATTTGTAAATGATTAATTTATATGATATTTAATTTGTATTTCTTTATACATTTTTGAGGAGTTGATAAAGATGAATTTTTTAATAAAAATAAATTTTTCGGATAGTATATTTTTGAATGTAAATACTTTTATTTATGATGATAATACTTATGCAATTGAATTGTATTTAACTCCAGAAACAGATTTAAAAGAAATTCTTTCAAAAAAAAATTTTTTGTCATTACTTGAAAAAGAACTAAATGCTCTTAAAATTGATTGCAATCTTTTTCAAAATAGCATTTCATCAATAGAAAATTTAATTAAAGAAGATATAGATGTTTTAAAAAGTTGTTCTGATTTTACCATTTTTCCAACTAACGAAATGAAAAAATTTATAGAACGTAATCCTATATTAAAAGAATATAAATTATATTTGGATGGTGAATATTCAATAAATCACGATAATTTTGATGTAATAGAAAATTTATTTGGTGAATATAACAATATATATTTATATATTGATGGAAATGATGAAGAAGTATCTATACAAGAGTATAAAAAAACTTTAGATGCAATTGATAAAATAGTAAATAAAATAAAAAAATATAATTTAAGCCCATTAGAACAGATTATGTATGCTTATGATTTAGTTAGGGATAGAGTATATAATTCTGAGGGCGAATTTGAAAAAGAAACTATATCAAGAGATTTAACGCAAGTTTTATTAGGTGATAAAATTGTATGTGTAGGGTTTGCTAATATATTTGAAAAAGTTTTAAATAACTTAGGTATAAAATCACGTATGTATAGTATAAAAAATAGTGATAATAAAAAGCATGGTCATAGAAGAAATATAGCGTATGTTAAAGATGATAAATATAAAATAAATGGAATATATTATTTTGATACAACTTGGGATAGTAAAAGAAGTATTAATGATAACAGTTATTTAAAATCTTATAGATTTTTTGCAAGAACAAAACGTGATGTAGATGTTTATTCTATTAAATATACAGATAGAACATTTGAAGGATTCAATATTGATATGATATTTGAATTTGAAAAAATAGTTAATGAGCAAGGAATAAAAAAAATACCGAAAAAGATGATACATACTATAAATGAAATATCTGAATTTATAGATGATTGTGAATTAATTAATCCTTTAATATTAATTGATATTCCTAATATGCCTTCATTTATTATGGATAGCTTTAATAAATCTGATGTAATTTCTAAATTATATCAATATGAAAATTTATTATTTAAAGAAGAAATAAATCCATTAATATTATTAAGTGCTTTATACGAGGTTAGAAAAATTGAGTTTTATGAAGATAGTGGTAAGTATCCATTTAGCTATGAAGATATAAAAACAACAATTATTAATTCTGATTGGGGTATATCTTCTTTTGAGATGGTTTTAAGTTTAATTATTTCAAAAAAATTAAGAGAAAAAAGAGCTAATGAAGTTTTAGAAGATTATTTAAAAGATAATGATTTAAGAAAAAATATAGAATGTGTTAAGCTTACAAAAGTTTTGAAGAAATCAGTAGAAACTAAAACTTTAAATAAGTAAATGTGTAATATAATAATTAGTAATTCAAAAAGTAAAGTTGTTAGAAGAATATTAGTGTGTTATAATTAAATAGGTGATTATATGAATAAAAATTTAAAAAATGTTTTAGTTATAAGTACTATAATTTTAATGATAGATCAAGTAATAAAAATAATACTAACTAATAAAATGTTATTTAATCAAGAATTTCCATTAATAGAAAATCTATTAAGTTTAAACCTTGTGAAAAATGAGGGAGCAGCTTTTAGTATTCTTACTGGTAATAGACTTTTACTAATATTAATTTCTGTAATAGCTTTAATTTTAATATGTTATTATATAACTAAACAGGAATATTTTGATGATTTAAATTTAACTATATTTTCATTGTTAATAGGAGGTTTGCTAGGTAATTTAGTAGATAGAATAGTGCATGGATATGTAATAGATTATATAAGTTTAAAAATTGGATCTTATTTATTTCCAATATTTAATTTTGCAGATATATGCATAGTTTTATCCGCCCTAATAATTATTGTGACTACTATTAAGGGGGAAGTATGGAATTAAAAATAGAGGAAAATTTAACGATAAGAATAGATGCATATTTAAGTGAAAAACTTGAATTAAGTAGAAGTAGAATATCTAAAATGATTGATGATGGAACTATATTAGTCAATGATAAAAAAGTAAAAAATAGCTATTTATTAAAAACAGGTGATATAGTTAAAATTGGTGAATATAAAGAAGAACAAATGAATTTAGAACCTGTAAATATAAAGCTTGATATAGTGTATGAAGATGAAGATGTTATAGTAATAAATAAACCAAATGGAATGGTTGTACATCCAGCAATAGGCAATACAACTAATACACTTGTTAATGCATTACTTTATCATTCTAAAAATTTAAGTGATGTAAATGAATATAGGCCAGGCATAGTTCATAGAATAGACGCTTATACAACAGGACTTTTAGTGGTAGCTAAAAATAATAAATCTCATGAAATATTAAGTAAACAAATAAGTGAAAAAAAGGCATCTAGAAATTATATTGCACTAGTATGGGGAGTTATAAATGAAGATACTGCAACTATAGATGCACCAATTGGAAGAGATAATAATGATAGAAAAAAAATGGCTGTTACAAGTATTAATTCTAAAAATGCTGTAACACATTTGAAAGTTATAAAAAGATTTAAAGATGCTACATTAGTAGAATTAAAGCTTGAAACAGGAAGAACTCATCAAATAAGAGTTCATATGAATTATATAAATCATCCTATAGTTAATGATCCTGTGTATGGAAGAAGAAAGAAACTAGATGATACTGGACAATGTTTGCATGCATATAAGTTAGGTTTTTTTCATCCCACAACAAATAAATATATGGAATTTGAATGTGAATTACCAGAATGTTTTAAAAATATATTAGATAAATTTGAAAAAGAAATGCAGGGTTAGATAATCTTTACCTTGCATTTCTTTAATATTATGTGTATAAAGTTGAATGCTTTATATATTTTAAGTATTAGACCTTTAAAATCAAGATTTTTAATGCTTTTATAATTAAACACGATTACTTTTTATTTTATATTTTCTCATAATTCCTTTATTTGTAAGGGCTTATAAAGGTTTAAAGACAATTGACTATTTTTATTGAATATGTTATTCTTAGTATGGTTATGATACTAAGGGCATATCTAAACTATGAAACTTTATAAATGGAAGGAGTAATAAAAAAATGATAAAATATAAGAAAGATAAAGGCTTTACATTAATAGAACTGTTAGCTGTAATAGTGATACTAGCAATAATTTATCTAATTGCAGCCCCAATAGTATTAAATGTAATAAATGATGCGAGTGAAAGTTCTAAAATAAGAAGTAAAGAGTTATATTTAAGAGCTGTAGATGAAGCAATAGTAAGAAAAAACTTAACAAGTAATTTTAACCCAAGCAAGTGTACAGTAAATGATAATGGAGATATTACTTGTGATGGAATAGAATTAGTAATAGAAGTAACAGGAGAAAAACCTTGTAAAGGTACAATAACATATGAAAACGGTAAGAGGATATCTGAAGATGTTGCATATTGTAGTGGAGGAAATACATCACAAGAAGATAATAAAAATACAAGTATAGCAAATCCTCCAGAATTAATGGATTCATTGACACCAGTAATATATGATGAAGAAACAGGTAAATGGAAAGTAGTAGATAAAACAGATAGTAATTGGTATAACTACGATAAACAAAAATGGGCTAATGCTGTTATCGTTAAAGAAGAATCGATGAAAACAGTTGGGACATTATTAACAGTTCCAGAAGAAGAAAATGATTTTGGATCATCAGATATATTAGCCATGTTTGTGTGGATACCTAGATATGAGTATAAAATAGATACAACTGATGGACAATTTGGAAAAGGAAGTACTAATAAAGCATTACCAGGAGAAATAGAGGTAAACTTTATAAGTAAAAATAAAGATAAAGCAACAGAAGGATATATAATACATCCAGGATTTACATTTGGAAGTGATGCACTATCAGGAATATGGGTAGGAAAATTTGAAACAAGTCATGAGACATTATCAACAAGTGAAGATAGTAATAATTTAGGATGTAGTGATGAAAGTTGTACTAATGCTGATGGAATAAGGATACTACCAAATGTTACTTCATTAAGGAGTAATAGATTATCAAATTTCTTCTTTGTATCACGTTCAATGTCAAAGGATGATAATATATTTAGAATAGATAAAAGTAAAACAGATACACATATGATGAAAAATGTAGAATGGGGAGCTGTTGCATACTTGAGTCAAAGTAGGTATGGAAAATATGGTAAAGATGGTGAAGAGGTATATATAAACAACTGTAGTAAATACATAACAGGGATAGCAGGAGATAGTGTAAGTGCTGAAAAATCAGATATTTGTACAAACACATATGAAACAGGAAAAGGTCAAAAAGCCTCAACTACAGGAAACATTACAGGAGTGTATGATATGAGTGGAGGAGCACTTGAGAGTGTAATGGGGTACCTAATAACAGCCTATAAAGATACTTGGGGATCATCTAATATTTTGGGTATAGAAGTTAATGGGGCAAATTTTACTAGTGAACCAGAAAAAAAATATTTTGATGAATATGATACAATAGAACCAACAAATGAAGATAATAAAGGACATGCATTAGGTGAAACAGAGGGCTGGTATGGAGATAATTTCATATTTGTTAATAAACAACAGCCATGGTTTTTCCGTGGTGGAGTCTATAGCAGTAGTAATCCTACTGGTGGTACAGGGATATTCGCTTATGATTGTTCATTTGGTGTGAATGACAGTACAAGCACGTTCCGCGTTGTTGTTGCTCCAATTCAGTAGCTTAGGCAACACTTTTAAACGTATAAAAAGTACATAGAGCATGATAAATATGATGTAGTAAGTTCATCTTGATTCTCTTGAGACAGCGTAATTAATAAAATAAAAAACAGGATTCCTGTTTTTTATCTATAATAAGGTCCATAGTATGGAGGGTATGGATAATAATAATTGTAATTAGGTCTATTATATCCACCATAGAAGAATGGAGAAACTAAACCTCCTGTAATTCCACCTAGTATAAATGGTCCTAAAAATCCTCCACCAACCAATCTTTCATTGTTATTAAAATTTACATTTTTGTTTGGTATTGGATTATTAAAGTTATTGTTAAAATTTAATGGATTTTGATAAGAATTATACATAAAAAGCTCCTTTCATGTTATAATATGTAAAGAAAGGAATATTGTGATATGGACGAAAGAATAAAAAAATTAAGTAATACAATTGTCAATTATTCTATTGAAGTTAAAGAGAATGATAAAGTATTAATACAGTATGAAAGCAGTATGTGCAATCCTTTAGTTAAGTGTTTGATTAAGGATATTTATAAAAATAAAGGAATACCTTTTGTTAAGTTATTAGATGATGAAATTAATTCACTTATAATGGAAAATGCAGATAGTAAAACTATAGATGAAATGGTCAAAATGAAAACTTATGAGGTTGATAATTTTGATTGTTTTATAAGAATATGTTATACTTCAAATGAATATGAAGATAAAGACATTAAACCAAATGTAAGAAAAGAATTAGGTGAAAAATCAAGCAAAATTGATGATATTAGAATAAATCAAAGAAGGTGGGTATTACTTAATTACCCATCTGTGATTGATGCATATAAGGCTCATATGAAGTATGATGATTTTTACAATTATTCTATGGATGTTATGAACGTTGATTATAAAAGTATGAGTAAAGATATCGAACCATTAAAAAAACTTATGGAAAGTACAGATAAGGTAAGAATTGTAGGGCCAAATACAGATATTACTTTTAGTATAAAAGGCATGCCAGCAATACCTTGTTGTGGTAAGGCTAATATTCCAGATGGTGAGCTTTATACGGCTCCAATAAAAAACAGTGTTAATGGGATAATTACTTATAACACTAAAAGCCCATATAATGGTAATATATTTGAAAATATCAGTTTAGAATTTGAAAACGGAAAAATTATTAATTGTTCTTCTTTAAATGATAATGATAAATTAAAAGAGATATTTGAAACGGATGAAGGAGCGCGTTATATAGGGGAATTTTCTTTAGGATTTAATCCAGAGATAAAACATCCAATGGGAGATATATTATATGATGAAAAAATAATGGGAAGTTTGCATTTTACACCAGGTAGATGTTATGAGGATTGTGATAATGGAAATATTTCAAGCATACATTGGGATTTAGTTTTAATACAAACACCTGAATATGGTGGCGGTGAAATATATTTTGATGATGTTTTGATTAGAAAAGATGGAAAATTTGTTCTTGATGAGTTAAAACAATTAAATTAAGGTAACTATTTTTTTAAAAATATGATATTATATAAATAGGTGATAATTATGGAGAAAGCAAAAGTTTATTTTATAAAAGATATAACACCAGAGAATGTTGTTTTAATATTTAAAAAATTAGGGATAGAACTAAAAGGCAATGTAGCTGTTAAGGTTCATTCTGGAGAAAAAGGAAATCAAAATTATTTAAGACCAGATTTTATGAGACCGATAATTGAATATTTAAATGGTACTGTTGTTGAATGCAATACAGCATATGATGGAGCTCGAGATACAACAGAAAAGCATAGAAAATTAATGGAAGAACATGAATTTAGTAAATATTTTAATGTTGATATTCTAGATAGTGATGAAGATATTGTTTTAGAAATACCTAATGGTAAAGTAATAAAGAAAAATTACGTAGGTAAAAATTTAAAAAATTATGATTCAATGTTAGTACTTTCACATTTTAAAGGACATCCAATGGGAGGATATGGAGGAGCTTTAAAACAACTATCAATAGGAGTTGCTTCATCTAAAGGAAAAAGATATATTCATTGTGCTGGAAAAGAAAATGGTACATATGATGATATGTTTAAAGCAGATCAAAATAGTTTCTTAGAATCTATGGCTGATGCAGCTTCATCAGTTGTTAAATTCTTTGATGGTAATATTGCATATATAAATGTAATGTGTAATATGTCTGTTGACTGTGATTGCTGTAATGTAGCAGAAGATCCTTGTATGAAAGATATTGGAATTTTAGCTAGTTTAGATCCAATTGCGATTGATCAAGCTTGCATTGATTTAGTAAAGAATTCTAATGATCCAGGTAAAGATCACTTATTAGAAAGAATTAATTCTAGAAATGGATTACATACAATAGATGCTGCAGTAGATTTAGGCTATGGAACAAAAGAATATGAATTAATTGAAATATAAAAAATAATATTTTAGAAGCTAAAAGGCTTCTTTTTTTATTTATGAATAATTATGTAAAAATTTTTCTTTATTTGGTGTATAATTATTTTGGTGATAATATGATAGATGTAAATGATAAGGTTGTAATAGTAACAGGTGGTACAAGAGGAATAGGGTTTGAAATAGTAAGGCTATTTAGTAAAAAAAATGCTAAAGTTATTTTATTTGGTTCAAGGAAAGAAACAGTTGATAAATCAATTGAGACATTAAGAAAAGAAGGTATCATAGTTAGAGGATATTATCCTAATTTAAATGATTATGATGAAATCGTAAAAATAGTAAAAGAGATTAATGACATATATGGTAGTATTGATATACTCATAAATAATGCTGGTATATCTCAAAATAAAAAGATAGAAGATATTACAAGTTCAGAGTTTACAAATATTATGAATATAAATGTAAATGCAATGTTTAATATGTCAAAAGCAGTAATACCATATATGAAAAGTCAAAAAAGAGGAGTTATTTTAAATACTTCTTCCATTGTGAGTATTTATGGTCAAAAATCTGGTATAGGATATCCAACGAGCAAATTTGCAGTGAATGGGTTTACAAAATCTTTAGCTTTAGAGCTTGCTCCATTTAATATAAGGGTAAATGCCGTTGCTCCTGGTATAACAAATACGGATATGGTAAAATCATTACCCGATAATGTTATAGACCCTTTGATAAAACAAATTCCACTTGGTAGAATGGCAAACCCAATAGATATTGCAAATGCTTTTCTGTTTTTAGCAAGTGATATGGCAAGTTATATAACAGGTGTTATTTTGCAAGTAGATGGAGCTTTAATAAATTAGTGTAAAGTAATTTTAGTATATGTAAACAAATAAATTATAATTGATTTATTTGTTAATATGTGGTATGATTATAACATAGGAGAGGAGAGATAAAATGAAGAGAAAAATTAATTTATTATTTGTAAGTTTAGTAGCATTATTCATCGTTCCAAATGCTATAAAGGCTGACGTAGTCGAAAAAACTGTTTGTACAGCAACTTGTGATTATACTGATTTAAAAACAGCATTTGAAGAAGCTGAAGATAATACTAAAATTACATTAAAAGAAACTGTAAGTATTACAGATACATTAAAAGTGGATGAAGGTAAAAATATTATACTTAACTTAGGTAGTTTTGATATTAATGCAACACATAGAGCAATAGAGGTTGAAAATGGAACATTAACAATTGAAGGAACTGGAACTATAAAAGATTCTAATCCAGAAGATGAATATGCTCTTATAAAAGTAATTGGATCTGATAGCGATGTTGCCAATTATTCAAATGTTACTATAGGAGAAGGTGTTACATTAGAAGGATATTCTGGTGTAGTTGTATATTCAAAATCAGCAACATCTAGTGCACATAAACCAACATATGGTGTAAATGTGACTCTTAATGGTAAGATTGTTGTTACAAGAGGGACTGATGGAATAGGCATTAGTATAAATGGTAATATATCTAAAGGATTAAATGATACTTTCATAATTTTAGGTGAAAATTCTAGTATCGAAGCTGAAAATGGAACAGGTGTTTATATTGCTGGATATGGACATTTGATAACATCAAAAGGTTCAAATATTACAGCTGATACAGGAATTGTAGCTAAATCAGGATATTTAAGTTTAAATGGTAATGTAACTGCTAAAGGAGAATATGAAGATAATATAGAAGCATCAACATCTGGCCCTGTAAAATCTGGAGCTGCTATTCAAATAGAATCAAATCCAGCCTATAGTGGTGAAATTGAACTTGTAATTAGTGATGGTACTTACAAAAGTGAAAATGGATCAGTAATTCAAGAATTTAATGCTTCTGAAGGAGAAGAAACTAGTGTAAAAAGTGTTTCTGTTTTAAAGGGAGAATTTGTTGCAGCTGATGATAAAGATGTATTTGATGTTACTGAAGAATTTACTGAATCACAAGGAAAATTCATAAAAGGTGGTAAATTTTCAAAAACAGTTGAAAATTATATTGCTAAAGGTTATACAACTGATGAAGAAGGAAACGTAAAAGCAATAGAAGAACCAACTCCTGAAGTAGAAGTTCCAAATACATATGATGGTATATCATTATATTTAATAATTTCTGTTATTTCTTTAATAGGAATGTTAAGTGTTGGATACATATTTAAAAAGAAATCATTAAGATAGAAAAAATTTCTATCTTTTTATATATTAGGAAAGTGCTTGGTAAACCAAAAAAATAAAGAAACAAAAGATATACACACAAAAAAGTATCTATCTTTTACATAAATAGAATGTATTTAAAAATCCGCTTCAATAGAAATAGGAAGCATCCTAATATTACAATTAGGGCAAAAAATTCTAACGTTTTTAAATTTACTTGAAATATTCTTTATAATTTTAAATAATTTTATTAAAAACGGAAATTCATATTAAAATTAGCGTTTATGAATAAATATTGAAATTTATTAAATAATTATGTATAATATACCAAATATATATAGGGAGGTTTTTATGGATTTACAAAAATTGAAAAATTTATGTGCTGAATCAATGGAAATTAGAAATCAGTCTAAAAAGTTAGATTTAAGTGTTAAAGAAGAGAAAAGAAAAATAAAAAAACAAATTGATGATTTAAAAAATGCTTTAGAAGAACAATTAAATGAAGTAGAAAAAAAAGCATTAGAACAAAGTGATAAATTAAGCAAACAAAGTGCTATTATATTTGATGAACTTGGTCCACTTTTAATGGAAGCTAGGAAATATGGTCGATATGATATTCTCGATTTAGGTGAAATCCTTAAAGATTTAGCAACAAAAATTACGGAAAAAAAATTCGATTTTATAATAAGAGAAAGCAAGGGATTTTTAAATTTAGAGGGTTATGCAGTTTATTATAATAATCAAGAAGCTTCTTTATTCGGTGATGAGCCTTATTGTGAAGAGTTTGTTTTCGCTGAAAGTAAAACCCCTGAAAAGGATTCAATCCCTTTGTGTGCAAATGGCGACGGAGTAATTGATTGGGGAGGAGGAACTTATTTTGGTAAGTCTGATTCGGTAATGCTCTATCGTATTGATGGGCAATTTGAATTTGACGTTAATGATGAAAAATTAAAAGAAATGAAGATTTATCCTTTTGTTTATGATTTTTTGAATTATGTATCTTTATATCGTCTAAATAATGATTTATCTGAAATTGACAAAACAAAATTAAAATTATTGGAAGAAAAGTTTTTAATAGAATTTGGTGATAAATATGAAGAATATAAAAAGTATGAAGAAATAAAATGTGAATCTATTGAAGATCATGAACATATTATGTCCATTCTTGCCGCGCCACAAAAACGAAAAAAAATGTTCTAGATAATTCAGTTGGAACAGAAGATATTCATTTAGAAAATCTAGTAAAGGAGATAATAGTAAAAGTTATCTCTTTTTTGTTGTCAAAAAGTCAAGTGATTTTTAAGTACTAACTTCAATAGACCATTTCCCTAAAATAATAACACGCTACTACATACAGTGTGCAAAGAAAAATACTCACTTAAATTTCATATTAACAAATTATATAATTAGTGCTATAATATTTAACGTTTGAATTAACATATATAAAAAATTGAATATTATATTGTATTGGGGGTTATTATGAAAAAAATAGTAAATTTTATAGTAGAAAAAAGATATTTTATTTTAATATTATTTTTAATTTTAACATCTATTTCATTTATCTTATCTAGCAAGGTAAACATAAATTATGATATTACAAAATACTTGCCAAGTTCATCACAAGTTAAAACTGGTATGAATATTATGAACAAGGAATTTAAAAGTGAAATAAGTACACTTAATATAATGGTTGATAAAATTGAAAATAAAGATGAGCTTGATAATTATTTAAACAGTTTTGATGACGTAACTGATATTGAATATGAAGATAAAGATAATTATACACTTATAACACTTACTCTTAATTTACCACCTGATTCAAAAGAGGCAAAAAAAATATATACAACTTTAAATGAATATTTTGAAGACTCTTTATATGATACAAGTGGTAATGTATCTGATTATAATAAAACTGTATTACCATTTTATATTGTTGTACTTGCTGTTGGTTGTGCGCTTATTATATTAATTATAATGTGTGAGTCATATGTTGAACCATTTTTGTTTTTAATTTCAATTTTGATTGCTGTTGTATTAAATAGTGGTAGTAATATAATCTTTAGTAGTGTATCTAATGTTACTAATTCTATTTGTGCAATTCTACAGATGGCACTTTCAATGGATTATTCTATTATGCTTATGAATAGATATAGGCAAGAAAGATTAACAGAATCTAATAAAATAGAGGCTATGAAGAAAGCATTATACCATTCATTTAAAGCTATTTCAAGTAGTTCTGTTACTACTATAGTAGGTCTAATTGCTTTAGTATTTATGAGTTTTACAATAGGTAGGGATTTAGGTTTTGTTCTTGCAAAAGGTGTATTATTTAGCTTAATTAGTATATTTACAGTATTACCTTGTTTAATACTTATGTGTGATAAGTTGATATATAAAACTAAAAAGAAAAGTCCATTTATAAAGTTAGATTTTATAGGCAAAATATCTTATAAATGTAGACATATCGCACTTATATTATTCATTTTAATATTTATATCTAGTTACTTTTTAAAAGGTAATTTAGGTATAGTATACACACAATCAGGTACAAGTGAAATAGAAAAGACATTTAAATTAAATAATCAGATGGCTATTATATATAAAAATAAAGATGAAGATATTATTTCAAAATATTGTAATGAACTAGAAAATAATACTGATAGTGTGTTATGTTATTCAAATACAATTAATATGCCACTTAAATATAATGAATTAAATAGTAAATTTGAAGAATTAGGTAAGAATATAAAAGTGGATGATTATCTTTTAAAAATTGTTTATTATCACTATAATAATAAAAAAGAAAATAATGTAGTTAAACTTAATGATTTAATTAATTTTATTAAAAATGATGTATATAATAACGATAAATTTAATAAAGATATAGAGAATATTAAAGGTGATATAGAATTACTTAGTAATTTTATTGATACAAATAAATTAAGAAGTCCAAGAACTATAGAAGAAATATCTGATACATTAAATATTAGTGAAAATATAGTAAACGATTTATTAATTTATAATAATTCTAAAAATATAGCAAATAAACTTACAATAAATGAATTTATAAGTTTTATGAATAACTATGTTTTAACTCAAGATAAATACAAAAATAGTGTAGATGAAAAAACAAAAGATAGTTTAAATAATGTATCTAAATTTATCAACAAAGATAAAATAAATACAAAATCTACATCAGATGAAATAGCAAAGTTATTTGGGATAGATGAAAATAGTGTTAATAATATATACACATATTATTTAATTAATAGTGAGATAGAAGATAAATTATCTTTATATGAGTTTGCAACATTTACAAGTAAATTATTTGATAGTGAATATGGATATTTATTTGATGAAGACTCTAAAGAAAGTATAGACATGCTTAAAACTTTCAGTAATAAAGAATTTATAAATACTAAAATGGATTTAAAAGATTTAGCTAATACATTTAAAATTCAAGAAGGTATTATAAATATTTTAGTTAATGCATTATTTAAAACTACTGATATAAAGTTATCACCATATGAATTTATAACATCTATTGTTAATAATAAAGATATATATAACATATTAGGAGCGCAAAAAGAACAAGTAAATCTTTTATATTCTATTATGGATAGTACTAATAATGATATTAAATATAATTATCAAGAATTAAGTATATATCTAAATACTTTAGGTTCTAAAATAGATGATACTACATTAAAAAGTATATATAGTTTATATCTATCTAGTAGTTTAAAGCTTTCACCATATGAATTTGTAAATTTTATTATTTCTAATAAAGATAGTGAAAAGTTAAATAGTATAGATCAAAATACATTATCATTGCTTACTCAACTTAAAAATATTATGGATGGTGTATTGAATGATACAAAGTATACAGCAAAACAGTTATCTAATGTTTTAAAACAGTCAGAAGATGATTTAAAATTAATTTATTCATTATACAGTACACAAAATAAAAAATTAACTATATCATATCAAGATTTTATAAGTTTACTTATTAATGATATTTTAACTCAAGATAAATATAAAAATAATTTTGATGATTATTCAAGAACTAGACTTACTATATTAGATGGTATAATAAAAGATTCACTTAATAATAAAAAGTATACGAAAGATGAGTTATATACTTTACTTAGTGGTTTATCAAGTAACCTTGATAAGAATTTAATAGATTTAGTATATATATACTATGGAAGTGTTAATGAATACGATGAAAATTGGACCTTTACTATAGAAGAATTTTCTAGATATTTAAATGAAGAAATATTAAAAGATACTAGGTTTGATAATTATATAGATGATGATATGAAACAAGACATAATTGATTCTAAAGAAAGTGTTAAAGATGCTAAAGATATGTTAATAGGTAATAATTATTCACGTATAGTATTAAATACAAAACTAAAACCTGAATCAGATGAAACATTTAAATTTATTAAAAAAATCAAATCTGATTTAGATAAAAAAACAGATGAATTTTATGTTATAGGAGATTCTCCTATGGCTCTTGAGATGAGTGAAACATTTAATAATGAACTTAATTTTATTACAATACTTACAATGATATTTATATTTATTATAGTAGTTATTACATTTAAATCAATTTTAATACCTATAATACTTGTATTACTTATACAGTGTGCAGTATTCTTAACTATGGGAATTTTATCATTCACGGGAACTGTATATTTTATTTCTATATTAATAGTTCAAAGTATTTTGATGGGTGCAACTATTGATTATGCTATACTTTATACATCATACTATCTTGAATCAAGAAAAACAGAAGATATTAAAACATCTATTATAAATGCATATAATAATTCCATTCATACGATACTTACAAGCGCCCTTGTGCTTATAATTGTTACATTTATAGTAGGTAAATTTTCAAGTGCAGTTGCTGCTAAAATATGTATGACTCTTTCACAAGGAACACTTTGTTCAGCATTATTAATATTAATATTACTTCCATCAGTCATATCTGCTTGCGATAAATTTATTATGAAAAATAAAAGACATAAAAAATAAATTAAACTATAAATATATTTATTAAGTTCTGATGTTTTTATAGTATAAATAATGCAACAAATTTAAGACTTACTGTATTATCTAGCAATGAGGTCGTTTTGAATGTTAGTGATATTATATTAACTATGAAAAGAATAAATGATTTAACCGCTTAAAATATATGAAGATTTAAATATCTTCTTTTTTTATTGCAATTTATAATTATTGATAAATTAGGGATAATATGGTATGATGATTTATAGCGAATAACTTTGAAGTTATATAAAATAAAAATATAAAGGAGTGAATTAAAAAGTTATGAAAAATTATATAAAATTGATGAGGCCAAAACATTATTTAAAAAATATACTTATATTTTTTCCTTTAATTTTCTCTGGATTATTATTTCAAAAAGATAAATTTCTTTCTTGCTTTATAGGATTTGTTGTATTTTCCTTGGTAGCATCAAGTATATATATAATAAATGACATACGTGATAAAGAAAAAGATAAAATGCACGATATAAAAAAGAATAGACCGATAGCTTCTGGTAAAGTAAGTGTTTTTAATGCTGCGATTCTAGCTATAGTTTTAATATTTGTAGCGCTTTTGCTTCAATATTTTTTCCTTAGTAAGGTAACTGTAAGTTACCTATATATACTAGTATATATGATATTAAATATATTTTATAGCTTTGGATTTAAAAATATTCCTTTAGTTGATATAACAATTTTAGTAATAGGTTTTTTAATAAGGGTATTATATGGGGCTTCTTTAATTGGTATTACTATTTCTAATTGGTTATATTTAACAATAATATCAATATCTTTTTATTTGGGATTGAGTAAAAGAAGAAATGAGATAAAAAAATCTGGATCTAAATCAAGGAAAGTATTGATGTATTATAATGAAAATTTTTTAGATAAAAATATGTATATGTGTTTTTCATTAGCTATTGTATTTTATTCTTTATGGGCTTCTAGTTTTAATAACCAACTTATGATGTGGACTATTCCATTAGTTATATTGGTATGTATGAGATACAGTATGGATATAGAAAAAGATGATTTTGGCGATCCTGTAGATGTAATTTATTCCGATAAATTTTTATTAATATTTACCTTTTTAATTGGTATATCAATAGTAGGAATAATTTATTTTGGAGGTAATTTATGATTCAAAAATTAAAAAATGTAATATGCTCTCGATATACTATAACTAATATTTTTTATGTATTATGTATAAGTTTATTTATCTGTTCAAGCATAAGCCCATTTTTAACTTTATATAAAATGAATAAAATACGCTCTATATTTTTTTTGGTATCAGCTTTATTGATAGTTGCTATTTATATATATATATTAAAAAAAATAAAAGTGGAGAAAAAATGGATTGAATATATTTTGGTTGCAGTTATAATACTTATAGGTCTTTTCCTTAGAGTAGGTGTTAATAGAGTTCTAAAAACTTATCCTGTCTCTGATTTTAATACACCTCATTCAGTATATAATGCTTTAAATAGTGGAGAAGATATTTTCAGTAAAAAAGCAACAACCGAGGAGTTAACTTTTTATCAGAGATATTATGCTATGTATCCTGCATGGTATACATATATGAAGATTATATCTTTTGTATATGATGTTTTTGGACATAAATTAAGATATATTAAGATTATGAATTGGCTTTTATATTGTTTATCTGCTCTTTTAGTATATTGGATAGCAAAAAAAATTATGAATAAAAAAATTGGATACCTGGCCATTAGTTTATTTGCTTGTTTTCCATCCTTGATCCTTTATACTAATATAACAACACCAGATCATTTTTCACTATTATTTTTCTTGTGTTTTATAGCTAGTTGGGTCAAAATGTTTGAATATAGAAAAACGTTTGATAAAAGATTATATTTATGGGGCTTTATAAATATTATATTTATTGTTTGTATAAATCTCTTTAAGCCATTATCTATATTGGGATTATTAGTATTTATATGTTCAGAACTTTTGTGTTTTATTTTCCCAATTTTGTTTAATAAAGAAAAAATTAAATATTATTTAAAAAAGCACTTTCTTTTTTCAATAATATTTGTAGTAATTTGTACTGTATCAATTTTTGGTTCAAGCAAAATTTTAAATTATTGTGTTGAAAAGCAGATAAATACAAAGGTAGTAGATTCAACAGGACTTTATTTGTTATGGGGATATTCAATAGATGAAAATAAAAATTATAATTCACAAGTAGCTACTGGCATTTTTGAAGATTTGTTGGTTAAATATAAATATGATTTAAAGAAAGTAATGGATGAAATATCAGTTCTAGCTAAAGAACAAATAAAAAATAATTTAAAATATCTACCAACGATATTTCATCAAAAATTTCAAATAGGATTTTCTAATGAAGATGATATATTTTCGTTTTCAAATAATAGTAACAATATATATTATCAAGCAGATATGTTAAAAAAATATAAAAATATTTATGTTTATTTTGCTAATATCTTTATGAGTGTTTTATGGATTATGAGTTCTATTTCATTATTAAAAGAAATTTTTGATGATGAAAAAAATAATATGAAAACAGTACTTGCGCTTACTATATTGGGTTATATTTTAGTTTTATTACTTGGAGGAATTCAGGGAAGATATAAAATGCTTATATCAGGTGTATTATGTATACTTGCATCTACGTGTTGTTCAAAAAAAGAAGAGGTGAAATAATGTGTTAGTTTCTGTTGTTGTTGCATGCTATAATGTTGAAAAATATGTTCAAAAATGTGTAGATTCTATAAAAAAACAAACTTATAAAAATTTAGAAATTATATTGTACGATGATTGCTCTAAAGATAATACTAGGGAAATACTTAATGAAATAAAAAAACAAGATAATCGTATTAAAGTTTTTTTGGGTAAAGAAAATTATGGACCAGGAGGAGCAAAACAAGAGGGATTAAAAAGATGTAGTGGTGAATATGTTTGCTTTGTAGATAGTGATGATTATATAGGTGAAAATTATATAATGGACATGATAAAAACTGTAAAAGAAGATAAAGATATTGACATTGTTTCTACAAACTTTACAAAAGTGGATCAAAATGGTAATGTATCATATATAAGAGATTATAAAAATAATGAGACTGTTTTGTGGCAAAAAATTAGTACAGTTAGTAAACTATTTAAAAAATCTTTTCTAGATAAGAACAAATTATCTCTTCCTTATGGTATTGTATTAGAGGACGTTTTGTTTTCAAGTGCCTGCTTGCTTGCAAAACCAAAAATAGTATTTTGCAATACAGCAGAATATTATTATGTTTTCAATAATTCTTCTATTTCTCATACAACATTAAAAAAATTTAAAAAGAATTCCTTAGATCAATCACAAGAATATTTACTTTCGTTGAAAAAACTATTTAATGAAAAAGATGAAGAGGAACTATTGAGTTATTTTTCATTTAAGTTTACTTGTTGGTATTTATTAAAAAGTGGTAGTAATGTTGGCAAAGTAGAAATGAAAAAGGAATATTCAAAAGCATTTTCTTTTTTGGAAAAAGAATTTCCTAAATTTAAAAAGAATAAGTATATATCATTATTTCATCCACAAAAAGAAAGAAAAATTATATTTTTTGTTTTATACAATACTAAAATATTATATAAACTACATTTATCTAGGTTTTTTTATCAATTATATGGTATGATTAATTTGGAGAAATTATGGCCAAATTTATAACACCTAAATTTAAAGAATTAATTAGATTTGTAGTTGTTGGGACAATTATGACATTAGTTAATTTTGCTTTATTAGCTTTCTTTAAAGAAATAATTGGAATGAATTATTTGATTGCTAATGTTGTATCCTATACAATTTCAGTAGTATTATCTTACTTTGTAAATGTAGTTTTTACGTTTAAACAAAAAATAACGCAAGTAAAATCTGAAATAAATAAATTGATAAAGTATTGTTTGATGAAATTAATCTTTTTAGGACTTGATAGTATTTGTTTATATATAATGGTTGATAAACTTAAGGTTAATTTATATATTAGTAAATTACTGCTTACAATCATTTTTACATTAGGTTCTTATGGTATAGGAAGAATTATAGTTATGGGGAAAAGAAATGAAATTAATCGTTTATGATTTTGATGGTACAATTTATGATGGAGATTCTTCAAAAGATTTTTATTTATTCTGTTTCAAAAAGAAAAAATCAATATGTAAATATTGGATAAAACAATTTTTTACTTTTGCATTATACATATTAAAATTAAAAAGTAAAACAGAATTAAAGGAAGCTTTCTTCATCTTTTTAAAAGATTTTAAAGATATTGATAAATTAATAGAAGAATTTTGGAATAAAAATTTTTGTAAAATAAAAAAATGGTATTTAATTAAGCAACATAATGATGATGTTATAATATCAGCTTCTCCAGAATTTTTATTAGAGATTCCTTGTAAAAAATT
The DNA here is from genome assembly GCA_947628565.1 of uncultured Bacilli bacterium. Classification (GTDB taxonomy): domain Bacteria; phylum Bacillota_I; class Bacilli_A; order RF39; family UBA660; genus UMGS1613. The sequence goes on from CANRAH010000001.1 coordinate 35,185, forward strand.
GAACGTAAAGGAATTAATAGGTTCAAAGGTAGATATAAAAACAGGTAAATTTTTTGAAAAAAATTGTTATGGTGAAGAAAAGGTCAGAAGATTTAAACAAAAGTATCCAAATGCAACAATAACAGAAATTTATACAGATAGTAAATCTGATTTACCATTGATTAAAATTTCAAAAGCTAGTTTTATTGTAAAAAAGGATAAAGTTATACCATACTTCAAATAAAAGAATTAAATATATAAATAGACTTATGATTAGAAATTTGATAAAATAGCGTTGGTGATAATATGAAGCCCGAATTACTTGCTCCTGTTGGAAATATGGAGTGCTTATTTGCAGCAATTAATGCAGGATGTGATGCAGTATATTTATCTGGAATAAATTTTGGTGCAAGAAGTTTTGCTGGAAATTTTACTTTAGATGAACTTACAAAAGCAATTAATACATGCCATTTGTATGGTGTAAAGGTTTACGTTACGGTAAATACTTTAATATATGATGATGAAGTAGAAAAATTTATGCAATATATAGACTTTTTGCACAAAAACAATGTAGATGCTTTAATAATGCAAGATATTGGTATGATTGATTTAGTAAGAAAAACACATCCCACTTTAGATATTCATGCATCTACACAAGCCCATATTCACAATTTAGAAGGGGTAAAATTGATGCAAAAATTGGGTTTAAAACGAGTAGTTTTAGCTCGTGAAACCCCTATAGAATTAGTAGAAGAAATAAAGAAAAATACTAAAATAGAACTTGAAATATTTATACATGGCGCACTTTGTATGAGTTATTCTGGTGAATGTTTGATGAGCGCTTTAATAGGGGAAAGATCAGGTAATAGAGGTACTTGCGCACAATGCTGTAGACAACCATATGATTTAGAAATAGATGAAAAAATTGTAAATAAAGAAAAATATTTGCTTTCTTGCAAAGATTTAAATACTATAGATAATATAGGTAAATTAATCGATATAGGTGTAGATAGTCTTAAAATTGAAGGAAGAATGAAAAGACCTGAATATGTTTATTTAATAACATCTCTTTATAGAAAAGCTATAGATAATTATATAAAATATGGTAAAACTAATATAACTTCACAGGATATAAAAGAGATGAAAAAAATATTTAATAGGGAATTTACTAAAGGATTTTTGTTTAATGCTAAAAATGATGAATATACGAATACGTTTAGACCAAATCATATGGGTATTGAAATAGGTATAGTGCTAGATTATAAAAAAGGGGTTATAACTTTGAAATTAACAGATGGATTAAATGTTAATGATGGTATTCGTATAATAGGTAATCCTGATATTGGCCTTACAGTAATTACTATATATAAAGGCGATAAAAAAGTTAAAAATGCATTTAAAAATGATATAGTAACTATTAAAGTATCTGATGTAGTAAAAAATGGCAGTCTTGTTTTAAAAACAACTGATTATGAACAATTAAAAAAATTAAATGAAAAAATAAAAATAAATAAGAAGATAAAAATAGATGCAAAATGTATTTTAAAACTTGATAAGCCTATTGAATTTAGTGTTACAGATGGAAAAAATATAGTAAATATTAAAAGTGATTATATTGTAACAAAAGCAAAAACATCAAAAACAACTAAAGATGTAATATTGGAAAAATTAAAAAGAATAAATGATACTATATACGAATATGAAACACTAGAAATAGAAAATGATGATGATATTTTTGTTCCTATAAATGTGTTGAATGAATTAAGAAGAAAAGTTATGCACACATTAGATGAAAAAAGGATGTATAAAAAAGATTATACATTAGGAAAATATGAGATTTGTGTTGATAACTTTAAAAAAGTCAAAGAAAAAAGTGTATTAATAGACACTTATGATAAATATTTGAGTGTTAAAGATAAGTATGATATCATTTATGTAGATAATTTAGAATTATTCAATAAATTAAATGATAAAAAGTGTGTATTAAAATTAAGTAGAGTTTGTGAGCATTTAGATAATTATGATATACCTGTTTTAGCTTGTGAATTAGGTAGTGTTTATAAATATAAAAATAAAGATACTGACTTTTCTTTAAATGTTACTAATTCATATAGCGTAGCGTTTTTGCACAGTATGGGTGTTAAAAAAGTTACATTATCATATGAACTTGATTATAAGCAAATAGAAAATCTTATTAGAGAATATGAAAAAAGATATAAAGCACATCCTAATTTAGAGGTTATAATAAGTGGATATGAAGAAGCTATGGTATCAAAATATAATTTATTAGAAAAATATAATTGTAAGAATGGATACTTAATTGATAGATTTAAAAACAAATATAAAATTAAGATAAAAGATAATTTAATGTATATATATAATTATAAAAAAAGGAATCTTAAAGATAATTTTTATGACATAGGGGTTAATAGTGTAAGAGATATTTAACTTGTTAAATATTTTTTGCTATTATGTGCTTTTAATGATATAATTATTTCGTGATAATATGAAAAAGATTTTTAATTTAAAATATAAATTTCAAGTAAGTATTCTAAGTTTAATTTATTCACTTTTATTATTATTTGGTACAAGTTATATGTACGTAGGTAATTCAAATTTAATAAAAGACAATATTATAGTTAGTTTAATTATATTTATAATTATATTTTTTATATTTAGAATTCTTATATTATTATTATTTAAATTTATAGATAATAAGAAAATAAAAGAAAGTAATAAAAAGACTAAATTTAGAAATCTTTATGATAAATATCCATTTATCATAAGTATTATAATAATACTTATTTTATGGCTACCCTATATAATTTCTTTTTATCCTGTAATACTTTCACCAGATCCAAGCTTTCAAATAAGACAATATTTTAAAATACCAAATAAATATTCAGACTATTCTATTATGATAGATCCAAATGTCACAATTACTAATCATCATCCTGTTGTTCATACATTAATATTAGGTACATTACTTAAAATAGGAAATATTATGGGGAATGATAATTTTGGATTATTCATGTATAGTATAATTCAAATATTAATATTATCAAGTACTTTAGCGTATACAATAAAATATATGAAAAAAATTAATACTCCATATAAATATAGATTGATTGCTTTATTAATATATTCATTAGTACCTATGTATCCTATGTATGCTATGAGCGCAGTTAAAGATGTAATTTTCTCATCACTTATAATACTTTATATAATATTAATATATCATATAGTAAAAAATAAAGATTTAACTTTAAAATTTAAAAATATAATTTCAATATTTATTTTACTTACTTTAATAATTTTATTTAGGAATAATGGATTTCATATAGTACTTTTAAGTTTTCCATTAACATTCCTATTAAATAAAAAAAATTTAAAAAAATTAGTCTTAATATTTATATTATTTTTAACATTTAATTTTTCATATAACAATATAATACTTAAATATTTTAAAGTAACTCCTTCTAGCATAAGAGAGGTACTTTCCATTCCTTTTCAACAAACAGCAAGATATGTAAAATATAAGGATGTATCAAGCGAAGAATATGAAATATATGATAAAGTATTAGATATGTCTACTTTATCATCAAGATATGATCCTGAAATAAGTGATCCTGTTAAAAATAAGTATAATAAATATGCAACTTCTAATGATTTAAAAAAATATTTTAAATATTGGTTTAAAGATTTATTAAAAGCACCTAATATTTATATAGATGCGACAATAAATAATACTTATGGATATTTTTATCCTTTTAAAACAAATTGGTATATATATTATAAGTATGATACTAAAATAAAGCATAATGGATTTAATTATCATTATAATAATTTAGAAAATTCAAGGAATCTTTTAAGCGGATTTGGAGTTATTTTCCCATTTATACCAATTATAGGTTTAATTTCAAATATAGGATTTAATACGTGGATATTATTTTTCCTTACAACATATTTAATATATAAGAAAAGATATAGATATATAGCATTTTTAATCCCAAGTTTTATAGTATTACTTGTTTGTGTAGCTTCACCGGTTAATACATATTTTAGATATGCTATGCCATACATATTTGCTATGCCAATAATTATTGCTTTATTTAATGATTGTACTAAGGAGGAGTTCTATGAATAAAAAAATAGCTGTTTTAATACCTTGTTATAATGAAGCAAAAACAATAAAAAAAGTAATTGATGATTTTAGATTAGAACTTGAAGATGCAGATATTTACGTATATGATAATAATTCTGAAGATAATACAGATGAAATAGCTAAACAAGAAAAAGCTATTGTAAGATATGAATATAAACAAGGAAAAGGTAATGTAATAAGGAGCATGTTTAGAGACATTGATGCTGATTGTTATATCTTAGTAGATGGGGATGATACATACTCAGCTAAAAGCGCTAAAAAAATGTGTGAATTTATATTAAGTGGAAAAGCTGATATGGTAATTGGAGATAGACTTTCAAGTACATATTTTAAAGAAAACAAAAGACCTTTTCATAATTTTGGTAATAGATTAGTTAGATTTTTAATAAATAATCTATTCAAATGTAATATTAAAGATATAATGACTGGATATCGTGCATTCAGCTATGAATTTGTTAAAGGGTTCCCAGTACTTTCAAAGGGATTTGAAATAGAAACAGAGATGACTATACACGCTGTAGATAAAAATTTTAAAATAGTTGAAATACCTATTGAATATAAAGATAGAATAGAAGGATCACAATCAAAATTAAATACTTATAAAGATGGAATGAAGGTATTAAAAACAATAGCGATTTTATTTAAAGAATATAAACCAAGTGCATTTTTTAATATTTTTTCATTATTCCTATTAATAATGTCTTTAATATTAGGTGTACCTGTAGTTTTAGAATATTTTAAAACAGGATATGTGCCAAGATTTCCAAGTTTAATAGTATCAGGAGTATTTATTACACTTTCAATTTTATTATGGATAACTGGAATAATATTGCAAGTAATTGTTAAAAAGAATAGACAAATGTATGAATTATATTTAAATTTAATAAGGAGTAAGAATGTATAAATTAATTAAACAAATTATTAGGTTTTCAGTAGTAGGTGGCCTAGCATTTTTAATAGATTATAGTCTTTTATACGCATTTACAGAATTTTTAAAAATACATTATTTGATATCATCAATTATTTCTTTTAGTGTATCTGTTATATTTAATTATGTTTTAAGTGTGAAATGGGTATTTGATGTAAATAAAAAGCAAGATATAAAAGAATTTATAAAATTTATAATTTTTAGTGTAATAGGACTTATAATTAATTCAATTTTAATGTATATACAAGTAGATATAATGGGTATTCATTATATGATAGCTAAATTGTTTTCAACTATAATAGTTATGATATATAATTTTATAACAAGGAAAATATTTATAGAAGGTGTTTAAATGGAAGTAGAGTATTTAACAAGTAAAGATATAGAAAAATATTATAATTTTATAAAAGAAGTTTTTGACTATAATGTAAATAAGGATAGAATAGAAGAACTTATACGTAAAAATAAAGTTTTAATATTAAAAAAGAAGGAAATAATAGTAGCATCTTTGGTACTAGAAGAGAAAGTAGAATATATTAAAAATCAAAAATATTATATTTTATCATATCTTGGGGTATTAAAAGAATATAGAAGAAAAGGTTATGCGAATAAATTATTTTCTAAAGTAGAAGAATTAGTAAAAGAGAATAATATTAATTATATCGAATTAAATTCAGGTAATCAAAGAAGAGAAGCATATTATTTCTATAGAGACAAAAATTTTAAGATAAAGGACACTACCGTATTTATAAAAATATATTAAAATTAATTAAATGCAAAAAAATTTGCATTTTTTTTGTATAAAAAAGGAAATTAAAAACTTTTAAATGATGATATATATAGGGAGGTGATAAAATTGATAAAATATCCTTTGGTCGTGCAAGAAGAATATAAAGATTGTGGTGTAGCTTGCCTTGAAATGGTTATAAAATATTATGGTGGTTATGTAAAGATGAATACATTGTTTGATTTAACAAAAACAAATAAAAAAGGAACTACTGCTTATCATTTAAAAGAAGCATTAATTGCTTTAGGATTTCAAGCAAAAGGTGTGAGTGCTACTTTAGATCAAATGAGCTATGATAATATTATTTTACCTTGTATAGCTAATGTAACTATAAATAGGGAATATAAGCATTTTGTAGTTATTTACGAAATAAATTTTAAAAAGCAATATTTAATAATTGGAGATCCTATGGATAAAGTAAAGAAAATGTCCTTTATAGAATTTAGTGAAATATATAATAATGTACTTATTACTTTTTTTCCAATAAAAACATTAGCAATAGATAAGGAAATTCCTTTTACTAATTTCATTTTTAAATTAGTAATTCCACATAAAAAAATACTTTTTAATATATTTATGTTATCTTTTTTCATAACATTGTTTTCTATAATAACATCATTTTATACAGAGCAAATGATTAATACAACATTTTCTAAAAATAATTTATTATTAATTTTCTATATCTTCTTAACTATATATATTTTAAAAATATTATCCGATTATTTTAGGAACAGGGCATTATCTTTTATCAATCAAAAAATAGATCTTGTACTTACTTTAGATATTTTTAATAATATTGTAAATCTTCCTTATCGCTATTATAAAAGTAGAAATACAGGAGATGTTTTATCTAGGATAAACGATTTAGAAAATGTAAGAGAGATGATAAGCAAAGTCGCGCTTTCTCTTTTCATCGATCTGCCACTTGCTATAGTTTCTTTAATTGTACTTTACATAATTAATGCTTCTTTATTTAAAGTTGGTATAATCATTATTCTGTTATATTTTGTTGTAATTTTGTTATTTAGATTTCCATTCAAAAATTATATAAAAAAAATACAATCTAAAAAAAGTGAAGCAACATCTTATATGATTGAATCTATAAGTGGATATGAAACAGTAAAGGGGTTGCACATAGAAGATAATATAATAGATAAATTCGAAAAAAAATATGTATGTCTTTTAAAGGATTTATTTAAATTTCAAAATTTATATTTTTTACAAAATATGCTTAAAGATATTATAAATAACATTGGATTTGTAGTTATAATTTTTGTTGGCTGCATTTTAGTTAATGAGAATAAAATTAAGTTAGGAACATTATTTACTTTTACATCTTTATTAATTTATTTTTTAGAGCCTATTAAAAATATTATTAATTTGGATAGCGTAATAAGAGAAGCAAAAAATTCTATAAAAAGGGTTTTAGATTTAGTTGTTTATAATAATTCAAATGATGGTGTAGTTAAAAAATTTGAAAATAGAGATATTGTATTTAAAAATTTAAAGTATTCGTTTAATGATAGAAATTATGTTTTAAAAAATATAAATTTAACTATAAAAAAAGGGTCTAAAGTAATGGTTGTAGGAAAAAGTGGTAGTGGTAAAAGTACATTATTTAAAATCCTTATGAAATATTATAATATAAATAATAATATGGTGTATATAAATAATATAGATTTAAATAATTATAAAAAGAGTACTATAGATAGTAATATTATATATATAGGTCAAAATGAAATATTATTTAATGATACTTTATATAATAATTTAATATTTTTTAATAGCGATAGTTCTAGACTTTTAGATGTTTCTAAGATATGTTGTTTAGATGATATAATTGATTCTAATTTAGGTTTTAATACACTAATTTTAGAAAATGGTGAAAATTTGTCCGGTGGAGAAAGACAAAGAATTATATTAGCTCGTGCATTACTTAAAAATTTTAATATATTGATTATAGACGAAGGATTGAGTCAAGTCGATGTTGATATGGAAAGAATAATACTTAAATCTGTTATTAATAATTATAAAGATAAAACTATTATTTTTATATCTCATAGATTGGATAATTTAGACTTATTTAATGAACTTATTAAAATGAAAGATGGAAAAATATTGGAGGGTTAAATGGAAGAAATTAGTATTTATAATAATTCTAAAGTAATTCTAAATAAAAAAATGCCATCAATAATTACATCTTGGATTACTATATTGATTATTCTATTAATATTTACAATTATATTTTGTCAAGTAAAGTTTAATATATATGAAAAAATAAATGGAGTAGTGATTACTTTAGATAATCAAATTTACATAAAAGCATTATTAAATGAAAGTGACTTCGAATTGAATAAAAAGAATTCTTTATATATTAAAGGGAAAAAATATAATTATAAAATAATCGATATAAAAGACAAAGAAGTTTTATTTTATATAGATATTCCGTCTGATTTAATAATTGAAGGCAATATAATTAATATTAATATTCTAAAAGAAAGAACGACAGTATTCAAAATTATAAAAAGGAAAATAAAAGAAAGGATTGATGTATGAAAATATTAACAAATGATGAATTAAAAAAAGTAGATGGTGGAGGATTTAGTGTAGGATTTATGATAGGCTTAGGTATAGTTGTAACATTTTTAATTGGGGTTATAGATGGAATAGTAAGGCCTTTGAAATGCAATTAGGAGTCAAATGAAAGAATTAAGTAAAAAAGAACTATTAAATATAGATGGGGGAACTTCTAATTTGCTTACTACTGCATTTTTCAATGCTTTAACAAAGGCAATATCAACAATATTAGATCTTGGTAGAAGCTTTGGTACAGCAATCAGGAGTTCGATATCAGGAAATGTTTGCCCATTTTAAAGATAAAAAATTTATAATAATAATTATTTTAATTTTAACAATTCCACTATGGCTTATGCTATTTAATTATATATCAGATTTCTTAATTCAAACAGGGAGAATTACAGGAACATATATAAGGGTTATAGGTAATACTAAATGCTGATTGGAGAGATTTTATCTCTCTTTTTGTGAGGTTGTGTGGAAGAAATAATATTAATATTTAATGATATCGATATTAAATGTATAAAATATAATAGTAAGTTTTATATAAATATACTTGATTTAATAAAATCTTTCGAAAGTAAAAAATTTATGTTACAACGAAAAATAAAAAAGATATATTATCTAATTAAATTAAAAATGTATAAGATAAATACTTATTGTAAAATAGAGGATGTATTTAAAGCGCTTATTCTTATTTATAATAAAAAAAATAATATAGAACTTGTTCGTTCTAAACTTTTAAAATTGTTAGATGAACAAATGATAAATGCATCAAATGAATGTGTTGATAGTATAATTTTGAACGATATAAAATTAGATATTATTAAAAGTTTGTTTAAATAAACACTAAATGTGTTAAAAATAAAAGTTTTTCTTGTATATTTTAAAATAAGGTGTTATAATACTGGTAGATTTGTGAAAGGAGGGATTATATGTCAAAGGTAGTAGTAAGAAATGGAAATGTTGATGGTGCATTACGTACTATGAAACAAAAAAATGCAAGAGACGGCCTCCTAAAGAAAGTTAGAGAAAGACAAGAAGGATATAAGAAACCTGGAGTTAGACGTAGAGAGAAAAAAGAAGAAGGCATCAAAAATACAAGGAAAAGGCAAAGAGATAACTATTAAGAGCTATATAGCTCTTTAATTTTAAAAGAAAGGGATTTTATGAGAGATAAATTATTAAATGATTTAGTTACTGCTATGAAAAATCAAGATAAAGAAACACTTAGTGTACTTAGAATGGTTAAAGGAGCAATTCAATTAGAAGAGATAAACAAACATCATGAACTTACTGATGATGAGGTAATTGGGGTTTTAAGTAAACAAATAAAGACTAGAAAGGAATCTATTTTAGAATTCGAAAAAGCAGAAAGAACTGATTTAATAGAAAAAACAAATAGGGAAATAGAAATTTTAAATAAATATATGCCAGAACAGTTAAGTACAGAGGAGGTACTTAAAATAATAGATGAGGCTTTTGATAATATTAATCCAACATCTAGTTCTGACATGGGTAAAATTATGGGATATGTAAATCCTAAATTAAAAGGTAAAGCTGATATGAGCTTTGTAAGCAAAACTATTAAAGAAAAGTTATCTAATGCTACTATTAATAAAAATTAATAGTTTTTTTAATTGAAGATTATTTAAAAAAGATATATAGTTAAAAGGAATAAAATACTTTAAAAGACTATATTTATTTAATATTTTATGATATTATATGTGTAGGTGATTTGATGAGAGAATTAAGTGAACAAGAAATAGTTAGAAGAGAAAAAATAGATGAAATTAGCAAATATACAAATCCATATCCTGATAAATATGATGTAACAAATACATTATTAGAAGCAAGAGATTTAAGTGATGGTACTAAAGATATTAGTATAGCTGGTAGAATTGTATTTATGAGAAAAATGGGAAAGTTAAGTTTTGTACGTTTAAGAGATTTAGAAGATTCCATACAAGTACAATTAAAAAGTGATGTAACAAATGAAGATGATTACGAATTTTTTAAAAAGCTAGTTGATGTTGGAGATTTTATTGGAGCTAAAGGAGAAATAATAACAACACAAACAGGTGAAAAAACTTTACTTGCCCATAGTATTACCTTCTTAGGCAAAGCATTAAAACCATTACCAGAAAAATTTCATGGATTATCTGATATAGAATTAAAATATAGGCAAAGATATGTAGATTTAATAATGAATGAAGAATCAAGACGCGTATTTTTAGGAAGAAGTAAATTATATGCATTTATTCATAAATATTTAGGAGAAAATGGATTCTTGGAAGTAGAAACACCTATATTACAAAATGCAGTAAGTGGAGCTTCTGCCAAACCATTTTATACACATCATAACGCACTTGATATGGATTGCAATTTAAGAATAGCACCTGAAACATATTTAAAACAATGTATAGCTGCTGGATTTAATAGAGTATATGAACTTGCTAAATGTTTTAGAAACGAAGGAATGGATTCAGAACATTTACAAGAATTTACTCAAGTTGAATGGTATGTTGCTTATTGGAATTTTGAAGATACAATTAAATTTTACAAAAAATTTATGCAAGAATTATTGACTGAAATAGTTGGTACTACTAAAATTGAATATCAAGGAAATATATTAGATTTTGGTGCAGCAACTTGGAAAAGAATTAATTATTGTGAAGAAATGGAGCAATTACTAGGATTTGACTTTTTAAGTATAGATGAACCTATAGAATTAAAAAATAAAATTGTAGAAAAAGGATTATATACAATGGAAGATTTAGAAGAATATAAATCATTAAGTCAAATAATAGATTTTATATATAAAAAGCAAATTAGAGCTAATATAATAGAACCAACTATTATATACAATTATCCTGCTGTAATGATGCCTTTAACTAGAAGAAATGATAATAATGATAAAATGGTTGATATGTTCCAAGTAGTAGCAAGTGGCACAGAACTATGTAAAGCATATTCTGAATTAGTAGATCCAATTATTCAACGAAAAACTTTTGAAGATCAATTAAAAGCAAAATCTCAAGGTGATGAAGAAACAATGGATTTAGATGAAAATTTCTTACAATCTATGGAACAAGGTATGCCACCTATATCGGGACTTGGTTTTGGAATAGATAGATTAGTTATGATTATATTTGATCAACCTTCAATTAGAGATGTAGTATTATTCCCTATGATGAAAGAAAAAAAATAGTGAAATTATATGTAGTAAGACATGGGGAAACTATTTGGAATAAAGAAAACAAAGTTCAAGGATTAAGTGATATACCACTGACAGAAAATGGTATAAAAGAAGCTTATAAGTTAAAAGATTTAGTTAAAAATTTAAATATTGATGTGGTAATATCAAGTCCATTAAAAAGAGCTAAAGTCACAGCAGAGATATTAATAGATAAAAAACTTCCTATTAATACTGATGATAGAATAAAAGAAAGAGATTGGGGATTGAATGAAGGCGCTTTGATAAGTGAAGTTGACAAATGGGATTGCTGGGATATAGTATTAAATACGAAGGTACAAAATATAGAATGTTTACAAGATTTTATGTATAGAGTATCCGATTTCTTAGAAGATATAAAAATAAAATATAAAGATAAAAATGTACTTGTAGTAACTCATTCTGCAGTTATTCGTGTTATTCATTATATGTTAGGTAATATACCAGAAGATGGTAATTTATCAAGATTAAATATTCCAAATTTAAGAATATTAGAGTATATTATATAGAAGGAGAATTTATGAAAATATTATGTGTTAATGCAGGTAGTTCATCACTTAAATTTCAAGTGGTTGAAATGCCAGAAGAAAAAGTTTTAATTAGTGGTTATATTGAAAAAATAGGAAATAAAGATTGTTTTTGGAATGTAAAAGTTAATGGAGAAAAAATTAGAAGTGAAAAATATTTAAAAGATCATACAGAAGCAGCACAAGTTTTAATAGATGAATTATTAAAAAATAAAATAATAGAAAATTTAGATGAAATTAAAGCAATCGGTCATCGTGTATTACATGGTGGTGAAAAATATTCTGATTCTGTTTTAATAACTGATGAGGTAATTAAGGATATTGAATCTTTAACTAAACTTGGACCATTACATCATCCAGGCAATTTAGCAGGTATTAAGGCTATGCAAAAAACATTTCCTAATGCTATAAATGTAGCAGTTTTTGATACGGCATTTCATCAAACAATGCCTAAATCAAATTATTTGTATCCTGTTCCATATGAATGGTATACTAAATATGGAGTAAGAAAATATGGATTTCATGGAACTAGTCATAAGTATATAACTAGCGAAATGAAAAAAAGATTAAATAAAGAAGATGTCAATTTAATAATATGCCATGTAGGTAGTGGTGCAAGTATTGCTTGTATTAAAGATGGTAAATGTTATGATACAACAATGGGATTAACACCTCTAGATGGACTTATGATGGGAACAAGATGTGGTGCTATAGATCCATCTATAATTAAATATGTAATGCAAGAATCAGGAAAATCTATAGATGAGATTACAGATGATTTAAATAAAAAAAGTGGATTTTTAGGAGTTTGTGGAGAGGCAGATTGCCGAGATGTAGAAAAACTTGCTAGTGAAGATAATGAACTTGCAGAACTTGCTCTTACAATGTACGCAGATAGAATAGCTAAATACATTGCAAATTATTATATAGAGCTTCAAGGTAAAGTAGATCAAATCGTATTTACAGCAGGTGTACTTGAAAATGGATCAACTATGAGAAAGCTTGTAATAGATAGACTTTCACCTCTTGGAATAACATTAAATGAAGAAATGAACGATAAAATAGCTGGATTTAAAGACATTCATGAAGGTATTGTAAGTGGTCCAACTTCAAAGATAAATGTAATGGTATTACCAACTAATGAAGAAATAATGATAGTTAAAGATACATTCAATATAGCAGTTAATAATTAACATTATCCCCGTTATAAAACGGGGTTTTTAAATAAATATACTAATTAACTGTTTTCTTTTAAAAAAATAGTGTATAATTATTATAGATTGTGGGTGTCATATGAATATATTTAGGCAGATTTATAAAAAAATTAAAAAATACGATAAAATAGTAATTGCTCGTCATATAGGAGCAGACCCTGATGCATTAGGCAGTACAATTGGATTAAAAGAAGCAATATTATATACGTTTCCAAATAAAAAAGTATATGCGGTTGGAACGCCTGCTTTTAAACACAAATATATAGGCAACCTTGATAAATTTGAAGAAAGCATGTATGATAATTCGCTTTTGATTGTCCTAGATACTCCAGATATAAAAAGAATTGACGGAGTTGATGTATCAAAATTTAAATATAAAATAAAAATAGATCATCATCCATTTATTGAAAGATATGCAGATATAGAGCTTATAGATGATAAAGCAAGTAGTGCATCACAATTAGTAATGGAATTAATAAAAAAAACTAGATTAAAAGTAAATAAAGAATCAGCTGAAAAATTATATATAGGATTAGTAGGAGATACAAATAGATTTTTATATTATTATACGACATATAAAACGTTTTCACTTGTATCATATATAATAAAAAAAACAAATATCGATTTTACAAGTCTTTATGAAGATATGTATTTGAGAAGTCTTCATGATTTAAAACTTCAAAGTTATATCATAAACAATTTAACTTTAACACCAAATGGATTTGGATATATAAAATTAGATCAAGATATATTAGATGAATTTGAAACAGATGCATCAACTGCATGTAATGTTGTAAATAATTTGACATATATTAAAGATATGTATGCTTGGATAGTATTATCATATGATAAAACTAATAATAATATAAGAGGTTCAATAAGATCAAGAGGACCAATTATAAATTCTATTGCAACAAATTATAATGGTGGTGGACATATCTATGCATCAGGAGTAAGATTAGATAATTTTGAATTGTCTGATAAATTAATTGATGATTTAGATTTAGCATGTAAAAAATACAAAGAAGAGAATAATTTATAAAGCCATTAAGGCTTTTTTATTAAAAAGATTATATTACAAATTATAATTGTAGATTTAATTAAATAAATATGATAAAATGTTATTGGTGATAATATGAAAAGAACTATAATGGATTATGATTTAAATAATAAAAAAGTTATAATTAGAGTAGATTTTAACGTACCTATAAAGGATAAAAAAATTCTAGATGATAATAGAATTGTTATGGCACTTGATACAATAAATTATGCGATAAATCATAATGCCAAAGTAATTTTATTAAGTCATTTAGGTAGAATAAAAACAATAGAAGATAAACAAAATAATTCACTTATTTTAGTTAAAGATCGTTTAAGCGAATTATTAAATAGAGATGTTTTATTTATTAATGAAACAAGAGGAAAAGCATTAGAAGATGCTGTTTCTAATATGAAAGCTAAAGATATAATATTAGTTGAAAATACAAGATTCGAAGATTTAAATGGTAAGTTAGAGTCTTCAAATGATGATACGCTTGCAAGATATTGGGCAAATTTAGGTGATATATTTATAAATGATGCATTTGCTACATCACATAGATCGCATGCATCAAATGTAGGTATTGCATCCATTCTCCCAAATGGGATAGGCTTTTTAGTAAAAGATGAGCTTGATAAATTAAATATTTTATCTGAACCTAAGAGACCTTATACTATTATACTTGGTGGAGCAAAGGTAAGTGATAAAATAAATGTAATAAGTTCATTAGCTAAGAAGGCTGATTATATATTGATTGGTGGAGGCATGGCTTATACATTTTTGAAGGCTTTAAATAATAATATAGGCGCATCTATTATAGATAATGAATCAATAGATTTTTGCAAGGAAATGTTAAGTAAATATAAAGATAAGATAATATTACCTAAGGATTCTATTACATCAAAATCTTTAAACGGTAATTCTGTTTGCAAATTGAATGAAGATTTCGAAGATGATGATATTGGATATGATATTGGTCTTAAAACAATCGACGAATTTAAAAGCATAATAGATAAATCTAACACGGTATTTTGGAATGGACCTTTAGGTTATTTTGAAATAGAAAAATATTCAAATGGTACAAAAAAAATTTTAGATATATTAAGTAAAACTGATAAAACTGTTATTATAGGTGGTGGAGATACGGCCTCAGCAGCAATTAATTTTGGATATAAAAAATCGTTTACTCATATATCAACTGGAGGAGGAGCATCACTAGAACTTTTAGAAGGAAAGGAATTACCTGGAATAAAAATTATAAGTGATAAATAGTATGAAGAAAAAATTTGGCAAGAGATTAAATATCATATTATTGATTTTAATAACAATTTTAGTATTTTATTTTTCATTAAAGGATAATTTTAAAGGTATTGTATCAGAAATACTTACTATGAATATATTTTATCTTTTAATAGCTTTTATTTGTGTATTTTTATTTTGGATATTTAGAAGTTATCCTATGTATTCCTTTTGTAAAAAAATAAATAGTGATTTTAAATTCTCACAAAGTTTTCAATTGGTTTTAAGGACACAATTTTTTAATGCAGTAACTCCTTTTGCAACGGGAGGACAACCTTATCAAATATATTATTTAAAAGGATGCGGTATAGATTATGCAAGCTCAACTGGAGTTGTATTGCAAAATTTTATCGTATACCAAATAGCTTTAGTTATACTTGGACTTATTGCATTAATATCTAATAATATTTTTCATATTTTTAAAAGTGTATATTTTCTTCAAAAATTGATTGCGCTTGGTTTTATTATTAATACGCTTGTAATAGTTGTTATGTTTTTGGTTGCTTTTTCAAAAAAGGCAGAGAAGCTATTAATAAGTTTTGCTATCAATATTTTAACAAAGTTAAAATTAGTAAATGATAAAGAAGAAAAAATAAAAAAATGGGATGAAGCAATAAATAAATTTAATAAAAGTGCTAAAATATTATTAGAAGATAGAAAGATGTTTATAAAAAATATAATATATAATTTTTTAGCGCTTTTGACACTTTATTTAGTACCATTATTTGTACTTTATGCTATGGGTGGATCTGAATTTAATGCTGCAATGTCCATAGTAACTAGTGCATATGTTATGATTATAGGATCGTTTGTTCCAATTCCAGGAGCAACTGGTGGATTAGAATACGGATTTGTAGAATTTTATGGTAATTTTGTAAGTGGAAGTAAATTAAATGCTATTATGCTTGTATGGAGATTTATAACTTACTATTTTGGAATGATAGTAGGTGGAATAGCTTTAAATATAAAGAAGGTGAAATGATGAGAATTGGTATTTTTACGGATACCTATCCACCATATATAAATGGAGTATCAACAAGTATTAAAATGCTTGAAAATGCCTTAAAAAAGAAAGGACATAAGGTATTTATAGTGACAGTTAATCCAGATGATATGTCATATCATTTTGAAAATGATGGTAAAATAATAAGAATACCGGGAATTCCAACTGGAATATATGACTATAGGTTAACTGCTGCTTATCCAATTAGGGCTGTAAATAAGATAAAGGAATGGAATCTTGATATAATACATTCTCATACTGAATTTGGAATAGGAACATTTGCGCGTGTAATTGGTAAACAATTAGGTATTCCTGTTGTACATACATATCATACAATGTATGAAGATTATGTCCATTATATTACAAAAGGTTATTTTGATGGAGCAAGCAAAAAAATTGTTGAATATTTGACTAGATTCTATTGCGATAAAACTATTGAAGAATTAATAGTGCCAACGAAAAAGACATATGATTTATTTAAGGAAAAATATAAATATGATAGAAATGTTCATATAATTCCAACTGGAATTGAAATAGAAAGATTTTATGAGGAAAAAATAAATAGGGAAAAGGTTAATAAATTAAAAGAAGAACTTGGAATAAAAGATGGCGTTGTTATACTTTATCTTGGTAGAGTAGCAAGTGAAAAAAGTATAGACTTTCTTATAAATAATCATTCTCAAGTAATAAAAAAATATAAAAATTCTAAGCTTATTATTGTTGGGGATGGACCTGATCTTGAATCATATAAGGATTTAGCTCGCAAGAATCATATTGAAAAAAATGTGATTTTTACAGGTAAAGTGCCTTGGTCAGAAGTTCCATATTACTATGCTTTAGCAGATATATTTGTAACTGCTTCACATACAGAAACACAAGGGTTAACTGTAATAGAGGCAATGGCATCATCACTCCCTGTTTTAGCTTTGGATGATGAAAGTTTTAAAAATACAGTAATAGATGGTCTTACAGGTTATTTATTTAAATCAAAAAAAGATTATTTAGATAAAATGTTCTTACTTGTTTCAAATGAAGAATTAAGAAAAAATATGGGCCATCAAGCGAGAGTAAACTCTGAAGCCTATTCATCAAAATATTTTGCTGAAAGAGTGCTTTCTGTTTATAGATTGGCTTTAAAAAACAAAAAAATAAAAAAAGACAAATCAATTTATTCAAGAATAAAAAATACGATAAAGAAAGGATTAGGTAAAAAATAGTAAACTACAAATTTTGATACTTTTCGACATATAGTGACAAAACTAGCTAAAATAAACTCTAGAAGCTTTATGATGTGTGTTGTATAATTATAATAGAAAAGGAAGATGATTATGGACAAGATTAAAGTTCTTATGATAGATGATAATGTTCAACTAATAGAAGCGGTAAAAGAGTATTTTAAGAGTAGTAAAACAATTGAAATTTCAAGTGAAGCATATGATGGGGTAGAAGGATTAAAGCATGTTTTAAACGATACTTTCGATGTTATGATTCTCGATCTTATAATGCCAAATAAAGATGGATTATATGTACTTGAAGAAATGAAAAGAAAAAATATAAATAAACAAATAATAGTAGCTACAAGTTATAATACTAGTGAGGTCATAAGAGAAGTATCAGATTATGGAGTAAATTACTATATTTTAAAACCATTTGATTTTACAGATTTAGAAAAAAGAATACTTGATTTGTGCAACAGAAAAAAGGAAGGTAAAAATATTGACTTACATTACAATAATATTCAACTGTCAATTACGAAAATTCTTCATGAGCTTGGGATACCTTCACATATTAAAGGTTATCAATATATAAGAGAAGGTGTATCTTTAGTATTCGAAAATCCTAATATGATAGGCGGTATAACAAAAGAATTATATCCAGAGCTAGCTTCCAAGTTTGACACAACAGTATCAAGAGTAGAAAGAGCAATAAGGCATGCTATAGAGGTTAGTTGGAATAGAGGTAATTGGGATCTAATGGAAGAAATATTTGGAAATAGTGTAGATATAGATAGAGCAAAACCAACAAACTCTGAATTTATTGTTACAGTTGCAGATAAATTAAGGCTTGATTATCATGAAATGAGATAAACTATTTTTAATAGTTTTTTTATTATTTAAATATTTCAAATTTATTTGTAAATATTGAAAAGATAATATTCAAATTTTTTATAAACTGTAAAAATTAAATTGCAAAAACTGTACAAATGTTCGTAAAAAGTGTTGACAAACATTTATATATTTAGTATAATGTATTTGTAAGATTAAAGGAGGAGAGGAAATGGTAAAACAAGCAACATCTGATAAAACATTGGATCAAGTCTTATTAGATATAGAAAAACAATTTGGAAAAGGAGCTGTAATGAAATTAGGTGAACGTGAACATCAAAAAATAGATACAATTTCAAGTGGCTCAATTTCTCTTGATATAGCATTAGGAATTGGAGGATATCCCAAAGGAAGAATTATAGAAATATTTGGACCTGAATCAAGCGGTAAAACAACATTTGCACTTCATGCGATAGCGGAAGCTCAAAGAAAAGGAGGAAGAGCTGCATTTATAGATGCAGAGCATGCTCTAGATCCTGTTTATGCATCTAAATTAGGAGTTAATATTAATGAATTACTTTTATCTCAACCAGATAATGGAGAACAAGCTTTGGAAATTTGTGAAGCTTTGGTTAGAAGTGGAGCTATAAGTATAATAGTAATTGATAGTGTAGCCGCATTAGTACCACAAGCTGAAATAGAAGGAGAAATGGGAGATTCTCATGTTGGCCTTCAAGCAAGACTTATGTCTCAAGCATTAAGAAAATTATCTGGTATAGTTAATAAGACAAATACAGTTGTAATATTTATTAATCAATTACGTGAAAAAGTTGGTGTAATTTTTGGAAATCCAGAGGTAACTCCAGGAGGAAGAGCTCTTAAATTTTATTCCTCAGTAAGACTTGAAGTAAGAAAAGGTGAACAAATAAAACAAGGAAATAGTTCTATTGGAAATAGGACTAATATAAAAGTCGTAAAAAATAAAATGGCTCCACCATTTAAATCTTGTTCTGTAGATATAATATATGGTGAAGGAGTATCTAGCACAGGAGAAATTATAGATTTAGGAGTAGAAGCGGGATTAATTGAAAAAAGTGGTGCATGGTATTCATACAATGGTGAAAAAGTAGGCCAAGGTAAGGAAAATACTAAAGATTGGTTAAATAAAAATCCAAAAATAAAAGAAGAACTTGATAAAAAAATAAGGGATTATTTTGAAAAAAATGATTCACTTCAAATAGGCAGTGTTGACGAAGAAAGCTAATATTAGCTTTCTTTTTAATAAAAAACATAGTTTATGCTATGTTTTAAATGTTATTATTTTTGTTAAAATTTATCTTCAATGTTTTAACCAATTTTGTTGGAGATATTTTATCAGGGGATTCAATATTTAAATGATCAAATATTTTTTGGATTGGAATTAATTTGTCTTGAATAACTATTTTTTTCCCAATTTTACTCTTTCGTGGAAAATATATTCTTTTGCTTTTAATTCCATAAAATATGTTTTCATCTATTTTATAGAATATATCTATTCCAGCATTTTTTATATGTGATATTCTTTTAATTTTGGCTCCATAACCCATCATAAATGATATATCAAATATTTTATTTATTGAACCTATATAATATCTATTTAAATCGTGTTTCATTTTGCCCTCCCTCTTTGGCTCTATATTATATCACATCATAATTATATTTTCTAGTAAAAATGATAAATATATTTCATATATTTAATTAGGTGAGCTAATTATGAAAATATTTCAAATACTAGGACTAATTAGTTTAGCGCTCTTTAGCTTTTTTATTACTGAAAAAACAGCCACTGTTGTAAGCAATATGGACGAAATAATGATAGAAATAAAAAACAAGAAAGACGAATTTAAAAGTGATGCTATAGATGCTGTTATAGATGGAGATACAATAATACCTGGAATAAGTGGTAAAGAGGTAAATATAAAAAAAAGTTACAAGAATATGAAAAGTATTGGCTACTATAATGATGAATTATATATATATGATTATATTTTACCAAATATAAGTATATCCGATAATATGGATAAATATATACTTAAAGGAAATCCTAAAAAAAGAATGATTAGTTTAATTTTCACTGTAAAGGAAAATGATGTTATAGAAGATATATTAAAAATTATAGATAATTACAATATAAAAGCTACCTTCTTTGTGGAACCAACTTGGTTTACAAATAATAATAATTTAGTAGAAATTATGATAAAAAACGGACATAATATATCTACATTATTAGATGATTATAACGATTCTAATTTTGATTGGATAGATATGGTTATAAAAAAAATAGATAAACAAAGAAATGGTTTTTGTTATATTACAACATTTAATAAAAATAATATCGATATCTGCAAAATAAAAGGTAATTATACAATAATGCCAACTCTTATATCAAATACAACTCCATTATTGGATGTAAAAAATAAATTAGAATCTGGATCTTTGCTTTCATTTAATATAAGTTCAAAAGTTGTAAAAGAACTTTCTACAATTATAATTTATATAAAATCGAAAGGTTATAAATTAGTTAATTTAGAGGAAAATATTTTAGAATAAATAAGTTAAATCTTATTTTTTTTATTTTTTTTAATAAAAGTATTGACAAATTAAATTGTTTTTAATATATTGTTAATAACAGAAAGTGAATTTCATGATTTATTATATACAAGGTCAAGAATGGAGGAAAAATAATGAATAAAGTAAATGATTTAAAATTGTATAATAAATGTTTGATTGTTGTAGATATGGTTAATGGATTTGTTAAAGAAGGTGTGTTGCATGATATTAAAATAGGTGATATTATTCCAAGACAAATAGAACTTATAAAAGAAAATCAATATAATGGTGGTCTTACGATATTTATAAAAGATACACATAGTGAAAATTCAACTGAGTTTAAAAGATTTGGTAATACTAGACACTGTCTTAAATCTTCGAGTGAATCAGAGTTAGTTGATGAATTAAAACAATTCGAAAATATGGACAATGTAATATCTATTGAAAAAAATTCGACAAGCTTTATGGAAGCACCTAATTTTAGGAAAGTGATTAAAGAATTAAAAAATTTAAAAGAAGTGTTGGTAATGGGTTGTTGTACAGATATATGTGTATTTAATGGAACTATGGGATTATCAAATTACTTTAATGAATGGAATAAAGATGTAAATATTAAGGTAGATACTTTATCAACTGCGACATATAGTGAATCTGATAGAAAAAATTATGTAGATGCTGCATATTTGCTTATGGAACAACAAGGTATACAATTAATAAAAAATAGAAAGAAGTGAAATTTATGGAAAATAAAACTATGATGATTGATTTTTATGAGTTAACGATGGCTCAAACTTATTATGATAAGCATGAACAAAATAAAAAAGTATATTTTGATATATTTTTTAGAGAAAATCCGTTTAATGGTGGATATGCTATTATGGGTGGAATAGATAATATAGTAGATTATATTAATAACTTTAAAATAGAACCCAAAGATATAGATTATTTAAGAAGTTTAGGATGTTTTAAAGAAGAAATTTTACAATATTTAAGTAATCTTAAATTTACTGGTGATATTTATGCGATACCTGACGGTACTCCAATATTTCCAAATGAACCAATTTTAACTGTAAGAGCAAATGTAATAGAAGCCCAGTTGATAGAAACTGCTTTGCTAGCAAATTTTAATCATGGAACACTAGTAACAACAGCAGCTAAAAGAATAACAACAGCAGCAGGTAAAATTCCCGTAATGGAATTTGGTGCAAGACGTGCAAGAGGCATAGACTCAGCTATTGAAGCATCTAAATATGCATATGTAGGAGGATGTTCGGGAACAAGTAATGTGATTGCAGGGATGAAAAATAATATACCTATTCTTGGAACTATGGCACACTCAATGATTTGTGATGCAGATAGTGAATATGAAGCATTTTTAGATTATGCAAAAAGCAATCCAAATAACTGTGTATTTTTGGTAGATACATATGATACATTAAGAAGTGGAGTACCTAATGCTATTAAAGTTGCAAATGATTATCTAATTCCAAATGGATATAAATTTAAAGGGATAAGAATAGATAGTGGGGATCTTGCTTATTTATCTAAAGAAGCAAGACGTATGTTAGATGAGGCTGGATTCAAGGATGCTACTATATGTTTATCTAATGGTTTAGATGAAACAACAATTAAATCTTTAATAAATCAAGGAGCATATATAGATTCTATTGGTGCTGGAGATAATATAGCAGCATCAAAGGAAAGAGTAGGCGGAGTTTATAAATTGGTTGCTGTAGAAAAAAACGGCGAAATTATTCCAAAAATAAAGGTAAGCAATGATACTATAAAAACTATAAATCCTGGATATAAAAAAGTATATAGATTTTATGATAAAAAAACAGGCTTTGCATTAGGTGATGTAATAGCCTTGCACGATGAAGAAATTCCAAAAAATAAATATACATTAATGAGTCCAACAGAAGAATGGAAAGTTACAACGATAGAGAATTTTGACGTAAAGGAACTTCAAGTTGCAATATTTAAAAATGGAATTCAGGTATATGATGTACCTAGTGTAAATGAAAGAAAAAATTATTGTAACGAACAGTTTAAAACAATATATCCTGAAATAAAAAGAATTGAAAATCCACATGGTTATTATGTAGATTTATCAGAAAAATTGTTAAAACTAAAAAAAGAATTAATTTTATCTACTAAAAATCAGAATTTAAACAATAAGCAATATATAAAAAAATAATAAAAATTAAATTTTGAAGTAATAAACTGTTATTACTAATTAAGTAATGTTATAATTATACTGATAGAAAATATATGGAGGAAAAAATGAAATTTGATGCTGAAAAAGAAGCTAATAATATTATAGAATTTATAAGGAAGTATTACAAAGAAAATAATTTAGGGGGAGCAATTTTAGGTATCAGTGGAGGCAAAGATTCAGGTGTTGTTGCTGCATTATTTACAAAAGCACTTGGTAAGGAAAATGTAATAGGAGTAACTATGCCATGTCATTCTAAAGAAGAAAGTAAAATTGATGCTAAATTAGTAAGCGACTATTATGGATTTAATTTGATTAATTTTGATATTACTAATGTTTTTGATACTTTTAAAGATGAGCTTAAAAATTTAGGTGATTTTACATTACAACAAACGAATAATAGTGATATTAATTTAAAACCAAGATTAAGAATGTCAACTTTATATTATTTAGCAGCTTTATATTCAAATTTAATGGGTAAGACATATCTTGTAGCTGGTACAAGTAACAAATGTGAACTTTTTGTTGGATATTTTACTAAAGGTGGAGATTCTGTACATGATATTTCACCAATTGCAGATTTCACTGTTGATGAAGTAATAGAAATAGGTAAGTATTTAAAAGTACCAAATAAAGTTTTATTTAAAGAACCAAACGATGATCTTTCAAATCAAACTGATGAAGATAAATTAGGAGTTAAATATAAAGATATTGCAAAATATATGGAAAATCCTGATGAAGTTGAAATAGAAAAAAGAAAAAAAATAGAATATCTTCATAAGATGAATCAACATAAATTCACTATTCCAACATATAGGAGGTAATTATGAAAATAGGTGTTTTCGTTGGAAGCTTTAATCCAGTTCATAATGGGCACATAAATTTACAAAAAGAATTGTTAGAAAGAAAGTATGTGGATAAAATTTATATTATACCAACGGGAAACTATTGGAATAAAAAAGATTTAGCACCTTTAGAACATCGCTTTAATATGTTAAAATATTTTGAAACAGAAAATACTATTGTCAGTACAAAATATAGTAACTTAAAATATACTTATCAAATATTAAATGAATTAAAAAAGAATAGTAAAGATGAGTTTTATCTTATTATTGGTGCTGATAATTTATTAAAGTTTCATTTATGGAAGAATGTGGATTCTATATTAGAAAACAAAGTTATTGTAATAAATAGAAATCATATTTCCTGTTTAAAATATATAAATAAATTTAAAAATAAAGAAAACTTTATAATAGTAAATGATATTGATGAAATAAATGTATCATCAACTGAAATTAGAAAAAATAAGGAATATAGAAATCGTTATTTAGATGAAAAGGTGCTAGAATATATTGATAAAAATAATTTATATTGGAGGTCTAAATGGAAGAGAAAGTAAGATTATTAGTCCAAAAATTAACTAAGGAAAATAAAACAATAAGTACAATGGAATCGTGTACAGGAGGAGCACTTGTTAATAGTATAACTAATATAGAAGGGGCAAGTAATATACTTAAATTTAGCGCAGTTACATACTCAAATGAATTTAAAATAAAAATGGGTGTTGATGAAAATATTATAAATAAATATAGTGTATACAGTGCTAATACGGCAAATGAAATGAGTAAGAATATAAGTCAATTTACAAATTCAAATTATGGTATTGGAATAACAGGTAAATTAAATAGAGTTGATAAAAATAATTTATATGGTGATGATAATAAAGTTTATATAAGTATATATGATAAGGACAATAATAAATATTATAATTATGATATAATTGTTTCAAAAAAATCAAGAAACGAAAATAAAAATTTAGTAGTAAACTTAATAATAGAGGAACTTTTAAAAATAATATGAAAAGTATAATTGGAGGTAATTATGAATGATATATATTCATCAGAAGATGAATTTTTAAAAAATTATGATCCAAATAAATATGAAAGATTATCGATGACAACAGATATATTAATTTTTAGTGTATCAAGCAAGCACACATATAATTATAGAAAAAATGAAAAAAAGAACATGAGTATATTACTTGTAAAAAGAGATAATTATCCTTTCAAGGATAAATGGTGTCTTCCAGGAGGATTTGTCAATATAGATGAAAATTTAGATGATGCTCCAAAACGTATATTGAAAAAAGAAACTAATATAGATGATATATATCTTGAACAGTTATATACTTTTGGTGATATAAATAGAGATCCAAGAATGAGAATAGTATCTACATCATATATGGCTTTAATTGATAAAAATAGATTACATAATAATTTAAGTCCAAATTCATCTTGGTTTGATATAACCTTTTATGAAGAAAAAAATAATATAGTAAGTATTATTTTAGACAACAAAAATGATGTTATAAAATTTAAAATAAAAAAATTATTGAGAGAGAAAACAACTGATAGATATTCATTTAAAATATTAGAAAATGATAATCTTGCATTTGATCATCCTTCTGTAATACTTGCAGGTTTGGAAAGATTAAAAAATAAAATAGAGTATACAGATATTGTTTTTAATATGATGCCAGATTTATTTACATTAAAAGAATTGCAACAAGTATATGAAGTAATACTTGGTAAAAAATTACTTGATCCTGCATTTAGAAGAATAATTGTTGATAAAGTAGAAAAAACTAATCAAATGGAAACAGGAAAAGGGCATAGACCATCGTACTTATTTCGATATAAACATAAATAAAAATATTAATAAATTATTAATTTCAACTGAAAGTTTAGTTAATTCAACCAAGTTTTTATATCAAAAAAATTTAAAATGATGTAAAATATAAATTGGAGGTATTTATGAAAAAAGTTTTAATAATAATAGGATTGATTTTAATAATAACAGGGTGTACTAAAGAAGGAGATTCATCAAGGTTTAAAAGAGAATATGAATCATTAAATGGTACTTTAAATTCAAATAAACAGGAATATAGAGAAATTAATATAGATGAACATAATCCATTTGTATATCAAACAGGTGATGATATAGTAAAAAGAATAGAAAACAAAGAAACTTTTTATGTTTATTTTGGTTCATTATATTGCCCATGGTGTAGAAGTGTAATAGAAAAATTTATAGAGGTTGCAAAATCTAATAATATAGACAAAGTTTATTATGTAGATATTTGGTCTAGTGACCATGTTGAAATATTGAGGGATACATATACTTTAGATAAAGATTCAAAACCAATACTTGTCAAAAAAGGTGCTCCTTCTTATTCTAAACTTCTTGAATATTTATCTGATGTGTTAAATGATTATGTCTTAAGTGACAAAGAGAATAACTCTATAGAAGTTGGTGAAAAAAGAATTTTTGCTCCTAACTTTATATATATTAAAGATGGTAAAGCTATAAAACTTGTAGAAGGAATATCAGAATTGCAAGAAAATTCAAGAGATGAATTAACAGAAGAAATATTAAAGGATGAAGAAAAAAAATTTAATGAATTCTTTAAAGGATAATTATGAAATTAAAAGTAATAAAAAATATAATATTATCTTTAACTTTAATAGTATATTTGTATATAGCATTGAGTTTAAAAAACAGAATGTATTATGATATAGCAGAAATAAGATCTATAGTAATTATGTTATCATTATCTTTAATGGTATTTGCATATGGATTAATAGAAAAAAGCGATAAAGAATTTAAAAATAATATAAATTGTTATATACTGATATATTTTGTACTTTTATTTAGTATAACTATGTGCATAAACAGATCAAACATAAAAATAAGTTTTGAAAATTTAAAAAATATTAATATATACAATAATTTAAGACCATTTAGAAGCATTCATCGTTTTATAACACATAATGTTTCAACGAAAACTAAAGTATTAAATATAATAGGTAATTCAGTTATGTTAGTGCCTTTGTCATTTTTACTAATATTAAAAAATGATAAATATAAAAAGATAATAAATCAAATAAAAATAATTTTGCCGGTTACTATATTTATAGAATTGCTGCAAGTATTAATTAGTGTTGGAAGTTTTGATATTGATGATATTATATTAAATTTTATAGGATGCATTGTATTTGTCATATTTATTAGAATGTTTAATATGGTAGATAAAATAAAAAGGTTATTTTATAAAGATTTTAAATTAAATATTTATTTTAAGTATACATTGTTTTACATTTCTATAATAATTCCTATATTATTTATAATCGATGCAGTAATAACATTGACGATTAAAAGATAATGTTATATACTTATGCTAGAAAAGAGGTTATTTATGGAAAAAAATAAAAATTTACTAGTAATTGCTTTAGTATGTATAGTTTTTATACTATCAATTTCAAGTGTAATATTATATCTTAAATATGAAAATTTAGAGGACAAATATGACGATGATAGATTATATAATAATTCTAACAATAATAGTAGCAATAATGATATTAACAATAATAATGACAATAATAATGATCAAGGTTATATAGGAAATAGTAAAGCATTAGATATTGCTTTAGGTAATTTAAATATAACACAAAATGATATTGCTGATTTAAGCATCGATTTAGATTATAAATATAATACTACTGTTTATGAAATTGAATTTAAATACAACAGGTATGAATATGAATATTATATAAATGCTAATACTGGTGATATTTTAAGGTCATTTAAAGAATGGGATTAAAGATAGGTAATACTATCTTTTTTAATTTTTAACAAAAATATAAAATGTAACTTACTTGTAACTTGATGTGTAATATAATTAAAAAGAAAGGAGTTAATTATGGAAATTTTAAGAGTAGAAAATTTAACTAAAATTTATGGAAAAGGGTCTACTAAGGTAGTTGCTTTAGATGATGTGTCATTTAAAGTTGAAAAGGGAGAATTTATTGCAATTGTTGGCGCATCAGGTAGTGGTAAGTCTACTTTACTTCATATAATAGGTGGAGTGGATAGACCAACAAAAGGAAAAGTATTTATAGATGGTGTTGATATATTTAATTTAAATGATGATAAATTAGCTATATTTAGAAGAAGACAAGTGGGATTAATTTATCAATTTTATAATTTAATACCAATATTAAATGTTGAAGAAAATATTACTTTGCCTTTATCTTTAGATAATAGAAAAATTGATGTATTAGAATTAAATGAAATGTTAAAATTGCTTGGTCTTGAAAATAGAAAGAAACATTTACCTTTTGAACTTTCAGGGGGACAACAACAAAGAACAAGTATAGGAAGAGCTTTGATAACAAATCCAGCAATTATTTTAGCAGATGAACCAACAGGAAATTTGGATTCCAAATCAAGTGATGAAATAGTAGCTCTTTTAAGAAAATCCAATAAAGAATTAAATCAAACAATTATCATGATTACACATAATCTTGAAATAGCTAAATATGCAGATAGAATTATAAAAATAGAAGATGGAAAATTATCTGAGGTATAAGTATGAATTTACTAAATAGATTAACTTTGAAAAATTTAAAATTAAATAAAAAAAGAACTATAGTTACGATAATTGGAATAATTCTTTCAGTCGCGCTTATTCAAGCAGTTTCATCGATGTATTTTA
Source organism: uncultured Bacilli bacterium (assembly GCA_947628565.1). GTDB lineage: Bacteria > Bacillota_I > Bacilli_A > RF39 > UBA660 > UMGS1613. Next base: position 64,341 of record CANRAH010000001.1, read on the forward strand.
GTTTGATATCGTCACTTGAAACTTTTGAGATAAATGAAAAAGGTAATTACCATGTAGCATATTTAAATGTGCCAAAGGAAGATTTATATATATTTGAAAATAATAGAGACATAGAAAAATATTATTTGACTAAAGATATTGGTTATGCATTAATAAACTCTAAAAACGAATATAAACCATACGCATTTGTAAAAGGATTTACTAAGGAAGCGTTAGATAATTTAGCAATTCAATTAGTCTCAGGAAGGTATCCAAAAAATAGTAATGAGATATTAATTCCTACTCATCTAAAAACTAATGGTGAAGTAGATATTAATATTGGTGATACTATAACTCTTGATGTAGGGACTAGAGTTATTAATGGAAATCCTATAAATATAAATGATCCATATATTTTAGAATATGATGATTTGGGTAATGTAATAAATGAAGAATTATTAGAGGATACAAAAATTATGACCTACAAGGTTGTAGGTATTATTGAAAGGCCGACAAGTGGTGTTGAAAAATATGATTCACCAGGATATTCATTTATAACACTTATGGATAATATTGATGATATAGATGATACTGTTAATATATATACAAAATATACTAAAAAAGGAGTTAAAAATAATTTAAGTTTAACAGCAGGTATTTTAGGGGTTGATAAAGAATCTTTTATAAAATATAATAAAGGCGATTATTTGTCAGGCGATGAATTAAACTCATTATTAAAAAAAATGGGTAATTTTAAATATGAATATAATGAAAATTCATATCTAATAATGTTGCAAAAAAATCCATTAAATAATTCTCCTGTTGGAAGTTTAATGCCTGTTGTAATAATAGTATTAATTATAATAGTTTTTACATCAGTTTTCTGTATTAAAAATAGTTTTGATATTTCTATTACAGAAAAAATAAAACAATATGGTATGCTAAGAAGTATTGGTGCAACAAAAAAGCAAATCAGGAAGAACGTATTATATGAAGCGTTGATACTTGGTGCAATTGGGATTCCATTAGGTATAATATGCGGACTTTTTGCATCATACATTTTAATATTCATAAGTAATTATTTATTAAATGAATCTTTGGTTGAAGAATTAAAATTAGTATTTTCATTTTCATATATTACTATAATACTTTCATTTATATTAGGCTTTATTACTATATATTTGTCAGCAATAAAAAGTGCATTTAAAGCAGCGCGTGTATCCCCTATAGAATCTATTAGAAATAGTGCGAATATAAAAATAAATAAAAAGAAAATAAAATGTCCTAAAATAATTAGTAAGATATTTAAAGTCGGTGGTGAGATATCATATAAAAATTTAAAAAGAAACAAAAGAAAATATAGAACTACTGTTATTTCCATTATTGTTTCAACAGCTACATTTATAGCTTTATCGTCATTTATGGGAATGGCTTTTCAAACAGTCAGAGATGAATTAGATTTAACTGATTATAACATATCATTAAGTGTAAATGATAAGGATACATTTTCTTTTGTAAATACTAAATTAAATTATAATAATATTAATGATTATACGAACATGAGAAATGTTTATGTATCTATTGACAGCGCTAAATATAATAGTAAATATAAAGAAGCATTAAATATAAAAGATAATGAATCTAGTGCAGGTATAAATTTAATTGCTATTGGAGATTATCAATATAAAAAATATATAAAATCTTTAGGATTGAAATTTGATGACGTAAAAGATAAAGGTATATTATTTGATAAAGTAAAAGTTAGTGTATATGATGAAAAAAACGAAAAAACTATTTCATATAATATAAGAAAATTAGATTATGAAAGGGGTGATAGTGTATCATTATTGTATGATGATAGTACTATAAATCTTTCTTTAGAATACATAACTGATACTTTACCTTTTGGACTAAAAAATAGTTCGTACAATTCTATTTTCATTATAGTTAGTGATTCTTATTTTGATAAATATATCAAAGATGTTGATGATTTTATGATCTATTTTGATGCTAAAGAACCAGATAAATTACAAGATGAGATTAAAATAATTTTAAAAGATAAGAAATATAATATTAATAATATATATGAGAATGTAAAAATGATGAATAATTTATTTACTTTAATAGGAATATTCCTTTATGGATTTATAATTGTAATATCACTTATTGGAATAACTAATATATTTAATACGATAACAACTAACATGAACCTAAGAAAACAAGAATTTGCAATGCTAAAATCTGTTGGAATGACTAAATTAGAATTTAATAGAATGATAAGATTGGAAAGTGTATTTATGGGATTAAAATCATTATTATTTGGTGTTCCTATAGGAATAGTTTTATCAATTTTAATATTCATTGCATTCAAAAGTAATGGCGCTATATATACATTGCCAATTAAAGCAATATTAATATCAATAATTGTTGTATTCCTATTAATTACTGTTATAATGAAATATTCTATTAATAAAATTAGTAAACAAAATATAGTTGAAACTATAAGACGTGAAAACATATAAAAGAGGTTATCCTCTTTTTGTGGTATAATAAGTGTGGTGATTTGATGAATATTTTACTCATTGAGGATAATTTAAATATAGTAAAAGGATTAGAATATGCTTTTTCAATAAACGGATATGAACTTAAAAATAAAACTACAATAAAATCAGCTAGAGAATATTTAAACACTAATCCTAAAATAGATTTAATTATATTAGATGTAACATTGAGTGATGGTAATGGAATAAATTTTCTTGATGAAATTAAGCATATTCCAACTATATTTTTAACAGCAGATGATGAAGAGGATGATATAGTTAAATGTTTAAATAATGGAGCAGAAGATTATATAACAAAACCATTTTCAACAAAGGAATTGTTGGCTAGGGTAAATAAGATATTATTAAGAAATAAAAATAAAAGTATTATTAAAGTTAGAGATATTTATTTTGATATGGATAAGATGATTGTAAAAAAGGATGATAAAATAATAGAATTAACTCCTTTAGAATTAAAACTTTTACAAATCCTTTTCTTAAATTTAAATAAGGTTGTAAGTAGAAATACAATACTTGATACGATTTTAGAAAATACGGGTAATTATGTAGATGATCATACTGTTACTGTTTATTTTAATAGATTAAGAGAAAAGCTTGATACTGATATTATTATCACTATTAAGAAAATAGGGTATAGAATAGATGAAAAATAAACAAAAATTTAAAAAAACTTTAATTTATATATTAATATTTTTTATAATATTTTTAATTCTTTTTATAATAATAAATAGATATCAATATAAAAATTATATAATTAATACGAATAGAAAAATATCAGGAATAGTATCAAAATTGGAAGAATTTTATCCTTATTTAAATGAGCAAGATATAATAGAAACATTAAATAGTGAAGATGATTATGAAGGTTCGATATTTAAAAAATATGGAATTGATATAAATAATGATTCAATTATTTTAAAAAATAACAAAGTATATAATAAATTTTTAATTATAAACATAATGTTGATTGTTATATCTTTTTTGACACTCATATATATTTTTATAAAATATAATACTAAAAAAGATAAAGAATTAAATAAAATAACAAAGTATATAAAAGAAATAAACAGAAGAAATTATTCTCTTAAAATAGATGAACTTTCTGAAGATGAGCTTTCAATATTAAAAAACGAAATATATAAAACTACAGTTATGTTGAAAGAAGGTGCGATAAATTCACTAAATGATAAAAAAAATCTTAAAAATTCTCTTGTAGATATATCACATCAATTAAAAACACCTTTAACTTCTATACTTGTTATGCTTGATAATTTAATAGACGATCCTAATATGGATAACAATATAAAAGAAGAATTTATTTTAGATATTAAAAGAGAAGTAGTAAATATTAATTTTTTAGTTCAATCTTTACTTAAGTTATCTAAATTTGATGCAAACACTATAATATTTAAAAAAGAAAATGTTTTAGTTAAGGATGTGTTAAAAGAGACAATAAAAAATTTAACTTATCTTTGTGATTTAAAAAATATTAAAATTAATGTTATTGGTGATAATGATATATTCATAAATGTAGATTTTAAATGGCAAGTAGAAGCTATTACTAATATAGTAAAAAATTCTATTGAACATTCAAATATCAACACCAATATAACTATTACATACGAAAAAAATAATGTATATACTAATATAATAATTGAAGATAATGGTTGTGGAATTTCAAATAAAGATTTGCCACATATATTTAAAAGATTTTATAAAAGTGAAAATTCACTTGATGATAGTGTAGGTGTTGGACTTGCTTTAGCAAAATCTATAATTGAAAAAGATAATGGAAGTATATATGTAAAGTCAAGTAAAAAAGGAACAATTTTTGAAATAAAATATTTTAATGTCTAATAGTTGAAAATTTTCTTAATTTGTGCTATTATACCCATTAATTAGGGGGAAGAGAAAATGTTATTTGATACGGATATGAAATTAATTTTTGATTATATTCAAGGCAATGCTTTAAAAAATATAGAAGTTTTAGAAGATAATGTTAGTTTTATGATTAAGGTAATAGAATATTCAAATGATAAAAGAATGTACAATTTATGTAGTGAGAATGTAAAAAAGGACTTTAAATTTGTAAAATATATTATACAAAAATTTAAAAAAGATATAAATTTTATAAGTATGGTAGCGGATAATTATATTGATTTAAATTATAACAGTGAAGAATTTTTTAATTCTATTGAAATTAGTATAATAATGGAAAATATTATAGGAGATACAAGTGATTTAAATTTATATAAATATAAGATGAATAATTTGAACTTATATGAAGATTTAATAGCTCAAGCACAATTAAGTATATCAAATAGTAAATTAAATAAAGATGATAAGGAATTTTTAGGTTTAGGATTTTATCAAATTAACAATTATTTTTTAGGAAGAAATGAAATTTTAAGATATTTTGCTAAAAAAATGACCTATCAAATATTTTTTGAGGATGAAAAGTTAACTTTTGAACAATTAATTCATCAAAATGTTGATAAATATGAAAAAATAGAAAAAATTGGTGTTAATAATTTTTTAATTAATTTTATTGGATTAAAAGATATTAATTTAGCTGGATACATTTCAGCCAACATAAGTTTATTAAATGATGTAAAATTAGAATTAGAAAAAGTAAAGAAAAGATTTAATACATATAATGAAAATATTATCAGAAATAAACTTTATATATTTGAAGAGAGAATGCTTAGATACTATAGAATGCATGAAGATGAAATTTTTTCTTACGATGCAATAGTTTATAGTTTGATGGTTAATTTTAATTTGGTTGATGTGTATAAAAAATATTTATTTGATCATAATGATAGTAATAAATATTTTGATGAAGAATTTTTAAATCCTAAATTTCTTTCACTAGGAAGTTATAAATTTTACAAATATGGATATAGTCAATTGGACAGATTGTTTAGAAAAAATTCAATATATAAACCAAAAAAGATTCCTAAAAATAATAAAGCTAAAATATTAAAATTAAATATTAAAGATAATTAGTTAATACCATTTGTATGGTATTTTCTATTGCCTAAATATATTAAATTTGATATACTTATAAAAAATATTTTATTTACTAATTATTTTTTTGTTTTTTGAATAAATATATAATAGGTTGGTGTTTATGGAAAGATTTAAAAGTGTTAATATAGCAAGTATTTTAGGAATCGTTGGTAATTTATTTTTGCTTATTATAAAATCATTGATAGGATTTTTGTTAAATAGTCATGCTATGATTGCAGATGCGTTTAATAGTGCAGGAGACATAATATCTAGTGTTATGACATTTATAGGCAATAAAATAGCAAGTATTCCGTCAGATGAAGATCATAATTTAGGTCATGGAAAAGCTGAATATATTTATTCTATGTTAATAAGTATTGCAATGATATTAATGGGAATTTTTGTATTTAAAGATTCTTTCAATTCTATAATTAATCATAGTAAATTAAGTTTTTCAATATGGTTTGTAATAGTTTGTATTATAACTATTATAGTCAAATCATTACTTTTCTTTTATACTGATAAGCTTTATAAAAAATATAATAATCTTCTTATAAAAGCTAATTCAAAGGATCATAGAAATGATATATTTATTACATTTTGTACTTTAATATCTGGTTTACTTACTTTATATAAAATATATTTTTTTGATGGCATAGTAGGATCATTTATTGCAATATGGATGATTATAACATCGGTTAAAATTTTTAAAGAAAGTTATGATGTACTTATGGATAAATCTATATCAGAACAAACTAAAAACAAAGTTTATGACATAATTAAAAGTCATAGTGAAATAAAAAAAGTTATACACTTTAATTCAACTCCTGTAGGTTATAAATATCAAATATCTTTTACAATATATGTAGATGGCAATTTATCTACTTTTGAAAGTCATGAAATTGCTGATAATTTAGAAAAAGAAATAGCAAAAAAACTTGATGAAATATATTTAACTGTAATTCATGTTAATCCAATGTAGTAAAAAGTATTAATTATAATTATATTTCATAAAATTTATTAGGTGATTAAATGGATTGTAAAATTAATAAACCATATCCTAAAGTACAAGTATTAAGAAAAAATACTTATTATGCAAATTTATTACTTGAAGACTACAGTGGCGCTATTAGTGAACTTTCTTCAATCACACAATATGTATACCAAAAATTTAATAAATTTGATGTGGATTTGGAATTTGCTAGTATTTTGTCTAGTATAGCTATGGTTGAAATGAAACATTTAGAATTGCTTGGTGAAACAATAAAATTACTAGGAATAGATCCTAAATTTGTTTATAGTAATTATAATTTATCAAGTTATTGGAACGGAAGTTTTGTAGATTATACAACTAATATCATAAATATGCTTCAAAGTGATATAAAAATTGAAAAAGAAGCAATAGCAAAATATAGTTATGACATAAGTGTGATAGATGATGAATATATAAAAGCAACTTTATATAGGATTATTGAAGATGAAAAACAGCATATAAAATGTTTCGAATATTTATTAAATAAGTATAGTTTAAATTGTTGATTTATATCAACTTTTTTTTATTTATATGCTATAATAGTAGAAAAATTTAAAAATGCAACCGAAACTATACAAAAAACAACTTAAAATTGGTAGAACGCAACCAGTGTATTAAATATAATTGTTGTTAGAAAGGAGAAAATATGAATTTAAAAGATAATTTAAAAAAAATAAGAAAAGATAATAACTTATCACAAGAGCAACTAGCGGAAATGCTTGGCGTGTCTAGGCAGTCAGTATCTAAATGGGAACAAGGGCTAGCATATCCTGAAATGGACAAAGTTATACAAATATGCCAAATGTTCAATTTAAATATAGATGAATTGCTTAATCAAGATATAAAACAAGTAAAAGAAACAAAAGAATCAAAATCAAATATAAATAAATTTATGGATGATTTTTTGGGTTTCATAACAAAGACATTTGATATGTTTTCAAGCATGAAATTAAAATCAAAGCTAAAATGTTTATTCGAACAAATTATAATAATTCTATTACTTACAATATTTTTCTTTGTATTTAAAATAATATTTAATATTATATTAGATAAAATATTTAATAGTTTTGATTATATCGGACATTTTGGATATTTTTTATACAATATTATAGATGCATTTTACATATTAATTTATCTTATATTAGGAGCACTTATCTTCTTACATGTTTTTAAGATTAGATATTTAGATTATTATGTAGTAATTAAAAATAAAAATTTTGATAACAAAACCCAAGAAATATCTAAAGATTCAAGTGAAAATGAAAAATTATATGATAATAAAAAGGAAACTATAATTATAAGAGATCCAGAACATTCCGAATATAGATTTATAAAGGGACTTTTAAAATTAATTTTATTCATTTTCAAATGCTTTTTAATTTTTATAACTCTATTCTTATTATTTATATTAGTTTTTCAATTCATTGCGTTTGTTTTATCATTTTTAATTATTAAAACAGGTTTATTTTTCATAGGATGCTTTATATTTATAATTACTACAATATTTTTAAATTTGTTATTATTATATATTATATACAATTTAATATTTAATAAAAGAGTTAATAGGTTTAAAACTATAATTATGTTTGTTATGTCGATAATAATAATAGGTATTTCAATTGGTATAATGATTTTATCAATTAAAGATTTTAATTATATACGTGATTTGGAATCTAAATATTATTTGACCGATTCTAGGATTGTACCGATGAGAGATGATATATTATTTAGCGACTATTATGATATAGAATTTATAGAATCAGATCTTTTTAACGATTTAAATATAATTTGTAAACATTCCAAAGATTATAAATTTGAAATAAATTATATTGGCGATGGATCAGTTGATTTTTCAATATATCAGGATGATTCTAATTTAATTAGTTATTTAAGAGGAATTATAAAAGATTTTAATAATAAAATTATAGTCGATGATTCAATATATAAAATATATGTATATACAACTAAAGAAAATATAGAAAAAATTCGTGAGAATAGAAAGAATGCTTACGAATCAAGGCAAGCAATTTATGATGAAATAGGAATTTTAGAAGATAGAATAAATGAATATGAAGAACAAGTAGACAATTTAAATGAAAAATTACAAGAAAAACAAGATAAAGTAATAGAATTAGAGCAAATAATAGAAAATTACATAAAGCAAAAATAAAAGGCATGCTGCCTTTTATTTTAATATTTTTTCTATTATTTTATCATTAAATTCAAACATTTTATATTTTTTAGGTAATCTTTGTTTTCCTATTTCAATTAAAAAAGTTCTATTTTCTAAGTTTTGACATTCTTCAATATTATTCATCAATGCATCATCTCTTGATACAAAGTCAAATGATATTCTAATTGTAGCTTTTTCGTTATTATTTAAATCAAAAAAGTCATTATAGATATCATTAGTATTCATAATTATACTAATACCTGTTTCAAAACAAGAATAAATTGCTTCAAGTAACTCATTATTATTATTTTTTAAAATATTAGTAGCTTCATCTATAGCAATTATTATAAAAGGAAGCTTTTCTACTTTGTCAAGTTTATTATAAGAATCAAAATTTTCTACATAATTATTTTTAAATAATTCTTTTCTTTCATTAATTAGCTTTTGAATAACTGTAATTGCAACGTTACTGTCACTAATTAATCCAGAATAATTATAGCTAGATTGCGCATAACAGTTAAGTTCTACTTTAGTAGGAGTTATTGGAATTATTTTTAAAGATGAATTGTCGTTTTTATTTATAAGTTGTAAAAGTATTTCATGAGTTAAAATAGATTTACTAGTACCAGTAGAACCTGTAATTATTATACTTGGATTTTCTTTAATATTTATAATTAAATTTTTATCGTCTTCATATCCTAAAATAATATCGAAAGGATCGTTTTTAATTTTAATTATATCATCAAATTTCATATTATCACCAATATAATTATAACATTATAATTCAAATAAATAAAGAAAATATGATATAATTAAAATGGAGTTGACAAAATGATTTTAAATGTTAGTGGAAGAACTGATATACCTGCATTTTATTCAGAGTGGTTTTATAATAGATATAAAGAGGGATTTTTAGATGTTAGAAATCCATTTTATCCTAAGAAAGTAAGTCGAATATATTTTGAAGATGTTGATTTAATTTTATTTTGCAGTAAAAATCCAACGCCTATTATTAAATATTTAAAGTATATTGATAAAAAAATTGTATTTCATATTACTTTAACACCGTATAAAAAGGATATTGAACCTAATATTCCAGGTAAAGGTAATGTTATTAATGCAATAAAAAAAATATCAAAAATATTAGGTAAGGATTATGTTTATGTAAGATATGATCCAATTTTTTTAAGTGATAGATATAATATAGATTATCATATAGAAGCTTTTGATAATATGTGCAGATTATTAAAAGGATATGTAAATCACATTATAGTATCATTCATAGACGAGTATAAAAGTGTTAAGGATAACAAGGATATACTTAAAATAAAACCTTTTAGTGAAGATGATTTTAAAAAAATCGGAATAAATTTTTCTAAAAGCGCTAAAGAAAATTTAATGACTGTAAGTACTTGTTCAGAAAAAAATAATTTAAAAGAATATGGATTTGTAAAAGATGATTGTATGAGCTTTAATTTAGCATTTAAATTAACTGGCAAAACTAATTTTAAAAAATGGACATCAAGAAAAAATAAATATTGTAATTGTGTTAGTATGGTAGATATAGGTGCTTATAATTCTTGTTTACATTACTGTAAATATTGTTATGCTAATTTTGATTCCAATAAAGTATCTGAAAATTATTCAAATCATATTAAAACTTCAACGCTTTTAATAGGTGAACTAGATTCTTCAGATATTGTTGAAAGAAGAAAAAATTAGTAAAATACATTATTTATAAACTTAAATAAAAATATAATATTGATTGTTATATTTTTTTCTTGTATAATATATTTAAGGTGATAATATGAAAAAGAAATATATTATATGTATAATATTTGTCGTTTTAATTGTTTTATTGGTAACATTAAAATTTATGCCAATGGGTACAAAAAAGGCAGTAATGGGAGCTTCTCTTGTTACACTTGATGTTCCAAAACTTTCTAATTTGGAAAGTGAGTGTTGCATGTATGAAGCTAATTTTAAAACGATTAGATCTTCTTCTATAATAAAAAAGGAATTAGAAAAAATTATGAATAGTAAAAGTAAATTAAGCTGTAATGGAAAAACTTATTACTATGATAAAGATAGTGATGTTACTATAACTGAATATAGTATAGATGGTGGCTTGTTATTTACCAAATTTAAGATAACTTATGTTAAAGGTAATGCATGTAAATAAAGGATGTAGATATGAAAATAATAAAGCTAAATATAGAAAATAAATCAGATTTATATGAAAAGTATAGTAATAATTTATCAAAGGAATTGATTAATTACTTAATAAAAGAAACTAAATATGTAAAAGACGATATAACAATAGAAGTAACGATAAAATTTAAAGTTGATAATTTAGAAGAATTTATAAAAGAAGGGTTAATAAAAACTCATAATAATTATAAAAAGATAGATAAAATAATTGACAATAAACAATTGATATTTTTTATAGTTGGCTTAACTTTTCTTGTTATTTCTACTTTAGTTAAACAAAATATTATAAAAGAAGTTATACTAATAGCTGGATGGGTTGCTATTTGGGATTCTATCGACATGAGCTTTAATGATGCAAATGAATTAAAGTTGAATAGTAGAGTTATAAAAAAAATTTTAAATAGCGAAATAAAAATAAAAGAGGAATAGAAATTCATGAAAAAAATTTTAATTATATTATTTATTCTTTTAATAGTAGGTTGTAAAAATAAAAGTGAACTTATTTGTACATTTGATATTAAAAATATGGATAATTATAGTTTAGATGCTAAATATACAATTACTAATGAAGGTAATTTTGTTAAAAAAATTATAAAAGAAGAAATATATGAATCTGAAAATGAAGAAATATTAAAATATTTATATAACTCTAAAGATTTAGAATATATGAATTTAAAAGATTTATATGGTGGATATAATTATGATTTAAAAATCAATAATGATAAGGTAGTTTTAAATGCCGTAATAAATTTAAACGATGTTAATTTAGAAAAAATGGTTAAAGATAATTATATAGATGAAGATTATATATTGTCAAATAAACTTACAACAAGTGGTATTAAGAAAATATACGAATCTAAAGGAGGAACTTGCAATGAACGATGACATAAATGAGGAAGTTATATATGATAATGAACAGTTTCCAAATCTTAACATGACAGTAGATGAAAAAAATTTCTATTTAAATGAAATTGTAAGAAAATGTAAAGATATTTGTGATACTGAAAACAAAGTTGCAAATAAAAGTAAATGTGATATTTTAAGAATGTGGTTTAAAAAAGAGAATGATATTATATATATCGATGGTTATTTGACAATTGGCGATGATAAGACTCATGAAAATAGATATGTAACTGGTAGTATATATAGAACTGAAGATGAAATAGTATCTAGTATGGATATTACAAGATTATGTGTAGATGATGATAATAAAGAGTATACTGTTATTGATAAATTTAAGCCTATTAATGGTAAATTAAGTAGAGAAAGTGAATATTTTTATAAAGTAATAAGTAAAAGGAGGCATTTATGAAAATAAAAAATATAATAGGAAGAGAAATATTGGATTCAAGAGGAAATCCTACAGTAGAAGTAGACGTTATACTTGAAGATGGAACTGTTGGTAGAGCAAGTGTTCCAAGTGGGGCTTCAACAGGTGTTAGGGAAGCTTTAGAAATGCGTGATGGTGGAGATCGTTACCAAGGCAAAGGAGTATTAAACGCAGTATCAAAAGTAAATCATGAATTAAGAGATTTAGTAATTGGTATGGATGCTAAAAACCAAAAAGAAATAGATTATGCTATGATTGATTTGGATGGCACAGATAATAAGTCAAAATTGGGAGCTAATGCTATTTTGGGTGTATCTATGGCTGTAATGAAGGCAGAAGCAATTAGTGAAGGAAAACCTTTATATAAATATATAGGGGATGGTAAGACATTACCAAGACCTATGATGAACATAATTAATGGTGGAGCTCACGCAGATAATAATTTAGATTTTCAAGAATATATGATAGTACCTAATAGGGATACGATTAAAGAAAGAATAAGAGTGGGATCTGAAGTGTTCCATACATTAAAAAATGTATTAAAAGAAAAAGGTCTTGCAACTAGTGTAGGTGATGAAGGTGGATTTGCTCCTAACCTTGATAGCAATAAAGAAGGATTTGATCTTATAGTACAAGCTATTAAAAAAGCAGGGTATATTCCTGGAGTTGATGTCAATATAGCTATTGATGTAGCAGCATCAGAGTTTTATAAAGATGGTAAATATATATTAAAAGGAGAAAATAGAATATTGACCTCAGAAGAATTAATAAGCTTTTATGAGAATTTAATAAATGAATATCCAATTATATCGATTGAAGATCCAGTAGATGAAAATGATTGGGAAGGATTTAAATTGATTACTGAAAAATTAGGAAATAAAATACAACTTGTGGGGGATGATTTATTCGTAACAAATAAAAAGTGCTTACAAAAAGGAATAGATATGAAGGCTGGAAATTCAATATTAATTAAAGTTAATCAAATAGGCACTATTACTGAAACATTAGAAACAATAAATTTGGCTCGTAAAAATGGATATAAAACAATTATTTCTCATAGAAGTGGAGAAACAGAGGATACTACAATTGCAGATTTAGCTGTAGGACTCGATTTAGGTCAGATAAAAACTGGATCTATGTCTAGAACTGATAGAATGTGTAAATATAATGAACTTATTAGAATAGAAGAGGAATTAGAAAGAAACTAATTTTTCTTTTTTTATATTTAATTATAAAAATACAAATTTTAAAAAACTGATTAAATAAATATATGATATTTATATTTTTTTATGTATTTTTTAAATTTTAACAAAAGTATATTTATAATTTATTAAATTTGTATAATTGAAATATTTTTATAATTTGATAAAATTATTTTATCTTTAATAAATTTACAACCTTTAAATAGAAATTTATAAAAAAAATTTAGTTTTAATTTCAAATATGGTATAATGTTTATAGTACGGAGGTATTTATGGCAAAGAAGAAAAAAAGAAAAGAAGAAAATGTAGAAGAAAAAGGTTATATAGTTGAATTAAAAGGAATCCTTCTTGTTTTAATTGCAATAATTGGACTTTGTCCGTTTGGTATTGTCGCGGAATTTATAAAGGGTTTTTCATGCTTTTTATTTGGTAGTTTATGGGCTGTATTTTTAGTATTTATAGGTATAATCGGCCTTTTAACTATCATTAAAAGAAAGTATCCAAAAATCTTAACTGGGAAAACAATAGGCCTTTTTGTTATTTTGATTGGTATTCTTACTTTACTTCATATATCATATATAAAAAAGGATGGAATAGATCCTAATAATTTTAAAATATTGGATGATGGTATGAATGTATTAAGACAAACTGTTGATAATGTAATGACATATATTAAAACTAATTTAGATTCACCTAATACGGGCGGAGGTATAATAGGAGCAATCTTTGTATGTATATTTACATCTTTATTGACATTAAATGGTACAAAGTTTATTTGCTTTGCATTAATAGTTTGTGGAATTATAATATTTACAGGGCTTTCAATATATGAGTTATTTAGAAAGACTGGTAATGAGGTTAAAAAAGTTGCAGATAAAATACATATAGGTAAAAAGGAGATAAAAGAAGAAGAAGAGGAAAAAGTTATTGAAGAAAATGTAGTCGAAGTACCTCCAGTTGTTGTAAATAGCATTGATAATACAGAAATAAAAGAGGAAAATAATATTAGGAAAAAATATGTATTTCCTCCAATTACACTTTTAAATAAACCAGCAAGAACCGATAATAAAGAAAACGAACTCTTAATAAAAAATAATATACCTATTTTAATTCAGGTTTTAAAAGATTTTGGTATTGAAGCTGTTGTTAAAGATACTCATGTTGGACCGGCAGTAACACAATACGAACTAGAAATAAAAGCCGGTACAAAAGTAAGTAAAATACTTGGATTAAATAGAGAAATTGCTTTAGCTTTAGCGGCCAAGGATGTACGTATTCAGGCACCTATTCCAGGTAAAAATACGATAGGTATAGAATTACCTAATAAAAATATATCTATGGTAACAGTAAGAGAAGTTTTATCCAGTGTACCTGCGTCTAAGTCCAATTCGAAATTGCTAGCTGTACTTGGAAGAGATATTATGGGTAATCCTCAATGGATGGAAATTAATAAAACCCCACATCTTTTAGTTGCTGGATCTACAGGGTCAGGAAAATCTGTGTGCATAAATAGTATAATAGCATCAATACTTATGAGAACTAGACCAGATGAAGTTAAGTTGGTTCTTGTTGATCCTAAAAAAGTAGAATTATCTATATATAATGGCATACCACATTTACTTGTTCCTGTTGTTACAGATCCTAAAAGAGCTAATATAGCGCTTAAAAGAATTGTTTCAGAAATGGAACGTAGATATGATGTTTTTGAAGAAAGTAAAACTAAAAATATTGAAAGCTATAATGCTTA
Source organism: uncultured Bacilli bacterium (assembly GCA_947628565.1). Taxonomy (GTDB): domain Bacteria; phylum Bacillota_I; class Bacilli_A; order RF39; family UBA660; genus UMGS1613. The sequence continues at coordinate 79,589 of CANRAH010000001.1, forward strand.
TATAGATAAAAAAAATGAAGGCTTGCCTTTGGAAGAACAGGAAAAGCATATGCCTTTTATAGTTGTAATAATCGATGAACTTGCTGATCTTATGCTTGTTGCAGCTAAGGAAGTAGAAGATTCAATTATGCGTATAACTCAAATGGCTCGTGCTGCTGGAATTCACTTAATCGTTGCAACTCAACGTCCATCGACTGATGTAATTACTGGTGTTGTAAAATCTAATATACCGTCTCGTATATCCTTTGCAGTGTCAAGTGGTATAGATTCAAGGACAATATTGGATATGATTGGAGCAGAAAAATTACTAGGTAAAGGAGATATGTTATTTTTACCTCAAGGTGTAAATGCACCAATGCGTATTCAAGGTACGTTTATTTCTGAAGAAGAAACTAAAGCTATTGTTGACTATGTATGCAATCAACAAAAAGTCCATTATGATGAAACAATGCTTATGGACGAAGAAGAGATGGGCGCTACTACGATGGTAGAAAAAGAGGATAATTACGAAGAACCACTTTATAATGAAATTGTGGAATTTGTAATAAGTCAAGGCAAAGCAAGTGCTTCACTTCTTCAAAGAAGATTTAGACTTGGATATAATAGAGCTGCAAGATGCATTGATTTACTAGAGGAAAGAGGAATAGTAGGGCCACAAAATGGTTCAAAGCCTCGTGAAGTTTTGGTTGATAAAGAAAAACAGTCTTAAAAATCGACAAAATAAGACCACTTATTAAGCTACAATAAAATTGGTGATAATATGAAGAAATATTTATTAACTTTTCTTATAGCTTTAATAATAGGTCTTTTTCTTTTAAATTTTTCTTTAAAACAATATAATGATTATAGTGGAATAAAAGTATCCTCAAAATATGATGAAGTTTATTTTATACAGTATGGTGTTTTTTCTAGTGTAGAAAGTATGGAAGAAAATACAATTTCTCTTCAAAACTATGTATATACAATGGAAGATAATTTGTATTATGTATATATTGGTATTACTACTTTAGAAGAAAACGCTTTAAAATTACAAAAGTACTTTGAGAGTAAGGGTTATAAAACAATATTAAAAAAATTTGGAATATCTAATCAGGAGTTTATTAAATTGTTGGATAATTATGATGAAGTTTTAAAAAAGACTGATGATGAAACAGCAATTTCATCTGTTAACAATCAGGTTTTATCAAAATATGAGGAGGTAGTTATAAATGGGAGTAAAAATTAAAGATATACCTCTTATTGATAGACCATGTGAAAGACTTATATTGAACGGAGTTGAATCTTTAAGTAATGAAGAACTGCTTGCAATTATATTTAAAACAGGTACTAAAGGATTAAGCTCAAAAGATTTAGCAGGTCAAATATTAAGTGATATAGGCAGTATAAAAAAATTCAAAGACATAAAATATGAAAATTTAAGCAAAATAAAGGGGATAGGGCAATCTAAAGCTTGTAATTTAATAGCGGCAATAGAGCTTGGTAAAAGAATTAATAAAGAAGTGGATTATATTAAAGATGTTAAGTTAACTAGCCCAGAAATAGTGTATAAATTTTATAAAGAGAAAATAGGTGATAAAAAGCAAGAATATTTTTATGCTGTTTATCTAGATACAAGAAAAAAAATAATTGATGATAAATTACTATTTATCGGTACTGTAAATTATAGTATAGTTCACCCAAGAGAAGTTTTTAAGGAAGCATATTTACTTGGTGCAAGCGCGATATTATGTGTTCACAATCATCCAGCTGATAGTGCACTTCCAAGCAAAGAAGATTATGATATCACAGCTTCTTTAGTAGAAGCTGGAAAATTGCTTGGAATAAAGGTTTTAGATCATATAATTATATGTAAAAATAATTATTATAGTTTTCTAGAAAATAAAGATATGTCCTTTTAAAAAAGTCAAATATGATATATAATAAAAATAGGTGATTAAATGAAAAAGCATCAAAATAAAATAAAATATATAATAGCAGTTATAGTTTTTGTCTGTATTTTAATTGCTTATACAGCAAGGACTATAAATAAAGAAGGAGATTTAAACTTTTTTGAAAAGGCTATAAAAGACTCTGTTAATTTTAGTGCAAAAATTTTTTATTCACCAATAAAATTTGTAAAGGATAAAGTAGAAATATTTAATGAAACAAAAGATTTATATGAAAAATATACTGCTTTAAAAGAGCAAGAAGAAAAAACAGAACTTTATTATTCACAAATAGTGGAACTTCAAAAAGAGATAACAGAACTTAAATCTGTATTGGATCTTAATGCTACTTTGAGTGAATATACTTATGTAAATGCAACAATAATTAATAGAAATATTGGATATTGGTATGATACATTAGGTATTGATAAAGGTTCAAAAAATGGAATAAAATTAGGTGATGCGGTTATAACTTCAAATGGCTTAATTGGTAAAATTTCTAGTGTGAGTAATTTTTCTAGTACTGTTAAACTGCTTACTACAGCCGAAATAAATAATAAAATTTCAGTTAAAATAAATAGTAAAGATATATTTTTATATGGATTACTTGTTGGATATGATAGTAGTAAAAATGTGTATAAAATAGAAGGAATAACAAATTATGATATTATTAATGAAGGTGATATAGTTACTACAACAGGTTTAACAGATTATTTTCCAAGTGGTATTATAATAGGAAAAGTATCTAAGATTGTTAAGGACGAGTATGATCTTGAGGTAATAATAGAAGTAACTCCATCTGTTGATTTTTCAAACATTGGGATTGTTACTGTCTTAAATAGAAAGGCTAAAGAATAATGATTTACTTTGCCTTAGTATTTTCTTTTTTGTTAGAAATTTCTTTTTCTAATATAATTCCTAATGACAGTATATTTATACCATTATTTTTACTTACCTCATTATGTATAATATATAAATATTCTAATAACAAAAAAACTAATTTTTTATTTATATGTATAGTTTTTGGATTAATATATGATATTACATTTACTAATTCTGCATTTTTAAATACTTTGTCATTTTTAGCATGTGGATATTTAATACAAATTGGATATCGTTATATAAATCCAAATATAATTAGTTTAAATATTTTAAATATATTAGTAATAATCGTATATAGATTTATAAGCTATATTTTGCTTGTAATGTTAGAATACATTGATATGAATCCATTATATCTATTAAAAGGTATATATTCATCGATAATTTTCAATATAATATATGGAGTATTATTTTATATAATAATATCAAAAATATTTAAATTAAAAAATGATAGTAAATAATTTACAAATCCAAAATATTTTGGATTTTTTTGTTTGTTTGTTGTTCTAAAAAAAATCGTATGTTATAATAAATATATAATGAAAGGAGAATCTATTATATAGATTTGTGTGATTTGATGAAAAAGATAGTTACAATGGATGGATGTGAAGCATGCGCTAAAACAGCGTATCTATTTACAGAAATTGCAGGTATATATCCGATAACTCCATCAAGCCCTATGGCAGAGCATATAGATGAATGGAGTTCTTTAGATGAAACTAATATTTTTAATGATAAGGTAAAGGTTGTTGAAATGCAAAGTGAAGCAGGTGCAGCTGGATTTATACATGGGGCTTTGCAGAATGGGACTTTAGCAACTACATTTACAGCAAGTCAAGGACTTTTACTTATGATACCAAATATGTATAAAATGGCTGGTGAAATGTTACCTTGTGTTATGCATGTAGCATCACGTAGCTTGTCAACTCATGCGTTATCTATATTTGGAGATCATCAAGACATATATGCTACACGACAAACAGGTTTTTGTATGTTGGCATCATCATCAGTTCAAGATACAGCATACTTAAGTGCTATAGCTCATATGTCAGCAATAGAATTGAGGCTTCCTTTTTTACATTTTTTTGATGGATTTAGAACAAGTCATGAAATAGACAAAATACAAATTTTAGAAAAAGAAGACTACGAAAAAATATTTGATAAAAATTTAGTAAATAATTTTAGGCAAAGAGCTTTAAATCCTTCTAAGCCTAATACAAGAGGAACAGCTGAAAATGATGATATATATTTTCAAGCAACAGAAGTTAGAAATAAATTTTATGATAAAGTGCCTGATGTAGTAAATAGATATATGCAAAAACTTAATGAACTTGCAGATACGAATTATAAACCATTTAATTATTATGGAGATAAAAATGCTAAAAAGGTTATAATTGCAATGGGTTCAGTTTGTGAAACTATAAAAGAAACGATTGATGCTTTAAATTCAAATTTAGGATTGGTTGAAGTACATTTATATCGCCCTTTTTCAACTAAATATTTATTAGATGTATTACCTAAAGAAGTTGAAAAAATTGCAGTGTTAGATAGAACAAAAGAATTTGGCTCAAGAGAACCATTATATTTAGATGTTGTAGCTGCATTAAAAGATAGAAATGTTAAAATAGTTGGTGGAAGATATGGATTATCTAGTAAAAATACAAATCCATCTCATATAAAAGCAATATATGATATGCTTGATAATCCAAAGGATAATTTTACTGTAGGTATAGTTGATGATGTTACTAACTTAAGTTTAAAAGAGACTGATTTTAAAATAAAAAATAGTAAAGAAATATTAATTTATGGATATGGTTCAGATGGAATGGTTAGCGCATCTAAATCAATAATTAAATTAATTGGAGATAATACAGAAAAATTTATACAAGGTTATTTTCAATATGATTCTAAAAAATCTGGAGGAGTGACGGTTTCCCATTTAAGGATAAGCAACAATAAAATCAGATCTACATATTATGTTGAAGATCCTGATATTGTGGTAGTATCTAAGGATAGTTATTTTAATGATTTTGAATTATTAAATAAAATAGGCAAAGATTCTATTATGATTATAAACACATCTAAAACTGCTGAGGAATTAAATACTTTATTTTCTCCAAAATTAAAAAGATTGATTAAAGAAAATAATACTAAAGTATATACTTTAAATGCATATGATATAGCAACTAAAGTTGGTCTACTAAACAAAATAAGTATGATTATGGAATCGGCAATATTATACATTACTAATTTAATAGATTATAAATTTGCTAAAGATAAACTTATAGAATATATTAAAACTAAGTTTTCTAAAAAAGGTGATGATATAGTAAATGCTAATATAAAAGCATTAGATATGGTAGAATTTGCTATTAAGGAAATTAATGTAGATTTTGATATTAAACCAGATGAATCAAAAAATTTAAATATATATGAAACAATGATGAAAAGAGAAGGAAATCTACTTCCAACATCTGCTTTTTTAAAAATGCCAAGTGGTATATTTGATGGCGGATTATCTAAAATAGAAAATAAATATGTAAGTGAAGTAGTCCCACATTATATAAAAGAAAATTGTATAAGTTGTAATAATTGCGCTTTTGTATGTCCTCATTCAGTAATAAGACCTTATCTTTTATCATTAGATGAATATAATAAAGCACCAGAATATGTTAAAGTAATGTGTAAAAAAGTAGAAGATTATTATTTTACTATTGGTATATGTATCAAGTCATGCACAGGTTGTGGACTTTGTGTTAAAACATGCCCAGGATTTAAAGGAAATAAAGCATTAACATTCAATAATTTAAATAACGAAATTAAATCTATGGAGCAAGAAAGGTTTGATTATTTAAATAATAATATAACAGTAAAAGATAATATAAATAAAAATACAATCAAGGGGCTAGGATTTATACCTCCTAAATTTGAATATTGCGGAGCTTGTATGGGATGTGGAGAAACTTCATATATAAAAATACTTACTCAACTTTTTAATGATAATTTGATAATTGCAAATGCAACAGGATGTTCATCTATTTATGGAGGAAGTGCTCCTTCAACTCCATATACACTTCCTTGGGCAAGTTCACTTTTTGAAGATAATGCTGAATATGGTTATGGTATGCTTATTAGTAATAACTTAATTAGAAATAGAATAAAAAAAATAATGGAAGAAAATTTAAATAGTGAAAATAAAGAATTATATAAAATGTGGCTTGATAACTATGATTCTTATGAAAAAACAAAAGAAGTATATGATAATTTAAAAAATATTCCAAAAGAACTTGAGGAAATAAAAGACTATATTATATCAAGAAATTATTGGTGTATTGGTGGAGATGGTTGGGCATATGATATAGGATTTAGTGGAATTGATCATGTCCTTGCAAGTAATGATAATATAAATATATTAGTTTTAGATACACAAGTTTATTCAAATACAGGAGGACAATCAAGTAAGGCTAGTGAAATAGGAAGTATTGCTTCATTTGCAACTAGTGGTAAAAAAACTAATAAAAAAGATTTAGCTAGAATTAGCATGTGCTACAAAAGTGCCTATGTAGCTCAAGTATCTTTAGGTGCGAATATGATGCAAGTAATTCGTGCATTAAAAGAAGCAAGTGAATATAATGGACCTTCTATAGTAATAGCTTATTCACCTTGTATTTCACATGGCATAAAGGGTGGAATGAGTAATACTTTAGCTATGGAAAAGAAAGCTGTAGAATGTGGATATTTCCCTATATTTAGAAGACATCCTATAAATGGATTTACTTTAGATTATAAAAATGTTGATTTTGATAAATATGAGGAATTTTTAGATCTTCAAACGAGATATTCACTTTTGAATAAAGTAAATAAAGATTATGAGGCATTACTTAAAGAAAATAAAGAAAATGCAAAAGAAAGATTTGAATATTATAAAGGTTTGGAAAAGGTTGAAAAATAATATTAATCTTTTTTTTGTTATATGCTATAATTAAATAGTAGGTAAGTAGGTGACTTATGGGAATAAAATTTTTTAAAAAAGATTTAAAAAAATATAGATTAAAACTATCAAAGAAATTAAAAGGCAATGGAGGATATAGTATTCTTAGAAGTAGTAAGTCATTAAATGAAAATGAAGTTTTAATAGATTTATCCAAAGAATATGATGAGGTAGGCTATATGCCACAAGAATTAGGAGAAGAACTTGATCATTTATTTTTAGCTGATGATTATATAATAGGAATACATAGAACTGGTTATACTCCAATGGATGATGAAATGATTAGTAGCACATTTTCAAAAGGATTAATAAACAATGGAGATGTTATGCAGGGTGCATTTGGTAGTTTTGGTAGTTATATTAATATTGAAAAAACAGTAACCATTTGTAGTAATTTTCCTATTTTAAATATTCAACTTAAAAGTGCTAATTCGTATAAGGGTTCTGATGGTTGTATAATTATTAAAATACCAAAATCATATTTAGGTAAAAAAGATGGGGATTTAAAACCAATTTACTATAATGATAATGGTCAAATTAAATTACTGCCAGAATTTATTTATGGATATGTTAAGGTAGATAGTGAAGGAAAAATTAGTAATATTATTCATAATCCAAATTATAGTGATATACATGATTTAGATAATACTAATCTTTTATATGACTCATCAGCTTTGGATAAAGCAAAAAGGCAAGGAATTAATTTAGAAAATAATGATATAAGCTTAAATGATAAATATTTAATAATAAAAAAAGCATATCAAGATACATTAATAAAAAATGGAGATAAACAAGCACAAGCAGCATTAAATGTTTTAATTAATAATAATGATGTTAAATATTTTACAGGTAAAGAAAATAAGGCATTATTAAAAAAATATATAATATATGGTCAAATACTTAAAATACTAGAATTTGGTATGGATAATCCTAGTAATAATAAAAATGATATTATTAATAGTTTTATAAACGATAATAAAATAGAAAATAAAAATGTTATTAGTAGATAATTTATTTATTAATAAGTATAAAAATAAAGTGATCAAATTTTTATATAATTAAATGAGGAAATTATTATTTAAAAAATTTCCTTTTTATTTTAGTATTACAATCTTGATTTATTTTAGAATAACTATTATAATAATATTAGAGTTAAAAACTCGTTTTAGGAAATGGAGGAATAATATGCCAAATGTTATAAGCTCCATTTTGCTAGTCCTTTTAGGACTTATTGTTGGAATAATCGGAATGTTTATATTTAATCTTATTAGAAAAAATCAGGCTACAGATAAATCTCGTAAGATTTTAGAGGATGCTCGTATTGAAGGCGAGAAAATAAAAAAAGATTTTATTGCTGAAGCAAAAGAAGAAGCTTTAGAAATAAAAGCAAAGAGTGAAGAAGAAATAAAAGAAAAAAAATTAGAAATTAAAGAATCTGAAAATAGACTTTTAACTCGTGAAGAAAACATTGATAGAAGAGATGAAAATCTTCAAAAAAGGGAAAATTTATTGGAAGAAAAAGAAAAAAATATTTTAGATAAACAAAAAGATATTCAAGAACAAGAAGCAAATGTGGAGAAAATAAAAGAAGAACAGATAAAAGTTTTAGAGAATATAAGTGGTTATACTAAAGAACAAGCAAAAAAATTAGTAATGAAACAAGTAGAAGAATCTATGTCTTTAGAAATTGCATCATATATAAAAGAAAAAGAGGCAGAAGCTAAATTAGAGGTAGATAAAAAATCAAAAAATATGCTTGTTGAAAGTATGCAGAAGTATGCAAGTGATGTTGTTGAAGAACAAACAATAACAGTTGTTAATTTACCAAATGATGAAATGAAAGGTAGAATAATAGGTAGAGAAGGAAGAAATATACGTACAATAGAAGCAGTTACTGGTGTTGATTTAATAATAGATGATACCCCAGAAGCTATAGTTTTATCTTCATTTGATCCGTTAAGAAGAGAAATCGCACGTATTACTATAGAGACATTGATAAAAGATGGAAGAATTCATCCTGCAAGAATCGAGGAAATATACGATAAAACTTGTAAGGAAATTAAGGAAAAAATAATTGAATATGGGCAAAATGCCTTATTTGAATTAGGCCTTACAAAAGTGGAACCTGAGATAATAGAATTAATAGGTAAGTTACACTTCCGTACTAGTTATGGCCAAAATGCCTTAAAACATTCTATTGAAGTAGCGCAATTATGTGGAATAATGGCAGGAGAAATAGGTGAAAATGCAACACTTGCTAAAAGAGCTGGTTTGATGCATGATATAGGTAAAGCTATTGACCATGAAATAGAAGGTAGCCATGTCGAAATAGGTGCAAATATTGCTAAAAAATATAAGGAAAATGATATAGTAGTAAACGCAATTGAATCTCATCATGGAGATACAGAACCTAAAAGTGTTATTGCTGAATTAGTTGCTATTGCGGATACTTTATCAGCAACTAGACCTGGAGCAAGAAATGATTCTTTAGAAAATTATGTACAACGACTTCATGATTTAGAAAATATTGCGAATGAACAAAAAGGTGTCGATACAGCCTTTGCAATGCAAGCAGGAAGAGAATTACGTGTCATAGTTAAACCTGAAGAAATAAGTGATGTTGAAAGTTATAAGATTGCTCGTGATATTAAAAATAGAATAGAATCAGAATTACAATATCCAGGTACTATAAAAGTAACAGTGGTAAGAGAAACAAGAGTTGTAGAAGAAGCAAAATAGCTTCTTTTTATATAAATTTCATTTAATAATTTAATAAAAGTATTGTAAATATCATAAAATTATGATATCATTAATAGCGTGATCCGCTGATTTTAAAATTGGTATAATTAATTATGATCATAAATTTAATAAAGGAGAGTGACATTATGAATTTGATTGATAAGATTACTAAAAAGCAAATAAGAACTGATATACCAGAGTTCAGAGTTGGTGATACAGTAAGAGTTGATATAAAAATAGATGAAGTAGACTCACAAGGTAATAAAAAAGTTAGAATTCAAGCATTCGAGGGATTAGTAATGGCTATTAAAGGTTCAGGAATTAGTAGAACTTTTACAGTTAGAAAAGTTTCTGGAAATGTTGGAACAGAAAAAACTTTACCAGTTAATTCACCAAAAATTGATAAAATAGTAGTTGTAAGAAAAGGTAAGGTAAGAAGAGCTAAATTAAATTATATTAGAAAGTCTTCTAATAAAACACCAAAGATTAAAGAAAGAGTATAAGGCTTTTATGCCTTATTTTTGTTAGGGTGATATAGTGAAAAAATTTATTAAAGAAATATATCCTTATTTAATAATTATATTGATTGTAGTATTTTTTAGAACTTATATAGCAACACCAGTTCGTGTTGATGGTGCTTCTATGAAATCAACTTTGCTTGATGGTGATATTCTAGTATTAAATAAATTAGATAAATCATTTGAAAGGTTTGATATAGTTGTAGTGAGTGTAAATAATACTAAAATAGTAAAGAGAATAATTGGATTACCAAATGAAAAAGTAGAGTATAATGATAATGTGTTATATATAAATGATAAACCAATTACTCAATTCTTTTTTGAGACAGATGATTTTTCATTAAAAGAATTGTACAATATAGAAACGCTGCCAGATGATTATTATTTTGTAATGGGAGATAATAGAAAAGTTTCATCAGATAGTAGAGATTATAGAATTGGACTTATAAATAAATCTCAAATATTAGGTACAACTTCTATAAGGTTATATCCCTTTAACAAAATTGGAAAAGTTAAATAGTACTGTTATAGTACTTTTATTTTTAGAAAAAATAGTATATAATTTACTTAAGTCAAATTAGTATAATTAAATTAATTATAAAAACAAATAGAAAGGAATTAATCAGTGATTATATGGATGGTAATAGAGGAGCAAAAGGATCTATAAAAGATAGATTAATTAGTATGTTATATAGGTTAAGATATAAAAAGAAAAAGCTAAAAGAAGAAGATTATAAAATACCTAAAAAGCAAAAACAAGTTAATTATTTAAATAATTTACAAAAATTTAAAGAAACTGAAAATTTAGATGTATTAGATAAAAAAGACATAAATACTTTAGAAAAAGTTAAATTAGCTGTGCAATTTAAAGTTGGAATAGATGAAGATACTAAAGAAATTTCTTCTATAGAGCAAAATTCAAATAAAAAAATAGAAATAAAAAATATAAATGAGGTTAACAATCAACCAATTCAAACTTCAAGCACAAAAAATTTTATTGAAACAAAAAAAGCATCTTCTAATAAAATTAAAACTAATTCAGTAAATAAGGTTGAAAAGGAAGAAAGTCATATTATATCAACAGTAAATGAGGTAACTTATGTGCCTAAAAAAGTAGGAATCCAACCTAAATATGAACAATTAGATATTAAATTGGCTAATATAGAAAGTAAAACAGATGAATTAACATTCCCTATAGATTTGAAAAAAGAGGTGAAAAAAACAACTGCTGAGATTGTTATATTGAAAGAAGTAAATGACTTTGTTTTAAAAAGTAAAGAAGATATTTCCGATATAAAAAAAGATGTTGAAAATTTAAAAAACGATGTTAAAGATAAAAATAAAGATTCTAAGGAATTAGAGGAAAAATTTAATAAACTAAAAGAAAAAATTGATAAACTTAAAGCAAAATATAATGCAATAAAAGAAAAATATGATTTTAGTGAATTTTATATATTTGAAAGTATAAAATTAATGGACGGTATAGAAGACTTTAAATCCACTGCAAGTTTAAATGAAATGGATATGATGATTAATATTTGTAAGGATGAAATAAACAAAATAGACAGTATAGTAATACTTGAACAAAGTAAAAAAGAAGTAGGTTCTCTTGTTGATAATGAAAAAAAGGATCAAAAAGATGTAAAAATAAAGTTTATAAAAAGTAAAGAAAATGTAAAGAATATATCAAATATAGAAGAAACAATATATAATGAATTAAAAATGCAAGAACAGATAATAAATGAAATGTATGATGAAGCATCATATTTAAAAAAAGAAGTAACTAGACAAGTAGAAAAAATAGGACATAGAAGAATATTATCTTCAATATTAAATATCTCTTTTGGAATATTAACGCTTCCTTTTAATGGTAAAAATTTATTTGGAATAGCTTTAGGTGAAACTATGATAAATAAAGGATTAAAGGAAATGAATAGAAAAATAGAGACGCATGAAAAGATAAAAGTAAGTTATAAATATAAAGATATATCTGATTCTATAAGAGCTGTAAAAGATAAAGTTGAATATATTAATTTAGTTATATCTGATTCATTAAATGAAATAAATAAATTAAAAGAAAATTTTAAAAATCAATATAGTCAATATGAGAATTTGCTAGAAGAATACGATATTGTTTTAGAAAAAATACAAACATTAGAAAATACGCTTTTAACTGAACAAAATAAAATTAATAGCATGAATAGAAAATTAAATAAAGAAGATGAAATGAATAAACAAAAATTAAAAAGAGTTGAAGATTATAAAAAATAGTTTTTTAAATAGGAGATATAATGAAAAATAAAGATAAAAGAATCAAAATAAAAGGGATGAGTCAAATTTTAATAGACATTAAACCCAATAGATGTGATAGCGATGTATATATAAATCAAAAAATGGATTTAACTAATTTAGCAAATTATATTGAAAATAAAAAAAAAGATGGTTATGAAATATCATATTTTCATGCATTTGCAATGGCATTTGCTAAAACTATTTATAATAGGCCTAAATTAAATAGATATGTAAAAAATCACCACGTATATGAACATAATAATGTAATTATTTCTTTTGTAGCTAAAGTATCTTTCGATGATAAGAGTGAAGAAATAATGATTATGATAGATGTTGAAAAGGATGATACTTTAGAATCTATAAGTAAGAAAATAAAAGATAAAGTTAATTCTGTTAGAAACAAAAAGATAAAAAAAGAAGGCGCAAATAATATAGTTGATTTGCTTGGAAAATTGCCTAATATATTAAGAGTTCCTATAGTTGGAATATTAAAATGGTGTGATAAGAAAATGATTTTGCCTAGATCGATGATTAAGGATAATTTATATTATAGTAGTATTATTTTATCAAATTTAGGATCTATTAAATGTGGTGCAATATATCATAATATAGCTGATTTTGGAACTTGTTCTTCACTTGCAACAATGGGTGAAATAAAACTTGAAGAATTAATTATTAATGGCAAAAAGCAAAAGAGGAATTTATGTGAATTTGGCATAAATATTGACGAAAGAATTGCTGATGGATATTATTTCGCTAAATCGATAAAATTATTGCAATTTATTTTTGAAAATCCAGAATTACTTGAAGAAAAAGCTAGTAAAAAAATTGACATGGATGAAATTAGATAAAATTTAATTAAAAATGAATTTACCAAATATAAAAATTTTTAAAAATTATCGGTAAATTTTTTTATTTGTAAATAATTTTCATATAATTTATTTTCAACATCTTTAATAGCAAAAGCAGGAGATGTAGACATAAGGGGTATAGCTTTTATTTTTGTATCCTTAAATATATATTTTTGATACAAATAATATGCTTTTTTTCCTGTTGTGAAAATAGTTTTAATTTTAGAATTTTTAATTATTAAAGATAAATCATTAGGAATTACATTTTTAATTGAACTATCTTTAGATGATGTAATATCACAACTTTTTATGACATCAAATAGTGCAATATTATGCCTTTTTAAAAATTCTATTTTACTTTCTTTAGTATCCATAATTTCTTCGTTATATACTTGTGATAATATTTTAAAAAATCTATTTTTAGGATGTGCATAATAAAAATTGTTTTCTCTTGATTTAATACTAGGCATACTGCCTAATATCAAAACTTTAGAATGTTCATCGTAAATTGGTTCTAATGTATGATAAACTCTCATATAACCACCACAATAAATATACTATTTTTAAATTAAAAATACAATATTTTATATAAATTTAAGATTTACATAAAAAGCAATTAATGATATAATTTTATAGTAGATAGGTGATTATATGAATGATAAAAATGCAAAAATGGATAATAAAAATTATGTATTATTAACTTTAATTCTTTTTGCAATTCTTATTTTGCTAATAATATATATATTGGATGCGACAAAAAAAAGTGGAGTTAATTTAAATAATGATAAAAAAATAAATAATAGTGTAGCTTATAATGTGGATGAAGAACAGTTATCTGAAGCAAAAAGTTTATTATATAAATATATAGATTTATTAGATTCCCCTAATTTTTGTAATCCATTTAATACAGGATTTACAGATGAATGCAAAGTATACATCGCATATAAAAATTTGAGTGAATCTGATTATATGATAACAAATTGCAATGCGTTATATAATGATATAACGGATAATTATGTTCCTAGTATCGGTGGATATTGCAATTTGAATTCAACTATTTCTTATGATGTATTAAATAATTCTTATAAAAATTTATTTGGATTAGATTTAACTCTTGAAAAATCAGATTATAATTTTAATTCAACATATTTAAATTATAAAGATATTATTGATTCATTTATTAATATAGAATTTAAGGACTATGAAAAAACAAACGATTATATAAAATATGAAATTACAGATGTTACAAAAAATGATGATAAATTTACGGTAATAGTAGCATATTCTTTAGTAAACTATGATGGTAAAAACTATCATATAAAATTAAATAACAATGAAATTGTTGATTTTAATGATGAAGATTTCAATAATTATGTTAATGATGGATTGGTAGATAAATATGCATTTGAATTTGCAATTGTTGATAACCAAAAATACTTAACTGATTTTTCTAGTTATTTTAACTAATTTTTAAATATATAAGCAATTCAAACAAAATTAGGAGTATCCTAATTTTTTTAAAAGTTAATTAATAATTTCTTTTCTTTTATTACTATAAATGATATAATTGTTTTGAAAGAGTGATTTTATGATAAGATATAATCCTAAAATTGATGAAGGATTAACAACATCACAGGTTCAATATAGAATTAAAAATAAAGATATTAACTATAATACAAATATTAAAACAAAAAAAATAAGTGAGATTATATTTTACAATGTTTTCACTTTGTTTAATATATTAAATTTATGTTTAGGTATTTTAATTTTTATAGTTGGTTCATATAAAAATTTATTGTTTTTAGGCGTTGCAATATGTAATACTTTAATCAGCATAGTGCAGGAAATAAGATCTAAAAGAATAGTAGATAAATTATCAATAATTTCTAGTACTAAAGTTAATGTTAGAAGAAATTCAAAAATAGAACTTATAGACATGAACGAGGTTGTATTAGATGATATTATATTTTATAATCGTGGTAGTCAAATAATTGCTGATTCAAAAATACTTGATGGCACAGTTGAAGTTAATGAATCTTTAATAAGTGGAGAAGAAAATGGTATTATAAAACATCCAGGGGATTATTTATATTCAGGTAGTTTTATAGTAAGTGGTAAAGCTATCGCTAGAGTTGATAAAGTTGGAGAAAATAACTATGCATCAAAAATAACAAAAGAAGCAAAGTATTTAAAAAAAGTTAATTCAGAAATAATGATTACATTTAAAAAAATAATAAAAATTATATCTATATTAATTGTTCCACTTGGCATTGTACTTTTTTTAAGACAATATAATTTGGATAACGATCTATCAAGCGCAGTTGTTAATAGTGTTGCCGCTATAATAGGGATGATACCAGAAGGATTAATGTTACTTACTAGTACAGTTCTTGCAGTTAGCGTAATAAGACTTTCAAAAAAGAATGTATTAGTTCAACAGTTATATTGTATAGAAACACTTGCGAGAGTAGATACTATATGCCTTGATAAGACAGGTACGCTAACAGAGGGTATAATAGAAGTAGAAGATGTTATAAAGTTAAATGATAATTATGACTATAAAACTATTTTATCAGCTATGTCAAGGGAACTTGTAGATGATAATGCAACTATGGATGCAATAAGTAGAAAATTCAATGAAAAAACATCTTATACCACCCTTGAATTAGAATCTTTTTCATCAGAAAAAAAATATTCAAGTGTAACATTTAAAGAAGGAAAATATTATTTGGGAGCGCCTGATATATTAGATCCAAGCAAAGAAATGCAATCTTTAATTGAAAAATATAGTGACTATAGATTAGTATTATTAAAAAATAAAAAGGATAATATTGCACTTATATTACTTAAGGATAAAATAAGATATAAAGCATCTAGTACGCTTGAATATTTAAGGCGTGAAGGTGTAGATATAAAAATAATAAGTGGTGATAATGAAAAAGTAATAAAACGTATTGCTAAAAGATTGAAATTTAAAGATATTAAATGTATAGATATGTCTAAAAACAATACTAATAAAATTAATGAAATTGTAGAAAATTATAATATATTTACACGTGTTAGTCCTAATCAAAAAAAGAGCTTAATATGTGCATTAAAACAAAATGGTCATACAGTTGCTATGACAGGCGATGGGGTGAATGATGTTTTAGCTTTAAAAGAAGCTGATTGTAGTATAGCTATGGCAAGTGGATCATCAGCAGCTAGAAATGTATCAGAATTAGTACTATTATCATCCGATTTTGATGCAATACCTAAAATAGTTGAAGAAGGTAGACGTACTATAAATAATATAGAAAGATCTTCATCATTATTTTTAACTAAAACAATTTATTCAACTATACTTGCTTTGATATTTTTATTTGTTCCGATGAACTATCCTTTTGAACCAATTCAACTTAGTTTAGTTAGTTCTATAACAATTGGAATCCCTGCATTTATACTTGCACTTGAACCTAATCATGATATAATAAGTGGTAATTTCTTTTTGAATGTACTAAAAAAATCATTACCAGGAGGACTTACTATCGTATTAAATGTTATAAGTGTAATGATATTTACATATGTATTTAAAATAAATCCAGAAGAAGTATCCACTATGTGTGTAATACTTGTTGCTATGACGGGATTTATACTATTATATAAAATATGTGATAAATTTAACATTCTTAGAATTTCATTATTTTTTATATTGATTATTACATTTTTAACTTGTATAATAGGTTTACGTAGTATTTTTGAAATGGTTGTATTAAAACCAATATCTGTTATATATGTACTTTTAGTATTTACTCTTGATATAGGTTTATTTAATTTACTATATGGTATATGTGAAAAGAAACTATTTAAATACAAAGATAAATTAATCAAATAGGAGGATATTATGAATTTTGTTGCACTTTTGCTTACATTATTTGTTGGATTATTTATTTTAATTGGAAGCATAGTTAGTATTTATTATAAAAATAATTCTAAAATTACTGATTTTAGTATTGCACTTGCATTTGGTGTAATTATAAGTTTAATAATATTTGAACTCATACCTGAAACTTTTAGTATACTAAATGACGAATTAGGAATTTTAAGAAGTATTATATCAATTACGTTATTAATTTTGATAGGAATAATTGCTTTAAAAATACTTGATTTATTTATACCACATCATGGTCAAGAAACTCATCATCATCATAAAAATAAAAATATAGAGTGCCATAATGAACATTTATATCATATAGGAATAGTTTCAGCTATTGCACTTGTTATGCATAATTTAATTGAAGGAATGAGTTTGTATTTAGTTGCATCTAGTAATCTTTTATCAGGACTTCTTTTATGCATTGGTATTGGACTACATAATATACCTATGGGGCTTGTTATAGCTTTAACATTATCAAGCCATAATCATTCAAATAAAAAAATATTAAATATAAGTTTAATTGTCTCATTTTCAACATTTATTGGTGGATTCATAATGTTCATCTTAGGTGGTGTTAGTAGTATAACTGAGGGAATTTTATTAGGACTTACACTTGGAATGTTAATTTATATAGCTATATTCGAATTATTATATCAAGTATATAATATGAAAGATAAACGTCTTTCAATATTTGGAACAATATTTGGTATATTTATATTTGTTATAAGTTTAATATTATCAAATATTTAATATGAATTTTAAGATTGATTATTTCAATCTTTTTTAGTATAATTTAGATAATAGAAAGAAGGTAATTATGAAAACAAATGTACGCTATGGGGGGGGGTAATGGAACATTGACACAATAATAAAGAATATTGGGTAAATGTCTTATAATACTTAAGGATTTAGTAATATTTTTAAAAGTTAAACTCAATGAATTTTTGTTAATTTTAGACTATATTTAGTGAATTTAGTATTAATTATTTGTATAAATCATTTAAGATCTTCATATTTAGAAGGTCTTTTTTTTTTGAAAAGGGGGAATGTAAAATGAATAATAAAATAATTAAGTTAGGAAGTTTTTTTAGTGGAATTGGTAGTCCTGAAAAGGCTTTAGAAAAATTAAAAGAAGAAGGGATAATTAATGATTTTAAAATAGAGTTTTTTTCTGAAATAGATAAAAATGCGATTAAAAGTTATTGTGAAATTCATAATGTAGATGCAACATTAAATTTAGGAAACATAAAACAAATAAAAGGTGATAAATTACCATACTGCGATTTATGGATTGGTGGTTTTCCTTGTCAAGATATTTCGTGTGCAGGAAAAATGAAAGGATTTAATTTTGAAAGTTCTACAAGATCAAGTTTGGGATGGGAAATTATAAGATTATTAAATGAAGTAAAAGAGAAACCTAAATTTGTGATTTTTGAAAATGTAAAAAACATAACAAGTAAAAGATTTAAGGAAACATTAAATTTATTTAAGGAAGATTTAATTAAATTAGGATATAGTGTATTTGATAGTGTATTAAATGCAATAGACTTTAATATTCCACAAAATAGAGAAAGATATTTTTTGGTTGCAATTTTAAATACAAATGCAAAATATATTTTTCCAAAAGGTAATAAAACTTTACTAAAATTAAAGGATTTTATGGAAAATGAAGTTGATGAAAAATACTATTTATCTGATTCAAACTATATGAAAATTGAAGATAATATAATTTATTTAAAAAACAAAAAAAGTGATAATATTTATGAAATTAATATAGATAAATACTATAATGGTAATTGCTGTGGAATAGATAAGAATTGTAAATTTCATCAGTCATCAAGAGTTTATTCTGAGCTAGGATATGCACCAACTTTAACTGCTTCAAATACGAGTGAAAATTTAAAAATATTAGTAAAAGAGGGGGAATGGTTATGAGAATAAGAAAAGCAACACCTAGAGAATGTTGGAGATTGATGGGATTTGATGATATAGATTTTGAAAAGGCAAGTAAAATATGTAGTGATAATATGTTATATCATCAAGCGGGTAATTCAATAGTTGTAAATGTAATATATGAAATACTAAAGATTTTGTTTAAATAAAGGATAAAAATTTTTTTACATAATATTATAACTTAGATTAGAAAGTTAAAATATGTATTAAATTTACATTTTATTGCTTGAAATGAAAAATATAATTTTTTTTATACACCTATTTTAATTTAATGCGCTATATTTATGGTTTCACACATTACATCTTTATTACAAAGAAAAATTTGTTTATAATATATTTAGTGAAAACTAATACTTGTAAAAGTAAAAAAGTGAGGTGATAAAATAATTATAATAAAAGTTAAAAATAGAATGGAGGAATAAAATGAAAAAAATATTTTTAACTATGTTTGTCGCATTATTTTTAATGCCATTTATGGTTTCTGCAAAAGAATTAGAACCATATTATACTAACATGAATGGTGCTGAATTAACAGAACAGCAATATAATAATTTATTAAGAGCTTTTAGTAAAGACACGATAGCAACTATGACAGTAGATGCAATAAATCAATTAAAAGATAACGAAAATCTAAAGAAATATGAAATTACCAAATATATACAAATTGATGAATTTTATAATGCAAGTGGTTCATTAATTTCTAGGTTAGAAAAAGAAGTAACAGAAGGTGATGCCAAGGAATTTGTTAATAAGCAAAAAAATCAAGTTAAAACAATAGCAACATCTTATACAGATACTCATACAACATCCATGAAAAAAGTAACTATTACTTTAAGTCCGGGTATGGGACTTGAGATTTGGGCAACAGTAACTAATACTTGGTTATCAATTCCTTCAGTTAAGTCGTTTGATGTTGTTGCTATGCGTCCTAGTACAAATTCGAGCATTTTAGTTGCTTCAGTTAGCGGATATCAAAAGGCTGACAATACAACACATAAATATGATTCAAAGAGTTCTAATACAAAATTAAATTCAGGAGGATTAGGAATTTCTATGAATATAGATAATGCAGTTACTTCTACACTAGAATGTTCTATTACTGCACAATTTTCAGGATATAGTACAACGGTATTTGGTGTTTATGGTACTTATCAACATGCTACTTCTGATGTCTCTTTATCAGATTCTCAAAACTATTCATTTGGTGATGGATATGGTCATGTTTTAAAATTTAATGGTTCCGTATCATCTAAATATGATCAAATGGGTGGAGTATATGCTCAGATTGATTGGTTAAATATTTGATAAAGGTTTATTTTAGGTTACGAAAAGAGTAACCTTTTTTTATAAATTTTTTCAATATGATTTTATTGTTTTTATGAGATACACTAAATGTAATGCTAAGAATAAAAACTAAAAACCTTTATTTAAAATGGAATTTATAGTATAATAAAAATGCAAGATTTTATATGATGGATGTGATAAAGTGGATAAAGAAAACAAATCTAAACTTATACCAACTGAAGAAGAGGTAGAAAAACTAAGAAAAAATATTTTAATTGACTTAAATAGAAACAATAAGGATATAAAAAATGAAAGAAAGAAAAAAATAATATATATTTTATCAATTATCATATTAATTATTGTTTTTATAAAGATAGTTTTTGGTGCAATATATATTCCTAACGTTTTAAAATATCCATTTAATAAAACTAGATTTTATAAAGTTACATTAAATGATGAATTGATTTCTTCAGAGTATTTTTTAACTCAAAAATTACCTATAATTCCATATTTAATATATTTAAAAAGTGAATATTTTGATGGATTTTTGGTAGAAGGTGATACCGATAGTATTACATACGATGGAAATGGACTAGATAAATTTATAATAGATATAGAATCATATAGTTGTTATTACAAAGGTCATCAAACTAGGTGTAAAGATGAAAAACAAAATATGGAAAAAAACTATGATACAAAATACACTAGGTTAGTGATAGAAAGAACTACAAAACCAGCTGAGATAATTTATGATGGTGAATTTATAAATGATTTAACTCCTTACATAAAAAATAGAGGAAATGGAATTTATGTTGTTACAATATATGCTAATTATTCATTTATTGAAACAAAAGTAGATTTTGATATTTCTATTGGGAGAAAATAAAAAATTTTTTATAATAATTTATTATATCAAAAAAAGAACATAAGAGTTTTATTAAGATTCTTTTTTTTTATTTTTACATAAACTTATAAAATTCATAATTCTTTTTTAATAGTATATTTTCAAGATCATTAGTAAAAATACTATTTTAATACAGTTTTTTAAATTGAAAAAAGGGCGCTGACAAATAAAATAAAGCGCGTTATTATTAAATATAGAGAGGAGAGTTCAAATGACAAAATTGGAAGATATGAAGTTTAATTTAACACCAAAGATGAAAAAAATTCTTTTAAATTTTAATAGTTTAGTAAAAAAGAAATACGAATTATTAAAACTTTATGATTCGACAGAGGATAAAAGTTTATTTGATGAAATGATTGAAATTGAAAAACAAAAAGATAAATGCAAATACGAATTTATAAGTGAATTTCAAAAATCCAACAAAAAAGAAATAGACGAATACTTAAAGTTAAAAGAATTATTAGATAACAAATAAGATAGTCACTTTTGATGAACTATCTATTTTTGTATTCATTAACATATCTTCTAACCGTTGATGGATATGTATTAAAATATCTTGCAGCAGGTTTATTTCCGTATTTAATAGCATATTCTACCATATTTGGAATTATTTTTAACTTTTCTTCTTTTGATTTGTTTTTAAATAATTCTTTTTCATCAACATTATACAATTTAAATTCAGTAGAAATATAAATTCCCTCCTATTCTGTACTATTTATCTATATTATAGCATTTAAGCGATTTTTTAATAATAGATAGTTTAAAATTAATTTACAATTAAATGTACAAATGGTATAATGTAAATGTCAGAAGGTGATTATATGCTTTTAACTGAACTAAAACAAAGATTAGAAAATAACAATGAAGTAAAAATAAAATTATATACATTAGATTATACTATAAGGAAAGAAGATGATGGAATTATAATCTATGCTGATTTATATAGCAGTCAAAAGAAAAAATTTAATGATATTGACGATTTGTTAAATAATTATTATGTTTATAATGAAAGTATGATTAATTGCCTTAAAGATGTAGTAATATTAGATAAATAATAAAGTGAAAGTAGAGGGTTGTATGAAAAATATAAATTTAAATGACATAAATGAATATTATACTGTTAGAGACAAGTATGATAATTCTTTTTTGGGGAAATTAACACTTAAACAAAGAAAATTAATACATCCGATTTTGTTAAATGTTATAAAATTAAGAAATAGGGGAAATAAGTTTAAAATTGAAACATTAAATGGGAAAATTGAACAAACAAATAGACCAAAAATCTTTTGTATAACACATATAGGGAAATTTGATATAGAAGTGGTATCTGAGGTTATAAAAGAACACTATTATTTATTATCAGGTGATTTTGAAAATATAAAAGGAACTCTTGAGGAAAAATTTTTAGGTTTGAACGGTGTAATATATTTAAGAGAAGATGATAGAGAAGATAGAAAAAGGTCAAAAGAAAAGATGATTCAAACTTTAAAACTTGGTGGAAATATTATGTATTTTCCAGAGGGAACTTGGAATTTATCGCCAAATTTACCTGTATTACAATGCCCATTTGGAATAATAGAGGTTGCTCAAAAATCTAATGCAGTTATCGTTCCAATAGGAATAGAACAATATGATAAAACATTTATAGCAACAGTTGGTAAAAATTTTGATGCTTCTAAATATAGTGAAGATGAAAAGATAAAAGCTATAAATGATTTAAGGGATGCTATGGCAACTCTAAAATGGGATATATGGGAAAGTGTATCTCCAAATGTAAGATCT
This sequence comes from uncultured Bacilli bacterium, assembly GCA_947628565.1. GTDB lineage: Bacteria > Bacillota_I > Bacilli_A > RF39 > UBA660 > UMGS1613. Next base: position 102,626 of record CANRAH010000001.1, read on the forward strand.
CAAATGGATGAAAACGAATTTGATAAATTTATAAATGAAAGGTTAAAAGAATGGCCTAACTTTACTCTTGAAGAATTTTATGACAGGGTGTTCAAACCTAAAAATACACAAGAAGAAAAGAATGTATTTGAATATTTAAAAGATTTAGATATAGGTACAAATAATGCTTTTTTAGCAAAACAACAGTTAGATTATCAGAAAAAGTATGTAAAGAAAAGAGAGAAATAAATCTTTTCTTTTTTGTGTATTTATAGTATAATTATCTCATAAGGTAGTGATTGTATGGATGGTATAACAAATATTTATTTTCCTATAAGTGCGTTAATGATAATGTTTTTATTAGTAATTCTATTTTTTAGTAAGAAAAGAGTAAATAATATTGAAACAAGAATCTATAAATGGCTTATTATTATAAACTTATTTGAATCCATAATTGCTTGCAGTATTGTTGCTTTTGCAGTTGTAGATGGTTCGATATTAGTTTTAAATATTATGGATAAAATAGATTATATACTAATTCTAAGTTGGATATGGTTATTGTTTTTATACACATATATGTTGGCATTTAAAAATAAAAGAATTATAATGCCTACGGGAATAATAAATATTATAATTTATATAGCAATGTTGTTTACAAATATAATTATAGTAAATAAAAACGGTATTATGAACTCATATGGTACAAGTTATAATATTTTATTTTGTTCTATCATGATATATTTATTACTAACGATAATCTTTGTTTTTATTGGTATATGTAAAGATGTATCAAAGAAAAAATATGTACCTATTGCATCATTGTTACTTTTAATAGTTGCAATGGTACTTATAAGAATTATTAGACCTGAATTAGTGTTGTTATCTTTTATAATGAGTTTTGTAACACTCATAATGTATCATACTATTGAAAATCCGGATGCAAAATTAATAAGTGAATTGGAACTTGCAAAAAATCAAGCAGAAAAAGCTAATAGAGCAAAAACAGACTTTTTAAGTAGTATGTCTCACGAGATAAGAACTCCATTGAATGCAATAGTTGGTTTATCAGAAGTAATTAAGAATAGTGACGATTTAAATGAAATACACGAAGATGCAACAGATGTTGTTACAGCATCAAACAATTTACTTGAAATAGTAAATGGAATATTAGACATAGGCAAAATAGAAGCAGATAAAATGGAATTAGAAGAAAGTGAGTATAATCCAGTTCAAATCTTTAATAATTTATCAAGAATTGCACAAAGTAAAATAACAGAAAAAGGGAAACAGTTAGATTTTAAATACAAATTTGATGAAAACTTACCAGATGTATTATATGGAGATGGTGGAAAAGTACAGCAAATTATACTTAATCTTTTAACCAATGCTGTTAAATATACTGAAAATGGTTATGTAGAATTTAATGTTAAATGTGTTAATGAAAAAGATAAGTGTAAGCTAAAAATTGATGTAATTGATACAGGTAGAGGAATAAAAAATACGCAAATGGATAATTTGTTCACCAAATTTAATAGACTAGAAGAAGATATGAATACTACAATAGAAGGAACAGGACTTGGTCTTGCCATTACAAAAGCACTTGTAGAATTAATGGGTGGTAAAATATTGGTTCAATCAACATATGGAAAAGGTTCAACATTTACGGTTTTTATCGCTCAAAAAATATCTAATCCTAAGGAATTGTCAAATGAAAAAAATGAAGAACTAGAAAAGAAAGATTATACAGGTAGAAAAGTATTAGTTGTAGATGATAATAATTTAAATATTAAAGTAGCAACTAAAATTTTGAAAGAATTTAATTTAGATATTGAATCTGCAAATAGTGGTAGAGAATGTATTGATAGAATTATTAATAATGAAAAATACGATATTATTTTTATGGATATAATGATGCCTGAAATGAGTGGGGTAGAGACATTAAAGAAATTAAGACAAATAGTAGACTTTAATGTTCCAATAGTCGCTCTTACGGCTGATGCGATAAAGGGTAAATCTAATAAATATATTGAAGTTGGATTTAATGATTATTTATCTAAACCAATAAAAGAAACGGAATTAATACGTGTATTAAGCGAATTATTAGATAATAATGATAGTAATGATATAACTAAAGATGATAAACACAAAGTCATACCAATTACAGATGAAAATATAGTAACATTAAATAAGAAGTTGGCTGAAATGGATGAAGAAAATAGTAATGATGAATTTAAAAATAATGTTGATTATTTAAAAAAGAATGATATAGATGTGGATGCTTCATTAGAATTACTTGGAGATATTGATATGTACAATGAAACTTTAAAAACATTTATAGAAGAATCTAAAAATAGGATAACAAGAATGGAAAAAAATAAAAGTGAAAAAAATATGAAAGATTATTCGATAGATGTACATGCCATGAAAAGTGATAGTAAGTATTTAGGTTTTAAAAAGTTAGCAGAATTATCTTATAATCAAGAAATGAAATCAAAAGAAGATGATGTAGATTATATTATGCAACATTATGATGAGTTATTAAATGAATATAATAGAGTTGCAAATGTAGTGGACAAGTATTTATAAGTTTAGAATTTGGTTTGAAAAAAAAATATGTTTCATACATTAAAATGAATATTTCATACATTTTTTTAGAAAAGTATTGACAAAAATGGATAAATGGTATAACATAATTGTCGATAATTTGAAAAGCGGTGATGTTATGCTTTATAATAATGGGTTAACTTGTATTAAAGAGAGACACAATTTGGGGAATTAATTTTCTCTGGGATTTGTGTCTCTCTTTTTATCGATTTTATGGAGGTGTCTATGAATATAACAGTTGTTGGAATTGGTTATGTTGGATTGGTAACATCTGTTTGTTTAGCTAATATAGGTCATAAAGTTATTTGTTATGATATTTCTAAAGAAAAAATAAGTAAATTAAAAAAATTAAATAGTCCTATATATGAACCTGGAATAGAAGAACTTTTAATCAAAAATAAGGATAGATTATTTTTTACAACTGACGTTCATAAAGCATTTAAAAACTCCAAAGTAGTTATTATAGCTGTAGGAACACCAGAAAATGAAGATGGCTCAACGAATCTGAAATATTTAAATGAGACAATTAAGATATTTTCTGAAAATATAAATAATGATTGTGTTTTAGTAATTAAATCAACAGTTCCAATAGGTACTAATGATTTAATAGAAGAAATTTTAAAAAATGATAATAATATAAAATACAAAATTTCTGTTGTTAGTAATCCTGAATTTTTATCTCAAGGTACTGCTATTAAAGACACATTAAATGCTTCAAGAATAGTTATTGGTGCAAATGATGTTAAATCAATGAATATTATAAAAAAAATGTACTTACCTTTAAGTAAAGAGCCTTATAACGTACCAATTGTTACAATGGAAAGAAGAAGTGCTGAATTAGTAAAATATTCTTCAAATTGCTTTCTAGCAATGAAGATTTCTTACATTAATGAAATAGCAAATTTATGTGAAAAAGTTGATGCAAATATACATAATGTGGTTAAAGGAATGAAATATGATAGTAGAATAGGTGATAAATTTTTAGAGGCAGGAATAGGTTATGGTGGATCTTGTTTTCCAAAAGATACAAAAGCATTATATAAATTTTCAGTTGATAATAACTGTGAATTAAAATTAGTTAAATCTACGATAGATGTAAATCGAAAACAGAAAATTTTGTTGTTAGATAAATTAGAAAAAAATGAAGTATGTCTAAAAAATAAGACAATAGCAATTTTAGGTTTAACTTTTAAAGCTAATACAGATGATATAAGAGAATCTCCCGCAAATTACATTGTGCCTGAACTATTGAAGAAAAAATGTTTTGTAAATGTTTATGATCCAGTTGGATTAAATAATTTTAGAAAATATATAGATGATAATTTTAAACAAAATAATATAAAATATTTTACTAATATAGATAGTGCTATCAATAATGCTGATTATGCACTAATTATAAATGATTGGGATATAATAAAAAATTATAAATTGTCAAAGTATGTTAGTTTGATGAAAAAGCCTGTTATCTATGATGGAAGAAATTTATATAATATTGAAGAAATTAAAAAATATAATATAGAATATTATCCAATAGGAATTAATGTGAAGAGGAATGATTTAAATGTATAAATATAATATAAGAGAAGAAAAATTTGGAGCAACTATATATGATTTAATAAAAGGGAAAAGATTTTATCTTTCATTAAAAGAATTGAATGATTTGTATGATAAATTTAAATTTCCTGATGATTTAGGATATGAAAATGTTAATAATTCGGAATTAAAAATAACAAAAAAAGAAAATAAAGAATTTCTTAATTGTTTTAGTTTTGCTGATATAGCTTATGTTGAACTTACAAGAAGTTGTAATTTAAGGTGTAAGCATTGTTTAAATTCTTCTGGAAGTTCATTAGATAATCAATTAAATTATGAAGAATTTAAAGATATGATTTTAAAATTTTCTAAAGCTGGTATTCAGGAAATAAGATTTACAGGTGGTGAGCCTTTGGTATTTCCTAAAGTTTTTGATTTAATTAAATTATGTACAGAATTAGGTATATATACATCAATAGGTACTAATGGTACATTAATAACAAAAAGTATAGCTCAAAAACTTAAAGAAGCAGGTTTGAAAAAAGCTATTGTAAGTATTGATGGAACAGAGAAAAAACATGATTATATTCGTGGGGAAGGTAATTATAAAAAAGCAATGGATGGAATAGATAATTTAATTGAATTAGGTATTGATGTAAGAATTAATTCTGTAATTATGAAAGAAAATATGGATGATGTTATTGAGTTTGCAAAACAAATAAATGATAAAAAACAATCTTTATTTATACGTAGATTTATAGAATCTGGAAGAGGAATAAATTTAAAAGATAATATGCTAACAAAAGAAGATTATGAATATGTTCGTAAAGAATTAAAAGAAGAATTAGAAACAGGAAAATATGTTAATGGTCATTATTTGAGAAATAAAGATGAAGTAGTCGATTCTAGAATACATATACCATTTAAAATAAAAGATGGTTGCAAAGCAGGTGAAAGGGCTTTAGTAATAACTCCAGATGGTAATATACATTTGTGTGGCTTTCTAGCTGCTCAAGGTTTCACGCCAGTAGGTAATGTCAGGGATGTTACTGATTGGGAAAATTATTGGTACAGGATACACAATAAAAATTTATTAGAGGATTTGGAATATAGTTTAACAAAATATAATGAAATATCTGGTATTCAAAAAACAAATTGTTTAGCATATGTTCAGCGAGTTTTAACTTTAGAAGGGAAAAAGAGATTATGAAATTAATAGTATTTATTTCTAATGAGGATGACTTTTATGGAAGTGCAAAGAAGATTAAAGATTTATGTGATATAGATAGTGAAATAATTTATATTGAAAATTTTATTGAGGAACGAGGATGGGAAGGAATAACTAATTCAGATATTATTTACTTTCTTTGCAATGGTGAAAAGGTAAATTTTGTTTTTAAAAATATATTAAAAGTGAATCCAAATTGTAAAATAATTAACAAAGAATATCTATTGAAAAATGAAAGTAAATCTATAGTTCAGCAAAAAATTAATGAAATAGGTGTTCCAACACCTAAATTGCTTAGTTATGGTGACATAGATAATATTAAGTTTCCAATATTTTGCAAACAAAATACGCATACAGGTATAGTGTTTAAAGCATATACTAAACGAACTATTACAGATTTTTTTCAAAAATTTAATATTGATGATTTTTATTTAGAAGAGGCTGTAACAAGTGATTTAGAAAAGCACATTGAATTTAAAGCATATTTTGCTAATGGAAAAACATACCCAAAAGATGATGAAAATAATTTTGATAAACAAATAGACCAAATATGTACAAAAATTGCTAGCTCGTTATATAATTTAGATGCATTTTCAGTTGATTTTATAAAAAATAACAATGGATTATATGTTATAGATGTTAATGTTGCCTCTGGTTTTTATATGTCTACAGGAGCTAGAAAGGAATTCGTAAAAAAATATGTTAACAAAAAGTAAAGTATTGATAATAGGAGGAGCGGGATTTATAGGTAGTAATTTTGTTAAATTTCTTTTGAATAAAGGAAATAATGAAATAGTTGTTTATGATAATTTATCAACAGGTAAATTAGAAAACATTCAAATTTATATTGATAATAATAGTATAAAATTTGAAAATGTTGATATAACAGATCATAATATTGTCAAAAAAATTAAATCTCAATGTTTTGATTATATATATAATTTTGCTTGTCCTGCATCTCCAAAATTTTATTTAGAACATCCAATAGATACTTGGAAATCAAGTGTATATGGTGTAAATAATTTACTTGAATCAATTTTAGATACAAAAACAAGATTATTTCATTCTTCTACATCTGAAGTTTATGGGGATCCGCTGATTCCATGTCAAACTGAAACTTATTGGGGAAATGTAAATCCAATAGGAGTAAGATCGTGCTATGATGAAGGAAAACGAGCTGCAGAATCATTAATATATGATTATATGAGATTATATGATGTAGATGTAAGAGTAGCAAGAATTTTTAATACCTATGGACCAAACATGGCTGAAAATGATGGTAGGGTTGTTTCAAACTTTATAATGCAGGCATTAAATAACGAAGATATAACTATATATGGTGATGGAAAACAAACACGAAGTTTTTGTTATGTAGATGATACAATTAGTTGTATATATGAATTAATGAACTGTTCAAAAAGAATTAAAACACCTGTAAATATAGGTAATCCAAACGAAATGGATATAGCAACAGTAGCACAATATATTAAAGACAAACTTAAATCTAGTTCTTCAATAGTTAATCAGCAGGCTATGAGTGATGATCCAAAAATAAGGCGACCAGATATAAAAAAGGCAAAAGAATTATTAAATTGGGAGCCAAAAATATCATTCTACGATGGTATAGATAAAACAATAAAGTATTTTGAAAAAAGAGTTGATTTAAGTGAAAGATAAGTTTTCAATATCATTTTTAGGAACAGGTCATGGAACAGCTACTGAATGTTTTAATTCTTGCTTTGCTATAAGAAAAAACAAAGATGTATTTTTAGTTGATTCTGGAGGCGGTAATGGTATTTTAAAACAATTAAAACAAGTGAATATTGAATTAGAAGACATTAGAGCAATCTTTATTTCTCACAATCATTTAGATCATATCTTAGGTGTAATATGGATTATAAGAATATTATCAAGGAAATATTTTAAAAATGAAATAAAATTACCCATTTATATATATGGAAATAATGTTGTTATAAAAACTATTGAAAAACTCGTTGAATTGTTTATACCAAACGACTTTGTATGTATGATCAATAAAAAAATTATTTTGGAAGTTATAAATGATAATGATAAAAAAATTATTTTAGGAAATAAAATTAAATTTTTTGATTTGCATGCAACTAAAACATTACAACATGGTTTCATATTTGAATATGAAAAAAATAAAAATTTTTGTTTTGTAGGTGATGAAGTATTGTCTCCAATAAATAACAAAAATATAAGAAAATGTGAATACTTATATGCAGATGCCTATATGTGTGGTAGTGTTGCAGAAAAATATAATCCAATAAAAAAACATCATCATAGTACAGTAAAATATATTTCACAAATAGCAGAACAGGAACAAGTTAAAAATTTAATTTTATCACATACTATTGATAGTAATTTATCAAAAAGAAAAAAAGAATTTACAAAAGATGCAAAATTATATTATAATGGTAATGTAATAGTACCTGACGATTTGGAAACTATTATATTATAGTATTAGAAAGCGAAGGATTAAAATGGAAATATTAGATTTATACGATAACAAAAAAAACAAATTAAAGAAAACATTAATTAGAGAAAATGGTGAGCCACTAAATGGGGAATTTAAATTATCTATTCATTTATGGATAATGAATGATAATGGAGAATTTTTAATTCAAAAAAGAAGTGCTAGCAGAAAGGCAAATCCAAATAAATGGGCTTTTACTGGTGGTGCTGTAGATTCTGGAGAAGAATCATATCAAGGTGCTATTAGAGAGGCAAAAGAAGAAATGGGAATTTCTTTAGTTCCAGAAGAAGTAGAATTTTTACTTGGTTTTAAAAGAGAACATGATTTTGTTGATGTGTTTTTAGCGAAAAATAATATCAATATACAAGATGTAAAAATGCAAGAAGAGGAAGTTTCAGAATCAAAATGGGTTACACCAAAAGAGTTGGATCAAATAATTAGTAATGGGGAATTTGTACCTGCTATTAATCTTTACTACGATTTATTTAAAAAATTATTAGAAAAATGTAAAGGGATTAAGTTTTAAATGGAAAAAAATAATTTACCACTAAATAATGTTAAATTTGAAGTAGCATTAGAAATTTTGTCTATGAAGATAGCTTTAACTATTTCTACAAAAGATCAAAAGGAATTAGAAAAATTATTAATTGAACAAAATAAATTATATACTTATGATGAGGAAATAATAAATAAAGTTCTTGATGTTTATGGAAGTGAAATAAAAAAACTATTAAAGGGGGATGATTAAATATGTTAATTAAAGAATTATCAGAAAAATATAAAATTTCTGAATTTGAATTAAATGGTATAATTTCTAAAATGAAGTCAACGATTTTAGATACTTATCAAAAAGATGATGAAATCCCAACTGCAATATTTACGGGTGGACAACCTGGAGCTGGGAAAAGTGCTATTGTATTAAAGTCTAAAATAGACTTGGCAAGAAATAATAAAGATTCAATAGTTTTTGATCTAGATTCATATAGAGGTTTATTTAGTAAATCACTTGAAATTGCCCAACAATATCCTGAATATTTTCAAGTTTTAACTAATCCATATTCTGGAAAAATAATGGAAAAATTGTCTAATATGGCAATAGAAGAGGGGTATAATTTTATAATGGAAGGAACTATGGGAAAATCTGTATATACTCTTGATGTTCTTTTAGAATCTGGAAAAAAATATAACATTATAGCAAGATTGTTAGCAGTTTCACGTGAAGAATCAATCATTTCTATGTTTGAAAGGTATATTTTAATGGAAGAAAAGTCAGGATTTGGACGTTTAACAACTATTAAAGAGCATGATGTAAGATATGAAAATTTTCCAAGCATAGCCTCAACGTTAGAAGATAAGGGTGTAGAAGTAGAAGTTTATGAAAGAACAGAGGACATTAAAAATCCTAAATTAACATATAAAACATCAAATAAAAAAAATAACATATATAATTCTGTTGTTCAAGCTATTGAATTAGGTAGGGAAACTAGTAGAAAAAAATGTTATGAAACTTATGAAGAAAGATTAGAATATATTAATTATAAATTTAAAGAATTTAATGTAAACAAGGGATTAATGGAAGAATTAAACAAATTAAATGAGATATTCCAATATAATCCTAAAAAGAAAGAAAAGAAGATTTAATATCTAATCTTCTTTTCTTTTTGATGCTTTTTTACTAGTTCAATTATTTTATCTGCATATTGCTCATATGCAACGTGATTTGTTTTTTTTGTTTCTAATATTTTTTCTAATTCAACACGTGGAAAAATAATTTCATTATTTGTATATTGGGGAAGTTCTGCTATTAAAAACATTCTATAAATTTCTAAAAATTGATCTTGGGTTATAATATCTGGAAAATTTAATTTATTGGCTGTTGCTTTCACTCTTTTTATTTTAATTTCATTTTTATTTATAGTTATATTTTTTTCTAATGGTTGCAATTTAAAAATCTTTTCGCCATTTAGAATTCGTTCATTTAATAAGAGAAAAGATGAATATTCTTCATAAACATGATTTCTAAAAAATTGTATTAAATCATTATTTTTAAATTTTAAACCCTTTTCAAAATCAACAAAACAAATTTTTTTATTTTCTTTATTAATTAAAATATTTCTTGGAGAAAAATCTACCCAATAGAAATCATTTAGCAAAATAAATTCCAGTAATTTATTTAAAAATATAATAGCTTCAGTTCTTGATGAAGTAGAACGTAGCATTTTCTCTAAATTAACACCATCAAAGAAATCCATTTTGACTATTTTTGTGTCCTCATTCCAATTGTGAACTGTAGGTATTTCTATTTTATATTCGTTATTATTAATTTTCGTTGTTTTTGATGATAAATGTTCTTTAGCCATTTTTAAATTTTCAATTTCTTGTTGTGTAGTTCTTTTGTTTAAATAAGTAACACCTCTATCCATTGTTGTATATATTCTTTCACTATCAAAAGAAATAATTTCCATATATATCACCCCTCGTATAAATTGCTTGTATTCTAACATTTTTTTAACTGTTTGTCAATTTTACTTATGCTAAAAAAATAATAAAATTTATTAATGATGAAATAGACAATAAAAAGAAACAAGAAAGAATAGATGGAGAAAATGAAAAGAAATCCCAGCAAGTTATGCTTGCTACAAAAAATTAGTGTTAATTAATAATAAAATAGAAACTAGGCCAGAAATAGTAATTACATATTTTGTTGCTGATAAGTTGAAAAAAGGAAGTGTAAAAAAATAGATACAATAGATCAATATGTATTAATGATAGATAAAACTATAATTCCTATAAATGATGTAATATCTATATCAAGTAATGAATTAAAATTAGATGAAGAATATAATAGTTAAAGTACGTAAAGATTGTTTTAAAATTTATATTTGTCAACATTAAAAAAATATAATCTTATATGATTATATTAAATCTTCATTTTTTTTACATAAAACTATTCTATGATTATTTTTATCAAAATTAATGTCCTTAATTGTAAATTTTAACAAATTTAATAAATCAATGAATCTATTTTTTACAGTTGAACTTTCATCCAAACACCTTAAATATAATTTAATGAAATATTCATCTGGATTCTCTTTCTTTATTGCCTTTCTATAATCATCATTTAACATAACTTTCAGTGCCTTTGTCCTAGAAACACCTGGAAGTCCATTGTAAGAGAAATATAAATCTTTTATCCTTTCCAATGTTAAGTGAAATATGTGATTAGCATATATATCATTGTTTTCAATTAAATTTTTTAAATCATCTATAAAATTACTTATAATTGCAATTTGTTCTTTTGTCTCTTCTATATCAAGTTTTGGAAGGGGTTTTGAATAAACTTCTGTTATAAAGTTTTTAAGTTTATTTATTTCACCATTTCGGTCAAATATTGTATTACCATAAACTATCATAGAAACAACAGCATTACCTCTTTGCTTATATTCATTAATAGTTTTATCATACATACTTCTTAGACTTTTTTCAAAATATTCTATTCTATATCCATCAATAAAACTTGAACCTCTAATTTCTTCTTTGATGTTATTATTAAATATTATATGTAAATCTATATCGGAAAATTTGTTAGCGAATCCTGTTTGATTGCTGCCATAAAATATTATTCCTTCAACATCTTTATTTTCTAAATACCCCATTTTATTCACAAATTTTTCTATAATATTTGTGAATTTCATATTGTTACCACCTAACCAAATTATAGCATATTTCAAAATATAAAATAAATATTTTTTGTCTGAAATGTCGAATTTTGTGTTTTAAATTACTTTTTATTGATGTAATAATGAAAAACTTATGAATTTTATTTTAATTTTATTGCTAATAAAGTAAATCTGATGTATAATAATATCCTAACTAGAGGAGGTAAGTATATATGACTCAATTAGTTAATAATAAATTTAATGAAGAAATAGAAAACATTAGAAAAGAAAAACTTAGTTTAAATAGAGTCGATACAGATATGATTTTTGATATCATAATGGATTACTATAAAAAGAAAATTGTTAATGAATCTAGGAACATAAAAGGTTACACATTTGATATAGCGATATGTGATATGAATGGGTATAATAAATTAGGTAATATAAGTAATATGTATCAAAAATGGGGAGATTTATATTTTGTGGATTTAAAAAATTCAACTTTGATTAAGGTAATTATAAATGATGATGGAGACGAGGAACTGAATGAGACAATAAGTTTTCATAATATTGGTGAATTAAATGATTTAATTGAATTGAGAGATATTTCATTTTCTCTAAAAGAATTAATCAATATGTGTGAGAAAAATAACTTTAAAGTAGATTTATTTAGTGATGATAGTGAAGAAAATATAACAACATTAGAAATAACACCTTATAAACATTTTGACAAGGATAGAAAAAGCATAAATGTTTATATTGACTCTGTTGCAATAGATAATTGATAATTAAGTTACATAAAACAAAAAATTAACAAAATTTACACGAAAAAACATAAAATTTATACAAAACTATACAAAGTTTAAACATTATTTTATTGCAATTTATTTGTCAAGTGGTAAAATATAGTAAACTTGAAAAAAGTGTACCTAAAAAGGAACCAGTTAGTATGGGATTAAAAAATCCTTTTTTTATCGCGAATTAATAAAAAATCACTAAAAATCAAAAAAAAGTATTGACAATAATTGGAAAAAGTTGTAGAGTATATCTCCTAATGTGAAAAGCGAGATATCCTTTACGGCGCTTCTTATTTTAGGGAATAAGGGTGGTGTTGGAACGTGAAAGCAAATTTTAAAAAATTTAGTTATAATAATTCATTTTTATCATTAATTACTGTCTTTGTTCTTAGAAAAGAGGAAAATACATTGGGTGTATTTCCCTCTTTTTTGGAAATTGAATACGAATGAGGCTTAATATGAATAACGAAAGAGTATTTGATTTTAAAATTAGTGATTCATTAATTGATAATCCATTAATTTCAAAAAAAGAGTTATTAAATTATGATATAAATGAGTGTTATAACAAAGTAAAGGAAGAAATAAACAAGTATATTTCTTATCAGTTTAATTATCCATATATTCAAAAACCTAGAATTACATCAAACTATGAAATAAGATATGAGTGTTTTGTTCCAAAAGCAGTGGATAAGATAGGACAATATGTTGAGAAGGTTTGTACAATGGAGGAAAAAATTGTAAGGTTATACAGTGATATTTCTTTGGGATTAAGTTCATTAAGTAAAAGTGAATTTACATATTTCTTAAATTGCTTATATTTTAAAAAGTCTGAAAACAGTTGCATAGAAGAATTGCAAACAACAAGATTCTTATTCAATCATTTAAAAGCAAGTTGTATTGTTAAATTAGCAATAGCTTTAGATGTAGCAAAACATAACTAAACTAGTTATGTTTTTTTGAGTTTATAGGGACCTCGTTATAAAAAACTAAAAAGAAAGAGAGGTGAAAAAAATGACAGATTTAAGAATTTCTGTGTCTGATGATTTAAAATCCTTCATTAAGGAAAGAGCGGATGAACTAGAAATGAGTTGTTCAGAATATATTAGAACTCTTGCATATCTTGATATTTCTGTTCAAAGATATCAAAATTTAGTTGATTATGTTTTTATGACTTATGATAGAATTAATGATATGCAGAATAGGCTAAATATGACTGCAATTCCACTTCAAAAATTAGAAATGTAATTAAGGTGCTGTATTTTTTTTAATAATGCGTTATAATGTATGCAAGAGGTGTATCTATGAAGAAAAATAATAAAATATTAGTTGTATCATTAATAGTAATAATAATTTGTATTATTTCTATTATAATATTTATGTGTATAAACAGTAATAGTAAAAGTAATGTTCCTAGTGAATCAAAATCACCAACGACTAATGAGGAAAGTCTAAATAAGGATGAAGTTCAAAAAGATATTTCAGAAACAGCAGATAACAATAATCAGGATGTAGTAAAAGAAGAAAATAAAGAAGAAAGTGATACTACTGATTCAGGTGATAACGAAAAGAGTAGCAATGATAAATCAAGTGTAAATAATAAATCATCAACTAATAAACAGCAAAATACTTCTGAACAAAGTAACAACAATCAAACTTCAACAAATTCAACACAAAATAATCAACCATCAACTAGTCAACAAACATCTGAGAAAACACAAAAAGAAAAAGATGAAGAATTATGGAATAAGTTTATAAATGATCCATCTACTTTAAAATTACTATCTTCAAATCAGATTGACTTTTATTCAAGAGAAAAACAGATAGAAGAAAGAGATAAATGGGTTAATCTTGGATACACAGTAAGGGAACCTAATGCTTGTTTGCCTTTATCATCAGAAACTAGATGTGTTTATAGTCTTTTAATTTACATTCCAATGGGTTTATGTAATGAAGTAAAAGAAAATATACTTGTAGATTGGCATGAAAAAAATTATATTGGTGTAGTATCTAAAGCAAAAGAATTAGGATATAGTTGTGAAGGTTATCATGATAGATAATCTTTTTTTGAAAGGAGAGAAATTATGAGTATAAAGAAATTATTTAAAAACACCACATTAATAATTGGTGTTTTATTTTTATTTATTTTAGGTATAAAAAGTGTTTTTGCACAAGAAGAAGTACCATTTTATACTAGAGCTATAAGAGATGGCTCAGGTCAAGTGCGTTTTCAATATTCTATTTATGGAAAGATTGGAAACTTTGTAAAAATAATGAGATATGATAATAATGATATAGCATATTGTATTGAACCAACAAAAGATATCTTAGACTTTTCGCAAGGTAGTTATGCTTATGTAGAAGATTTACCATCAATAATAGATATATCCAAATTATCAAACGAAACTATCTCAAGATTGCAATTATTATCATATTATGGATATGGATATGGGGATCATTCAGATGATTCTTGGTATGCTGCTACTCAATTAGAAATTTGGAATACTGTTATGCCCGGTTGTTGTACAATAGCTAAAGGAGATTCTGCTTTAATTGATAGAAATAGAAATGCAATAAATGAACTTGTAAATGGGGTTGTTTCAATTCCAAGTTTTCACGGTACAACTAAAAATCAAGTTATAGGTAAAACAGTTGAATATGAAGATAATAATAATGTTATTAGTAGTTACAAGGTAAAAAATTGTGAAAATTGCGAGGCCAGTATTAAAAATAATAAATTAGTGGTAAAAGGAACTAAAGTTGGTTCTGCAACTGTTGAATTAGAACGTGTTATAACAAATTCTAATGAACCTAACATTCTATATTATAATGCTGATTATCAAAAAGTTATGCATTTTGGTTCACCAGATCCAAGAGAATCTATTATGTTTTTGAATGTAATTGGTGGTACTGTTAAGATTCAAAAGGTTGATAGTGATACCGGTAAAGTTCAAGTTCAAGGAGATGGAAGTTTTGAAGGTGCAGAGTATGGAATATATGATGCTGAAACAAAAGAACTTGTTGGAACTATAACAACTAATGAATCAGGTTATGGTGAACTTACTGTTGGTATGGGTAAATTTATTGTAAAAGAGATAAAAGCACCTAAAGGTTATTTATTATCAGATGAAGAATTTGAAGTCGAATTTACTCAAGAACATATTGAAGAAAGTCTTTATCCTAAAGAACAAGTAATAAAAGGTCATGCTTTATTGACTAAATTATTTGGAGATGATGAGTTAGGATTTGTAGTAGAAGAAGGAGCAGAGTTTGAAATTTATAATTCAAAAGGTGAATTAGTTACGACAATAAAAACTGATGAAGATGGTGTTGCTGTTGCAGATTTAGTATATGGAAGTTACACAATTCATCAAACTAAAGGTAAAAGTAAATTTTCATTTATTGAGGATATAAAATTTACTGTTTCAGAAGATGGAAAAATTTATAAATTTACAGCAAAAAATTTAAGTTATCCTAGAATAGATATACAAAAGAAAGATAGATCTAATAATCAAGCATTAAAGGATGTAACTATCGAGATTTATAAATATAATTCAGATTTAGGGGTTTATGAATTATATTATACTGGTGTTACTGACAATGATGGAAAAATAAAATTATCAGATTTAGATTTGGGTAAATATTATTATTTAGAAACAGATGTAAAAGGCTATGTTATAGATAACGAAAAGCATTATTTTGAATTAAATGAATATGGAAAAACTTATTATTTTGAATTATATAATGACAAGATAAAAGGTAATTTTGAATTAGTTAAAAAAGATTCAGAAACGGGAGAATATTTAAAGGGTGCTAAAATAGAAATATACAATGCTGATACAAATGAACTAGTGTATAGTGGTATAACAAATGAAGAAGGAATATTACTAATTGAGGATATTGAATATGGTAAGTATTATTGGATAGAAAAAAATTGTCCTGAAGGATATATCTTGAATACAGAAAAACATTATTTTGATGTATTAGAAGATGGTAAAACATATGAATTTGAATTTGAAAATGATAAAATCACAGGTGAATTAGATTTTACAAAAGAGGATTTATCTACTAGTGAACCAATTCCTAATACACTAATTGAAGTATATGATGCAGATACCGATAGTCTAGTATTTAGTGGTAGAACTGATGAAAATGGTAAAATTGTAATTAAGGATTTACCATACGGAAGATATTATATACTTGAAAAAGAGACAGCTTCAGATGATTACATTTTAAACACAGAAAGAATGTATTTTGAGATTAAAGAAAATGGTGAAATAGTTAAAGCAGTTATGACTAATAGTAAAAAAATTGAAGTACCAGATACTTTATCAAATACATATTATCATTTAATACCAATAGGTATTTTTTTAATAGGAATTATTTTATATATAATTTCTAAATTTAAAAAGAATAAAAAGGTTTAATATAGATTTTATAAAAGGGGGATTTTAATAATGAATAGTATTAATAAAATATGTGTTATGGGCCGTCTTACTAAAGATCCTGAATTAAGGGAATTAGAGGATGGAACTAAAGTTACGAATATCACTCTAGCTTTAGATAGAGATTATAAAAGTAAAGAGGGTAATAAAATTACTGATTTTTTAAACTTTGCACTTTGGAACAAAAATGCAGAGAGAATAGTAAAATATTCAAAAAAAGGCTCTTTAGTATATCTTGAGGGTTATGTTACTTCTAAAGAGATAGAAACTAAAGAATATAATAATTTAAATATAATGATACCTATTATCGAAGTATATAAACATATAGCAAGTAAAAAAAATGTTGAATCAAAAGATACAGATACCGTTAAAGATGAGAAGGTAGAAAAGTGATAGATTATAATAAAACTTATACATTAGATGAATTAATTAATCTATATAATATGGATAATATAGATTTTAAATTTTATGGAAACAACAATAATGGATCCTTAGAATTTTATATGAAAACAGATGCTGATAAAGTATCTGTTTTCAAATCCATAGATAGATATATGTCAAAAATGGATTATATAAAACTAAGTGAAGATGAGGCTAGAAAATTAAAATTTAAATTTGATAGGGAGGTAAATGAAGTGGATTTAGATATAGTTGCAATAGTATTAAGAACAAGTGATATAAATATACCATCAGGAAGATATACTCTTGAAACACTTGATAAACTTACTCAAGAACAAGATTTAGAAAAAAGAGATGAAAGTGAAAAATCAGATGGTATTGCTTATTTAATAGTAGATAATAATACTGCATGTCCTTTGTATGACAATGTTTATCTATTTGGTAAAAATGAAGGTGGACTTATTAATCAATTTGAAACAGAATATGAAACTGAAAAAGATTCTGTTAGAAAAGATAATCTAAATATAATTCTAAAATACTATAATAATTTAAAGAATGATAAAAAATTTAGTATTTAAGTTTTTTATAAAAAGGGGGTAGATTAAAATAAGAACACAAAAAAAGTTAGGAAATAAAAAGCTCAATAAAATAAATATTCCTAACTCAAAAAATTTCGCTCATATAAATGAGACAGTTCAAATATACAATAAAAATGAATCGTTGTCAATTATAAATGATAAAAAATTTAAAATTATGACAATGATTAGTTTTGTTATATCTTTTATGTTTTTATCTATTTCAAGTGTTTTTGCAATAGATAAACTTGAAGGTGGAAATATTACTATTGAATCTTTGGGAGATATAATAAAAAAATTAGCAACTACTATTCAAATATTTGGAATTATTTTGTCATTTATTGCTCTTGTAGTATTTGTAGTACAATTTATAATAGGTGATGATGAAACTAAACAGAGAAGAAAGAAAACTATACTTTATACTTTAGGTGGAGTTGCTTTATTAATTTTAGTACCATCACTTATTAATTTCATAATTGATTTACTTGGATAGTTATGTTCTTTTTAAGTATATCAAATGACATAAAATATGGTGTACTTGATATCTTACGTGGACTTGGAATAGGTATAGTAGATATACTTTATTCTACTATTGATACTCTTTATGAGGTCGCACAAAAAGTAAATAGTATAAATTTTATACAATTACTTGAAAATATGGATAATTCTCCATTTACAAAAATATTTAATGCTTTTTTTGTTTTATCATTTGTAGTTTTATTATTATTTGCAGTATGGAAAATTACATTTAGAATATTAGATGCGGATAATAATGAACAACCTTTATTTGAAACAGTTAAAGAAATAATTAAATGTGGCTTTTTAATATTTTGTATATATCTCTTATTTAATACAAGTATTAATTTAGGTATTAATTTATCTAATGCTATTTATAATAACTTTAATGAAAATTCAAGTATTGGTGATAAGATGAAAACAGCTTATTTATCTGTAAATGATTCTTGTTATAAAATTGATGGTGGAGAAGATACTGATAAAGAAAATGTTGATGATTTAAAAGATAAGTTAGATGGATATGTAGATCTAAGTAGTGTAAATACTATGGAAGATTTTGAAAAATTAATAAGAAATGGAACACTAACAGAAACACATATTTCTGATTCAGGTGCTTTTTCATATCGATGTGGAATTTATAAACCGGGTAAGTGGAATGATGGTGAAGATTATGCTTTTGATTATAATTTTATATTTGGAATTGTAATGGGTGTAATATTCCTATTTGCTATTGGTTTCGCAGTAGTAATGTTGGGTAGAAGGCAATTAGAAATTGCTTTTTTAATGACAATTTCGCCACTTGTTATAGCAACAAGTATTGGTAGAAAGGAACAACGCTCAGCATTATATCAGCAATTAACTAGTTTAGTATTACAATCAGGAGCAATGATGTTACTTATAGGTCTTACATCAATAATGTTTGGAGCAATTCAAAATAGTGAAGTTATAAATAGTATGAGTTATTTCACAAAAATAGTTGCACAAAGTATTCTATACATAGGATGTGCAATGATGTTGCTTACAGGTTGTACATCAATTAATAGATTTATTGGTGATAATGTATCAGCAAATAGTGGTAGAGATATGATGATGGCAATGAGAGGTTTAACAACAAGTATAGCAGGTGCAGGAGCACTTGGAATAGGTGCACTTAAAGCAGGAAAAGATACTATAAAAGGTGGATTTAAATCTGGAAAGGGTATTGGAAATATTGCTAAAGGTGGATTTCAATCTGCCAAAGGTCTTTATCATGGTGTAGCATCAGTAAATCCTGGTATGAATAGTCGTCTATCTAAAAAAATGAATGATAAGATGGGTAAGGCAGCAGGTAAAATGACAAAAGGTGAAATGCTTCAAAATAGTTCAAATCCATTTGCTAGAGCTTATGGTAGAATGATGGAAGAAAAAGGTAGAGAATCAATGCAAGATATAGCAAAACAATGGGATTTTGCTAATGATAAATATAATCCAGAATATATCAGAAGTGGTGTTCAAAGTGCAAGAGATGGTATTAATAGTATAAAGGATGGTTTTGGTGGTGCGTTCGATAGCATTAGAAATATAGCAAGTCCAAGAATAGCAAGATATATGTCAAGACCAAAAATAACAAATGCAAGAGGACAGGGTAGTAGTATTTAAGGGGGATAAAATGTATATAACATTACAAAGTGTAAAAAGAAATTTAGGATTATTTAATTTAGAATTAGAAGATTTATTTGTAGGCGCTGGTTTTATACTGGCTTTTACAATAATATTTTTACTTCATTTTTATACAATATCAATAGTTGTTATCTCTTTAGGAATTTTATCATTAATTCCAGTTGATTTTTCTAAACAAAATAGAATGTATAAATTATTTGTATTATTTGTTAAATTCATCTTTAAAGATAGGTATTATTATTTTTATAAAGATTAGGAGGGGATTTGGTTACGAAAAATTTATTTAGTAAACTATTTAAAAGGAATAGAAAGAAAAAAGAAGAAAAAATAGTGAAAAAATTAAAAAAGAAAAAAAATGATGAATATATAACTAAAACTTTATTAAAAAAGAAGTTACAAAACTCACAATCATTTATTAATATAAAAGAGATAAGTGATAATGGAATAATAACTTTAAAGTCAAATCAATATTCGATTTTATATAAAGTTAGTCCAATAGATTTATCTTTAACAAATGAAAATGAGCAAAAATTATTTTTTCATACTTTATCTAAATTATATAGATTACCTTTTACAATTAAGGCCTATAAATTTGATGAAAAAATTAATTTAAATATTAACAAAGAAAACTATTTAAATTTATTAGATAATGTTTCTGATAAGGCAAGATATAATATACTTATGGCTAATCATAATTTCATAGAAACAATAGAAAATGAAAATATGACTTCTGCTAGTTCATATTATTTTGCAATTATATCAAAAACAAAAGAGGCATTAGATAAGAATAAAGAAGAATTTGAACTTGCTTGTTCTAATATTGTACCTAAACTTGAAATAGAACAAATAAAGAACAAGAAAAATTTAATAAAGATTTTTACTAATATGTATTTTTCAAATAATAATTTAGATCAAATAATATCATATGATCTAATAGACTTAATAACACCATCAAATCTAAGTGAACAAATATCATTTTTAAAATTTGATGATAAAGAAGTACAATTAGTTGCTATCAAAAATTACCCATTATTTATTGAATATGGATTTTTAGATAGAATAATAAATTTACCAAATGTAAAAGCAAGTGTAACAATTAAAGATTCTATTGAACAGTATAAATTATTAAATGTTTTAAATAGTAGTTTTAAAGCGGTTTTAGCAGATTATAACTCTAGTAAAAATTTAAGTGATGTAACAGAAATGCAGTCTCTTATGAGCAATTATAAATTGTTAATAGAGCAAATATCCGCTAACGATGAAAAGATAAAGGATGTAACAGTAATACTGGCTATTACAGGAGATAAAAAAACAAGAGATGAGATAGTAAAGGAAATAAAAAGAAATGCAGAACTTTATCAAATAAGAGTTGAAATACCTAAAATGAGACAGATGGAAGCTTGGCAAAGTTATGATTTAACAGATAAATCATTTAGTGGATATTCAATGTATTTACCAACAGTAACACTTGCATCTACTTTCTTTTTTACTGAGAACTATCACAACGATACAACAGGATGGTTACTTGGTGAAGATTCTGCTTATGGTTTGCCAAATTTCTTTGATCCATACTATTTGAGTAAGAATAGAACTAATCATAATGTAAGTGTAATAGGTACATCAGGAAGTGGCAAAAGTTATTTATTAAAATTGATGATTATAAATGAGTTTGCTAGAGGAACAAAACTTTTTCTATTTGATATAGAAAATGAACTTCAGAAATTATGTGAAAGGTGTGGTGGGGAATATATAGACTTATCAAGTAAAAGTTTAGTAAATCCACTACAGGTAAGATATGTTATTACGGATGATGATGAAGAAACCTCTATATTAGGTAAGCATTTAGGTTTTTTAGAGAACTTTTTTACTACTGCATTTGAAGATATTTCAGAAAAAGAATTAGTAGTATTAATGGATATAGTAGAAAAATTTTATAATAGTAGGGGCATAAATAAAGGTACTACTTTAGAAGAATTTGAACAAATGACTGCTAAAGATTATCCAATATTTTCGGATTTGTATGCTTATTTATTAGAAACTCAAAAAACTTGTGATAGTAAGGATCTATCAAGGATATTAGTAAATATAGAAGTCCTATTAAAAAGATTATGTATAGGTCAAGATGCAAATTTATTTAATGGCATTACTACTATTGATTTAACCAATAATCTAATAGTATTTAATTTACAAGAATTATTGTTTAATTCAAGTAGAAGATTAATCAATACACAGATGATTAATCTTTTAACATATTTAAGTAACGAGATAGTAGATAATAAAAAGAGAAATACTAGATTTGGAGAAGAACAAAAAATAATGATTGCTCTTGATGAATTTCATAATTATATTGATGAGGATAATCCAACTTTATTAAAATATTTCGACCAATTAAATAGACGAGCAAGAAAATATAAATTATCAATAGTAATTGCAAGTCAACAACCAAATGATTTTACAAGTAGAGCAAATATTTTAAGACACGCATCTGCAATATTTAATAATTGTCAGTATCAATTTACTGGTATGTTAAAAGATACTGATATAGAATCTGTTGAAAAATTGTACTCTAATAGTCCACTAACTGAAACACAAAAGATGTTCTTAAGTCGTTGTAGTCAAGGTCAATTTTTACTCAATATAACTAATAAGAATAGATTAAGGGTAAATGTTTTTGCAACACCAATCCAAACCTATTTTATGGGTGAGAGTGATGATGTGCCAGAACTATTAGAGATATAATATGAAATTATTAAAGAAATTATTAATGACAAAGATAGGTATAATTGTCCTATGTGTTGGTGGACTTTTAGTGCTTATCCTTTGTTTAGTATGTGCGATAACAGGAGCATCAATAGGTGCAGATTCAGCTTATGGTAATGAAACTTTTGAGCAAATAGAAACACCAAATAAAGAAGTTGATAATTGCGGTTTATATGTAGATAGATATAAGGAAATTTTAAATAAACATTTACTTTCAGATGGATATGTAACATTAGAAAGGCTTATATTTTATTTACAACACGATAATGGGGTATTAGATACTAGAAATTTGTCATATGAAGTTTGGGAAGAGGCTTATTTGGCAAATCTTGATTTAGAAAGAAAGCAAATGATACCAATAAAAACTATTTGTAAAACAAAAAACTTTCAACCATTTGAACAATGGATTGAAATAAGTGATGACAATAATGAATTTCTCGAAATAAATTTATGTAAGGTAGATGGAGTTGACATCACCACATCAAATAATTTTTCAGAAGATTTTAAAAATATGCCATACATATTTCCTATAAAAGATGACTTTACTATAACATCTTTTATTTTTGAAAGTAGAAATGTTATATTAATGGCAGATCAGTTTTTAGAAGATGTTCATGATGCTTGGGATTTAGCAGTTCCAATAGGTACAGATTTTTATAGTATTTGTACTGGAACTATTACTGATATAGTTAATACGCAATTTGATGATAATTCATATGATGTTTCAAAAAATGATGTAGGTAATTATGTAACAGTTGCTTGTGAGAATGGACCAACAGTAACATATAGACATATTAAAGCAAATAGTGTTCCTAGTGAATATAAGGTTAATAGTAGTATTGCAAGGGGAGATTTATTAGGTAAAACATCAACAACAGGTATGTCAACAGGTCCACATTTGCATTTAGAAATGAAAAGTGCTGAAGGAGAAACTTTGGATGCACTAGAATATATAAATTTAAATATAGATTAAGGAAACAAAATCGTGTTTCCTTTTTCTTATAAGTGAAAAAGGGGGTGAGAAATATGTTGAATCAAACAGTTTTAGTTGGTAGATTAGTACGTGATCCAGAAATTAAAGAAATTGATGATGGAACTAAAGTAAGTAATATTACAATAGCAGTACCAAGACCATACAAGAATAGCAATGGAGGATATGATACTGATTTTATTAATTGTTCTTTATGGAGAGGTATTGCTGAAAACACAGTAGAGTATTGTAAAAAAGGTGATTTAATTGGAATTAAAGGTTGTTTAAGACAAGATGATAATAAACTTACTGTCGTTGCAGAAAGAGTAACTTTTTTATCTACAAATAAAGAAACAGAATCTATAAAAGGTGAAAATAAAGATTTAGAAGTATAGGCTAACTATGCTTCTAAATTAAAAAGGGGGATAAAATGTATAAAGAAGATTTTGGTTATAGAATAATGATACAGAGAAAATATGTGTGTGGATATTCTCAAAAAAAGTTAGCAAAATTAGTTAATGAAGATATAGAAACAATAAGAATGCTTGAAGATGGAAGAATCAAAAATCCGCAACCTCAGTTAATTTTGAGAATTGCGGATGTACTTGATTCTTTTTATATGGAATTTGTTAATAAGGAATATGAAGATGAGTTTTTAACATATTTAGATTGGGGAACATCTGATTATGAATATATTAATACTTTAAAAAAATTAACATTATTAATAAGCGATATTGTTATTAAATCTCATATGTATAGGAGAAAAAATGGGGAAAAATAATAGACATTACGAATTATTAAAGCATTGTATTGAATATATAGATGAACATATCTCAAGTTATTCTGATATGATTGATACTTTTAAAAGATTAGGTTTTACAGATGATGAACTTATAGAATTTGATATAAGAGATTTTGATTTAGAATCTGAATTAACTAAAGAGGATGATGAAATTGAAAAATAAGTTAAGTTGTCAATTAGTAAATATTTTACTTGATAAGGATAATCAATTTAGTAATAAATATACTTCTGTTATTAGTGGAAATTTTGATTATGAAACACTTTTGAATGATTATTATGTTGGTAAAGATATGCGTTCTATAAAAATAGATAACAATACACAATCTATATGTTTTACTAATCAAAACAATTTAATTAGTATTTATAACTCTGATACAAGAAAATCAGAGCAATATTATGAGGAAGTACATATTCATTGTAACAGTTTAACAATGTTTGAAAGTTTTGTTAATTATTTAAAGAGTAGTGAATTTAGTAATGCAGTAAATGATACAGGTGATATACCACATTATGAATCTATAAATATTAACAATTTAAAAAATTGTGAGTTAGTAATGGAACCGATGACAAATGAAGTAGCAAACACTAAAAGTTTACTTAATTTATTATCTAAAAATACCGATGAAACAATCTTTAGAGCTATTGCAATTCACTTTGGTAATTTAGTAAATAACAATTCAGAAATTGATTTTGATTTAATTCATAAACTAAATGATATTTATGAGAAAAATGTTGAGGGAAGTAAGTATTTATTCTTTTCGAATGATATAAGTAATAGATTTTTGAATATTCATAAAGATGAAAACGAGCACGAAAGTATGGTAGCAAGAATACCATCTCAAAATTATCAAGAAGAAGATAATAATATTATTTATTCGAGTGGTGATAACTATGAAATTTATTAATAAAGATTATTCAAAAGATTAAAATTAAGAAAGTGAGTTGAATTTGTAATGATGTATGAAGATAGTTATAATGATTTTGAAGATATTTATAATGAATTAAAAGATAAAAAAATAGGAGAATTAGGTCGAGAAAATATTTGTAAATATATACTTTTAGGTGAAGAATTGGATTGGTTGGATAATAATGTTGGGGATGATAAAAAATTTTATAAATTTGATAAAAATTTGTTAGAAAGACTATCAAAAAATTTTTCTGAATCAATCTTTTATTTAATTAACGAAGAATTGCTTTATGATAATAATTTACATAAAGAACTTAAATTGGAAGAAGATTGTGATTTTGAAAATTGAATTATAAAAGTTGAGGTGTAATTATAGTGAATGATTTTAAGATAGAAAAATTTATTGAAGATGATGAATATACAAATTGCTTATGGAATAATGGGTTGTTAGCAACAATCCAAACTAAAAAGGGCACTTATTGTGTAATTGCAAATGGAGATGTTAAGTGTAACTTAAAAGCAAATACATATTTTAGTATAAACGATAAAGAAACAAAAAAAGGTGAAATTATTACCCATATAAGTGGTGATGGACATAGTTTTTATAAAAAAATGCGTAGTTACATAATAGATGATGAAGATTTAGATAAAATTTTAAATGGAAAACATCCATTATATGAATTAGAATTTGAACATAATAATTGGTATGAACTTGATTTTTTAAATAAGGATGGAGAATATGAAGGTTTAGATATAGTCTTAGATTCTAATTTATTAGATGATGCCATTAAAGAAACTATTAAAATGATACCTGATTTAGAAGAAGAAAAGGAGTTGATATAATTGAGTTTAAAGCAAGATTTTTTAGATTATTTAGAAAGTAAAGATATGTATCTTGGTGCACACGAGAATGATCGTATTTATAATTTTGTCAAAATTCCGTACAATTCAACTATTGATTTAATATATACGACATACAATTTTTATCATTCAATACTTCCAAGTAATAAATTAGAAAATTGTGGGTTTTATGATAAGAAAAACAAAAAATTATATGATATAAGCTATCAAGTAAGAACTAATATTTTAGGATTGGACTGGGATGATAACACTTATCCTAGTAAAGAAAAAATTAAAGATGAATTAAACGATAAAGTTAGTAATTGTGTAACAGATTATGTTTTAGATAACAAAAATGAGTTTTATGAAAGTGTAAAGGATTATGTTCCAAATATAGATGAATATGATGTAAAGAAGAATTTTATATATGATATTAAGGAAATAATTTATAAGGCTAAATATAATTCTGATAATGAAAAAGATGTATTGGATTATATAACTAATGGAGATAATTTTGTTCATAAGAAAGCATCAGAATACTGTATAAGGAATAAAGAACAAATTGGGAAAGAATTATATGATATTGATAAAAAGAATGAACTATTAACTAATATATGGAATGATAAAAATAATTCTCTATATAAAGTAAAAGATATTGTAAATGCAATAAAAGATGGCAATTATGGGAATGTACATATTTTTATACATAAGAATGGTTTAAATTTTGATTTTAAATATGATGCCTCTACACTTGAATATAGTTGGGATTGTGGTTATTTACCAAGTTATCATATGCCTGCTCAAGATAGAAATAATTTTGAGAGTCTTTTTGGTAGAAACGAGAATTTTAATTATAAAGATATAACTAAAATTGAATATAGAAATAATCCTATTTATATAGACAAAGATTTTAGAATTGATGATGAAGAAAAAGATAATTTACTTAATACAGATAATGATAGTCAATTAGAAATGTGTTAGTGAATTATAGGTTTGAAGTATGGATACTGTTTTAAAATATAAATCATATTTAGCAGATTATTTATCAAAATATCATAATATTGGAAATTTAAAAAAATCTTTTCGCTGCTTGAATCCTGAACATATTGACAATCATCCAAGTATGAGTTATACAGACAAATATGACATATGTAAGTGTTTTGCGTGCGGTGTAAAATATGATATATTTGATTTAGTTGGTATGGATTTTAATTTAAATAATTTTAAAGATAAAGTGAATAAAGTAAAGGAGATATATTCAGATTATACATATGAAATACCTAATGCAACAAATGAAACTAAAGAGATTAAACTAAAAGATTATACAAATTATTATAAATGGTGTATTAATAATTCATATAAAAGTACATACTTAAAAGAACGCGGAATAAGTGATATATTAAAGAAAAAATATAATATTGGATATGATGAAAAAAGAAAAATGATTATATTCCCAATTACTAAAAATTGTTATTTTGGTCGAAGTACCATAAATAAAGAGAAATTTAAAAGTGGTGGGGATAGTGAAATATGGAATAAAAAGCATTTAGAGAATAGTAGTAAAAATGATTTGATTTATGTAACAGAAAGTATAATTGATGCTTTATCTTTAGAAGAAATTGATCCTAGTATAAAAGTTATTAGCATTAATGGTGTAACTAATATTAATACATTAATTAAAGAGATTAAAAAAAATAATTTTATTGGAAATATTGTTATATCGTTCGATAATGATACTTATGGAATAAAGTTTCAAAATGAATTGAAAGAAGAATTAACCAAATTAAATGTTAATTCTTTTTGTAATAATTTAATTGATAATTTTGATAGTAGTATATGTAAGGATTTAAATCAATCATTGATTTTAGATAAGGAAAAATTAAAAAGGAACTATGATTATTTTAATAGTAATTATAAAAATTTTATAAGGGGCAAAGGAGATGATTTATATTACTAATAATGAAGAATTAATTAAAAAAAATATTGCGGAAAAGGACAGGGTTAAATTAGAATATAAACAAAGATTAAACAACATAAAACAGTATTATGGTGTAGAGTTTAATGTTGAACATTTAAAGGACAATAGTGTAAACAATATAAATTTTGTAAATTTAAAATATAAAGATGATTTTAATATTATGGAATTATCTTATGATAATAAAATAAAAAAATTAGACTGTATCAGTTATGAGTATTCTGATTCAAGATTAGTTAAAGGAATGAATCATAAAAAGTTATTTTCAAATTTAGATAAACAATATAAATTATTATTAATAGTATCTGAGATTAATAAGGCAAATGAAAAATATAGGTTTGAACTTTCAGAAATTGATAAGAATTATAGTATAGAAAATACAGATAATTTGGAATTAGAAAAAAGTATAAAAATTAATAAAAATGAAGAAAATTAAAAAAATGTAATACATTTTAGGTATTGAAAATAAAGGGAAAAATGGAAAAAGGTAATACAAAATGTGTCAGATTGTATTCATTTTCGCAAGTGCGAAAAAAGATTTGCACCAATTTTTTTGATGAAAAGCATTGAAAAATAAGGCTTTTTAAAAAATTTGGTGCAACTCCCATATCCTGTTGAAATTAAAAATATGTAGAAAATGAGTGAAAAGGAGGTTTTTTGGATGGAAAAGGTTTTTGTAATATTGTTTACTGTTCTATCAATGGTTGTATTATTATTAGAAAAAAGTTCAGTATTTGAAATATTAATTGTTGGAATATTATATTTGATTTTTATAGAATTATATACTAAAAATAGGGATGGTAAGTAAGATGAAGAAAGCATATTTTTTTATGAATGGAACAATATTTACAGATAAAAATATTGATGAGAAGTACCTAACAGAGTTTATTTTAAATGATAGGTATTATTATGAATGTGAGAATTATGGTGTAAAAAAATCTTTTGACAAATGTAAGAAAAGTTCAATAGAAGATATTAATACAACGGTTTCAGGTTATAAAAATTTACTTCCAAATACTTATGTTGCCATATATGAAATTGAACTAAATAATGATGAGTATAAAATGATAGATGATGATATAGATTATGTCGATTTTGATATGTTCGATAAAATAATAAAGAATAAGGATAAGATGATGTATATTGGAGCTTATGATAATAACTGTAATTTTGTAGAGCACTTTTTGAAAGATAAAGAATTAAGTTATAGTTCTGCATAGAGGTTTTAAAAAATGGGTAGGCATACAATTTATTTAGATGATAATTTAGAAAAGAGACTTAAAATGTATGCACGTAAAAATAAGTTTAAATCTACAAGTGCTGCTACAAGAGATTGTTTAACTAAAACATTATTAAGTGAAGAATATGATGAATCATCTCATAACATTTCTCAAAAATTAAATAGAATTTTATATCGTCAAAACATAACTACAAAATTAATAGAACAAATCTTTGCCAATATGGGATTTAGAATTAATGAGAATGTAGATAAGGATGAATTATTAAAAGAATTTTATGATAGTATAAATAAATATTCAGGGTGGTTTGATTAATGAAGAATATAATAAGAAGAAGTATCTCTATCCCAAAAGAATTAGATGATAAAATAAATGTAATGTCTAATGAATATTCATATAGTATAAAGAATGAATTATATCTTGAATTATTAGAACTTGGTATGATTAAGTTTGATGAAGATATTGCATTAAAAAATTTAATAGTAAATTTATTATCTAGGTTAGATGAACTTCTAAACAAGTTAGAGAATAAATAATGTTTGATGATTCTAAATCAGTTTTCATAACACACCCATATTATGCTGTTAATAATCCAACTAATAATTTAAGAATATATTTTAAAGCAAAAAATTCTAGTAAGTGGACTTATATTCAATGTAAGTCTAAAGATGAGTATAGAAGTAAAATAAAAGAATATATTACAGGTTCATTTGATTATGGTAGAAATGAAGAAAAGTCTTATACATCATCAAATGAATATATAAATAAAGATGGTGATAGTGATTTATTTGATTATTTTATGGGTGGTAAAAAAACTGATGAAATAATGAAAGAAAATCAAATGAAAAGGGAAGAAATGGCAATGGTTAAAAATGGTAGTTATTTATTAGATAAAGATGTTAAAGCAATGAAAAAAAGATGGAGCAATTATATAGAAGATAGTAATATTCAATTAACAGTATTATCTTTTTATCAGAATTATATAGATAGTAATATATCTATAAAAGAACTACAAAAGAAAATTGCTACTGATGTTATGCCAAAATTTTTATGTTATTGTGGATATGAAAATCCTAAAGAAAACTTAGAGTGGGTGGTAGCACTTCATTGTGATAGAAAAAATAATTATCATTTTCATATATCTTGGATAGAAAAAAACAAGTGTTATAAAAAATATAATAATACTTTGGATCATAGAATTAAATTAAAAATTTCAGATGAAGAAAGGAATTTTTTAAAAAGGCAAGTTGCCCTAACTATTGAAAGAAGTAAATTATATACACCAGCACTTATAAAATTAAATGAAGATATGGAAAGTTTAAAATCATATTTTAATCCTAAAGACTGTAATTTTACACTAAAAAATTTAAAGGATATTGAATTTGAAGAAAAAATAATTAAGTTAGGATATTTACTTAATCAAGTAAGAACGACTGATAATAAATATATAAAGTACAATTCATTACCTAAAAATGAAATAGGAAAGGAAATAAGAAAATTAACTCAAGATATAAAAAGGAATATATTTAAGAATGAGAAAGTAAAAAGTATAAAACAAGATATATATAAATCTATTGATAAAATTAATGATATTTTAATAGATATAGATAAAAGAAATAACATATCTAATGTAGGTTTTGAATCAGCTCTTGAAAACAAAATGATTAAAGATAAATTAGAAAAGTATGATAATTATGTATTAAATTCTATAGTAAATCATGCTTTATATAATTATAAATATCAAGCAAAAAAAATAGATAAAAAAGATTTTAAAATAGAGGATTTAATTAATCAAATTTGTTATGAAAGTTATAAGAAGGATTTTAAAAAGCATAAAATAGTTAAAGTTAGAAAATATAAATCAAAAATATTATCTAATTTTTTTGGTGGTAATACCTATAAAGGTAAAGTTATTTATGCACTAGAAAGATTAGGATATGAACAAGATCAGGCTGCAAATAAATTTTATGAAATGTTTGAAGAAGAAAATAATTATGAAAAATAAAAAGTATGATGTTGATGTCATACTTTTAAAAGGTAGGTATTACAAATTTATATGTTATTATTTTGACTTAAGAAACTATAAACAGTAGCAAGTCTTAATATTATCCACATAATAGTTTTTTGTATATCTTTTATATTTATTATGCTTTTAATCCAATATTCTTTTATGTATTCTAATTTTACGGGAAGATTTAATTCTCTATCATTAGTGTTTACTAGTTTATCCATTAAATCTTCTGCAATATCATCACCTTCAGCTATTATATAGTCATTATTATCCAAAACGAAGAAGTCAGTTATGTTATCTACTTGTTTTGAAATTTTAGAATATTCTTTTCTAGTATATACTGGCTTTAATAGTTCTAAATACATATTTAATAGTTTTTCTAATATTGCATCAGAATCTTTAGGTGATAAATCTTTTATATTTGAAAGTAAACTACATAATTTGTAGTCTGTTTCAATTTTTTTGATGTTTTCAATTTTTGATTCAATGTTTTTTGAAATATCTTTTACATAGTTATCAATATTATCCATTTTTTACATCTCCTTTAAACCTACCTTAGTACAAATTCTTAGCACTTAATTCATTTTAACTTTTTCATAGTTGGTATGGTTATGAAGAAATAAACTTATTATAATAATGATAAGTTAAAGTGAAAAGAGTGTGATGATTATTAACAGTTATTCAAATAAAGTTCGTAAGATACTATCAAATAATATTACTCGTTTTAGATTAAATAATAAATGGTCTCAAGAAGATTTTGCAGATAAACTTGGGGCTAAATCGACTTATATTTCAGGTATAGAAAATTGTAAAAGAAATATAAGATTAGATTATATTAGTAGAATAGCTGAAACATTAGGTGTTCCAATTCACGAACTTTTTATTGAAAGTGAAACAGTTGCAAATCATCGTATCACAAGACGCAAGAATAAATAAATTATTCTTTTTTTGTACCATTTTTATTATATCATGTATCAGTATTTTTTAGTTTATTGTTTAATACTCATAATAGGGTATTTCATACATTATAAAAACAGAAAGCCGCATATCTATAAGCGATTTTTTTAAAAATAAAAAGGGGGATTTAAGATGCAAATTAAAGATTGGAATATAGAAGAATTAACTGGTTATAAACCTATAACAACATTTTATCGTGATTTTAGTATTGCTGATTTATTTGGCAAAGATGCAATAAATGATACTTATAATAGAGCATTTAAAGAATGGAAAGATGATTATAAATTTTTAACAGAATTAGTTATGGTTTTAAATTGGAAAATTTTTGAACATTTTAATACAAACAAGGATTATGCTAAACTTTATAACAAATTATGGGAAGAAACCGATAAGTATGCAGAAAATAATTTGAATGGAGAAGAGGCACATTATTTTTATAGAACAACTGATTAAAAGGAGGGTGAAAATATGAAAAAATTAAAAGATAAATTGGTTGATTATATTTATAAAGTATTTACAGAATATGATAAAAGTGAAGGTAACACTAATATAGATAATAAAGAACTATTAAAAAATATAATAGAATATGTATCAAATGATGATGTTGAATCTATATTAGATTGGTGTCGAGATGAGTTCGACAAATTAAGAACAAATTATAATGTTGATAGTTTAGATGAAATGGAGGAACAAGTAAAAGAGGAGCATCCATGTTATGAGGATTTAAATAATCTTTGGAATGTTTTAAATGAATATAAGGATGGGGAAAAATCAATAAAATATTTTATCGATTTACTTAATGAATATAGTAAAAAAAATAATATAGATGAGGAGGAAAAAGATATGGAAGAAAAAAGAGAAGTAGAAATAATAAATATATATGGTACAGAAGATGATATAAGATGTCAAGCATTGTTAAAGATAAATAATGAAGAGGTAGCAAGTGTTATTGCTAGTTATGATGAAAGTGATTTAAGATATTCTATTGGCGATAGTGAGTCAGAGATGGATGAAGAATTTGTAAAGAATGCATTTACTTTTCTTATAACAGGTGATTTTGATACATATTTATCTTTACCAAGAATAAGTGAATGTTCTAAACTTTTACAAGAAATTTTTGATGGTGTTAGTTATTCAGAATCTTCAATGTTTCATATAACTAAGGATGAATGGGAAAAAATTTATTCAGATAAATTTAATGAAAGTGATATTCAAATGCTAAAAGATGAGATTGAAAAATTTAACTTAAAAGATAGTATTGAATTAGATAATTCTGAATATAAAATTGTAGGATATAGCAGATTAGAAACTGAGTTTAATGATGATAGGTATCTTAATATTGATAATAGTTATGAACCTGAAATGGAAGTGTAATAATGCTTGGTTTACCAACAAAATATACAATTTATATTAATAGTGTTGATAAAGATAATAGTGTAATGATTACCGATGATTTTGATGATAGTGATGCAAAATATATTTTTGATAATTACGATTGTGATAAAGCAATAGTAACAGAAAATAATGTGTTCGTTAAAGAAATTACTAGGAGAGAATTTGAAATTAAAGAAATAGATAAAATATGTGATACTATCGATAAAAAATTTAAAAGTTGTGAATTAAGAAATTATGCTAGTTTGGAATGTATTTGTAAAAATAATAATATGAATATTGATGATTACTTGTATAATCAAGGATATAATAATTATCTTGAATATAAAGATGATTTAAGATTTTTAGCAAGAAAAGAATTACCAATAAATGAAATATTAAATATTATTCCTAGAACAATAAAAGAACTTATAGATTATTCTGTTGATGATATGGAAAAGGAAAGTAAGTTAAATAATTCAATGTGTTATTCGCAGGATGACTTAGTATATGCTGATAATGAAGTATGTTACTATGATTGTCATGATGGTGATTATATATTTATAGATACTCAAGAAATTATGGGATTAAAAGAAAAAACAGATCATTCCTATTTAAAAGAACAAGTCTTATATGTTAATAGTTTATCAGAGAATCTTTTACAAGTTGATAATAACAAAAGTCTATATAATGATATTAGTATTAAGTATAATTTATATGATTGTATAAAGGAAAATTGTTATATAGATGAAGAATTTAAAAAAAATATAGAAGGTATACAAGAAATTAAAAATTATAAAGTTTTGTCTAATTGTGTTGATTATCAAATATTAAAAGAAAATCTTTCAAAGAAGAAATTAGAGCAACTAGAAAAAGGTCTTGAAAGCTATGAATATTATCAAAGTATGTATTATAATGATGGCGACATTATTGGAGAATATCAAAGTAAATATGGTAATGTAGATTTAATAGATTGGTATGAAGGTTTGTTGGATACAGATGAATTGATAAAAACACTAAATTGTGATATTGAAAATGAAATATAGATATTTATACAGATTAAATTGGTAAAAATGTAATGACTTTTTATTTTATATATGGTATATTAATAAAGGATTATACATAAAGGTAGGTTTATATTATGAATGATAAAAGAGAAATAATAGATAAAATAATTTTGGAAATAACTGATAAATCATTAAATTATTATTTAAGCAATGTGGATGAAAAACAAAGTAGTGGTTCTATTGAAGATTGGAAGAATGGATGTCGTGTTAATTTTACTAGTTATGATGGTTATAATAAATCTCCAATAAGATATTCAGATTTTGAAAATTTATATTCCAATATTAAAAATGATTTAAACAATCCAAATATAACAGAACAAGTTTTAGATAAGATTATTAATTATTTGGAAAAAGAAAAACAATATGATGACTATTTTGATTTGGATAATGAAAATTATTCGATAAATGAAATTATTGAATTATTATCTAAAGATGAAAATTATAATTTATAAGTTATACATATTAATTAATATTGTTAGGCTATTTAGTGGCCTTTTTATATATTTTTTTTATAAAAATGGTATAATGTTTAGTGAAACAAAAAGTAATTTATAGGAGGTAAGCAGATGAAAAAAGTTTTACTTTGTTTATTAGGTGTGTTATGCCTACTTGGTATTACAGGTTGTAATAATAAATTAGAATCAACAAATTTATCAAATATATATTTAGACAATATGACTATTGGAACAAAAATTTCAAGTGAAGATTTATCAAATTATACAAATACTGATAGATATTCTGGTAATTATAAATATAAATTTGAAGAAATAATTGTTGATACAAATGATGATAATGAAATAAATTATCTTTTTGCTAGGTTTGATGAAAATTATATTGATATAAAGATAAATAAAACCCAAGTTAAAACGACAGATGATTTAAAAGAAGTTTTAGGCAATAATTATCAAGATGAAAATTACGATAAAGAGCAACAATTAAAAGAGTACATTTATAAAGACAATGAAAAAAATATAAAAGCAGAATTTATATATTCTAGTAATGATAATATTTTGAAATGGATTATTTTAAGCAAGTAAAAATTACAATTTGTATGAGTAAAATAAATAGCAATTTGTTAAACTCCACACCCTGTTTGGTTACTTTTAAATGATTAAATATTATAATTGTAT
This sequence comes from uncultured Bacilli bacterium, assembly GCA_947628565.1. Classification (GTDB taxonomy): domain Bacteria; phylum Bacillota_I; class Bacilli_A; order RF39; family UBA660; genus UMGS1613. The sequence goes on from CANRAH010000001.1 coordinate 138,542, forward strand.
GTGAAAGGAGCAAATTATGAGTCAAGAAAAAATAGGAAAGTTTATTGCAAAATGTCGTAAAGAAAAAAATATGACACAACAAGAACTTGCTTTAAAACTTGATGTTACTGATCGTGCTATTTCTAATTGGGAAAATGGTAGAAGATTACCTGATTATTCTATCATTGAAAAATTATGTAACGAACTTGATATTACAATAAACGAACTATTTGCTTGTGAAAAAATTAGTAATAAAGATTATAAAGAAAAGTCTGATAAGAATGTTGTTAATATTTTGAAAAATAATGAATTATACAGCAAGAAAAAACAAAGATTACATTTATTAGATTTTTATGTTTCTATTATACTAATATTATTCTTGCTTATATATTCATTTTATAAGGGTATAAAAGAATTAGAATATACATTTATAATTGCATTATTTATTTTAATAATAAATGAGGTTATAGTTCGTAAATTATTAGGAGGTAAACAAATTATGAGTAATGAAGAAACAATAGGAAAAATAATTAAAGTTAAAAAATTATGGTGGTTAAAAATCAATAAAAAACCTATTAGAACTACATCTTTAGATGGTGCTATATTTCCATCATCATTACAAGTCCAATATAGTGTCAATGATAATGAATATGTTGGAAAGAAAATAGTTGCTTGGGATGATAGTTTTACACAAGTAGGACAAGATGTTATTGTTTCGTATAAAGAAGATAAACCACAAAAAATATTAAGTTTAAGAAGAAAATAAATTACAATTTGTATAGCAAACAATATATATAGTTTGTTTTTTTGATATAATATTTAAAGAGAAAATAGTAATTTGTAGTATAATATAAGTTATTATTTGAGTGTGAAAAAAATTTGGTGTTTTGTTTTTTTCATAATGTAATTATTTACGAAGGGTGATGAGATATTATGGAAAGAATTTATGCTTGTATAGATTTAAAAAGTTTTTATGCATCTGTAGAATGTGTTGAAAGAAAGCTTAATCCATTAACAACATATTTAGTAGTTGCAGATGAAACAAGGACTGAAAAGACAGTTTGTTTGGCTGTTACACCTTCACTAAAACAATATGGACTGTCAGGAAGATCAAGATTGTATGAAGTTGTTCAAAAGGTAAAGGAGATTAATAGACAAAGAAGATATAAAATAAAAAAAGATTTTATTGATAAATCATATGATGACATTGAAATAAAAAAGAATCCAATGTTAGAAATTGATTATATAGTTGCTCCACCTAGAATGAGATATTATATGAAATATAGTAATAATGTATATAATGTATATTTAAAATATTTAGCACCAGAAGATATTTATGTATATTCAATAGATGAAGTTTTTATGGATATTACTAATTATTTAAATATGTATAAAATGAAACCAAAAGAACTTGTTACTAAAATAATTCAAGAAGTTTATAGGACAACTGGAATAACTGCGACAGGTGGTATTGGAACAAATATGTATTTGGCAAAAATTGCTATGGATATAGTTGCAAAACATGTTCAAGCAGATGAACAAGGTGTAAGAATTGCTGAATTAGATGAGATGACTTATAGAAAGAAATTATGGGAACATAGACCTTTAACAGATTTTTGGAGAGTAGGAAAAGGTATTGCAAAAAAATTAGAAGAATATGGAATGTACACAATGGGAGATGTTGCATTATGTTCTATTCAAGATGAAAATAAACTTTTTAAGTTGTTTGGGGTAAATGCAGAATTATTAATCGATCATTCTTGGGGTTGGGAACCTGTAACTATAAAAGATGTCATAAAATATAAACCAACCACGAATAGTTTATCATCTGGGCAAGTTTTACACGAGCCATATGATTATAAAAAAACAAAACTAATTGTTAAGGAAATGACAGAGTTACTTACTTTAGATATGGTAGATAAACATTTTGTAACAGATCAAATTGTATTGACAATAGGATATGATACTTCTAACTTAGAAAATCCAAAAATTGCTAGTAAATACTCTGGAGAAATAAAAAAAGATTTTTACGGAAGAGAAGTCCCAAAATCAGCTCACGGAACAATTAGATTAGATCATCAAACTTCTTCTACTAAATTAATTATGGATTCAGTATTGAAACTTTATGATGAAATTATTAATCCACTACTATTAACAAGAAGAATAAATATTGCTGTATGTAATTTAATAAACGAAGATACATCAAAAAGAAAAATGATATACAAACAATTTGATATTTTTTCAGATATAGAAGAAGAATCAAATACTAAAGAAAAAGAACTTGAAGATGAAAAAAATGAAAGAAAAGTTCAAAAAACTATATTAGATATAAAAAACAAATATGGTAAAAATGCGATTTTAAAAGGAATGAATCTTGAAGAGGGAGCAACAACAATCGATAGGAATAGACAAGTAGGTGGACATAAAGAATGAGTAAGTATGATAATATAATTAATCTTCCACATTTCGAATTAAAGAATCATAAAAGAATGACTATGGAATCGCGTGCTGCGCAATTTTCACCTTTTGCTGCTTTAACAGGTTATTCTGAATCAGTAAAAGAAACATCAAGAGTAACAAAAGAAAAGATTATTTTATCAGAAGATATGAAGTCAAAATTAAATATGAAATTACAGATGATAGAAGAACATATAAAAGAACTACCAGAGATAAATGTTTTATATTTCGTTAAAGATAAGAAAAAAACTGGTGGGGAATATAAAGAATATAATGGAAAAGTAAGAAGAATAGATATAGTTGAAAAGAAAATACTTTTTGTCGATAAAACGGTAATACCAATATATGATATTTTAAATATTAAAGCAGATTTTATCAAGGAAGAGATATAAAACAAATTATAAAAAAATATTATAAATATTTACAAATATAAGTAAGATTATCATAATGATGATCTTTTTTATTTAAATAATTATATGATAGGAGGTGTCTTACGAAAAAAATAAATAAAGTTGTAGATGAATATTATGACTTTATAGTTGATTATGAAAAATATATAAATGAAAACAGATATATCAAACTAGAAATAAAAGATGAAAGGCAAAAGAAGTTGGTTGATTTAATAAAAGATTGGTTTGATAAAGAATATTTGCCTTGGCGAAATATAGAAGGAGATATTAAAGAACATTTACTTAGTGTATTCTCATCAAGAAATAATAGTGTTATTCCGTATTTAAGAGTAGAAGATATTATTTGGGATGACTTATATGAGTTTGGTTACATGGATTTAGAAAAATTTTATAAAAATCAGGGATTTGATGTAAATGATGGTGATTTTATAGATAAAATTCAACAAAAAACTTTTGATTTAATTAATAAAGAAGTTTTAGATCCAAAAATATTTTCGGAAAATACATTAAAATTACATCCAATAGCAAAAAAAATTGAAAATGTTTGCACTAACCTATGGGATATTTATAATAATTATGAGCAAGGAATGGAAATATAAGGTGGTGAAATAAAAATGTATAATAATACGAAAGATAATAAAAAGAATATATTTGTTAAATGCAGAATAATTGAAGAACCTGTATTTAATAAACTTGAAGATACTAATGAAATTTATTTTTTAATAAAAGTAATGGATAAACATAATAATTATTTTGATGTAGGAATATCATCAAATGCAGATAATGATTATAGAAAATATTATAAAGGTAGAGAAATAAAAATAAAAATGGATAATTCTGGTGATATTATTAAAGCTATCGACGTTAAATTCAACGAAAAAGATAGTGAATATGAATTATAGAAATTGAATGGTGGTAAGTATGAGTAGGGAACTTATAAATCGTATAACTAAGAAAAAAGATGGAATATATATATCAACACATAGTTCTAATGATGATGTACCATATCATTCAGTTAAAGTAGATTTTTTAACTGATGTTTATAATGAAGAAGGACAAAAAGGACTAGATAGAGAAATAATTAGTATGTTATTTAATTTTGCAGAATTAAGAGGAACTCATCATAGTTTGCAAAGATATTTGTATGCTTATAATTCAAAATATACAGAAAATTTGCATAAAGAATATACAGATAAAATGAATTATTACTATAAAAAACTAGATGAGGTTGGTAAAAAAAGTTTATTGTCTTGTAATAAAACAGAAAATGCAAAGAATTATTATTTACATAAAAATACTTTAGAGAAAGAAATGTATAATAAAATTGCAAAAAAATGTGATGAGTATGATTTAATAAACAGTTTAATGTCAGATAACCAAAATAATAAATCATTTTCATATTTTGAGAATATTATTGATAAAATTTTAGATATATCAAATGAATATCATATTGATTTTGATAATAATTGTCCTTTTGATTCTTTTGGCTCAGATGATGAATCAAGGAATTTTGGAATGTATAGTTTTTCTGAATTTTATAAAGAAATTTTAGAAAAGAATAATATAGATATAAAAGATATATCAACAAGGGAAAAATCAGATGGTAAATATATAGTTACCATCGATAATAATTATGAATTTGAAATAAATGCTTGGGAAAAGTTAGATAATGTTTTTGATAATATTGAATCAATGATAAATGTAATAAAAGAAAAGAATTTGGGAATGGAAGTATAAATGATAACTAATAGACAAAAGGTTGGTGGTTTTAATGAATTTATGTGATTATATTATGGAATATTTAAAAAATAATTTTAATTTTGAATATTCTAATTCTTTTGTTAGAAATACTTTTAGCAATTTTATAGATTATGCAATAGAAAATTTTAATAGTAGTGAAAATCAATTAGCATATTATTTGAGTGATATGATTGATGAATTAGAATTTAAAGAAATTAAAAAAGTAATATCAAATTTTGAAAAAGATAAAAATAAGTTTTATGAAAGAAAAGAGAAAAATGAAAAAATAGTAAATTATGAAAAAAATGAATTTAATATTCCAATTATTGAAAAAGTAGAAAAGGCAATAAAAAAAGAAGAAGATTATAGTTACTATGATGAAATGAAAGTTAATTACATAATGATAGACAATAATAATCAATCTCAAAGCTATGCAGTTGTAGAATTAGACTACGATCAGTTAGTTATGGTAAATTTAGAAAGTTTGGAAATGCACGACATAGCTGATTATGCCTATACAGTTGATGATGATATATACGGTGAACTCGAATCAGGGAAAAAGTTAGTTTATATGAGTTTAGATTCTCATTATAGTATTTGGCAGGATGCACATTATTATTATCCAGAAGATATTGAGCATAAAGATGGATTGGAACTTTATTTACAATATTGTAAAGATAATCAAATTGATATGAATTTGTTAAATGAAGTAATGGATGCAGAAAAATTTGATGAAAATTTATGGGACTTTGTAAATTCAAAAAATAAAAATTTGGAAATATAGAAACGGGGGATTATATGACTGATAAAGAAATATTGGCAGGATTAAAATTAACTTATGAAAAATTATATGATATTAGAGAAAATGGTTGTGCAGATCATTGTTATGGACAATTAGAGAATAATTTAATAAAAAGACTTGAAGTAGCAAAACTTACTATTGAAGATATATATTCGGAGTTTTATAAAACACTTGATAAAGAATCATTAAGAGTAAAACGATTAGAAAGTGAAGATAATAAAGTTTATATAGCAAGTGATGTTAGTGGCGATTATGAATCAGATGCATACGATTTAACTTGTGCAGATACAGAATATTATTGGTATGAAGATCAAGATTTTTTAGATGATGAGGAATTGGGATATGACATGTAATGATTATTATGCAAAAATATGGACAACTGAATATAATCGAGATCAAGGTATAGCAGATAAATATTATAATAGTTTTAATAACCTTAAAGATGCCATTGAGGAATTAAGAGAATTTTTTGATGATGGTAATTGTGTATGTGTTGAAATATATGACTCTAATGATAAACTACAATATAGTTGTGATAAAGAATCAGAAGAGTTTTATGCAGGTACTTATAATATAGCAAAAGTAAATGAAAAATTATTAGCACAGTATATCGGTTGTTGGATTCACCAAAAAGAACCTCCAATAAAAAATCGTTTATTATACTGCGAGAATAGTGATGGAACATTTACAACAATAGATAATAGAAGTGGATATTGCTTTGTAGAAGATTTTGCTGATGAAGAAACAGCTTTTATGTGGTTATTAGATTATGAAAAAGAAGAAATAGAATTGTAAAGGAGGGTACAAATGCGTTATAGTGGAAAAATTAATAATATAAATCATATAGTAGTATCAGACCCATATTATGGTAAGGATACTAAATACAGATATGAAAAAGATAAGCTAAATTTAAAAGATTGGTTAGTTGATTTAGATATATATACAATAAAGACTTTTTATGATGATGTAGTATTTGACAATGTAGAATTTTCTTTAATATTAAAAAAAGATAAAGATGTTTGTAATAATGGATTAGATAATAATATACATTATGATGAAAGCATAAAAGTTAAGGATTATGATATAGGTATGGATACATCTAGTATGGCATTAGGAATAAACAAATATGCAAAGGAAATTATTGATTCGAGAGATGACTATTTTCCAACTTGTGCAATAAAAACTGGCTTAGATGGATGGTTTGGACAGGTTACTGAGGGTAAAAAAAATAAAGAACTACAATTTATAAGAATAACAGGAGAAATGGATAAAGAAAGATGTGATGAAAACGAATTACTTTCTTATTTGACAAAACAATTAGAATTAGATAATTTACAAAAGGAACCTGAAATGTATTATAGAAATAATATGGAAATAAATGAAGGTGATATTGTTGAATTGGGAAATTGTTGGTTGCAAATATCTCCTAAATGCAATTATTTTATAGGAACAACAAAATATACGGATTTATATGAAAATACATATTCCGGCAAGGATAGATTAATTGATATGATTAGTTTTTATGTTAATGAACCTTTAAAAGTTAAAATTATTAAATGTACAAAAAAATGTGAAAATACAAGTACTTACGAAGGTGAAATATTAGATGACTCAATAATTAATACTTTTAAAGAAGTAGTGGAAAAGCAAGTTGCACTAGGGAAAATAAAAAAAGGCAAAGATGATTATAGTGAAGTCCATTTTTCTCAATTTAATATTATTAAAGTATTAGAAGAGGGTAATAATTTAGAAAATAATATGGAGATGTAACATAATGAAATTAAATGAGTATTTAATAAATATAAAAGATGATTTAGTTAATTTGTTATTAAGACTTCAAAATGATTATAACAGTGTAGATAAATTTGAGCAAAATGAGGAAGATAGACTTATTATAGGTAATATATTAGATATGATGGACTATGATTTTGAAGAGGATAATGAAAAATTATCTTCTTCTTTCAATCTTGAAATTGTTTATAATGATGATGAGAAAATTATGTATATTGGAACATCAGATAGTTCTGGTGAAAAATATAAATGCGAAAAATATTCTGATATAGTTAAGAATGTAAAGTCTTACTGTGATAATTACTTAATTTTAGATGATGAAACAGAAAGTGATGTGAATTTAGAACATGAACTTTAAAAATTTAATTGATTTATATTGTATGGGGTAATTAATAATGAATAGTGTAAAGTTTGAATCAATGTCATATCCAATGTTTATTCTATTAGTAATTGTTATATGTTTAATTATATTTATACTAATAATTGAACCTAGAATTTCTAAGAGGAAATTAACTAATAAAAATGAACATGGAAGTAGTAAATTTGCAAATTTTAAAGAAATAAAAAATAATTTTATTAAAGAATCTTTAGAAAATATAAATAAAGTCGGTTTTCCAGTTTGGTATGAAAAAATAAATGGTAAATTTGAAAATGTATATTTTGATACAAAATCACCACATTACCTTTTAGTAGGTTCAACAGGAAGTGGTAAATCTGTTACAGTAAGTATTCCAGTAAGTATTCATTTTGCTACTGCAAAAGAAAAACATTCAGTAGTATTAACAGATCCTAAAGGAGAACTTTTTAAAACAACAGGTAAAATATTCAAAGAAAATGGATATGATGTTGTTACGATAGATTTTAGAAATCCTACATTATCTACAAAAGTTAATGTTATGGATCCAATCATAGATGAATGGGTAGAACATTGTCATTATAATAAATGTATGATGTTTTTTTTATCTCATTTTCTTAAAATAAATAAAATATCTTTGAAAAAAATAAGTAATGATAAAAAATATGAAGAACAAATAAAAAATAAGTTTTTACTTGATAACTATATGATAGATATAATTAAAAGTAATAAAGAAGAATTAGAAAAAAATATAAAAAATAAAAAATTATATGAATTTAATGAATTAGAAGAATTAAAAAAATTAGATATTAAAGAGTATTTAGAAAGTAAGGATAATGAATATATATTAAATCTCATTAAAGATAATCAAAATGAAAGTGCTAAACATCAAGCTGAGGCAAATAGATTAGTTATTTCTTTAGCAAATTTAATCTTTGTAGAAAAGAACACAAAAGATCCTTTTTGGATAAATGCTTCAAGGCAACTTTTTATTGGTATTGTTGGTATATTTTTAGAGGATTATAAACTAGGTTTAATAGATAAAAATAAAATAAATATATCTAGCATTAAAAAATTTCAAAATTCATCACTTATTAAAGAAAATCAAAATTATCTTCAAAGAAATTTAAATTCCAGACCATATGGAACATTATCAAAGGATTATTTAACATCAATAATTTCTGCTGCTGAAAACACATATAAATCCATAACTGCGGTATTTGGAGAAAAGATGTCTATATTTGATGACTTAAATGTAGAAAATATTACAAGTGTTAGTGAATTTAAATTTACAGATATTGGTAAAAAACCAACTGCATTATATATAATTGTACCAGATGAAGATAGAGCATATTTTCAATTAGTAACAATTATTATTGGAATGTTAATTAAGGATTTAACCAAATTTGCAAATTTAAAAGAGAATAATGGAACACTACCAGTAAAGGTAGAATGGATATTGGATGAGTTTGCTAACTGTCCACCACTGGATGCTATTGAAACTGTGGTATCTGTTGCAAGAAGTAGAGGAATGAGATTTTATTTCTTTATACAATCTTTCTCACAATTAGATCAAGTATATGGGAAAGAAATAGCAAACATAATTCAAGATAACTGTGCTTTAGTTTATTTAAAAACTAATACAGTAGAGACTGCTGAGATAATAGTAAAGAAGTTAGGTAAATCTACAATAGAAACTAATTCTATTAGTATGAATACAGATCCATTTAAAATAGGTGCTAATCAAACAACTTCATTAATGGGTAAAGAATTACTAACTGCAAATGAAATAATTAATTTAAAATATAAAACTATAATCTTCCCCACATTTGGGAATCCTATATTTAGAGATACATATTTGTATAGTGATTTATACCCTAAATATAAGAATTATCCTGTTTGTGAAAGGGAAACAAAAATCTTAAAGAGATTAACTGAAAACTATTATACGGTAGAAAAATTAAGAGAAAATTATGAGAGTGTATCTAGTGAGAGTATTAGACAAGTAACTAAGAGAATGGAACAAACATTTAATAAGAACGCAACGAATGTAATAAATAAAATTAAGCATGAAGTAGAAAGTGGTGCAAATAAAGATTTATTATTATTTATTCAATTATTAAGGAATCATTTTAAAGATAGAATTTTAAATGAAACTAAAACGAATGATGATGTTTATTTTATTGAATTATCTAATTTAATGAATAAATTTGAATTGGCTAAACTAAGGAGAAATAAAGATAAAAATATTGTTTTAGAAATAGCGGAAAACTATAAATTAAAGAAAACAATTATAAGTGTATGGAATGAAATGGAAGTGGATAGAGAAATATGATAAAAAAATTATCAATAATATTAATAATGTTATCTTTTTTGATAGCATTATTATTTTTTTTATATACATATATATCAAATAAAAAAATTGAAAAAAACATAAATGAATATATAGAACAAACAAGTGTTATAGAAAACGAAGAACAAAATGAAATTGTTGAAGTTCAGGATGATGATAAAGAAGAAACAAAAAAGAAAACTTTAAATTATAAAGCAATAATAGAAATACCTTCTATAAATTTGAAACAAGGTATAGTTGATGTAACAAAGAATTTTAATTCACTATATTATGCGGTAAGTGCTGATAGTTCTAGTAATTATCCAGATGAAGTGGGGAATTTTATTTTATATGCTCACTCAGGGAATTGTAATTATTGTTATTTTAAAAAATTAAAAAATGTTGAGGAAGGTGATACAGTTTATATCTATTATAATGGTGTAAAATACCATTATGAAATTTATGATATATATAATATTGATAAAACAGGAAAAGCAGGTGTTATAAGAACTGATACAGAACACTATGTAACACTAATAACTTGTTTGCAAGGAACAAATGATAAACAAGTTGTATATATTGGAAAATTAGTAGATTCAACTAATTATTAAAATATATAAAAATAAAAAGGGGGAATTATTTTGGAAAAAAACAAAAAAATTAGAAAGAAAACAAGAGATTGTATTTGGATCAGGAATGATATAATAGATCCAAATTTAACAGAAGAAGATTTAAAGAATATAATAAATCATAAATTAGCATATATCATTGTCGAAATGGAACATAGTCCTATAAATTATATAAAATTAGGAAATGTTACAGAGGGCGTTGCAAGTTAAATGAATGCGCGTTATAATTTATATAAAGTATTATTAAGACATTTAATAAGTAGAAACAAATTTCTGTTAAATTAGGAGTTGTATATTTATGATATTAAATGTTATAAGGGAGAGTGAATATACAGATAATAATACTATTGAATCAAATATCACTAATGATGAAAAAGTTGATAAAGTTCAATTAAAAAAAATTAAATCATTGATTGATGAAAGTCAGTTAAGATATGTATCTGAAAATGTTAGACATCTACTTGGAATAAAAAAGGAAAATGATAAAACTTGCTTTGATAAGCAACCTAAAGTAATAAAAAAGGTAGTTCAAGCCGGAGAAAAGTTTAGAGTTATTCTTTATATTCGATTATCGCAAGAAGATGGAGACCTGGAAATAGGAGATGTTTCAGGTAGTATCAAAAATCAATTACTTTATTTACTTGATGAGTGTAGAAAAAGAGATTGGATTGTAGTAGGTATTTTTTGCGAAGAAGATATCAGTGGTTGTGATGATAATAGACCAGAATGGTTAAAATCTATTCGATTTGCAGAAGTAGGAAATACTGAAATAGTTTTATGTAAATCACAATCAAGATTTACTCGTAGTATGGAAATGGTTGAAAAATATTTACATACTTGTTTTCCTGAATGGAATGTTCGTTTCTTAGGATTAGTTGATAATGCAGATACAGATGTTGTTGAAAACAAAAAACAAAGACAAATAACTGGATTAACAAATGAATGGTTTGTAGAAGATACATCAAAAAGTACAAGGGCATCATTAAATTCTATGAAAAGGAATGGACAATTTACAGGTAGTTTTGCTCCATATGGTTATATAATAGATCCAAACGATAAACATCATTTATTATCAGATCCATATGCGAGAGGTGCTATACAAATTATGGCAGGTATGTTAAAACACGGAAAGTCGATCAAATCTATAATCGAGGTGTTAATGAGAAAAAGATATTTGACACCTGCTGATTATAAAACTGCTCAAGGAAGTAAGATTTGTCGTGGTAAAAATCGTATAACTAAAGTAAATTATCAAGTAGAAGAAGGAGATACATTACAATCTATTGCAAACAAATTTTATATTACAAAAGAAGAGATAAAGCAAAACAATAATTTGGAAACAAATAAAGTAAAAGTAGGAGATGTTTTGGTACTTCCATATAGACAGAGATGGACTGCAAAAATGATAAAAACAATTTTAACTGATGAGACACAAATTGGTACACTAGTTCAAGGAAAGACAGAAAGGACAAGTTTTAAAAATAAGAAACCTATTCAAAAGTCAAAGGAAGAATGGATAAGAGTACCACATTGTCATGAGGCAAATTTGGATTTACAAACTTTTGAAACAGTAAGTGCTATGTTTAAAGATGGCAAAAATACAAGAAACTATCCACAAGCAAATGGAGAATTACCTTTGTTCAGTAAAAAGGTTTATTGTTCTTGCTGTGGAAAGACATTTAGCAAAAGTTATGTTCATTTAAAATCAGGAGACAAGATTTATTTAAAATGCAGAGGTTGTACAAATACATTAGGAAAAATTTGTGATAATACTGCTAGTGTAAATTTTCAGGATTTTAAAGAATATATATTAGATGCTATAAAAGAAAAAATTAGTGACTATTTTGATAAAACGAAATTAAGCAAAGAATATTATTTGCAAAATGTATATGAAAATATAGACAATGATATTAACGAAAAAGAAAAGATAAAGCTAAATACAGAAAATGAAATTCAAAAAAAGAAAAATATTTTAGTGCAATTATATAGTGATAAGGCATCAGGAACATTATCTTTAGAAGAATTTATGATAATAAAGAACAGTAATACTTTAGAAATAGAAAGATTAGAAAATAGATTATCCGAATTAAATACTGATATAACTAATTTAAATTTAGAAAAGGCTAAACAAGTAGATAAAGAGGAAATATTTAATAAGTATAAAAATATTACTGACTTAAATAAAACTGTATTAGATGCTTTTATAGATAGAATTGAGATTGGAAAGAAAAACTTGGAAGATTCTACTAGATCTATTGATATAAAATGGAATTTGTATACTGCTTAATTATGTAAAACCTTTATTTATATGTCTGGTTTACCACCGAAGGAAAGAATTGCGTCTTTATTCTTTTAGGGGGGGGTACCTTATTAAATAAAAAAGGATTCACATTAGTAGAACTACTTTCTGTAATAGTAATACTAGGAATAATAGCTTTAATAGCAGTACCACAAATATTAAATGTTATAGAAGAATCAAGATTATCAAGTTTAAAATTAAGTACAAAAAATTATATAAGAGCAGTAGAAACTGCAATAGTAGCTCAAAGAGTAGATAATAAAGTTAAAGATGGGTTATATACAATAGATAAAAAAGGAAAAGTAATAACATTAGACGGATATAATATAAATATAGATTTTGATGGAAATAGTATAGAAAGTGGTATGCTTTTAATAGAAGAAGGAAAAGTAAAAAGAATAATAAAAGGTAAGATAAAAGACTATTATGCCAGAATAGAACAAGACGAAATAAAATTATATAAAAATATAGATATGAGTATATTATTTGCAGGATCAAAATTTAGTACAGGTATAAAAAAATTAGTTAATAAAAAAGATTTTAATCAATGGGATTCAGATGATTTAGTAGAACACATTGTCTTTTTACCAGAGGGATTACTACCAGAAGAATATACAAAAGAAGAATTAGAGGCTATGGAAAGTGTAGTAGTATCAGAAGATGGAAAAACAAAAGCATATTATGATGGAGCTGGTACTGTATACATATTAAGTGATAATATAATATCGGTTAATAAAGATAGTGGTCTTATGTTTATCTCGTTTAAATCATTAAAAGATATAACATTTAATTTATTAGATACTAGTATATCAACTAATATGGGTTGGATGTTTTGTGGTTGTTCAAATTTACTTGAATTAGATTTAAGTAATTTTAATACAAAAAATGTAACATCTATGAGAGAAATGTTTAATGGTTGCTCCAATTTGATAGATCTTGATGTAAGTAAATTTGATACAACAAGTGTAATAGATATGTATTATATGTTTAAGAACTGTTCCAGTTTAAAAGAATTAAATTTAAGCAGTTTTAATACTTTAAAAGCAACAAATATGGATAATATGTTTGCAAATTGTAAAAATTTAAAAAAATTAGATTTAAGTAGTTTTAATACATCAAAAACAACAAATATGGGAGGCATGTTTTCTGGCTGTTCCAGTTTAACAGAACTAAATTTGGATAGTTTTGATACTTCAAAAGTAACAACTATGGCTGGAATGTTTAGTAACTGTACAAGTTTAACAGAACTAAATTTAAATAGTTTTAATATAGAAAGTGTAACAAATATGGATAATATGTTTTCTGGTTGTAAAAGTTTAACTGACTTAAATTTAAGTAGTTTTAATACAGAAAGTGTAACAAATATGCATTCAATGTTTTCTGGCTGTTCCAGTTTAACAGACTTAAATTTAAGTAATTTTAATACAAAAAATGTAAAAAATATGGAGGCAATGTTTTATGGATGCACAAATTTAAAACAGTTAGATTTAAGTAATTTTGATACATTGAATGTAACAACAATATATGCTATGTTTTATGGATGTCAAGGTTTAAAACTTATTGATTTAAGAAATGCTGATTTTACACAAATTAAAACTTTTGGTTATATGTTTTATAGTTTTTCAACTGATGCAACTATAATAGTTAAAGATCAAACAAGTAAAGAATGGATGGAAGCACGATTAAATGAACAAAATAAAACGGCAACAGTAGTTATAGCTTAATATAAAAAAACACGAATTTTTGTTCGTGTTTTTGTTGACTAAAAATTTTTAATATTATATAATTAAGTTGGTGATATTATGGATATTATTATGCACATAGATGTTAATAATGCCTTTCTTTCTTGGACAGCAGTAGATTTACTTAATAAAGGTTATAAAATTGATATAAGAAATATAGAATCCATAATAGGCGGAGATGAATCTAAAAGAAGGGGTATTGTGTTTGCTAAAAGTATGGTTGCCAAAAGAAAAGGTGTCAAAACAGCTGAAACTATAAGGGAAGCTAAAAGAAAATGTTATGACTTAAAAGTATTTCCACCCAACCATGCACTTTACAAGGAGATGTCTAATAAATTGTTCAATCTTATTAGTAAATATACACCCGATATAGAAAAACTTAGTATAGATGAATGTTTTATAGATTATACCAAAATAAAAAATTTATATGGAGATCCTATAAAATTTGCATATAAATTAAAGCGTGAAATAAAACTTACTTTAGGTTTTACAGTTAATATAGGTATTGCTAATAATAAATTATGTGCGAAAATGGCATCAGATTTTTTAAAACCGGATAGAGTTCATACTTTATTTCAAAACGAAGTTGAAAAGAAGATGTATCCTCTTGCTATAGAAGAATTATATGGAGTGGGAAAAAGTACCAGTAAAAAATTGAGAGAACTTAAAATAAATACTATAGGGGATCTTGCAAATTCTGATTTTAATATGTTATATAAATATTTTAAAAATCAAACTAAAAGATTAATAGAAAGTGCAAAAGGGATAGATAATGGCGCTATTATGATAAGAAAAAAAGAAACTGAAGGAATAAGCAATAGCACTACTACTAGCCATAATTTAAATAGTTTGGATGAAATATATAAATATTTATATCCATTAGTAGAAAATGTAAGTACATCTTTAAGAAAAAAAAATAAATACGCGAATCAAGTAGGGGTAGTATTAAAGGATAAAAAATTTAGAATGTATTCACATCAAAGAAAACTTAATAACGCAACGAACAATACAGATGAAATATTTAGTGTAGCAAAAGAATTAATAAAAGAGTTATGGAATGAGGAAGGAATAAGATTAGTGGGAGTATCTTTAAATAAGTTATCCAGTGAGGTTAATCATCAAATTTCTTTATTTGAAGATGTTGCAGTTACAAAAAATAATAATGAACTTGATAAAATTATAGATAAATTAAAGGAAACCTATGGCAATAATATCGTTATAAGAGCTTCATCAATAAAAAAAGATAAATGATTATCTTTTTTTCAATATATATCTTATAGGTTTAGAATTTCTATATAAATTATAAAGTGGCATATTAGTGATTAATTCAAGATCACCAATATATTCTACACATCTAGCATTGAAGCTTAGTTTAAATTCATTTAATCCATTATATTTTTCATTATTGATATTAGGATTAGTCATTCCTCCTAAATTAAATCTTTTATATTTTTCTTTTGAATATTTTTCTATTAATTTCCAAGTCATTAAATGCTTAGCATTAAACCTTTTGTATTGTTTATCAAATCCGTCCATATAGATGTATACTTCATCTTTATATTTAGTTATAAGCATACTTGCAAGAACAACACCATCAGGTTTATTTTTTAAAAGATTAGTAGCGTAGATAAGTTCATTTTTTATTTCATTTAATTTATTTTCTTGATATATTTTATTGTTAATTATTTTTGTGTTGCTTTTACCAGCATTTTTAAATAATTTAGCATTTATTTTATTGCAAATTTCTAATTGCTTTTGGTATTTTCTTTGAACATTTATTAGATATTCATTTGTGTCGAGTTTCGCATAATAATAATCAATCATATTTCTTTTTTTGAAAAAATATAATACATTTTCAAAATATTCTTTGTCTCTAGGATATTTGCTTTTAACTTCATCATATAAATAATTTATTTCATTATCTAATCCCTTAATTATTCTAATGCCATTTTTATCAGCACCTTTTACTTTATTTTTGAAATTTTTATTCATTCTTCCAAATAGAGTAGTTATAGGTTCATTTAAATTTATAATTGCATCAAATCTTGGCTTGAAAGATTCAAATAAATTATTAAATCCTAGATGGTAGTAACCTAAACTTTTCAAAAATTCCATTTGTTCATCGAAGTTTGGATTATTATGCATTATATTAGTTCTATAATCATATGAACTTTTTATAATCATAGGATTTATTTTAATAGCTATTATTTTTTTCTTATTTAAAAATTTTTTAATTTGGTTAGTAAATTCTTCTACTAATGGTTTATTGGAATAATCTATTAAAAAGCCTTTTGGTGCATATGCATATTTGAACATTTGATTTTTTTCAATTAATATCAAACTAGCTGCTAATATTTTATTATCATCTATTAATCCTAAAAACATAGATGAATAATTTTGAGTATTCATAATAAATCCATATTCACTAGTTTGGTATATAGATGAATCTTTAAATTTATCTGTAAAAAGATTAAATTCTGTGTTAGATAATTCTTTTATATACATTAAAATCACCTACATTCGTGTTAGTATTATAACATACTTCACATAAAAAGTTTACTACAAATACAAAAAAAAGTAAATAATTTAAAATTTTAAACATATACCTTAATGGTGATGAAATGAAAATAGGAATACCAAGGGCAATGTACTATTATTATTTTAAAGATTTATTTATAAATTTATTTAATGAATTAAATATTGATATTATAGTAAGTCCAGAGACTACAAGGGAAATACTTGAATTGGGAGAAAAATATGCGAGTGATGAGATGTGTCTTGCTATGAAAGTATTTATAGGACATGTTGCTTATTTAGAAGGAAAATGTGATTATGTATTAATTCCAAGAGTAGAAAATTATGGGCTTTCTAGTCAAACATGTACAAATTTTTTAGCCATTTATGACATAATAAATAATTTATTTAATATGAGAATAATAAATTATAATATAAATTTAAGAAAAAAAGAAACAGAACTTAAAGGATTAATAAAAGAATTAAAAAAATTAGGTTTGAGTAAGAAGGAAATTAAGGATGCATATACTATTGCAAAAGTAAAAGAAAGTAAAATAAAAAAGAATAATGTTTTAAATAATTTAAGAAATTTAAGAAGTGAGAAATCAAAAATTTTAATAGTTGGACATCCCTATAATATAAATGATAAATTGATTGGTGGAGATGTTTTAAAAATATTAAAAAAATTAAATGTTGAAATTATTTATAGTGATCTTTTTTATACAAAAGATGAATATTTAAATTATTCTAAAGGGCTTTATTTTAAAGATAGCAAAGACAATATTAGTAGTATAAGTAAATGTTATAACAAAATAAATGGTATTATTTTTATATCTAGTTTTCCATGTGGAACTGATAGTTTAATTTTTGAACTTGTAATGAGAAAATTAAACAAGCCATACTTAAATTTAGTTATTGATGATCAAGAAAGCAGTGTTGGGATAGAAACTAGAATAGAAAGTTTTATAGATATTATATCATCTATGATAAGATAAAAAAGTGATCCCTTATTATAAGTTATATAAAAATTTCAAATTTCACTTGATAAATATTGCCTAGTGTGGAAGTAAATTTATTTTTATTTTTATCTTTATATAAAGTTAACTAAAAATGATAAAATTGTAGCTTTTAAATATATAATTTGATATAATATATTTGTAGATACTAGGATGTGAAGCTATGAATAAACTAATTTTGTTATTACCTAAACCAATATTAAAAAATTACGTATTAGCTCATTTTTCTGAACTTACAGTTGAAGATTTCTTTGAAATAGCTGATAAAGTAAAATTTAGTAAATATTATTTTGAAAAGAATGATAAATTGAATAGTAGTAGCGATGTTCTTAGTTATATGTTAGATATCGATCCGTATTCATATGATTGGTTTGATAAAAATGCTTTTTCTGCTGAGTGCATAGATAAACTTGCTGCATTAGATGTAGTAATTCCTGCTGATATTGATAAATATCCTATATTATTAACAAATGACAAAATTTTAGAAAGTGTTATAAAGGCAGAACCTAATATTGTAAAAAAATTGAGTGAAAATCAAATAACGGACAAAGTTATTTCTATATTAGAAAATTCAGCTTATATTCCAGATTATAATGATATAATAAAAAGCCCTTTATTTTTGAATAGTGAAAAATTACTTAAAAGAGCAATTGAAAAAACACCAGAACTAATTTTAAAAATTGAAAAATTATCTGATACTCTTGTTTCAACGGCTTTAAAAAAAGGTTTTATACCAGAAAAAAATCATTTTTATACTATTCCACAATTTAAAAATTATGATGAATTATTAAAAACAGCTTTTGCAAATGATCCTTCTGTAATTGTTTTCTTTAGTGGTGATAAATTATCCACATCCGTAATACAAGATGCTAGGGAAAGAGGATTTATAGCAACAGAAGAAGATTTAATGGAAAATCCAAGTTTGTGTAATATTGACTGTATTATGGAAGATGCAATAAGAAATAATCCAAAATTAATAGTTTTTTTATCTAAAAATGTTTCTATTAGTGAAAATTTAATTATTGAAACATTAAAAAAATATGAAATTACTAAAGAAGATTTAGAAAACCATCCATCTTTAGCAACAACTTGTCTGATGAATTATCTTCCTGAATTTAAACTTTATTCATCAACATTAACCGATGAAGAGAAAAAAGCTACCTTAATAAGTTACTTAAAAAAAGATCAAACATCAATACCTAAAGATTTACCTTTTTTTAATTATAAATTTGGAGGTAAATTTGATACAAAAAAATTGCCTGAATTATTAAATTATTTAACACTCTCTTTAAATCAAAATGACATCAATGTGCAACAAAGCTATTTACAAATGTTAGATAAAGTGATTGATGGTATAGTTGATATAAGATATAAAAAAAATAAGCCTTCGTTTTTATATCCTGATTTAGTATCACTAAATGATGCTTTGATAGAATTATTTAAAAATGTATCTATTACGAATGATTTTGAATTAATATCTAAATTTGCAGATGAATTATCTTCATTTGTTGAAAAAACAATAGATAAAGAAGAAATTAAGAAAGAAATAGAAAATTTTTACGCAGCTTATGTTAATAATCAATCTGTTAATTTTCATATATCTAGTGAATTTTATAATAAAATTCTAAATCAGCATAAAAATATGTTTATGAGCATAGAAAAACAAAAAATTCTAAAAGAAATAGAAAATAAAATGAAATTGACTCCAAAAAAAATGAATGTAATACTTAATGGGAGAAAATTACAAAAAATGCGTGTTCTTATTGCAAATAATGAATTTGAACAATTAGGTGTAACTAAAGAGCAATTTAATTTTGAAATAAAAAATATTAAAAATATTATTTTAAATAATAAAGATATAAAAAAATCAGGTAGTCAAATAACTATGGAACAATTGGACTATCTTGTTGATAATTTTGTAAAAAATGGAGCTTTAGACGAAAACACAGTAATTGAACTTTTAGGAATTAAAAATTCTGAAGTAATAAAATATATTGTAAATAAATTTGAACAAATAAAAATAAAATTAGCGAATAATGTTATGTTATCAAACGAAGAATCTTTTATTTCAACTTTAGATAGGAGTAAATTAGGTGGGGTAAATTGCTCTAATTATTTAATTTTTGATAATGATAGATATATAGATAATTTGTCCGAACTATTACTAAAACTTGATGATGATACTTTGGATAAGATTTTAAGTAATAAACATTTACTTAAAGAGATAACTTGTTTACTACCACTTATCGATTTGATTGAAGAATTAGATGTTCAAACATTTATAAATATATTATCAACTTACGATAGAATAAGAGATAAAATTTTTCAAAATTTAGATATAAGAGAAAATGTAGATTATAAGGATTTAATTTTAAAAAATATAGATAATTTAATACAATTGGGAAATGCTTATAATTCAGTAGATAGTATACATTTAATAGCTTTAGGCCAAGAGGTTGTTTCTAAAATTGGGGAGGAGAACAGTTCAAGGTATCTAGAATTTTATTTAAAAATGTTAAATAAGCAAAAAGGATTTATTCCACCAATTTCTATATATGATCAAGAACAGAATTATTTTTTAGAATCTGGAATATATTCTGATCCTGAAAGATTACTTATTGGTAAAATTATAAAGGAAGGAAGTTGTGTGGATCTTTTTGGAGGAGTCAGCGGAACAAAAACGTATGAAGACGTTTTACTTGAAAATTCAGGGGATGTAATTCTTATAAGAGATAAAGATAAAAAACTTATTTCAAGAATCTTTATTTTTAGAAGAGGAAATGTTGTACAATTGGTAGCTAGTATTTATAAAAAACATTCGATTGATTTATATAAAAAAATAGCTGATCAAATAATCCAACAATCAATTTCAAATAATGATAATATTGACTATGTATTTGTAAATACTGCTTCAATACAATCAAGAAATGAAAATTTTGTTGAAATTGATGATTCTAGATTTGTAACAAAATTTCCCCATGCTGATTTAAACTCTGCTGCTATATTACTAAGTTCAAAAAACAAAGTATCTGGCAATAATGGAATTGAATTAAATTTAAAATTTGATGAAATTCCTAAAGTTTCATATATGAAACCAAGAAAAAAAATATTGCTTCAGCCAACAGAAAGTGACATAATGAGAATAAAAGCTCTTAATATAGTTATGGAAAATGATTTAGTAGAGAAAGAACGTATGTCAAGAGATTTTGAACCAATTTATATAGAATCATATGAAAAAGTAATATGTGGTGAAGACTGGTATATAGCTATAAAAAAAGACGGTTCTTATGAACAAGTGGTTTTACAATCTAAAGATCCTAGAACATATGAGGAAATAGAGCAAGTAAAAGGCTTATTAAATTTAAGTGATGATAATAGTAAATCATTATAGAGGGGATGTTTATGAAATCAATTGGTGTAGTTAATTTATATAATGGTAAATATGGAACAATATTGACAAAAGAAAATGAAATAGTTGATTTTGAATTTAAAGATATTTCTTTTGGACAAAAAATTAATATAGGTGATATTGTTGAATTTAGAATAGATCAAAAATTTCCAGATATTAAATTAGCTAGAAATATAAATCCTATATCTTCTGATGAGATATATAAATAAATTCGAAGAAATTATATTTGTATGTTGCGATATTTGGGGTGGTTAAATGAAAGATAAATTTAATTTGAAGTTTTATAATAATATTAAAAGTATTATAAATAGGCCATTTAGATTAATATTTAATCCTGTTGTTAGTGGACTAGAAAATATCAAAGGAAAACCATATATATTAATAGGTAATCATAAATCAATATGGGATATACCACTTTTAATATCAATTATAGATGATGATATACATTTTATGGCTAAAAGGGAATTATTCAACAATATAATTATTAAAGATATTTTATATAAGATGGGAGCATTTCCAATATCTAGGGATGCTATTGATATTGATGCTATAAAAAAATCATTATCTTTATTAAGAAGCGGAAATGTTTTATGTATATTCCCTGAAGGTACAAGGAATAAAACCGATGAAGTTTTATTACCATTTAAATCTGGAATAGAAAAGATTGCTTTAAAAACAAATTCTTTAATAATACCATTTGGAATAAGTGGGAACTATGGTATAAGATCAAATATAAAAATTAATATAGGATCTCCTATTGATGTAACAAAATTAGATATACATAATCAAAATAATTTTTTAGAAGATAAAGTTAAGGAGCTAATTTTAAAATAAGTTTAATACTTATTTTTTTTATTCATATAATTTAATGGTGATAAAATGGAAAAAGTAATTGCATTCCCATTAATGGGTAATTATTTCTTACCTTGTAATTATCTATTTTCTAAATTATGTAATGCAAAAATATTAGTACCACCAAAGATAACTAGTAAAACGGTTGAATTAGGAGGTAAGTATAGTCCTGAATTTATATGTACACCTTTTAAATATACATTAGGAACATATATAGAGTGTTTAGAAAATAATGCTAATATATTAATACAAATGGGTGGGGGATGCAGATATGGATATTATTTTGAATTACAAGAAAAGATATTAAAAGATTTAGGGTATAATTTTAAATATTATAATTTAGTCAGCAAAGGAAATACAGATTTAAAATTAATATATAAAATACTTAAAGAAATAAATCCTAAATTAAATATTATTAAAGCACTTTATTTTAGTTTTATTACGATTAAAATGGTTAATTATATGGATGACATTGATGATTATATTAGGTTAAACGCACCATATCAAAAGAATGTAGGATTACTAGAAAATATAAACAAAGAAATGTTAGAAGAATTTAGAAATGTAAAAAGTTTTTATAAATTAAGAAAGTCATATAGAAAGTGTAAAAGAAAGATAAAAAATATTGAATTAAAAGATAAAAATAAAAAAATAAAAATAGGTATTATTGGTGAACTTTATACACTTATGGAACCATTTGCAAATAATAATATAGAAAAAATTCTAAAAGATAGTGGTGTTTCAGTAAAAAGGTTTACTAATGTTACATATTTACTATTTGAAAAAGGTAAAAAAAGTAAAAAATATTTAAAAAATTTAAAAAATATTAAATATAAAATGGGTGCAGATGCTATGGATAATATTTACTATACAAAATATCTAATAGATCATAATTATGATGGAATAATACATATGAAATCTAGCTTTTGCACACCGGAAATTGGAAATATGGGCATAATAAGTAAAATGTGTGAAGAGAAAAATATGCCAGTAATGTTTCTTACAATGGATTTAAATACATCGAATGTTGGTTTTGAAACTAGGATAGAAGCGTTTTTAGATATGATTGAAATGAGGAAGAAAAATGAATAAGTGTTATTTAGGAGTAGATATAGGCTCTATTTCTACCAAAGGAGTAATAATAGATGAAAATTATAATATATTGAAGTCTAATTATATATGGACAAAAGCAAGTCCTATTGATGCTGTTAAAGAATTAATTAACACATTATCTATTCCGGATGGATATAAATTATCAGGTATAGGTACAACAGGAAGTGCAAGAAAATTAATTGGGCTTATGTTAGGTGCTAATGTGGTAAAAAATGAAATAATATGCCATGCTACTGGTACGTTAAATTTTTATCCTGATTGTAAAACTATTTTAGAAATTGGTGGTCAAGACTCTAAAATAATAATATTAAATAATGGAATAATAACAGATTATGCTATGAATACTTTATGCGCAGCAGGGACAGGTGCGTTTTTATCGAGTCAGTCTAAAAGAATAGGTGTCGATATATCAGATTTTGGATCTTTAGCTTTAAAAAGTACAAATCCAGTTAAAATAGCAGCTAGATGTACTGTATTTGCTGAATCGGATTTAATTCATAAAGCACAATTAGGATATAAAAAAGAAGATATAGTAGCAGGTTTATGTAAAAGCGTAGTTTTAAATTATTTAAATAATTTAGCAAAAGGTAAAAAATTAAAAGAACCTATTGTATTTCAAGGCGGTGTAAGTAAAAATGTTGGTGTTGTAAAATATTTTAATGAAGTTTTGAATACTAAGGTTATAGTTGATCCTAATAGTCATTTAATGGGAGCTATTGGAGTTGCTATTTTATCAGCTTTAGATAATTCTGATTCCAAGTTTAATTTAAATATAAATGATATAAAATTCGAAACAAAAGGATACGAATGTAAGGGATGTTCTAATAACTGTGAGGTAATCAGAATAATTAAAAATGATAAACTTATAGATTCATTTGGTAATAAATGTGAAAAAGGATCGGTCAATAATTAAATTTTTATTTGAATTTTAATTATTATGTGATATAATTATTATGATAGAAAGGGGCCTAATATGAATCAGGATAGCAATAATAAAATATTTAATTTTAATAATTTAGGAAAGGATAATAATATAAATTCAAATCAACAACCAAGTTTGAATCAACAACCAAGTTTGAATCAACAACCAAGTTTGAATCAACAACCAGGTTTGAATCAACAACCAAGTTTGAATCAACAACCAGGTTTGAATCAGCAATCAAGTTTGAGCGGGCAACCAATCTTGAATCAACAACCAGGTTTGAGTGGGCAACCAATCTTGAATCAACAACCAAGTTTGAGTGGGCAACCAAGTTTGAATCAACAATCAGGTTTGAATCAGCAACCAAGTTTGAGTGAGCAACCAAGTTTGAATCAGCAATCAGGTTTGAGTGAGCAACCAAATTTAATTAATCAAAGCAGTCAAATACATTCTCAAAGTAATATTAATTTAGAAACAAATTCAAGTTTTAATAACGATAATGAAAGTAACAAAATAGATTATAATAATATAAATGATGGTGGTTTTAGTGGTATTAGTATAGATAAAGGATTAGATACTAATAATTTGAATAGTAGTATAGATATAGAAAAGCCTATTAATACATCTATAACTGAAGAAAATAATTCAAATAATAAAGCTAAAAAGGATAATAATAAGTTCTTAATAATAGTTATAGTAATTTTATTATTTGTTATTGCTTGTTTGACTGCATTTATTTTAATGAATAAGAAGGATAGTACAGATAATCTTAGTGCAAATAATAATTCAAATAATTTTGCAAGTGAAAATAATCAAGCTACTAGTGTGCTAAATTTTTTTACAGATAGTTTGGCTATTTTGAATGATGGAAATGTATATGTACATGTTGGACTTGGAATGGCTGATATATTTAATTTATATAGTGAATTACCTCAAGAAGGATTAGATGCAAATGCTTATATAAATAACTTATATAAAAATTATAGTGAATATGAATTTAATAATTTTGATTTTAAAAATGATTCTAATAATGAATTCAGTGGAATGAAATTAAATGTATCTAATGTAAAAGCGATTTATTCATATGCATATGGTCAAGATATTAATCCAAATGCTGGAATTTTGATCCTTACAAATGATAATACGCTAAAGGGAATATCATTTTATTCATTGATTTTAGGTAAAACTGATGTAACGGATATTGCTGATCTTAAAAATATCGTAAGCGTACATACAGAAAATACTACTTTGCTTACAACTTATGCACGTGATAATCTAGGAAAAGAATATAATATGACTGATTATATACCAGCAAATTATACTGAGTGGTAAAAGTGAGTTTTCTCACTTTTTAATTTTCTTTAAATAATAACATATAATGTATTTGAAGTAATGATATTGACAAAAAAGAAAATCTAGTGTATAAATTATAAATAGAAAAAGGAGGATATTATGTCTAAGAATTTAGTTATAGTCGAATCTCCAAGTAAGACAAAACCTATAGAAAAATATTTAGGTGAAGATTATAAAGTTTTATCAAGTAAAGGACATGTAAGAGATTTATCCACAAAAGGTAAATATGGACTAGGTGTTGATTTAGAAAATGATTTTAAACCTGACTATATTACAATGAAAGGTAAAAAGAAAGTAATAGATGAATTAAAAAGCGAAGCAAAAAAGTCTAAGCATGTATATCTTGCTACAGACCCAGACCGTGAAGGAGAAGCAATATCTTGGCATCTTATGAAAGTTCTTGATTTAAATGATTCTAATTATGATAGAGTAGTATTTAATGAAATAACTAAAAATGCAGTAACAGAAGCATTTAAACATACAAGAAAAATTGATAATAACTTAGTAAATAGTCAAGAAACAAGAAGAATATTAGATAGAATAATTGGTTTTAGATTATCAAGACTTATTCAATCTAAAACTGATGGTTCTTCAGCAGGTAGAGTGCAGAGTGTTGCTTTAAAATTAATTGTTGATAAAGAAAGAGAAATAAATGCTTTTGTAAAAGAAGAGTATTATACTATAGAGGCGATATTTCAAGATTTTAAAGCTGAACTTTTTACATATAATCATAAAGATTTTAAAATAAACAATGAAATAGAAGCAAATAATGTATTAAGTAAATTAAATAATACGTTTGAGATTGAAAGTGTAGATAAAAAAACAAAGCAAAAGCAATCAAGACCCCCATATACAACTAGTACTATGCAACAAGATGCATCTAATAAACTAGGTTTTAATGCTAAAAAAACTATGCAAATTGCACAAAAGTTATATGAAGGAATAGAGCTTGAAGATGGACCAGTTGGATTAATTACTTATATGCGTACGGATTCAATTAGACTTTCAAATGATTTTATAAGTGCAACTTATAAATTTATAGAATCAAAATATGGAAAAGAGTATATAGGTAATGTAAAAGTTTCTAAAAAAACAGAAAATGTTCAAGATGCTCATGAAGGAATTAGACCTACTAGCATTTTAAGAACACCAGAATCAATAAAGAAATTTTTAAGTAATGATGAATATAAACTTTATAAAATGATTTATTATAGGGCATTAGCTTCTTTAATGAAAAATGCAACTACTATAAATACAACAATAATACTTGATAATAATAATTATCAATTTAAAACTACAGGTCAAGTAATAGATTTTGATGGATATTTAAAAGTTTATAGCGATTATGAAGATACAAAAGATGTTGTACTTCCTCCTTTAGAAAATTATAAATCAAAAGTACTAATTTCAAAAGAAATAAATAAGGAACAACATTTTACTAATCCTCCAGCTAGATACACTGAAGCAAAACTAATAAAAGAAATGGAAGAGCTTGGTATAGGAAGACCAAGTACATATGCAACTACTATGGAAATAATAAAGAAAAGGGGATATGCTAATATAGTTGATAAAAAGTTTGTCCCAACTGAAATCGGTTTTGAAATTACGGATAAACTACAAGAATTCTTTAGTCATTTAATTAATGTAGAATATACCGCAAATATGGAAACTGACCTAGATAAGATTGCTTTAGGTGCTGAAGATTATATAAAGGTTCTAAAAGAATTTTATAATGATTTTGAACCTAGTGTAAAAAATGCGTTTGATGCAATGCCAAAAAAAGAACCTGTAAAAACAGGTGAAGATTGTCCAAATTGTGGTAGCCCTCTTGTAATAAGAAATGGTAAGTATGGACAATTTACAGCTTGTAGTAATTATCCTTCTTGTAAATATATTAAACAAGATGAAAAGCAGGTTATTGAAATTTGTGATTGTCCTAAATGTGGCGGAAAAATTATTGAAAAAAGAAGTAAAAAGGGTAAAATATTTTATGGATGTAATAATTATCCTAAATGTAAAGAAGCATATTGGGATAAACCAACAGGTGAATTATGCAAAAACTGTGGATCTATGCTTACTATAAAAAAAGATAAGGTAAAATGTAGTAATTGTGATACAAAAAAATAATGCTAGTGCATTATTTTTTTATATCGTTTATTATCGTTAATATAATAGGATATCTTCCTGTTTTATCATATATAAATTGAGATAAATTATTAACTAAATCATTTTTAATATCACTAAATACACAATTAATTTTAAGCCTATTATTTATGATATTAGTTGCTTCATTTTCTATTTCTTTCAATAATTCTATATTATCCTGGATAAGTACAAAACCTCTTGATGTAATATTAGCAGGTATTAATAATTGTTTTTTTGATGTGTCAATATTAGCTACGACAACAATAATACCATCGCTTGACATAATTTTTCTTTCACGCATGACAGCATTTCCAATTTCACCGATTCTGTTACCATCTACATATACATCTCCAGATTGAATACTTTTATCCTTTTTTATATGACCTTTATATAGTGATAAAACTTCACCATTTTCTAGTATAAAAGTATTTTCTTTTGGTATACCACAAAGTACAGCTAAATCGGCATGGGATTTAAGCATTCTATATTCACCATGAAATGGCATAAAGTATTTAGGCTTAATTAATCTTAACATAAGTTTTAATTCTTCTTGATTACCATGGCCTGATGTATGAACATCATTTAAAAGAGTATTTGTATAAACTTTAACACCTTGTAAATATAGTTTATTTATAATTCTTGATATACTTAAAGCATTACCTGGTATAGCAGATGATGAAAATACAACTAAATCATCATCCTGCAATTTGATTTGTCTATGAGAATTATTAGCTATTCTAGATAAAGCAGCAAGTGGCTCACCCTGTGATCCTGTACATAATAAACATACTTCATTTGGTGGAAGTTTTAATGATTCTTCTGGGGATATAAAAATATCTTTATGCTTTATGTATCCAGAATTAAGGGATATTTCAATATTATTTTCCATACTTCTACCAAATATTGCAATTTTTCTATGATTCCTCTTACAGGTATCTACTATATGTTTTAATCTATATATATTAGAAGCAAATGTAGCAATTATAATTCTACCATTATGCTGTAAGAATATATTTGATAAAGCTGCATCCACTTTTGATTCACTCATACTCATACCTTCATTTAGTGCATTTGTACTATCACTTAGTAAAAGAGCAACACCTTCTTCACCAATTTTAGCCATTTTATGTATATTTGCCATAGGCCCAATAGGAGTTAAGTCGAATTTAAAATCTCCAGTTGTAACAATATTACCATTAGGTGTATGGATAATAATTCCATGTGAATCTGGTATTGAGTGTGTAGTTCTAAAAAATTCAACTGACATAGTTTTAAATTTTACTTTAGTATTTTCATCGTATACAAATAAATTTTTATAGTTGATATTTTTATCTTCTAATTTTTTTCTAATTAATAATGTGGCTTGATTTGGTGCATATATTGCTGGAATATTCATTGTTTGAAGTAAAAATGGAATTCCACCTATATGATCTTCGTGCCCATGTGTTATAAATAATGCTTTTATTTTACTTTCATTTTTCTTTAAAAAAGTAAAATCTGGAATAATGTAATCAACGCCAGGTAGTTCTCCTGATGGGAATGTTATTCCAACATCAGTAATTATAATTTCATTTCCAGTCATAATACAATACATGTTTTTTCCAACTTCACCAAGTCCACCTAAAGCAAATATTTTGGTATCGTTATTATTTATAAATTTCAAGTTTTACCTCCTTTCCTTAAGTTTAATTCGACTATATCATTATACTATTAATTTTAATGTTTGTCTAGTCAAAGAAAAAAGCCCTAAGGCTTTTATCTATTGTAATATTCAACAATTAGTGAGTCGTTGATTTCACCATTTAATTCAGATCTTTCTGGATATCTTACATAAGTAGCAACCATTTTAGCATCATCATAAGTAATAAAATCAACACGCTTATTTAAAGCTTCTAAAGAAGACTTAACAATTTTAAGTTCTTTATCAGTTTCTTTAAGTGATATTAAATCTCCAGGTTTACATCTATAAGATGGAATATTAACTTTTTTACCATTAACAGTTATATGCCCATGGTTAACTAGTTGTCTTGCACCTTTTCTTGTAGTTGCAAATCCGATACGATATACTAAATTATCTAATCTACTTTCAAGTAATTTGAATAAGTTTTCACCATGAACACCTTTCATTTTACCAGCATCTTCAAAAGTGCGTCTAAATTGCTTTTCGTTTAATCCATACATAAATCTAACTTTTTGTTTTTCTTGTAATTGAACACCATAGTTAGATAATTTTTTTGCTTTTTTACTTCCATGTATTCCAGGTGCATAAGGTTTTTTTGCAAGTTCTTTTCCTGTTTCCAAAGTAGAAAAGCCTAAACGACGACTAACACGATAACTTGAGTCTGTGTATCTTGACATAAAATTCTCCTTTCTTACGAAAAGAATATCTTTGCCTAGTTATAGGGTGTTTATTTTAATATGTTCGCTATAAAGCAAAAGTTACTAATAAACCAAATTGGAACAAACACGTTATAAAAATCAAAGATTGCTTCTTAATTCGTAAACTTATTATATTATTAATTTTATGTAATGTCAAGATAAATATTATAATAATTAAGTATTTACAAAGGTATTTATAAATTGTTATAATTAAATAGGAGGTTACTATGACACAATTTGATAAAGATTATTTAGATTTATGTAAAAAAATATTAAAAGAAGGAATTGAAGTTGAAAATAGAACAGGAACAAACACGGTAAAAATACCTAGTTATAATTTTCATTTTAATTTACAAGAAGAATTTCCAATACTTCAAAGTAAGCAATTATATTTTAAAAATGCCATTACAGAAATGCTTTGGATATATCAAGCAGCAAGTAATGATGTAAGTTTTCTTAATGAACGTAATAATCATATATGGGATAAGTGGAAAATTGATTCTGATGGATTTTATCGTGAATATTATGAAAATACAGATATTATAAAAAGTGAAAAGTATTATGGGATAGAATATGCTGGAACTATTGGTTCTGCATATGGATATGTTGTACGTCTATACAATTTAATGGAAAGAGTACTTAATTTAAAAGATAATCCTAACGATAGAAGAGTAGTTATATCATTGTGGCAAGAAAATTGTCTAGATAAAGGAGTATTACCACCTTGTGTTTGGTCTAGTGAGTGGGATGTCACAGATGGAAAACTTAATTTACTTGTTCATCAAAGAAGTTGTGATGTAGCTTTAGGCCTTCCATTTAATGTAACTCAGTATGCAACTCTTCTTACTTTAGTTGCAAATTGTTTAGGATATCTTCCCGGAACAATTGATTGGTCTATTAAGGATGCACATATATATGTAGATTGTATAGATAAAATAAAAGAACAAATTAGTAGATATGATACATATTTAGAATTAAAAAAGAAAACTAAAAGAGAGTTAATTGAACTTAAAAGAAAATTAGAAGATGAACAATTTGAACATTCTATAACGGAGTATAATGATTTAATGTTGAGATGTATAGATTTACTTGAAACTAAAGAAAAACCTTACCTATGGATAAATAAAGATATTAAAGATTTTTATAAGTATGATAATTCACGAGAATTAAAAGATATAAAAGTAAAACAATATAGACATTTAGGAAAACTAAAATTTCCTGATGCTCATTAGGTAATATGAATATAAGTTTAATAGCTGCAGTAGGTAAGAATTATGAATTAGGTAAAGATGGTAGCTTAATTTGGAAAATTAAAGAAGATTTAAACTTTTTTAAAAATACTACAATTAATCATACAGTAGTAATGGGAAGAAAAACATTTGAGTCGTTAAATAAACCACTTAAAGATAGAGAAAATGTTGTAATAAGTAAGACTTTAAAATATAATGATAAAATAAAAATTTATAGAAGCATTAAAGAATTTTTAAACGCTTATAATGATTTTTTTGATGAAATATTTATAATAGGTGGTGAAAGTATTTATAAATCTTTTATAGATATATCAAACAAAATATATTTAACGGAAATAGATAGTTCTTGTAAATCTGCCGATACGTTTTTTCCTAGATTTGATTTGCAAAATTGGGAAAAAGAAGAAAGCAATGTTTTAGTAGAAAATGGTATCAAATATAAGCATGTGTTGTATAAAAGAGATTATAAGAAAATATGAATGAATATAAAATTGTAACAAAAGTAGAATATAAAAAAAATAAGAATAAATATCTTAAAATGATAAAAGATTTGTTTGAAAATGATAATTCTAAAATTGCAAATTTAAAAGAAATAAAAAAACATTTAAATTTTATATTTAATATGGGAAATACAAATGATTCTATGCTTATTTTATATTTGCAAAATGGTAAAATTATTTCAATGGTTAATTTTTTACAATATGATACTATTAATAATTTTTGGTGCTTATTTAGTTTGTTTACATTAAAAGAAGAAAGAAAAAAAGGTTATGGAAGTCAAATATTAAGGTATGGAATCAATGAAGTAAAAAAAAGAAAAGCTAAAATTCTTATATCTGGAATTGAAATAGATAACAAAGTATCAATTATGTTACATGAGAAATTAGGTTTTTCTTTTTCAGGAAAAATGTGGGATGAATTAGCTATTGGATTTCCCAAAAATCATTTGGGATATATTCTTAAATTTTAATTTACATTATAGAAACATTTAAAATTATTGATAAAAGGGACATATGTCCCTTTTACTATAATAAAAAAATTAATTATATATACTTTTAGTTAAATCACTAACAGCTGTTAAAATATAAGATACTTTGTACCAAGTTTTATAATCTACTATACCCGTTTTGGGTAAATTAAATACTTCTTGAAAAGTTTCAACAGCTATTTTAGTTGATTTGTCAAAATATCCATTAGGATTTGATATTATGGGTATTCCAGGATAACTACTATGAATATAGTTTAATGCGTTTTGAAGAATATAAACATCCATACTGCAATCATTTAACGATAAGGATTTATTAAAAGAGTAGGGATAATTTTCTATAATTTTAGCTTCATATATATTAATATTTTCTCCATAATAATATTTTAAAATTTCTATATCTGTTAATCCTTTATCCCCAAGATCTTTTGATCCCCATTGACTTAAATATCCTTCCTTATTTATATTACTTTTATAAAGAGCAAGTAAAGGTTCCATCCTAATTCCTTTTTTTATATAATTTCTAAAAATATCATCAACAATATTTGAAATAGGTTCAAATATTGTACCATTCACTGTATATTTTTGGTCATAAGTTGGAGAAGAAGTTATTGTAAAATCATATCCACGACTTTTATACCATTCTGTATATATACGATTTAAAGTAAAAGATATAATTGCTAAAACATTAGCTTTTATAGTTTCTTTAGGCCAGGTACTATATATCTCACTGCTAGCTACATTTTTAATGTAATCTATAAATGGAACTTTATAATTTTTTGCGTTATCTGATGGTATGCCATCGTGAACTATAATTTCATTTGGAATTACCACCTCTTTTAAAACTATTGGAGATATATTTTGATTATTATCATTATCTACATTTTCCATTTGATTATAATTTCCCCAAAGTACATTAGGTGTTATTTTTGATGTATCAGTTATACCTTCATCTATAGATGTCATATATACATTTTGTATAGATTTAATTCCATCAAAAATTTGAACACCATCTATATTAGTTGTTGTAAGACCTAAAGCTTCCACTTTAATATCATAAGTTTCATAAGGTCTAACTTCCTTTTGATTTTCTAGTGAATAATTTTTATCAACTGTATCTAAAGATATGATATCCGTTTTACCATCGCTGTTAGTTGTTCTTTCAGCAATTATATTATTATCCTTTAAAATTGTAACTAAAGCATTTTTTATTGGATTTGCTATAGTACCACTATAAACATTTACCTCTAAATATCCTTTTTTCATATTACACCTCATTAAATTATACTAATAAAATAAAAATAAATTAATATAATTTGGTGGGTGATTATATGTATAATAACTTATATTTCAATAATACTATTGAGGATATAAAAATTCTTCAAACAAAACTAAAGGAATTAGGATTTTTTAATCCAGTTGTTAACGGTAAATTTGATCTTGCAACAAGCATAGGTGTTAAGGAATTTCAAAAATATGCAAATATAGATGATACTGGAATAGTAAATAATGAAACTTGGAAATTGTTAAATGACTATACATCTAAAGCTGCTCCTATAATAAATATTTTTCCTACTTTAAAAATAGGAGATAATAATTCATATGTTGCTGATTTGAAAACAAAATTAAAAGCTCTTTTATATTATACGGATAATATAAATAATACTTTTGATTTGGAACTTGAAAATGCCGTTAAAAGATTTCAGTATAATAATGATTTAACAGCTGATGGAATAGTAGGTAGTTTAACTTGGAATAGATTAAATTCATTATATGAAAATTTAAATGAATGCGCAACAGAAAATAATGTGGATGATATCTTTGTAGATATATATACAGTAAAAAGTGGGGATACCCTTTATTCTATAGCCAAAAAATTTAATACGACAGTAGATGATTTAAAAATATTAAATAATTTAACTAGTAATCTTTTAAATGTTGGAATGGTTTTAAAAATTCCAACACTTAATGACGATAATTATATTGAATATACTGTGAAAAGAGGGAATAGAGTTTTTATGGGGAATAAATAGTATATTAAAAAATTATATTAAAACATGATATAATCTTTATAGGAGGAAATTTTATGCAAATAATTTTTGGAACAACTAACCATCGAAAAACGGAGGATTTACAAAATATTATTAATGAAATGAATTTAGATTTAGAAGTATTAAGTATGAAAGACATTGGATGGGATAGAGGAGAAATAGAAGAAATTGGTTCCACTATTGAAGAAAATTCATTAATTAAAGCGAATGCTATTTTATCTTTTTGTAAAGATCATAATATCAAAAATCCAATTATAACGGACGATGCAGGATTATTCGTGAATGCTTTGAATGGAGAACCAGGTGTTTATACAGCAAGATATGCTGATGATGAACTTTCATTAAATCCTAATTTCCCAAAATATCAATGTGTTATAAAACTATTAAATAAATTAAATGGTGAAAAAAATAGAAACGCGACTTATAGATGTTGTGTTACTGTTATGCTACCAAATGGTGAATATCATCAAGAAATTGGAGAAAGTAAAGGTTCTATTTCAGAAAAAATAATCGGTGAATTAAAAAAGCCTTATTTTTATTCAGTATTTATTTTAAAAGGAACTAATGTTGCTTTTAATTCTTTAGAAGGAAAAGAGCTAAATAATACATATAGATACAATGCGTTAAGAAAATCTTTAAAGAAAATTAAATAAAAAAATTAATCACATCCTAAAAAATTGGTATTTAGGATGTTTTTTTGTTTTAATTTGTAGATATTATACATCAATATTACTAAGTTAAAAGTTAAAACCATAAAATTTATTGGAGGTATAAAATTCTATGGTTAAATATAGTATTAATTTAAAATTTAAAGAAGAAGGAAAATCTTTAAACGAAATAATAACTAATGTATTAAAAATAGAATTAGAAAAACATGTTTATACGACTTGCAATATTTTAAATAAGGAAGTACCATTAAAATCTACTCAATATTCACAAAGTGAAAGGAGTATGAATTAAGACTTATGAATAATAGTTTTAATGTAGGACTTTATATAAGATTATCAAGAGATGATGGAAATATAGAATCTGATAGTATTGTAAGTCAAAGAAGTTTGCTTAAAAGATATATTAAAGAAAATAATTATAGTTTAATAGAAGAATATGTTGATGATGGATTTACAGGGACTAATTTTGAAAGGCCAGCATTTAAAAAAATGATTAAAGATATTGAACTTGGTAAAATAAATATGATTATTACAAAAGATATGTCAAGATTAGGTAGAGATTATATTGGAACTGGTGAACTTATTGAAAAATATTTTCCAAATAACAATGTAAGATATATAGCAATTAATGATGGAATAGATACATTCATAGATAATACTAATAATGATATAGCACCATTTAAAGCCATAATGAATGATATGTATGCAAAAGATATTTCTAAAAAGGTTAAAACTAGCTTACATTCAAGAATGAAAGATGGTTTATATGTATCTGGTAGATGTCCTTTTGGCTATATGAAAGATCCTAATAATAAAAATCATCTAATAATAAATGAAGAACAAGCTAAGACTGTTAGGCTAATATTTTCTTTAGCACTTAAAGGAAATACCTATCATTATATTGCCGATGAATTAACAAAACGAAAAATTAAAACACCTGCATCTTACTACAATTATGTTTGGAATACAAAGTGTAGTAGCAAATGTGTTTCACAGGAACAAGGTGTATGGGTTGATACAACAATAAAATCAATATTAATTAATCAAATTTATGTAGGTGACTCAGTTCAAGGAAAAACTAAAAAGATAAATTATAAACTTAAAAAGACAGTTAAAAATAATCCTAATGATTATATTATTGTTGAAAATACACATGAAGCAATTATTGATAGGGATACTTTTGAGTTTGTTCAAACACTCCTTCCTAAAAATGTAAAAAGGCCAGAAAAGAAAAGATTTTATTTACTAGATGGACTTTTATATTGTGGAGATTGTAAACATAGAATAACAATAAGATATCAAAATAAGACAGGTAGAAGTTATACTACTTGTGATTATTATAGAACATATTCTAAGTATCATGTATGTACAACTCATACTAATAATTATGAAATACTTGAAAAAATCATTTTAGATAATATTAAGGATGTATGTAGAAAATATTTAGATAAAAATAAAATAAAAAATTCTATTGAAAATATAACTTTTGAAGATAATAGTTTAATCCTAAAAAAACAAATTGAAAGTCTAGAAGTAATCAACAACAAATTAACAGAAAATTTAGATAAAACTTATATGGATATGTTAAAAGGTATATT
The DNA here is from genome assembly GCA_947628565.1 of uncultured Bacilli bacterium. Classification (GTDB taxonomy): domain Bacteria; phylum Bacillota_I; class Bacilli_A; order RF39; family UBA660; genus UMGS1613. The sequence goes on from CANRAH010000001.1 coordinate 175,333, forward strand.
AGACGAATCACAATATTTAAGAATCGGCGAAACCATAAAAAGAGAAATAGAAAACAATAAATCAAGTATTGATAATCTAAAAAATGAACAAATAGATTCAAGCAAAATGGATAATAAAAAACTAGAAAAATCTATTGATAAATTTTTATCAATAGAAAATCCAACTCGAGAATTAATAATAAATTTAGTTGAAAAGATCTATATCTATCAAGATAAGAGGGTAGATGTTATATTTACATTTAAAAATACTACATAAAAAAAATATCAGGGGATACCCTTTATTCTATCGCGAATAAGTATAATATAGCAGTAAGTGATATTAAAAATTTAAATAACTTAACAAGCGATATTTTAAATATAGGACAAATTTTGAAAACACCGACAAGTAGTAATGAAAATTACATTAATTATATTGTTTTAAATAATGATACCCTTTATTCTATTGCAAAAAAGTATAATGTGTCTATAGATACAATTAAGAGCCTAAATAATTTGTATACAAATTTAATTATACCTGGTCAAGTTTTAAAAATTCCAACATCATCAAGTGAAAATTATATCGAATATACAGTAAAAAATAATGATACTCTTTACTCGATTGCAAAAAGATATAATACAACTGTAAATAATATAAAGTTATTAAATAATTTAACAAGTAATTTCTTAAGTGTAGGTATGTTATTAAAAATACCTGTTTAGTATAAATAATGTGATTAAATTTAATGTAAAATTACGAATGCTTATATTATAAAACTTAATTTAATGTTATAATAAATATAAGGTGAGTTAATAATTAATTTTAATATTATTTTTAACAAATTGTGGAATTTACAAAGAAACATATAAATATAAAAAATTGCATCTAATTTAGATTTTAATATATATTTAAAAACTTAATATCGGTTTAATGATCAAAATATAGTTTTTTATAATGATACTAAAAATGGAAAGAAAAATTTGTAAAAAGGAGAAAATTAAAATGGAATTATATAAGAGTAAAAATTGGAATGTTATTTTTTGCGATTGGTGTCAAGAGTTTGTTGGATATTGTATTATAAGTAGTAATAAGGAAACATTAAGTGATTTATCTTATGAAGAATGGATAGAATTAGGAAAATTAGAAAAAGAGCTTGAAAGAGTGTGCAAAAAAGTTTTTAAAGCTACTATGTTTAATTTTGCTTGTTTAATGAATAATGCTTATAGGGATAATGAAACACCACACGTTCATTTTCACTTCATACCTAGATACAAGGAAGAAATTAATATTTTTAATAAAAAATATAAGGATAAGCATTTTGGATATAATATGTGGAAATGGGCATTAAGTAAAGAAGAAAGCCAAAAAGATATTTTTTCAAAAGAAGAAAGATTAGAAATATTTAAAATGATGAAGAAAGAATTTAATATGGAGCGTGAATAAATAATGACAACAATATATTTAGTAAGACATTCAGAACCATTTGAAATTCATCGTGGCATTGAGGATGTAAACGAAAGTATTTTATTTTCAAATATAAAAACCCCATTATCAGTGAATGGTGAAAAACTTGCTGAAAAAGTAAGCAAAAATAATGAGTTTGATAATCTTGATGTAGTATGGTCTAGTAATTATGTTAGGGCTATGTCAACTGCAAAATATTTTGCGTATAAAAATGATTTAAAAGTTAATGTATCAGATAAGCTTGGAGAGAGAATACATGGTATAAATTCTTGGGATGATTTACCATCAGATTTTGAAGATCATCAATTCAAAGATGAAAACTATAAAATTGGAAATGGTGAAAGTCAAAAACAAGTTAGAAAAAGATTATTAAATTTTATAAATAATTTATTAGATGAATATCAAGATAAAAGAATATTAATTGTTGGACATTCAACTGCTTTTTCGTTTTTATTAGGTAATTGGTGCGAGATTAATTATATAGACTATTATAAGTTTAATAATAAAGTTTTTTTCAATGGAAAATGGAACTATTGTGAAACTTTTAAATTAGAATTTGATAACAATAAATTAATTTCTATACAAAATATCAATTATAATTAAAAACGATAGGTGATAATATGAAAAAAAAGAAAGTAAATAAATCTTATTTAAGAAGAAGCTTAAAATTTTTCAAAGATGTAAAATTTCAGTTATTAATTATTGCATTTTTTTATATTTTATTAAGTATTATTGGATTTGTATCACCAATTATTGAAGCACATTTAATAACTTCAATAACTAATACAATGTTTAAAAGTGTTATATTAATTGCAGTTTCGTTTTTGATAATTAAAATACTAGAAGATTTATTATGGCATATTACATTAGGATTTTGGAAGAAAAAAATTAGGACAAAGATACTCTTTAATATAAGAAAAGAATTAGTTGATAATGTCTTTGAACTTAGAATATTTAATTTCGATAAGTACTCAACTGGTGTATTTCAGGAAAGAATTAAAAACGATCCGCAAACAATAGCAAGGGTTGTTAATGCTGGACAAAGATATTTTATGGAATGCATAACTAAAATAGGAGTAATTATTTATGTAATATGTATAAATTGGATAATCGGTTTAATATATATTGCTGGTGTTATAATAGTTGCGCTTATAGATAATTATACACAAGAAGTTAGTAAAGAAAAAAATAAAATCGTAAGAAAATCTGACGAAGGTGTAAATACAATATTAAGTGAAGTAATACGAGGAATTAGAGATATAAAATTATTAAATTTCAAAAATTCTATTAAAAATTTAATTGGAGAAAAATTGGATGAAAATAATGAACTTATAGTTGATAAAGATATATATGATAGTAAAATGAGCCGAATTAAAAGACTTGTACTTTTATTAACCGTGTTCTTAATTGTTGTTGTTGGTATTAAATTTGTTAGTTTAGGTTTATTAACAGCAGCTAATTTAATTGTTTTATATTTGTATAATAGCAATATCTTTTCTTTAATGGATAATTTTTCTAGTTTAAGAAGTTGTATAAAAGAATATGAACTTGCGGTTGAAAGAATATTTGATTTATGTGATGATGAAAAATATCCAAAAGACTCATATGGAAAAATTAAGATTGATAATTTTAAAGGTAAAATATCTTTTGATAATGTTTCATTCGGATATGATAAAAATAAATTAATTTTAAAAGATTTATCATTTAATGTTGAAGCAAAAGATACCGTTGCCATAGTAGGATCGAGTGGTGCAGGGAAAACAACAATATTTAATTTAATTACAAAAAGTTATGATGTAAATTCGGGAAAGTTATTATTTGATGATATAAATATTAATAATTTAGATGAGGACACAATAAGAAAAAATGTATCTATAATAACGCAATCACCTTATATTTTTAATATGAGTATTAAAGATAATTTAAAATTAGTAAAGCCTAATGCAACTAAAAAAGAATTAGAAACAGTTTGTAAAAAAGCATGTTTTTATGATTTTATTATGAGCTTACCAGATAAATATGATACTATTATTGGTGAAGGTGGTGTTAATTTGTCTGGAGGTCAAAGACAAAGATTGGCTATTGCAAGAGCACTTCTTAAAGATTGTAAAATATTATTGTTTGATGAAGCTACATCATCATTAGATAATATTACACAACAAGAAATACAAGATTCAATAGATAATATTTCAAAAGATTACACTATTATTATAGTAGCTCATAGATTATCAACTATTATTAATTGTAATAAAATTTATATGTTGGAAAATGGAAAAATTGCTGATAGTGGAACACATAAAGAACTATTAAAAAGTAATAAGGAATATCAAAAATTGTATAATTCTTTTTCAAGATTGGAGAAATAGAAATGAATAATATATTTAATTACAAAATAGCAGAACAAGTATATGAATGGATTACTAAAGGAACTAAAAATATCGAAATTAGACTTTATAATGAAAAATCAAGTAAAATTATGATAGATGATATAATTAATTTTACAGTTGTTGATAATGAAAGAAAAAATATTAAAGTAAAAGTAACAGGTATATTGATTTATAAAAATATTAATTCTTTATTGCAAGATATAGATATAAAATATATAGCAAATGTTAATAAAAATGAATTGGAAAAAATGTTATATGAAATTTTTGGAGAAGAAAAAGTAAAAAATTCTAATATAATTGGTATTAAATTTAAAGTTATAGAGGTAAATGAATGAAAGATATATTAATAGACTTAAATATAGATAAATCCCCTTATATTAAACAACTTACTAATGATAATGTAATTAATCTTACAGGACAAAGTGGTAGTGGTAAATCAACTTATGCTAAAGAAAATTTTAACAATGATAATTATATTATTATTGATACTGATGAAATTTTTAATGAAATAACTCATGAAGTTATTTATAGCTTCGAATTTTAATAAATCAAGAAATCTAAAATTTGATTCTTTAAAACTAAAAGTTTCAATAGTAAAATATCGCAATTGATGTAATGATTCATCATATGAAACAAGCAATAGATTCTTTAACGAATGAAGAATTTGAAGTTTGGATGAAATATTATCTTAAAACTTGTGAAAGATATGATTTACATATGTTATATCTATGCAAAAAGAGGTGAAAAGTATGGAAAAATTAAAACATGTTATTCCAACTAAAGAATATGAATCACAAGCTATTGATTATATTAAAGAATTTTATGAATATAATTCTGAAATAAATGGCTCTGGAGGATTGGACAGATATGTAGATAACTATGATGGATGGTTAGAAAAGTTAGAAAACGATCGTAAGTGTATTCCAAACGAAGAAAGAGTACCTGCTGAAACATATTTTTTAGTAAGAGAAAGTGATAATAGAATAGTTGGTATGATCAATATAAGATTAACTTTAAATGATCGCTTAAAAAAATTTGGTGGGCATATAGGTTATAGTATAAGACCTACTGAAAGACAAAAAGGTTATAATAAAGTCAATCTTTATTTAGCATTATTATGTTGCCAAAAACATGGAATAGACCAAGTTTTTATGGATTGCGATAAAGAAAATCTTGGATCAGCAAAAACTATGCAAGCATTAGGTGGAAAAATGATAAAAGAATATTATGATGATGTTAATTCTCATTGCATAGTTCAAAATTATATTATAGATGTAAATGATTCGATTGAAAAAAATAAAGATATTTATGAACCTATGATCAGTAGAGATTCTAAATCAATAAGTAAATAGAATATTTATAGAATTAGGCATTAAAAGTTTACAAAAAAACGAAATGAGTAGAATTACTAATAAAGAAGTAAATATTTTAAAAGTAGATTCAAATTAATTTAAAGGACTGTGTGTTATTTAAAAACTATTGATCTATTAAGAGTAATTTTTTACCAAAGACATGAAAAAAAGTGTATAATTAGAATTTTTCTAAATTTGGATAAAAAAATAGATTATTATTTCCTTTATAAGGAATTTAACATAATTTAAGGACGACTTAAATTTAGTTTTAAATTATAATGAGATAATAAATTCTAATAATATTTATTAAGTTTAAAAACTAAAGCGATATACAAAAGTGAGAGTGAAATTATAGTGGAAATGGTTGATGTGTATAATGAAAGACATGAAAAATTGGGTTATGAAAAAGAAAGAAAATATTTAGATAAAGGTGAGTATAGATTATCTTGTTTTGTATGGATAATAAATGATAAAAATGAGATATTAATTCAACAAAGAGTAGCAACAGCAAAGAAATATCCAAACATGTGGGAAACAGTGTCTGGTGGGGCCAAGGCTGGAGAAGATAGTATACAAGGTTCATTGACAGAAGTTCAAGAGGAATTAGGAATTTCATTAAAAAAAGAGCAATTAAAATACATAGGCTGCTTTACTAGATTTAATGATTTTGTTGAGGTATTTATTGCAAATATAAATATTGATATAAATGATATAAATATGCAAGAAGATGAAGTTCAAAATGTAAAATGGATTAGTGTTGATGAGTATTCTAATATGATTCAAAATGGTACTGCAGTGGCAACAAGTTATTCGTTATTCTTGGATTATTATAATAATTATTATAAAAAACATTTAGAAATAATAGGAGGCAAACCTGTTTCAGGTTCTGATTAAAAATATTATTAAGAAAATATACTATAATAGTCCTATATTAGGAGGTTTATATGGAAATAATTAATACAGAGATAGTTGTATCATCATTATTTAATGTTGGATTTGATAAAGTTGATGCAGTATTATTTACTTTTGTTTTAGCAAAAATTTCAATGGATGATAAAAAACATTTATTTAGATTTAAAGATCAAAAAACAAGTTTAATATTTGATAAATATGTTGATTATAATGGATTAATCTTTAAATTAAAAAATGGCTTTCAAATAGATACTAATGTAAGTCAAAAGGAAGGATTTAATATACCATTAGGTAAAGCTTTAATTACAAATCGCTATTTAATAGAATATTTAAATAATTTAGATTTTTATGAAATTGTATTAAAAAAAGCAGAGTTATATGGTATGCAAAATATAGATGATAGTACATTTAGCCATAAAGAACTTAAAATTCTCAATCAATTAAATATGAATAATGTTAAAAATAAAACTTTAAATAAAAAATAGTAAATCTTAAAATTTTGATTTTTAAATATTATTCTTCTAAAGTAATTTTAGAATATTACAAAACAGTGTTTTATTTATTATAATTAGAAGAAAAAACAGTTAATCAATGATATAATGTTATCGGTGGTAGTATGAGAGATGAAATACTTAAAAAGGTAGATATTTTATATACTATGTGGAAACAGGGAAGTCTCGGTGGAAAAATATTGCCAGAAGATGAAAATCCACATTTGGAAAAATCATCATTGGAAAATTATTTATATTTTACTTTGCCAATGGCACTTAATTATCAAAGAAATTCATATGCTTTGTGGGATAGTGCTAACAAAACTTATCAAGATGAAGAAACAAAATTTGTCTTTAATCCTAGTGAAGTTTTAAATAGAACTTTTGAAGAAGTACAGTATGCTTTAACAAAATATAAGGTTGTTCTACAAAAGATTAAGCAAACTGAAATTTGGATAAAGTTGTGTAATACATTTGTAGAGATGTTTAATGGAGATATTAGAAATTTATTTGATGGATTAGATAATGATGTTGATAAAATAAAAAATTTTATTCAAAAAGAAAATAAAACTAAGTTTCCATATTTATCAGGTACTAAGATTTGTAATTATTGGTTATATGTTATTTGGAAATATACTGATAGAAAATATAAAAATATTGAAAATCTAACAGTTGCTCCCGATACTCATGTCTGTAAAGCAACATATAGACTAGGGTTAATTACTGAAGATGAATTAAATTCGAATAATGTTCAATTAATTGTAATAGATAGATGGAATGAATTATTTAAAGGAACAAAATATAAACCTATTGATATACATACAGCATTATGGTTATGGAGCAGAAATGGCTTTAAAAAATTAGATGAAAGTATATTAGATAGCAAAAATATTAAAAATAGAATTAAAAATTCTTATGAAAAAAATAACTATATTGAAAAATTTAGGAAAAGAAATTTATTGCCTTTTGAAAAAATGATGTTTGATAAGGTTATAAATTTGATACCAAAGCAAGGTAATATTTTAGACTTAGGTTGTGGTAACGGATATCCTTACGATTATTATTTTTGCTCTAAAAAATTTAATTTAGTAGGTGTTGATTTTTGTAAAAAACATATTATACAGGCAAAAAGAATAAATCCTACCGCTACATACAGTATTGATGATATTGAAACATATGAAATTGATAGTAAATATGATTTAGTATTAATGCTATTTTCTTTGCTACATCTTCCAAGAGAAAAACATAAAAAAATACTACAAAATGTATATAATTGCTTAAATGATAAAGGAATATTATTACTTACACTTAGAGATGAAGATGTTGGAACTATAAAATATAAAAATAATTTTTGTAATGAAGAAATGTTTTGGAGTTATTATGATTATGAAACTTATCTTAATTTTTTAAATGAAATAGGCTTTAGTTTACTTTTTAGTGAGAATCAAAACAAATATGGGATAGAAGAAAGCCATAATTGGGTTATATTGAGAAAGAAATAAAAAATTATCAAGTAAAAGTTTTATAAATATTAAAATATTTTCTTACACAAAAAAATTCATAATATCGAATATTATGAATTTTTATAAACAATACTATTTAAAAATGTCCAAATAATTGCAACAATGGATTGTATAAAGAAGAAATGTAATAACTATCTTTAATCAATAATTAAGTAGTAATAATTACTAGCTAATAAAATTATATTTACATTTTAAAAACAAAAAATATCTAACTTCATTTATGATAATAATATAAATTTCTTGAAAATATTATGCTTTTTTGATAGAATATGAAATCATTAAATTTGATTTGTATTAGATTTGGAAGTGAAAAAGAAAAATGAAAGAAAAAAAAGAAAAAAATACAGATGAAATAGAAAAGAAAATAGAAGAATTAAAACAAGAATTTAAATTTTTAACTAAAGCACAAAAAGAATTATTATTATATAGGAAAATTGTTGAAATAGGAAAGATAGAGGATAATTCTAAAGGATTTAATAGTTTTCGTTATAGTCAAGATATAAATTCTGATGAATTATTGTGTTTAATCAAAGCTGCTGATATAGGTTCTATTAAACCTTTAGTAGTATATGTTATGCGTGATCATAAGTTAAAATATCAAGAAGTTTATGAAGAATCATTGATTCGTTACAATAATGTTTTAGAAAATTATAAAAAATTGGCTCAAGAACTTGATATAAACTCATCATTAGATTTATCTCACTTGTTAACTTATATGTTATGGAATGGCTATTTTTCAGTAAATAAAAAACATTTTTATAAATTGCAAGAAAGATTAATGTTGCCAGGAATGTATTCTTTTGATGTCATAAAAGGAAAAGGTGTTTGTTTAGCTTATGCCGAACTTTTAAATAATTACTTATCAATATGTGAAAAAGATTCTTCAATTTTAATTTGCAAAGTACCAACGAAGAAAAATGCTATTAGCTGTGATTATCGTCCAAAAATAGAAAGAAACACAAAAATTAATATAAGCAGTAGGGTTTTTAGTAGTCTTATGGGATTTTTTCTAGGCGGATTAATAAACAAATTTGGAAATCATGCTATAACTCTAATTGAAGAAAACGGAAATATGTATGCCTATGATCCAACAAATTTATATGTTTTAAATATTAAAAATTCTTCAACCGCTTCTATAATAAATGGAAAGGGAGAATTTCAAATAAAACCTTTAATGACTTTTATAATAGATTCGAATTCTGATCCTAATCATTTATATGAAAAATTATTATCAGAAAATGTTAAATCAGCACTGTCTAGAAAAGAATTTATTTTTAGTTTTGAAAATTTAATTGAAATAATTAATAAAAATATAAGTTTATTAGATGACGCTTATGATAATATACACAAAGATTTAGAGTATATTGATAGACAAACAGATGAAATTGGAGGTAGCTATAAAGCATTAAAAAAAAGAAAAACAATATAAGAAGAGAAAATATGTTATAATTAAATTATACTTATAGAAAAAGTTGATAATTTTAAAATAGAAAAGGATATAGTATTATGTTTAGTGAAAAGAATAAAAAAAATTATTTAAATAGAAATGTTCTTATACATTCATTTGATAGTGAAAAAATATGGTCAAAATCATTAAATATTGCTGATATTTTAGATTTGTTAAATCAATTGATTGATAAAATTTCTAGCTATGATTTCGAATTAGATAATAATTTTATTATGAATGAGAGAAGAAATAATTTAAAAAATTCAATATTTGAAAGAATTAGTAATACAAATAATCAATATGAATATATCATTAAAGAATCGTTGTTTAATCTTTGGGAGTTTATAAACGATGAATATGATGGAGATTTAATGTCAATTTCAAAAAAATTAAATATACCTTTAAAAGATGTTATAAGCATGTGTGATAAATATAGACTAAAGAATATAATTTCATTACAGGAAAAAGATATAATTGTAGATATTATAAACGAAATAAAAAAATACATAAACATTATTACTAATGAAGATAGTTTTAATAAAGAAAATGAATTAGATATACAACTTAATAATAGTCTTTTTCAAATAGGGAAAACAGAAAGTAAAAACTAAAAAAATAGAAAAATATAAAAAAAATAACAACATTTGATATCTTTATATGAAACAATGGATTAGAATAGCAATTAGTTGTAGACCAAGTAAAATGTAGAAAATACATTTTTTAAGAGTTATTACTAATATTATTAAAGTAATTTTTAATCATTATTAATTTATTTGTTTTAGTGCATATTTTGCTTTTGCTAAAATTATTAATCTCTTAGAGATTTTGACAATTATATCAAAATATTCTATTGGGATTTTTTATTGAAATCATAACCACGCATAAAATACGTGGTTTGTGATAGCCCTATAAGGGCATATTACTTAGCTAGCCCTTTTAAAAAGGCTGGCTTTCATTTTATTCAAGCCTCAATGCTACTCACTCCTAGCTACCCTTTATGAAAAGGGTTCTTATATTCTTTCTTTGTCATTTTATCTTCTATTTGATCTTCTTTTTCTTGTTCTTGTATATATTTTCTTATTGTTGCTTCATTTAGTCCTACTGTACTTACGTAATATCCTGTTGCCCAAAAATTTCTATTTCCTAGTTTATATTTTAGATTTGCATGTCTTTCAAACGACAGCATTGTACTTTTCCCTTTTAGATATAAAACTCGATACACTCATCTTTGGTGGTATCATTATAAGCAAGTGAACGTGATTCCTTCTATTATTTTTACTCCCTTATACTTACATAATTTTCCTATTATTTCACTTAAATCTTCTCTTAACTTATGGTAGATCATTTTTCTTCTGTATTTTGGTATGAATACTATATGATACTTGCACATCCACTTTGTATGTGTTAAACTATTACTCATAGAGCGATACGTCTGATATAATTGAGGCCTGAACACCTAAATTATATCAGACGTGTCGCTCTTTTTTCTATATGACTTTAATCCCACACATATAATATGTGGTTTTTCCTTCCTACGCTCTGCGTAGGAAGAATTCTAAAGATTTAATAAAAATCATCTCTAAATAGAGATGAAATATATTTAAAGTCCGAAAAGTTCGAACAGATCCGTCAATGGAGTGATAGATAAGATAATTTGAAACTAATCACTATATAAGTTAATACAACTAACTTCTATAAACATATTACCATATTTTTTAAAAATTTTAAATAAATGTATAAAATTAATGAAAATAATGTTATAATTATATATAATAGCAGTTCGGTATTATAATATTAGAACGTAAATTATTAGGATGGTGTATTATAAATGATTCAAAAACTAACTTTAGAGCAATTTAGAGAAATTAAAAATTCAATGTTAAATTTAATTAAATTAGAAGAACAAAGATATACTTCTGAAAGTCAAGATCAAAATGAAGAAGAAAGATTTTTAAGGGAATACAACATTTTACAAGATAGATTATTATCGTCAGATTTAAGTGATATACCTTTTGAGGAATGGCAAGGATTATATATTTTTTCTGATGGAGAACTAGATTTATCAAAAACACACGCTAATATTGATTTTTCTTTATTGGCAGATATAGATTATGATAGCATTAATTTAGATGGTTGTAATATAAGAGGAATTCAAGCAATAAATTATGATGAAACCACATTTAATCCTGAATATGTGAAGGCACATCCTGAATATTTTCCAGATGAATCAGTACCTACTGAAGTAAGACAATTGTTTTATGATAAAAAGTTGGCATTTTCTGATTTGATTGAATACCCAGCTTTAAGAAAATGTGTCAATGAATATTCATTTGAGAATGCGTATTCTAGCCCATCTCGTGAATTAGTTAAAGCAATAGGTTTTGAAAATGCAATTAGACTCTTTGATGAAAATCCTAAATTTGTTAATGCAATTACTTATGAAGAAAGAGATTCAAATTCATATAATACATTTAATTTTAGATTAGATAAACCTTTTGATGAATCAGGAACTTATGAAGAAGCAAAACAATTTATATACGGACAAATAATAGATGGAGTTAAACATGGATATTTTATAAAATTTCCATCATTTGATATTCTTCCACAGGAAATGATTGATAGTTTTCCAAATGTTTTTATAAAAGAAGGAGAACTACCAGAAAAAGTTGCTGAAGATTATTATAATGGTGATTTATCTATTCGTGAGATTAGATATTATAGTGAAGTTTTAAAGACAAAAGATATAGAAATTGGTACACGTTCATCTAGTGAAATACGAGCAGTCAATAAAGTGTTTGGAGATGTTTGGAAGTTTATTGAACAAGTCCCAAGAGAATATGATGGTATAGTCGGAAGATATTTATCAAGAAATTCTTATGATGATGAACAACTTGAACGAATATCACATCAAGAACTACCAGATATAATATCTGATTCAATACGATATGCTTTGAATGGTGATCCTTGGAGAAGATATTATAATTTAGACGATTTATATGCTTTTTCTAAATATGTTCCTATTGAAGAAATTTTTGAAGAAGCAAGTCTAAGAGATTTTGTTCAAAGATGTGGGTTTGAAAATATAGTTGAATTCAATAGAAGAAACAATAGAATATTAGAAAAAACAGGAGGATCTTATTCAAGTAGCACATTGCTACAAGAAATGGCAAAATATGCTAATGTAATTGGAGAAGATGTTCTTATTACTGATGAACAGCAATTAACAAGTATTTTTAGCCTAATAATACATCAGATGAGAGTTTCAGATGATTATTCTGCAAGACAATTACTAACTAAAAATAAAATAGAATTGAGCACATTATATCCAAGCGAGTTCCTTGATTATAATATGTTATATAGATTATTAAAGGATATGGAAGAAAAAGATAAGGAACAACTTATAGAACATTTGGAAAGTGGCTTTAATGGAAATACGAATTTGCTTTTTGAAATATTAAATAAAAAACCCTTATTATTACCTGCTTTAGCAGACAAAAGTCTAATTATAAGTAAAAATGATTGGAGCTTAAATTATTTTTATCAAAAAGTTGGAAGTGAAAAATTTTTAGATATATGTTCTAAATATGGACAGGTTGTATTACAAATTATCAATTCAATTGGTTATGGAACTTATAAATTTGAAGAATTTATCTCCCGAATAAGTGGAGATAATTACGAGCAACAAATGAATAAGTACATTTATGATATGCTTGGTGAAAGTAATAGATTCCTATTCGATTTAAGAATATTACCACAAAGTTTTAAAAGTGAGCACCCAGAATTATTCCTAGATGAAAATGCTCCAAAAGATTTGCAAGATGCGTTTTATGGTAAAAATTATTGGGGAAGTAATTATCATTTAGGAGCAAAAGATATTCAAGAGCATCCAGAATGGATACCATTTTTGATGAAAATTGATTTAAGTAAATGTTTGGACAATCAAAACGTCAGCGTTCATAGATATGCTTATGATCAACAAATGAATTTATATGAAGCATTAGGATTAAAATTCTCCAAAGAAGAAATATTAGATTTTATATCTAAATATGGACATTGTATAAAAAAAACTGATTTTGATATTGATGTTTCTCTTGGAAAAGAAGAACAATATGAACGCTTAATTACAAATATTTATAATTCGATAAAAAATAGACAACTTTTTTACAATAATAAAAATATGCCAAGAGAGTTTATAGAAAAATATCCTGATATATTTTTAGATGAAAATGTTCCGGAAGAATTACAAAATTTATTCTATCAAAGAAAAATTAGTCCAGAAATCATACAAAGTCATCCAGAATGGAAACAATTATTACAGGGAAAAGATATTGGCTCTGTTTGTGATATAGCTGTCAGTATGTTTGTTAAGCAGTGCATAAAATTGGGATTTGATAACAATAAAATATTTGAATTGTTTGATAGATATGGTTCCTATTTAGCAAGTTGTCAAATCAATCTTATTAATAATATAAATAGCAATAATATAAGTGAGTTAGATAACATTATAAAACAACAGATAGTAGAGGCAATAACTGTTAAAAGAGTTAAATATGATGAAAGTGCAAGAGCAATAATTGGTCAAGAACACCCAGAATTATTTCTTGATGAAAATGCACCAAATGAATTAAAAGAAGTTTTCTATAATTATACTTATAATACTCCTTTAACTTTTGAGTTTTTAAGACAACATAGAGATTGTCTTCCTTATCTTGAAGGAAAAAATGTATTGTTGAGTCTTAAAAAGAGAAATATGGGTATTCGTGGTTTAGAACAACTATTTGAAAAGTACGGAGAACAAGAAGCATTAAGAATAGGAATGAAAAATCCAGAATCGGTTATGCAAATGTTGAGCGAAAATAAATTTGATGTGTTATCTGATTGGTATGATAAACTTCATTTTGTTCCACATCACGTTGTTATGAAAGAATTTCCTTTTGAACAGGCAGATAAGTTTGTTGCTTCCGGTAAAAAATGGTCACAACTAATGAGGATTGAAAGACATAATATTAATGAAGATTCAAAGGCTGCGTTATTAAAGGCTAGTATGTGTTTTGGAGTATTTGATAATGATATGGACGGATTTAATAAAACAATGCAATTATTTTCTGATGTTCCTAAAACACTATCATCACAAGATATGCAAAGAATGATAGATTTTATACAAAAACAAATATCATCATTAGGAGATAATCCTGATCCAAAGATGGTAGAAGATTACAATAAACAATTAACATTGATACAACAATGTTATGGACAATCTGAAGAAGGCATATTTTCATTAAAAATCAATTCTCAACAAAATAAAAATGCAGTTCAAATTTTGAGAAGTATTATGGAAGAAGCAAATGTTTCAACAATATTAACACCTGATAAAGCACATAAATTATTTGGTGGTTTTGAAATGAAATATGAACCTGATTTTAGAGATTTTATATTGAAAAATATGGATACTATACTTTCTTCTGACGAATATATAGCATATATTAGTTCTATGCAAAAACAATGGGCAAGTATTAAAGCACTTAATAGTAATAGGGTATTAACTCTTGATTTGGCTATGGCTTTTGTAAAATCTAATAACTATGAAAATGTTCAAGTAGGAAATCAAAAACTTGCCGAAGTATCTAGTATGGCAGGATATGACCAAAGAAGTTTTGATACATTACAACAAATTTATAATTATGGTAAATCAAGAACGTTTAGTAGTATTCCAAGAGTTCATACTCAAAATGGGGAATATACTTATGAAATATTACGATTGGATGATCCACTAGCAGTAGCAATTGGAACTTTAACGGATTGTTGCCAAGAATTAGGAAATGCTGCTGAAACAAGTATGGAACATAGTATGGTTGATAAAAATGGTAGAGTATTTGTAATAAAAGACGAAGCCGGGAATATAGTTGCACAAAGTTGGGTTTGGAGAAATCAAAATGTATTGTGCTTTGATAATATTGAAATACCAGCAAAAGCATTTACAAGGGCAGAACATGGAGGAAGTAGCAGAGAACATTTTACAGATACAGTATTTGCATTATACCAACAAGCAGGACAAGAATTAATCGCAAAAGATGAAGAAGAATTTAAAAAACTATTAGACGAGGGAAAAATCACAGAAGAACAATATGAAGCATTAAAATTAGGAAAAGTCACAGTTGGTACAGGGTATAATGATATAGCAGATTCGTTAAGAAGAAACTCTCAACCAGATAGGTCAAAAGTTGCAAGACCACTAGACTTTGTTCCTCCTGTTAATTTAAATTGCAGCTTATATACATCTGATTCAAAAACTCAATATGTAATTGCAGGAGAACAAGATGTTCCAACATCTACTTATGAAACACCAACCATATATTCTGATGAGTTCGTAATACACGATAATGGAAATACAAAACAACAAGATGTTTTGATGTTGCAAAAGTTAGAACTTGCAACACGAGGAGATAGTTATTCTGGACGAACTCAATCAGATGAAACAGAAAAAATTGTTTCGGATATTGCATATAATTACGGGTTAAATCCTGAAACAACAAGAATAATAATGAACGCTAACTTTGCTATAATTTATGATACAACAAGTGAAGAAGTAATAGTCGGAGATGTCTTGTATAATACTTCATTTGATAATAATGGACAACAAATTGATATATCTGATAAAGTTGCAATGCAAATAAGAATGGCAATAGAACAAATTGGTGTTAAAGGTAAAAAATTTAATATAAGTCGTTTGAGTCAAGAACAATTAGAAATGTGTAATAAGGCTATGAATTTAGAAACAGAGATTGATGAGGAAAGGGGATTATCACATGGAGCAAGATAGTGTTAAAAATATAATAAATAATGCTATAATAGCAAATAGAAATAATAAATATAATTATGAAAAAGAATTAGTTTCAAATTTTGCAAGGGCAATAAGAGAAAATATTAAATTATTTGAAAGTACGAATGAAATAGATTTAAATAATAAAAATGGTTTTAAATTAGATAATAATTTGATAGATAAGATATTAAAGAAATATGAAAACACGGAGCCTTTAATTAAATTAAAAGATAAAATTTCTCTAATGGATAATCAACTTCTTAATTCTAAATTATACACAAAACTAGGTGTTGTATTAGTTATGTTTGATGGTAATACATATACTATGTTAGAAATGATATTATTAGGACTACTTACACATAATACAATGGTTTTCACTTATAATGGTTATATGGGTGGAACTAATGAATTATTAATAAATATGGTTCAAACAATTCTTGAAAAAGAAAATTTAAAGAAAGAAATGTTTCAACATTCTGTAACGTTGCGTTCAAATGAATTTTTTGATAATTTTAAATCTATAAATAAAACTGTTATTATAGGAGATAATGAATTCATAAATAAGTATGTAAGTGAGTGTACAACAGAAACTATTGTATCTGGCTATCAAAACTACGATATTTATATAGATTCTTTAAAGGACATTGATTTTATTAAAAAAATCATAATGCAAAAATTAAATTTTACTATTTATATAAATAATAATTTAAAAATCAAAGTAGAAAATGCAATATTTGTTGAGGACATTGATGAGGCAATAACATACATAAATTACAATAGTTCAAATTATTGTTCATCTATATTTACTGAAAATAATGACAACGCCTCTAAATTTATAGGTAACATAAATAGTAAATATGTAATGGTTAATACTAGTCCAACAATAGAACAATCATTAGATATCAGCCAAGAAGATTTACTTAAAGAGAAAAATATAATGATACCTAATATATATAAATTTGATGGAACAAATATAAAAATAACTAAAGATGATAGCTTACAATGATAAGCCATCGTCTTTTTCTTTATCTTTTTTATTGAATAGATTAAACCCTTTAAATCTGCTTTCTTCTTTTCGTTTAACTTTTGGATCATATTGTCGCTTAAAATATTTTAAAGCCAAGACACTATAATTAAATAATCTTTCAACAATATTTTAAATAAACTCTGGTAGTTTTTTAATAATTTTATTTAAGTGATAAATTAGATAATCAGTTTTTTCTTTTAAACTATTATATCTATTCTCATATTGATAGTTTAATCTTTTCAAGTCATCGTTTTCTTGTTTCAATTTTTCGTTCTCATCCAAAGTTGATTTTTAGATTTAATAATAATTTTATTATTAATTTTTTTCTTTTATCATTTCATCACTTATATCATCTTTATTTTTATTGAGTTTATTTTTTAGCTTATTAATTGATTCTTTATTGTCTTCTAAATCAGATACTTTATTTTCAAGATTAGATATTTCTTGTTTAAGTTCTTTAACTCTTTCGTTAAAGAGTTTTCTTTCATATGAAGTAATACTCTGTTTTTACTTTTTTGTTTCTCTTTAAGCTTTGAATCAATACCATAAGCAATATTAAATTCATTAATACATCTTTTTCTCATTTTGCCTTGAATAACTGCTAATGATTCTTTTGTAAATATAGATTTTACCAACTTGTCTTGATAAATCTGTTTTACAATTTTCTTTAACTGGAACTCCAACTATATGCATATGTGTAGAGTGTTCATCAAAGTGAATAATTACATTTACTATATAAAAATTTTGAATCAAAATCTTGAATCTTATTTACATTTGGATAATATTTATAGTTTAGTTATTCATAATACTCATTGTGATATTCTTTTGTAGCTAATCCAAATTCTAAATAATTAATAAGTATGTTAGTTTAAAATTGCTAATCTCTGAAATAGTTTTGTCCTTATTTATAACGATTGTTTTAATATTATCATTATATAAAAATTGCTTAATTAATATTGGAAAATGACTAGACAAAATGATTACTCTATTCTTTTGATATTTTAAGTAAAAAATCTATAAATTATCGACTTTTTATGGTAAAATATAGATATCTAGGGAGGTTTAACTTATGATGGATGCTGATACAAAATTAGAAATGGCTTATAAATATTGTAAACCTTTAAAAGTTGAATGTATAAAAAAAGAACTTGAAACTCAACTAGAAGGTTATACTTTTAAAAGTATAGAAAGAGAAACTGGTAAATGGGCTGTTTTTTTTGAAAAATTAAATGGAGAACGTATAAATTTATCAATTTCGTTAGATAGTTTTAGTGTATTGAAAACTACTGCTACTAGAATAGAGAGAATTGTTATTGACGAAAACTTATTACTAACACATAGGACATTGGACAAAAGACAAAATGGTATTGTTTATTCTATAATTCAAAAACAATTTGCTCAATCTAGTAGATTTAAACAATTTGTTCTTACTGATTTAGTTGAACAAAGATTTACTCTTACACGAGAAAAAATTAATAGTTTATCTGAGAATGTCGATTTTGATAATAATGGATTAGCTCACTTATTTTTAAAATTAAGAATGTTAGAAGGTAAAGTTGATTTAAAATCTCAAAGCGATTATTATTCTAAGTTTTCTACACATATGAATTATTATCTTGATTGGGAAGGTGGTAGAAAAATCAAAGATAATATTTATCCAACAAGAACTTATTTAAATGATGAAGAAGTTTCAAATATATTTGATGTAGATGGTCCAGATAAAATATATAGAATATATGATTTATACAATGGAATAATTAATCCTAGAAATGAAAATGATATTAAATCTATTAATTTAGATTTTCTATCACAAGATGCGTTTAATTATAAACAATTGAAAGGAATAAGTGAACAAGAAGATTCTTTAGTAGGTACATCTTTAGTTAAAGTATCTGATACATATGTTAATTACTTAAGAGAATTCTTTAATCAAAAATTTGGCTATAAAGGCAGAATCAGATTGGATAGAGATTCTATGTTATTAGGAATTACATATCAAATGTCAGGATCTGAAAGAGCTAAAGGGGAAATTGAAAGAAAATTAGGAATACCTTATAGCGAATTTGAACAATTAGATTTTGATGAACAACATAAATTAATTGAACAAAAAACAGGTAAAAAATTTAAATATGATCATAGATTATATATTGATGGTATGCCTATGGATGAAGATCATATTATAACTAGAGAACAAATTGATAGACAAATAGATGAACTAACTTCTAGTAGTCCTAAAAGATTTTTAAAAAGATTATTAAGACCATTTAATAAAAAATAAGATGATAAAAAGCATTAACGCTCAATATCATCTTTTTTTATTGTATGTCTTTTTAATTATTTAATTTTCTTGAATTAGAAAGCAAATTGAAATTATCTTTATCTAAAGTACCATGTTCATATAATTCTTTAGCAAATTCTTCATATCTTTTATCTTTTTTAACAAAAATATAAAAGACATTAAAGGACTATTATGATAAATTTATACACAAAATTTTATTTAATACAATTTTATCAAGATTTTGGGAATAATTGCTCTTGATGAAATTTTTAAATTGAATGTTGAGTGTTTCTATCCAAGTAAAGGAGTTGGCATACTTGGAATTAGATTCATT
>CANRAH010000002.1 GCA_947628565.1 uncultured Bacilli bacterium
AATAACACAAAAACGACTTTTTGACAAGTCGTTTTATATTGATACTCGAAAAGTTCGAGTTTCCTATCAATCTGGTGCTGGAAATAGGATTCGAACCTACGACCTGCTCTTTACGAGGGAGCTGCTCTACCAACTGAGCTATTCCAGCGTGGTTGCCCCAGTAGGATTCGAACCTACGCATAATGGAGTCAGAGTCCACCGCCTTACCGCTTGGCTATAGGGCAATTTAATAATTAAATTATACTATTTATACGATAATTATTCAAGCATTTTAGATTAAATTTTTTATATATAAAATAAAAAACCATATATAATGGTTTATTTACATTAATGGTGACCGGTACGGGATTCGGACCCGTGAATGCATGCGTGAAAGGCATGTGTGTTAAGCCGCTTCACCAACCGGCCATATAATGGTGGGCCTGAATGGACTTGAACCATCGACCTCTCGCTTATCAGGCGAACGCTCTAACCAACTGAGCTACAAGCCCATTAAAAACATATGACTATATAAGTATATACTAATTTTTATTTTTTGACAATACTTTTTACAAAATTTTTTTAAAAAGCAATATAAAAAACAATAAAAGGAACAATTATTTGTTCCTTACTGATTTAAAAATTTTTTTCCATAATCCTGTTTGTGAATAATTAAGAATTCCAACTTTATATATCCTAAGTCCATATTTAACAAGCAAATATACAGTAATAATCATAATAATAATTGAAATTATTACTTGAATTAAACCTATTTGTCCTAAAACAAGTAGCGATGGCGCTAAAATAGATGAAATAAAAGGTATAAACGCAAATATTTTTATAAATAATGAGCCTTTAAACATGCCAGCCATCATTGACAAATAATATCCTAATAATAATACTATAAGAATAGGTACTTGTACCTGTTGATAATCTTCAGTATTAGTTGTCATTGATGCAAGTATTCCAGCAACAAGCGAATATGCTATAAATGTTAGTAACATTAATATAATCGTTGCTATTAGAACAATTATAAATTTATCAGTCATAACATTCGATGTTATTACACTAAACATACTAGATATTTCACCCATAACACCATTAACTATAGTATCTCCACCAATTATTTTTCTCAAAAACAAGCCAAATATTACATACAAAGCAATTAAAATTACTTGAATAATTATAAATAAGTTATTAGCTATAATTTTAGATGCAAAATGTTTTGCAGGTGACACATTTGAAATAATTATTTCCATACTTCTAGTTGATTTTTCATCGTTAATTTCAGAGCCTATAAATTGAACTAATAATAATATTAACATAAAGAAAGGTAAAATTATAACTGGAAATACTGTTGTCATAATCATTTCGGTATCTTCATCTTCATCTGTCATATTTTCATCTAGTATTACTCTTTCTATTTCAATTCCCTTAGTTATTTTATTATATTCTTCCTCTGTTAAATCTATAGAATTTAAAGCATAAATATTATAAGTAGATGTTAAAGCGCTACTAATAATTTGATAATCGTATATATCAATAGTAGTAAGTGAAATTAAATTCGATTTAATATTATTATTTTCATCAAAATATATTTGGACTATTAAAGCTGAATTTTCCTCTTCTTGAATTAAATTTTTTAATTCATCGATACTTCTTTCTTCTTTAATTACATCATATTTATTTTCTTCACTGTATAAATTTGTTTCAATATAATTTAAATTTTCTTTAAATCCATCATAAATATAATTTGTTTCATCTTTTACATAAATTTTAGTTTTTTCATCAAAATCCCCACCAAATAATGTTATTATACTATCTATATTTATAATTGCTACCATTAAAATTAAAACTATTATATTTGCGATCAAAAACCATTTAGATTTTATTTTCTTTTTTAAACTCATATTAATTAAAAAATTTAATTTACTTCTCATAAGATTCACCTACTTTTGAAATAAATATTTCATTTAAACTTGGTTCTTCAACGACAAATTTACTTATATTTTTACATTTAGAAATATATTCAAATACTTTTGATGAAACCTCTTTAGATGAAATCGTTATTTCGTATTCATCCGATTTTTCTATTATCTTTTCAACACCATCGATTTTACTTAATTTGTCTTTATCAATATCACCTTTTAAAAGAATATTTTTCTTTCTATATTTTTCTTTTATATCTTTTATATTACCATCAAGTACAGTTTTTCCATTGACAAGAATAACTAACTTTTTACAAAATAATTCTACGTGATCCATTCTATGTGACGAAAATATAATAATACTACCCTTTTTAGAAAGTGAAATTATCTCTTCTTTAAATAATTCTATATTAAATGGATCTAATCCTGAAAACGGTTCATCTAATATGAGTAATTTTGGTTCATTTAAAATTGCCATTATAAATTGAACTTTTTGTTGATTTCCCTTCGATAATTCTTTTATTTTTCTATTTTTGTATTCCTCAATATCAAATTTTTTTAATAGATAATCAAGTCTAGAAAGTATTTTATCATTACTCATAGATTTTAAAGCACCAAAGTAAATAGCTTGTTCTTTAACAGTTAATTTTGTAAGTAAGCTTCTTTCCTCTGTTAAAAATCCAATATTGTCAGTAACAGAATAATCTATATTTTTACCATCTAATGTAATTACGCCACTAGATTTATCTAAAAGTCCCATAATCATTCTAAATGTAGTTGTTTTACCAGCTCCATTTACACCCAAAAGGCCGAAAATTTCTCCATTTTCGACCTCAAATGAAAGATCATCTACTGCTTTAAAATCACCATAATATTTTGTAACATGTTCAACCTTTAACACACAATCACTCCTAAAATAATTTTATTATATCATTATAAGTTACTAAAATCATTAAAATCATAAGCAGTATAAATCCTATATTATGTATCATATTTTCAACCTTTGGATTTACTTTACTACCTTTAATTTTTTCTATTATTATGAATAATACATGTCCCCCATCAAAAGCTGGAAAAGGAAGTATATTTATAAATCCAACATTAATGCAAATTAAACATAATAATGAAATAATATTTGCAAATCCATAATGTGAATATACACTTACAGCATTATAAACACCGACAGGTCCAGATAGCATACTAATACTTATTTTACCTGTTATCAAATAAAATACTGTAAAAATCATTTGTTCTATTGTACTAAAGAATTTAAATATTGCATATTTAATAGCTGTAAAGATTCCTTTACCTTCTTTACCTGTAATGTAAAATCCGTAACTATATCCAAGTAAAGTATCATCTTTTTTTACAGGTGTTATAGTTACTTCTTTTAAATTATTATTTGAATCCTTAAGCGTTAATGTTAATTCATTTTCTTTAATATCATTCAAAGCTTTAAGTAATTCATTATAATCGTTAATTTGTACATCATTTACCTTAACAATTTCATCATTAACTAAAATATTATCAACTTTAGAATTTGTAATATTTAAATTTCCTACATCAAATCCATAGTCTAATCCATATATTAAATTTGATGCTCCAACAGCTATAGGAGAAACAGCAATATCTTTCTTATTACCATTTTCATCTTTAACTGTCATCTTAAAATCTTTATCTTCTTCAACAGTCATTTCAAGTGCAAGTTTATCATAGTTATTGACAAATCTGTCTTCTATAGCTATTATTTTATCACCATCATTTAATCCAGAAATACTACTACTTTCAACATATACATTATCAAGTGATACAGTATTAAATAATCCTATGAAAAATAGCAACACAATAGCTAGTAAAAAATTCATCATAACTCCAGCAACCATTATCAAAAATCTTTGAAAAGCTGGTTTAGAATTTAGTCTTCTATCTTCTGGTATTTTATCATCTACATTTAACTCTTCTCCTGCCATTTGAACAAATCCACCAATTGGAAACAATCTAATACAATAATCTGTCTCATCATTTTTTCTATTAAATTTAAAGAGTCTAGGTCCCATCCCTATAGAAAATTCATATACATAAACATTAAACTTCTTTGCAAATAAAAAATGTCCTAATTCATGAATAAATACAGTTGTTCCTAAAATTAAAATAAAATATATAATTGTTAATATCATAATATCTCCCTCTATAATAATCCTTTAAAAAATATCCAAACTATCATTACAAATATAATACTATCAAGCCTATCTAATATACCACCATGACCCGGTATTAAATTAGAAAAATCTTTAATATTATATTTTCTCTTAATAGATGAAAAAAACAAATCACCAAATTGCCCTATAATGCTTAAAAATAGTGTTGTAAATATAATTACTAAAATATTTGCACTACTATTTATTACTGTTAAATAATAAACAGTAGAAACAAACGTAGCCATAATGCTACCACCTATTAGGCCTTCCCAAGTTTTATTTGGAGAAATTACCTCAATTAGTTTATGTTTACCTATTAATCTACCAGTAAAATATGCGTATGAATCTGTAATTATAGTAATAAGCAACAAAAATATTATTATTTTCAAATCAAATTTTCTATATGCATAAAATAATGACATAGAAAGTCCAATAAAAAGTGTTGAACTTAATACATAAAAAGCATCTTCAATATTATATATTTTTTCATCACTATATAATACAACTGGAAGTAATAACAGCAAAAATAAACCAGCTATAACTATATAAGCAGTATGAAAGTTAGTGTTTAAAGTAAAATATAAGAATGTAATCATTATATACGATATAAGTCTTATAAAATTTGGTAATTTTTTTTCTTTTTCACGAACCATCATAATTTCATTTAATCCCAGTAAAGTAATAATATAAAATACAAAATTAAATATATTGCCACCAATTATAAACACTGGTATAAAAATTAAAGCCATTATAATTGCACTTAAGACTCTTTTTTTCATTCTATCACCTAATTTATATTATATTACATAATACAGCATATTTCAAGAATTATTAAATATATGTCAAAATAATTTTTAAAATTTTATATTAAATGAACTATAAAAATTTTATATTCTAACTAAATTAATTATAGTATATAGCAATATTTTTGTCTACTAATTTTATAAATATTTAAACTTTTATTTAAAATAAAAATTGGATTACTCCAATTATATTGTATCGATATTTATTCTTACTTTACCTAATTTTTTTACATAAGCTAAAGCTTGAACAATGGTTCTAATAGAATTTGCTATACTACCATTTTTACCAATTATTATACTCATACTATCATTAGGTACTAAAACTTGTATAACTGTACCACTTTCTGAATCAATTTTATTAATTTTAATTTCTTCATTTGGTAACAATTGTTTTACCAAGTATTCTGTTAAATTAACTAATTCCATAATTATTTACCAGCCTTACTTTTATTTGCTTTTTTAGCCATTTTTTCATCATGGAATTCTTTCATAATTCCTTCTTTACTTAAAATATCTCTAACTGTATCAGTAGGCATTGCACCAATATTTAACCATTTTTTAGCTAATTCTTTATCAACTTTTACTACTGCTGGTGATTTAATAGGATTATAATATCCAATTTCTTCTATAAATCTACCATCTCTTGGAAATCTAGAATCAGCAACTACGATACGGTAAAATGGACTTTTTTTAGCTCCCATTCTTTTTAATCTAATTTTAACTGCCATATTATCCCTCCTCAACTTAATAAATAATATCAAAATTTTTTTATCTTGTCAACCCTTTTTGGTTAACAGGGTTAAAAGTATCAAAAATATCTGGATTATTTGTTATTTCCATATTTAAATTTATATTCAAATCAAGTTCAAAACATTCATTCAATATTTTTAAATATGCGATTAACGTTCTTGTATTACCTACCAAAAATGGTTGAAAATTCCAAATTTCTTTTACAAGTTCAATAATTTTTTTAATATTATTTTTATCATTGATACAAATATATATTATATCGTCTAACATTTTATTAATTTTATTTATAATTTTTTCATCTAAAGGTCTTAAATCATTATCTGAATAAAAATCATTAAAAAGAAAGCCATTCAAACGTTTTAAAAACTCGATATTAAAATTATTACAGTTAAAAGTAAAACTATAATCCAAAAGATGTAATTTTAAATTTATTATTTTTCTTTCTACATCAGTTAACTTATTACTATTAAGTCCCAAATTATTATCCATAAAACCACCAAACATATATTATCAAAAAAAGAAAAAAAGTACAAGAAGTACTATTTTATAAAATCATCGGTAACATTATTTATTTCTTTTATATCTTGTTCTGATAATTCATCTTCTATATCTTCCCATGGTTCCTCATCCTCTTCTACCGCAATTTTTACTTTCGTTTCACCAACAACTTCGACACCAAGCTCTTTTTCTATATCAAAGTTTATAGTTTTATTAGCTATATTAACACCTAAACAAGATGGTTGTTTCAATGTTCTTACAATAATATCAGTATCATCAGTTAAATTAGAGTTTTCTTTTAATTTTACATTAAATAAATCATCATACGATATATTTTTATTTACTACTGTAGTTTTAGAATCCTTATCATATGAATACCATATATTCACATCATAAGTTCCACTAACACCAATTTTATCATTAGTTTTATACCCTTTAAATTTATGATTTATTACCCAACAACCAAGTATTGTTGTTGGTTCATTTTCGACTTCTATACTATAATTATCTTTAAAATATTTTTTACCTTTTCCAATGACTGCTTTTGTAACTATCTCCTTATATAATGCCATATTATCACTCCTCACTTTAATATATGAATTAATAAGTTAAAAATGCACAAAAAAAGTAGTAAAACTACTTTTAAAATTGATTATAATAATATTCATCATCATATTCTGAAAAATCATTGTAATCGTTATTCTCATTAAAATATTCATCCAAATAGCTTTCAAAATCTATTGTTGCACTTAATGCTTCATTTGGTATAATTTGAGTTAAAGATCCTAGATCAGAAAATTCTACCGTTAATATAGCATTAGAGATATTGTCAATATCCATAAGATTTGTTAAATCAATAGATACTCTTTTTAATTCATTTGATTTTGTGATATAAAAATCTATTACAATAGTTTGGTCTAAAGTAGTATCTATATCATCAAACGAATAATCAGTATTACCTAACATATTTTCTTTTTCTTTTAATTTTGTTAATAGGTTATTATCTATAATGAATTTATAATGATGCAAATTGTCAACTTCATCAACATATACAAAATGATCATTGTCAATTAAATCTTCTAAATCATCATCAATATCTTCATCTTCCTCAAATAATTCATCCATGCTCTCATCCAATAAATAATTATAATAAACCCAAACATCTTTATCTGATTTTGTTAATCCTAATAAATCGATCACACTTGATTTTGCAAATAATGAAATTTGATTTGCGTTTAATTTGGAGTAAATGTCTATTCTATCGGTTAAAATATTTTTATCTAAACTAAGTGCAAAATCATAAGAGTCATTATTTCTCATGTACTTTAAAGAAGCACTTAAATTTATATTATCTCCTGTATCACTAGATAAACTAATTTTAGCATTTACCATTCCGCTATTTTGTGATACTTTATAAAAATTAGCTAATGTCTTTTCAAGAACAGTTATAGAATTATTTGAAGTTTTATTAAATGATATATATACTAATACTACGCATATTGCCGCTAAAATAACACCAAATATTATAAATGCAAAAGAATTAGTTTTCTTTTGTTTAGGTTGATTATATTTAGTCTCATCAACTTGATTTACTGGATTATCAGTATTTAACGTATTTACATCATAAATATTTTTATAAGAATTATCATTTACTTGACTCAATCTCCAATTATTTTGCCCTATGTTATCAATTTCTACATTTTTTTGTTGTTCTAAAGATTCATTGCTTTGTATATTTACTGATTCTGTATTTATACCACTTTCAACCTTGACTGAATCATTTTCAACTGGATTTCCACAATATCCACAAAAATTTGAATTATCTTCTATGTTGTGACCACACTTTTTACATATCATATGCTCAACTCCTCTACTTTCATATTAAATTCTAACATAAATATGAAAAAAAGTATACTTTTTTTATACTTTTTTTGACAAAATACCATCCATACTCCAAGTTTTAATCATAGTTATTTTTACATCTACTATTTCTCCAAGATATTTTTTATCTGCTTTTACATTAACTAGTTTCATAGTATCTGTATACCCCATAAGATACCCTTCTTTATCACTATAATCCTCAAGTAAAACTTTAACAGTTTTATTCAAATATCTTTGATTAGATAAATTAGCATACTTATTTACAACTTCATTTAATCTATACAATCTACTGTTTTTTTCTTCTTCTGTCAAATTATCTTCCATTAAAGCCGCTGGTGTTCCAGCACGTTTAGAAAATATAAATGTAAATGCTGAATCAAATTTGCAAGTGTTAACAACATCTAAAGTTTCATTAAAGTCCTCTTCACTTTCCGTTGGAAATGCTACTATTATATCAGTTGTTATCGCACAATTCTTTATTTTACTTTTAAGTTTATTAAATAATGTTATATATTCTTCCTTAGTATATCTTCTTCCCATTAATTTTAAAATTCTATCCGAACCAGATTGTAAAGGAAGATGTATATATGGCATAATATTTGGATATTCACAAATAGTATCTATCATTTTATCATTGAAATCCCATGGATGTGATGTTATAAAACGGACTCTATCAATACCAGTTAAAGCAACATCTTTAAGCAAATCGCTCATAGTATAGTCAATATTCAAATCTTTTCCATATGCATTAACATTTTGCCCAAGTAGGGTTACTTCCTTGTATCCATCTTTATAAAGTTTTTCTACTTCTCTTATTATATCTTTAGGTAATCTACTTCTTTGCTTACCTCTTGTATATGGTACTATACAATATGTACAAAATTTATCACACCCATACATAATATTAACCCAAGCTTTATATTTAGAATCTCTTTTTACTGGAATGTTTTCATATACATCCCCCTCTATACTATATACCTCTATTTCTTGATGCTTATTTTCCATAGATTCTTTTAAAATAAATGGAAGCTTATGAATATTATGGGTACCAAATACTATATCAACCCATTTATATTTACTTTTTAACTCATCTACTATAACTTCTTCTTGTGCCATGCAACCACATATACCACATATAATATTGGGATTAGACTCTTTTAAATGTTTTACTCTTCCTAAAAAACCAAACATTTTGTTATGGGCATTTTCCCTTATCGCACAAGTATTTAAAATTATTATATCCGCATCTTCCATATTTAATGTTTCACTATAGCTCATATCTTCTAAAATTGCTTTTATATTTTCACTATCGTGAACATTCATTTGACATCCATAAGTTTTAATAAAATAATGTTTACCCTTGCCTATTAATTTCATTGAATTTGGGATAACATAATCATTATCAATTATTTTTATATCTTCTTTTCCTCTTATTTTTGCTTGTTTTAAACTAGGTAAATTCATAAAATCACATCCTTTGATATAATAACATAATTAAAATTTTAAATCAATAAATATTTTTACTACAAAAAAAATCTATTAAAGATTTTTTATCAAAGATCAACATTATGGTAAACATTTGCAACGTCATCTACTTCATCCAACATAGTTAACAACTTTTTAAATACGTCCAAATCTTCACCAGTTAATTTTATTCTATCTTTAGGTAACATAGATATTTCATCAACGCTAAATTCAATATTTGGATTAATTTTTAAAATTGCCTCTTTTATTTTAAACAAATCTTGAGGATTACCATATATTAAAACATTATTATCGTTAGTTTCCATATCAACAAAGTCTATATCATTTTCTATCAATGCATTCATAACATCATCAACATCAAGGCCACAAAAACCAACTACACATAAATTATCGTACATATAAGAAACGCTACCCATAGCACCCATTTTAACCTTACATTTATTAACAACTGTCCTAACATCACTTACACTTCTATTTGTGTTATCAGTTAAACATTCAACCATAAGTGTAGAGCCACCTGGTCCAAATATCTCATAAGTTAATGTTTGATAATCTTCTTTAGCTCCGCTTGAAACTTTATCTATAGCTCTTTTAATTACATCACTTGGCACTTGCTCTTTTTTTGCCTTTTCTATCAATCTTTTAAGATTTGGATTCCCTTCTGGAGTTACACCTCCATTTTTTGCTGCTTGATATATTTCCTTTGCATACATACCATATAATTTACCTTTTAATGCACCTGTTTTAGCTTTTGATGCTGCTATATTTGGAAATCTTCCCATTTCATTACCTCCTTTAAAGTATTACACCATTTTGTGCTTTAGTTAAAGCATCACGCGCTGCAGCTTGTTCTGCTTCTTTCTTACTATGCGCAATGCCCTTTCCATATACAATATTATCAATTTTTACTTCTACAGTAAATGTTTTATCATGTGCTGGGCCTGCTTCATCCACTATAATATATTCCAAACTTTTCTTATCTGTTTGCACTAATTCTTGAAGCACAGATTTATAATCATCAAAAAAATCTATACTTTTATCTTCTATTAGTGGAATAATATGATCATATATAAAATTTTTTACATCATTAATACCTAAATCTAAATACATAGCGCCGATAAATGATTCAAATATATCAGCAACTATCGCTTTTTTATATTTGCCACCACGTTCAATTTCACCATGTCCTAACCTTAAATACTCATTAAGCTTAAGTCTAGTGGAATATTCAAAATTTGCATTTTCACATACATAATGACTTCTAAGTTTAGTCATTTTTCCTTCTTTATAATCTGTATTTTTATATAGATATTCACTTATTACCAGTTCTAATACAGCATCTCCTAAATATTCTAATCTTTCATAGCTTGCTGTATTATTTTCGTTTGCAAATGATGTATGAGTTAAGGCTCTTTCATATAATTTTATATCTTTATAGGGTATTTTCAATTTATTCAATAACTCTTCCATATAAAATCACCATAATCATTATATCAAATTTTTATAAAAATAGAAATTACTATTTTACTTTTTATAATTTTTTAGTATAATTATAATGATAGTTATGAAATATATTTTGATTGGAGCAATAAAAGTGTATCAATTATTACCGTTTTCTTCGCATTATAAATGCAAATACATCCCTACTTGCTCAAATTATGCGATAGATGCAATTAATACATATGGTAGTTTTAAAGGTACATTTCTTGCTATTAAAAGAATAATAAAATGCAACCCATTTAGTAAAGGTGGCGTTGACGTTTTAAAAAAGGAGTAAAAAATGAAAAAAATAAAATATTTAATTATACTTATAATGTTATTTAGTTTGACAGGATGTTTAAGCAATGATTCTATGGATGATATAAAAATATCAACATCAGTATATCCAATAAAATACGTAGTTGATTATCTATATAAAAATCATAGTGAAATTAGAAGTATATATCCGACGGATGAAGAAGTAATAGACTTTAAAGTAACAGATGTTTTACTTGAACAATATAGTGATACTGATCTTTTCATTTTCAATGGATCATCTAATGAAAAAAATTATGTCAAAACTATTCATAGTAAAAATAAAGATTTAATGATTATAGATTTTACATCAAATAATTTAGATTATGATTATTCAATTGAGGAATTATGGTTAAATCCAAATAACTTACTTACTATTGCAAATAACATTAAAAAAGGATTAGGAGAATACATTAAAACAAAATATTTAGTTAAAGAGATAAATCAAAAATATGAAGATTTAAAAATTGAATTAACTAATCTTGATGGCAAATATTATTCAGCTTCAAACCTTGCTTCTAATAAAACAATAATAGTAAGTGATGATGCATTTAAATTTTTAGAAAAATACGGACTTGAAGTAATATCTCTTGATAAGGATACTGTTACTAATAAAGAAAAAGAAAGAGCATTAAGTTTGCTTAAATCTGGTGAATGTAATTATATATATATAAAATATGGTGAAACAAATGAGGAAATACAAAATATGGTAAATGAAGCAAATAAAAGTACATTAAGCTTATACACTATGACAAATCTTAATGGAATTGATACAAGTAAGGTTAATTATATTACACTTATGAATCAAAATCTTGATAATCTAAAACTAGAATTATACAAATAAAAAGAGGAAATCCTCTTTTTAATTTATATGTTTTTCATCATTCTTAATTAATAGGAATCCTAAAGTAACTATAAAAGGTGTAAGAATAATTCCAATAGTTTGAATGAATTTATTATCTATTTTTAATAACAATTCACAAATTATTATTAAAATAAACATCAATAACCCACAATTTCTTCGTTTACTTAAAAATTTATTCATAAAAACCGTCCTTTTCTTTGTAAACGAGTAGTATTATATCATATTTTTTTAAATTTGTAAAATTCATATATAACGTATGCAAATACTAGTAAAATACCCGTTATTATGAATATATCATAAATATGTATAACACTATCATTTTTAAATGTATCTTCAACATCTACTATTAGTATTTTGTCAAAAAGATCAAAATTATACTCTTTTTTTTCATCTATTATTATTTCGAACTTATCATTTAATTCATATCCAATCTTACCTCTAGTTTGAACCACATAATATTTACCATACTCTAATTTTACAGATATTTTACCTCCCTTTGTTTCATATGCACCTACTAAATTATCAAATTTATCATATATTTCAAATACTGCTCCATCTTCTAATTCATAATTTTCATCACTTCCATAATATTTATTTATTACTAAATCCCCTTCTATTACATTTTCCATTGATGATATTTTAATTGTTTTATTACTTTTAGTTATTTCAAAATAATATATATTTGTATCAAGTTCATATCCCAAGCTAGGACTTATTTCTTTTATATAATATTTACCCAAAGCAAGATTATTTATTTTTGCATACCCTTTTTCATCTGTTATAAGTCTATCTATTAGTATATCATCCTTATAAAGCCCATATATAGCACCTTTCAATGTTGCTTCTTTTCTATCAATATTAGAACTATCATATTTATTTAAATAAACATCTCCAGAAGTAACTATTATAGTTATTTCAAAATTTATATCTTTTGGTTTCCCTGGATATAAAAGAGACTGAGAACCACTTAAATAATATAATAGATTATCATTTTCAACTTCACTTTTTCTTACTAATTTTATATTATAAGTTCCCTCGTCTTTAGTATTTACTATTAATTTATTACCAGCTATATATGCATCTATATCTTTACTTTCTATTTCATAATTATTTAAAACATTATTATAATCCAGTAATTCATAAGTTGTATCTATAGTAAATTCATAATCATCAATTTTCAAATTAGGTAAAGTATAATATGAATTAACTAAATTTTCTAATTCTTTAATTTCATCTTCAAACATTATAAAATTATCAGTATAAGTTGAATCAGTAAAATATACCCCCTCTAAATTTAATTCTTTCCATATAAGAAATTGAGTAACAGAATACCATTTCTTTTCAGTATGATTAGCATAATTATATCCGTAATGAGCAATTAAGTTCATTCTATCCAACTGTTCATCAGTTAAATTAAAAACTGATGCATTTGTACTGTATTCTGTATAGTATTGTTTTGAACTTACCAGATGAAAAGGATCAATGCAATAAACTATTTTTCCATCATCACGTTTAATAATAAATGAAGAATTATGATAAATATTACCATTATCAAACGCTTTTAAATATATATCCTTTAACTTTTCATCCAAATAAAATTTATGTGAATAAGCTTTTACGTTAAAAATAGATAGAATCAATAATAGAAATATAAATAAAATTTTTTTCATAAACTCTCCTTTCGAGGAATATTTTTATCATATAAAAAAATAAAATTCAAATATGCATTTTTGAATTTTTAATATGTATTTTAATCAAAAATTTAATTATTACTTTCAATTTCTAAAAAAAGGTAAATTTAGATATTAAAAAAGTGAAAAATTATGTTTTTTCACTTTTTTTAATTTTTATTATTTAACAACTATATTTACTATTTTTTTAGGAATAACTATAATATTTATTATTTCTTTTCCATCAGTAAATACCTTAACATTATCTATATTAAGTGCGAGATTTTTCATTTCTTCTTCATTTACAGTTGAATCTACATCTATTTTACCTCTAACCTTACCATTAACTTGTACTACCATAGTATATGTATCATTTTCAAGTTTATTAGGGTCATAACTAGGCCATTTTGACTTAGCAAATTCATCTCCAAGAGATAAAATTTCATTTAACTCTTCAGTAATATGAGGTGCGATTGGATTTAATAAATTTAAGAAAGTTCTATAATCTTTAGTTGTAATTTTATCAAGACTTTCCATTTCATTTAAAAGAATCATAAGTGATGATACTGCTGTGTTATATTTAATGCTATTCAAATCATCTGTTACTTTTTTTATCGTTTTATTTATAGAAATTTCAAGTTCTTTTGAATATTCATCTTTTTCTATTAATCTATCTTTTAATCTATACACTCTATCTAAGAATTTTTTGCATCCTTTAAGGCCATTTTCACTCCATGCGGCATCATGTTCATAGTCACCTATAAACATTTCATATGTACGTAAAGCATCTGCACCATATTCTTTTACAATATCATCTGGATTTACAACATTTCCTTTTGATTTGCTCATTTTTTCATTATTTTCACCTAAAATCATACCATGACTTACACGAGTCCAAATCATTTCTTTATTAGGTACAAGCCCAATGTTGTATAAAAATTGTACCCAAAATCTAGCATAAAGCAAATGTCTTGCTGTATGTTCCATTCCACCATTATACCAATCTACTTTATTCCAGTATTTCATAGCAGACATGCTTGCAAATTCTTTATCATTATGTGGATCCATAAACCTTAAGAAATACCAACTAGAACCTGCCCAGTTAGGCATTGTATCGGTTTCTCTTTTTGCATCACAACCACATTTTGGACACTTACAATTTACCCAATCTTCTATTTTTGATAATGGAGATTCTCCATTATCAGTTGGTTCATATTCTGCTACATCAGGTAATAGAAGTGGTAAATCTTCTTCATTCATAGGAACCCATCCACATTTTGGACAGTCTATCATAGGAATTGGTTCTCCCCAGAATCTCTGACGTGAGAAAATCCAATCTCTCATTTTATAATTACTTACTATCCTTGCAATTTTCATATCTACAAGCATTTTAGTTATAGCTTCTTTTGCCTCTATAACACTCATTCCAGAAAATTCAGAAGAATTTATTAATTTAGCATCTTTATTTTCTAAATAATCATATTTTTCATATGCCTTATTTTTTATATCTCCACCTGTAATTACTTCTATTATATCTAGATTATGCGCTTTCGCATATTCAAAATCTCTTTGATCATGCGCTGGAACAGCCATAACAGCTCCTGTGCCATATGAAGCAAGAACAAAGTCACCTAAAAATATTGGAACTTCTTTTCCATTAACTGGATTAATTGCTTTTATTCCTTTAACCTCAACACCTGTTTTACCTTTATTAAGCTCAGTTCTATCCATATTAGATTTTAATTTTGTTTCTTCAATATAATTTAAAACTTCTTCTTTATTTTCTACTCTTGGCATTAATTCTTTTATTAAATCTCCATCTGGAGCAATACAGAAGAATGTTATACCATATATAGTTTCTATACAAGTTGTAAATATTGAAAAACTTCCACCACCAGATATTTGGATATCAACCTCGACACCTGTTGATTTACCAATCCAGTTAATTTGACCTAATTTTACTTTAGAAGCAAAGTTAGTATCATCCAAACCCTTTAATAAATCTTCAGCATAATCGCTCATTCTCAACATCCATTGAGATTTTTCTTTTTGAATTACGCTAGAACCACATCTTTCGCATACTCCTCCTGCTGCATCTTCATTTGATAATACGCTTTTACAAGTTGGGCACCAATTTACTGGAACTTTTGATTTATAAGCCATTCCATGTTTATAAAATTGTAAAAATTGCCACTGTGTCCATTTATAATACTCTGGATCTGTTGTTGAAAATTCACGTGACCAATCAAATGAAAAACCTAATGATTTCATTTGACCTTTAAATGTTTTTATATTTTCCTTTACTGCATCTTTTGGATGAATATGATTTTTTATCGCATATTGTTCAGCTGGTGCGCCAAATGCATCCCAACCCATTGGATATAAAACATTATATCCTTGCATTCTTTTCATACGTGCGATTGCATCTTGAGCTGTATAACTTCTAACATGACCTACGTGTAATCCATTACCTGATGGATATGGAAACTCTACCAATATATAATATGGTGGTCTACTATCATTATTTTTAGCTTCAAAAATATGTTCATCATCCCAATGTTTTTGCCATTTCTTTTCTATTTTATTAAAATTGTACATAAACTATCCTCCTTGCTTTTTTCTATAGTATGTCCCTATTAAATGATAAAATGTAAGTATTAAAATTACTAAAGGTATAACAGATACAATAAGTCCTAAAATAAAATTATCAAATATACTTACTATAAATACTGTAATTGTTAGTATAAATGAATTAGTTAAAAATATTAAATTAGCAATTTTTTTAATATTCTTTTCATCAACTTTTATTTTATATTTATATTTTAAATATTTAACTTCTTTAGAATCAATGAATTTACTTAATACTTTTTTCCTAGAAAGTACAAATATAAGATAAAACAAATATGCTATAACAAAAATTCCTATGTACATTAAAACTTCTTTCATAACTCCTCCAAAAAATAATCGCATCTATTAGGATGCGATTATCATAACTAACATTTTAATTCATCCAAAAGATAAACTGTTAATACTTACAAATTACTATTATTATATTACACTTCATTAATATATTCAAGTAGTTTTAAAAATAATTGAATATATTTTTTCTCTAAATAATCTTTACCACGAGACAATTTTCTTATTTCTATTCTTTTTTTCTTTAAATCCAAACTTTCTGAAAACATAATTTTATCTATTTTAACTTTTACTGAAGTTTTTATAGGTAAATCACTTATAATTGAGACTATATCTTCATTTATTATTCTTAATGCATCTATTTCTATATTTTGAGCTTTACAAATCAAAGTTAACTGTGAAGATGTATCAACATCATTGACTTCAACAATCAAATCTGTATCATCTTTATAATATTTATTTTTAACTTGAGTACCATTAACATAACTTACTACATTTACATCTTGTTTAGTATTTTTAAATCTTAATTTATAATCTCTTGTTTTAGGTAAAATACCAGTTTTTCCAGCAACAGGAAGTACTGTTAAAGTATAAGCATTCTTTTTATACCTATATTCGACATTAGTTATAGTATAATCTCCATTTAGATAACTATTTGAAACTCCATCATCTTCATATATGCTATAAGCGCCGTTATCACCTGGAAATATTTGAAGTTCTAATTTTCTAGGTATACTAGTGTCATTTAATTCGTTCAATGACATTGGAATTATCGATCCAGCTCTTACAAAAATTGGATATTCCTCATCTTTATAAAAACCTACATATTTTTTATTACCGTTATATTTTTTTCCTGTTATGAATCCATACCAGGTTCCCTCTGGAATAAATAATTTATGTATTACCCTATTCATTATATAGTCTTTTTTTGAAAGTATAGGGCTAATGAAAAAATTAGATCCAAAATAATATTCATGACAATATAAAGAATCATCTATCATATCTTTATATCTATAATATATTGGTTCAATTAATGGTCTACCATATTTATGATATTTATATGCCTCTGTATATAAATATGGAATAAGTCTATGTCTTAAATTTAAATAATTTGAAGTAATTATTGATGTTTTTAATCCCCATTTCCAAGGTTCTCTTTTATAATATTTGCCTCCACTAGATCCTAATTGGAGTAAAGGTGAAAATACACCAAGTTGTATAAATCTTGTAAATAGTTCATTATCTTCAATACCTCCACTAGATCCACCAAAATCATGATTTAAAAAACTTAACCCTAAATTTGAAGCCTTAATATTAAATTCAGCTATTTTAGTCAATGTATCCCAACTTACAGTTGATAAACCTGAATACAAAACAGGATATCTATGTGATGAAACTAGCGAGTCATATGCACTAATAAGTGGTCTATTTAACATAGTATTTTTATTGAGGTATAGATAATGTTTTAAAATTATCAAATTGCTTAAATTTTTACAATTATCAATTGAATAAAAATTAACCCCTATTTGATCAAGTGGTGAAATAATTAATTTTAAATATGCATCAATAGTCCTTGGATCAAATAAATTAAAAGGAATATCTCCATTTTTATCTACTTGTAAATAATTTTTAAGTTTTAGAAATAAGGGTGTATCCTTTTTAAATTTATCAATATAGTTTATAGATAATCCAAGTTTAATGTTATTTTCCTTTAAAAGATTAACTAAAGCTATTGGATTTTTAAAGTTATTATTAAAATAATAATCGTTATTACTTTGCCAGTCACATAACGTTATAATAGAAATAGGTATATTATTAAATTTTAATTTTTTTATAAATTTTTCCAATGTTTCATCATTATATGAATCAGCTTTTTTCCACCAGTTTCCAAGTGCATATCTAGGTATCAATGGTGGATATCCAGTTATCATAAAATAATCATTTAAAGCATAATAAAAATCATTGTTATATAAAAATACATATATATCTACTTCTGTATCTTCTCGTTTTTTAAAAACTCCGTCTTCGAGAATTATAGGGCTATCATCAACAATAGTTGCAAATCCATCTAGTGAATATAAACTTTTTTGTTTAATTTTTAAGTTTTCTAATGAATTATTAATACTATAGTTTTTGGCTTCTGGGTGATTATAATACCATACTCTATCTGTATTTGTTAATGATATTTTCAAATTTGCCATTGGTGATAACTTACTACCTGCAAAATGTTTTTCTTTTTTATATGAAAGATTAAAATAATTCGTTTTTATATTTATTGTGCTTTCAGTTTCTTCAAAAGTAAAATTCGGTTTACTAAAATTCCTATACCATACTAATGCAGTTGGATGATCTTCAAATATTCCTTTTTCATTATATTCTAATCTAACCAATCTTTCAGTTAAAACGGTTATTCTATACTTATTACCTTTAAAAACACAGGAATTATTTGCAGTAGATTTTGTTAAATCAAATTTAAATTGATTTCCTAGTTCATACATAGTATCACCTTATTTATTCTCATAATAATTATAACACATGTTTTCTATTTTTTCCAACATTAAAACAAAGTTTATTTTAAATAAAAGAACTGCATATAAATATACAGTTCAAATTTTATTTATTTTTAAAATTTTCTACATTGTTATAATATTTTTTGCCAAGCTCAACTAATCTTTTAGTCATTTCTCCACCAACTGTACCATTTAATCTACTTGATGTATCCGCTCCAAGTTCAATTCCAAGTTCACTAGCTATTTCATATTTTAATTTTTCTATAGCTTCTTTTGAACCTTTTACGACTAATTTATTATTCATAAATCTCACCTCATTATTATTATTTACTATCATATATATTATATGATTAGAAATTTTTTCTATATATTAGCTAACAAAAAATGCTACTAATAAAAAAATTTTTATAGTAAAAAATAATAAAGGGAAATAATTTTGATTTTATATTTATATTATTGGTAATTTTTTAAAATTTATGTGTTTTTCCCAAAATAGTTAAATTATTAAAAACAATATGCTTCCATTTTCTTGAATAATTTAACTTATTTTAAATAAAAAGATAGCCTATAAGCTATCCATTTTCTTATTTTGAATAAGTGCTTCCACCTAAATGTTGTTCACCCATTTGAACTAATCTTTTAGTGATTTCTCCACCTACTGAACCATTAGCTCTTGAAGTAGCATCAGGACCTAAATTAACTCCTAATTCACTAGCTATTTCATATTTCATCTTATCGATAGCTTGTTTAGCTCCAGGTACAACGAATTTACTTGTTGAATTATTTTTCATTATTTCACCTCCTGTACATTTTTAATTTGTGTACAAAGGTGAAATTTATACAAATTTTATTTGGTAATTTTTTCTACTACAACAAATCTTTAAAATTATTAGATTCTAAATTAGATATTGTAGTTATATTATTTATGCATTCATCAATATAATTTTCATAATCAAAAGTAGATTCATATAATAAACATTTATTAATATCTGGATTAATAACTGGATGTGTTGGTAAAAATATTGTGCAGCAATCTTCATATGGTAAAATGCTTGTATCATAAGTATCTATTTTTTTTGCTATGTCTATAATTTCTAGTTTATCTAAGCAAGCAACAGGTCTAATAACAGGAAAATTGGTTACACTATTAATGACAACCATGCTAGTTAATGTTTGACTTGCAACTTGTCCTATCGATTCTCCATTTATTATAACTTTACATTTATGTTTAAGTGCAAGCTTATGTGCAATTCTATACATCATTCTTCTCATAATAGTTATAACATAAGTATCGGGTACATTTTTATAGATAGCTTCTTGAAGTTTTGTAAATGGCACTACATTGACTTTTATATTGCCAGAATATTTATTTATAATATTAGCAAGAGAAATAACCTTATTTTTAGCTTCAACACTTGTATGTGGTGGTGATTCAAAATATAAACATTCTAAATCGACACCTCTTTTAAGTGATAAGTATCCAGCAACAGGAGAATCTATACCACCACTTAGCATAAGCATTCCCTTACCTTGTATTCCAACTGGATATCCACCTAATCCTTTTATTTCATTTGTATATATAAACGTTCCTTCTATTCTAAGCTCTATTGTAACTAATATATCTGGATTATGTACATCAACCTTGGAATTTATATTTTTTAAAATATAACCACCTACTATATTATTTACATCCATGCTATGAATAGGAAATGATTTATCTGCTCTTTTTGTATTTATTTTAAAAGTGCTAAAATCTTCATT
Source organism: uncultured Bacilli bacterium (assembly GCA_947628565.1). Classification (GTDB taxonomy): domain Bacteria; phylum Bacillota_I; class Bacilli_A; order RF39; family UBA660; genus UMGS1613. The sequence goes on from CANRAH010000002.1 coordinate 21,039, forward strand.
TTTCAATAATTCTAAAACTTTTTCTTTTATATCATCAATATTAGTATTTACTTTGTGACATAAAACTATGCTATGAATACCAAAAACATTTTTAATTTTATCAATTATAATATTTGGATGATCGCATTCAATATACATTCTAACTCTATCATATTTTATATTATAATTTTCATTTATTAAAACATTTTTTATATTATTTGAAAGTAAATTTATAAATGTATTTCTATTTGCTTTTTTAGTTGTTAATTCACCATATTTAATAAGTATTAAGTTTTCCATAAAACCACCTAATCAATTATATACAAAAAAAATAAAAATGTAAATATTTTAATTATTAATAGAATTAAAACTATATACTCTTTTTATAAAAAAACTATTGTTCTTATAATCAATAGTCTAAAAAATATTAATATATCATTATTTTTAAAAATTCATTTCCATTTCTATCAATCTTTTTTTAATCTTAAAACTCTCTTTAGTTGAAGAATCAAACTGGTTATTATCCATTATATAATTTATCCATTTTAAGGCATAATTTTTTAAGTATGGAATTTCCTCTTCTTTTTGCTTTTCATCTTCATAGTAACTATCTAAAAATGCTTTAAGGCCATCAATATTTACACCTCTTTTTTTTGAAAAATATAATAATGATATTGTAATTGCAACATCAATTATTGTTGGGCCATATTTAGCATCATCAAAATCAATAAACCCTATTTGAGATTCCCAATTTTCATTATAAAATATATTATTCTTGGTTAAATCAAAATGTAATGCTGAATATTTATTAAATTTTTTTTCAATATCAAATGGTACTACTGGTAAATTGTACTTATTATTGCCACTTGTTATTTGATGAATTTTTCTTAATTCTTTAGCTATTTTAATTGAAATTTCTTTATTTATATTTTTAAACGTACATATTTCTTTACCATCTAAAAAGGAATATATTACACAATATTTACCATTTTCTAATAAAGAATAACTCTTATTATCTTTGTTTAGTATTATACCTGGAACATTAATTCCATTGATTTTCAAATCTTCATATAGGTTAATCATAGAAATAACATGCTGTAGATTATTATATATTTTTACTATGTATTTATCATTATTATTAAAAATCATATATACATTTCCATCAGTTGAATCTTCATTTTTAACAAATTCATCAATTTTTAGGCAATATGCTTTTTTTATTTGTTCTTTCACTATTAAGTACCTCTCTTACTTTATCACTACTCTATCAATATCATATTTCCAACCAGGTTTCCAATTTTGCGTTTTTCTCCAATCATTTTTATTTGCTTCTTCCCAACTAATATTTTTTGTTATAACTTCAAACGCTAATTGTGGAGCTCTATGCGCAACTATTCCTATTGTTTTACCTTTATATTTTTTTTGAATATCCTTAATAAAACTACTTACCCTTTTTTCTACATCCTTTAAAGATTCGCCATTAGGAAATGGTATATCAATATGTTCTTCATATACAATTAGTTGTTTATCTTTACCATCTAAATCCCCATAATTACATTCTCTCAATCTTTCATCTTGAATTTTCAAAACATCAGGAAATGCAATATTTGCACTGTCTATTGCCCTAATTAAATCAGAAGTAAAAATTATATCAAATTTAATATCTGAATTAACTTTTCCCAAATTAAAAGCTTGTTCTTTTCCTAAATCATTAAGTTGTACTTGTTTCCAACCAGAACATTTTTTATTAACATTATCATAAGTTGTTCCATGAACAAAATATATAAGATTTGTCTTCATTACTACCTTCTTTCTATTATCTAAATTATATTAAAAAACGGTATTAAACGATACCATTTTATTTTAAAACTATAATGTTTTCATTGTTGTATGAAAGACCCATTTCTTTTAAAATACTATTTAAATTTTCATATGAGATCAATTCATTAACTTGCATTGTTAAACTTTGATTCTTTTTTTCCTGATTTTCTATTTTATATGAAATTTTTTCAATATCCATTTTTAAATTACTTATACTAGCGCTAGAAAAAACTTTTATTACTATGATAAAAATAAGTGAAAAAAATCCCAATGTATATAACAATTTTTCTCCCTTAGTAAGTCTAAAAACTAATGTTCTGCTTTTATTTTTTTTCATATTATCAACCAATTCTTTCTATTATTCTAAGTTTAGCGCTTCTAGCTCTATTATTTTCATTTACTTCTTCTTTTTTAGGTTCAATAGTTTTTAAAATTTTAAATTTAGGTAAATACTCATTTGGAATAACTGGTAATTTTTTTACTGTATCATCTATTGAGCTTACACTTTTAAATATATCTTTGCATATTTTATCTTCCAATGAATGAAATGTTATTACACATATTCTTCCACCTACATCAATTAATTCAAGTGCGGATTTTAGGCTTTTTTCAAAAGCATCTAATTCATTATTAACTTCAATTCTAATAGCTTGGAAAGTTCTTCTTGCTGGATGAGTTTCTCTTCTATATTTTTCTGGTACACTCATTTTAACAATTTCAGAAAGCTCAAGTGTAGTTGTTATTGGTCTATTTTTTATTATGCCTTTCGCTATAGAATGTGAATATTTTTCTTCACCGTACTTATATAAAATATTTACTAAATCTTCATAACTATAATTATTAACAACATAATACGCATCTAAAGTTTTTGTTTTATCCATTCGCATATCAAGTCTTGCATCTTTATGAAAGCTAAACCCTCTTTCATCGTTGTCAAGTTGTGGGCTTGATACTCCAAGATCGTATAATATTCCATTAACTTTAAATATATTTCTTGAATTTAATTCGTTTTTTATATTATCAAAATTGCTTTTAATAACACAAAAATTATTACCTATTTTATTTAATTTATTTTCACTATAATTTATTGCATCTAAATCCTGATCGAAGGCGAACAAAAACCCCTTTTTTATTCTTTTTAAAATTTCGCTACTGTGTCCTGCATATCCTAAAGTACAATCAACAATAATACTATTCTCTTTTAAATTTAAATTTTCAATACACTCTTCTAATAATACAGATTTATGCATAATTATTATTAAATAAGCTGTCTGCTATATCAGATAAATTTTCTTCATTTAAAGATATAAACTCTTCCCAGCTATCTTTACTCCATAATTCAAGTTTTTCATCCACACCAATTATTATGCAATCTTTTTTTAAATTGGCATATTCAATTAGTGGTTTTGGTATGTTGATTCTACCATGACTATCATATTCACAAACAGTAGCTCCAGATAGGAAAATTCTCATAAAGTGTCTCTTTTCTTTGGTATCAGGCAATTGTTTATATTTATTTATAACATTATCCCATTCTTTTTTAGGATATATAAACAAACAACCATCTAGTCCACGAGTAACTATAAAATTAAGTCCTAAATCATCACGTAATTTAGATGGAATTATAATTCTTCCTTTCTCATCAATATTGTGATGGTATTCCCCCATGAACATTTTATCACCCACCTTTTACCACTTTTTGACACTTTGTACCACTATTATAACCAATAAATTCCCTTTTGTAAATAGTTTTTGATAAAAAGATATAAAAAAAAGCATAATTTACATAATTATACTTTAATTAAATTTTATTCTATGAGGCAAAATCAATACTTTAACCACCAAATCTTCTATTTCTTTTATTATATTCTTTTATTGCTAAATCAAAATCTTTACCTTTAAAATCTGGAAATAAAGTGTTCGTAAAATACATTTCTGAATATGCCATTTGATATAACATAAAATTACTTACTCTAATTTCTCCACTGGTTCTAATTAATAAATCTATATCCGGTATTTCATTATAAAGATATTTTTTAAAAGTTTCTTCATTTATATCATCAATATTGATTTTACCTTTATTTATATCTAAATATATTTTTTTAGTTGCATCAATAATATCAAATTGTCCACCAAAATTAAAACAAACATTCAATATATGATCATCATTATCTTTTGTAATTTCTTCTATTTTATCAATAGTTTCTATGACATCTTTTCTAATATTTTCACGTCTTCCTGAAAAAACTATTTTAACATTACTATTTTTATCTATTAGTTCTTTAAAATTATCTACTAACAAATTCATTAAGTAATCGACTTCCTCTTTATCCCTTTTGAAATTTTCTGTTGAAAAAACAAATATGCTAAGTATTTTTACTCCTCTTTTAAATATATGCTTTGATAATTTTTTTAAATTTTCAAAGCCTGCTTTGTGGCCTAAACTTCTTTTAAGTCCTCGTTTTAAAGCCCATCTTCCATTACCATCTAATATAATGGCAACATGATTAGGTACTACATCAGTCATTTTATCACCAAAATTATTATAGCACATTTTACATTTTTATAAAAGTTCTCTTTTTTCAATTATAAATGTTTTCCCATTAGTGTAAAAAGCATAAAAAACATCATCTAATGAAATGCCCTTTTTCTTTAATATATTTATTATAAAATCATAATCTTTATTAATTTCTTTTAAAACAGAATAATCTATAACACCATCTAATATGAGCGGAAGCGGATAATCTGAATTATCATTAAATACAGATAAGTTACCATTATTTTCTAATATTGCATATTTTACTTTATCTATACTTTTTACTCCTTGTAATCTTAATTGTGTAAGTAAATCGTCCAAAGAATATCTTATTTTTGACATTTCTGTAAAGTTAAGTTTACCATTTTTTATTATTATAGTAGGTTTACCATCTAATACATTTCTTATTTTTTCACTTTTAAGCGTTACATAACTGATTAATATTTGTACAAAAACTAAAACAAGAATTGGAATAACAGAAACTAATATATTTGTATCTTTACTTTCTATCGAAAGCGCAACTAACTCGGCTATTAAGATAGATACAATTAAATCAATTATGCTTAATTGTCCAACCTCTTTTTTACCCATTAATCTATAAACGAATATAATGAAAAAATACATAAATATTGTTTTAAATACTAAAATAAAATACATATTATCACCATTATATAATGTACCTTGTAATATTTTTTTATTCAAAGAATAATTTTTACTAGGTGGTTATATGAAATATTTAAAAAATCTTGGTATGTCTTTTATATATATAATAAGTACTATACTAATTTTTACATTCATTATAAGTATTTTAAATTATTTTAATATATTTAATGATAAAGTAACATCAATATTCAAAATAATAATACCTATAACAGCTATGCTAATAGGAGGATTTTATATAGGCAAAAGGTCAAATAAAAAAGGATTTTTAGAAGGAATTAAATTAGGTGGAATATTTTCAATATTTCTTATTATATTTAACTATTTAGCATTTGATAATTCATTTAAAATTAAATATTTATTATTTTATTTAATACTCATTATAACTTGTATATTAGGCAGTATGATAGGTATAAATAGAAAAAAAGTTTAAAAATAAAAGTGAAAAATTCACTTTTATTTTATTAATCTTTTTTGATTTTTATCTATTACATCTTTTTTTATATAATAAAAATCATAAGGTCTTCTAGATAAATAATAATGTTTTATTTTTTTTAATAATATATTTAAATCAATTCTAAAAAATTTTATAGCATCAATATATTTGTCAATTACTTCTTGAAATAATTTATCTATCAATAAATCAATTACAGATTTATTGATTAAACCTTTTTGATAATCATTATTTACTCTATATAATATAGTATCCAATTCAATCATTATTTCATTTTGTATATAATTTTGAGTAATTTCATCAATTATTTTTTTATTTAATAATAAGTATTCATTTTCATTATAGTGAAGATCTAACGTATACCCTGACTCATCTTTTTTATAAATTAAATTTTTAGGTATATTAGGTACATAAATAGTATTTGCATATTTTAAAACCATTTTTTTTAATCTTGAATTTATAAAAATATCAGATAATCCCAATAAATGTGGCACTCCACACAAATAAACTTGTATATTACTATTGTTATTTCTATTTATTCCTTGAATATATTTTAATATTGCTTCTATACTGACACAATCTCTTTTAATCGCATATGTAAAAAAATGCATTCCATCACGAGTTATATTATCTAAATATGATCCTGTTGCACCATTATATATAACTATATTATTAGAATTACTATCCATCAATAAACTTTTTATAGTTATATTATTATTTTGATAATATTCTTCAATATTTTCCAAAGATATTCCTTTTGAATTCATATATACCATATCAAATTTATTATATCTGCTTAAATCTGATAATGTAGTATCATTTACTATCCAATCGAAAACATGTTCATCGTTATTATCCTGTGTACGTGCAAATGTATATTGATTTAATTCAATTGAGTTGTCTTTCATAATTTGCTTTATATTTTCATTTCTTAATATTAGAGGTTTTGTATAACTAGATAAAGAATATCCTGATGAAATAGAATTACCTAAACAAATTAAATTTAACTTAGATATTCCTATACTTTTTAGGCGTATAGCAAGTTTATTGTTACTTTTATTTAAATTATTCATAATTTCTTCCTTTATAACTTTTGACATAACTATTCCTTTCTACTATTTAAAACATCACAAAAATACAATAATAATTTTAAAATGACTATATATTAACTCAAACTAATTTTTTTGTCAAATTTACTATTTTATTCAACAAAAAAATTCTACTTATTAGTAGAATTATTTCATATTTATCATTCTATTTACTATACTCTTGATATTTTCTTTAGTAAATGGCTTATTTAACATATCCACAATATCATAAGTAAATGCCTTGTCTATTGTTTCTTTAGCATCATCTCCTGAAATTATAGATACTGGATATTTCTTAAATAAATTATTATTTTTAAAATAATTTAATACCATAAATCCATCATAATCAGGCATATTAAGATCAAGTAATACACCAACTATATTAGATTTTTTTTGAGTAATATAATTTATTAACTCTTTTCCATCCTTTGCTTTTAAAACTGTATATTCATCTTGTAATGCGTTTTCTATAATGTTTTTTACTATCATGGAATCATCAGCAACTATAATCGATTTATTCATAAATCCTCCCTTTCTAAATATCTCTTTCAACAGTTTTATCTTGTATATTTTTTATATCATCTTTATCATTTAAGAATTTGAAAAGAACGCTTTTTAATTCATTTTCATCTATAGGTTTAGATATATAATCACTAAAACCTACTTCTATATACTTATTTGATTTACCTTGAATTGCATCCGTGGTAAGAGCAACTACTGGTATATTGAAATTTGGAAATTCTTTTAATTTTTTAAGTAATTCGACACCACTCATTTTTAAAATAAAAATTAATATATTATCACTTACTGTTATAATTCCACGTATAGTTAAAGTAGCTGGTACTACTTCAATAAAAAGTCCTATTAAATTTATGATTAAAAGTCTTGCAAACACATCATTTTCTTTACTTTTTATTTTATCTTTTGAAAAAAACAAAATGCATATAAATATACAATAAATAAAACTTATTATTGAAAAGAATATGCCATTTTGCATTACTATCCCCTTCTTAATTATAGCACAATAAAAAGAAAATATAAACTATTTTCTTTTTAATATTTTTATCTTATTGGGACTTGAATTTATTATTTGAAGTTTGATACCATTATAAGACTTACATAAATTATTACCAATTTCCTGTAAAGATTTATAATCAACCTTTCCTACCGAAGTTCTTGGTAACTCATCACTAATATTTATTAAATTTGGCCAATATTTGTAAGGCAAACTACTTTTTATCGTATTTAATATGCTATTTATTGCATCCTCTTTCGATAAACCAGTAAAATCATCAATAGACAAATATAATATTAGTTTACCATCATGATATGTTATTTTACAATTTTTAACATTTCTATTCTTTTTTATTTTTTCAACTATATCTAATAAATTTACTTTTTCTTCAAAACCATTATTATTTATTGTAATAGGTTCAACATATCTATCTAACACAGTTAGGCATCCATCAAAATCTACAACAGCATAATCTCCTGTGATGTACCACTTTGTTCCTTTTTCATCTATATAAATAGCTTTTTCTGTTAAATCTGGTCTACCATAATACTCATTCATTAAACAAGGACCTGTTATGAGTAATTTTCCTGGCTTATTATAAGTTACATCATTAAATGAATCATCTACTATTTTTACATTGTTAAATGGTAGTGGTATTCCAGCTGTTCCTATTTTTGTGCAATTAGGATGTGTAATACTGAATGTCGTATTAACTTCCGATGCACCAAATCCTGTCATTTGGATAACTCCAGTTTTATTATAAAATGTTTCTGCAGCATTTATCTCACATCTTTCTCCACCTATAATTGCATGTTTTAAATTTTCACTTACTTTAGATAGATCTTTTTCTTTCAAATTTAATAATGAACTCCATAAATATTGTGACCAAATTCCCATGTTAGCCATATGTTTTTTAAAATAGGAAGGTATTTTATCATAATCTAAAGCTAATTCTATTATATTTTCCCCACCTAAGCATAAAACAGCATGCACTATATCTGCATCCCAGAAAGCTAGAAATGGTGGTACAAGTGCTAAATTTTTTGTTCCCCTTTGAAATCCAAAATCGCCAAGTTTTTGTTGAAATGCAAGTGCATTATTAGCATCATGTGAAAGTAATACCGCTTTATTTATTCCTGTAGTGCACTTGTAAAAGATATATTACAAGGTAAATTTTCCTCATATATTTCTATAATATTTTCTCTTGATATATTCTTTCCTAGCATTAAAAAGTCATTCAAAGAAATTTTGTTATTTATAACTTTTCCAGATAGAAAATCTTTAACTAACTGTAACTTAATTGCTAATCTTTCTGGATTATATTTTGGAGTAGAGTTTTCTAATGGCATTGAAACTTTAATTGCTCTAGAGAATTTTTCATCATTAATTACAGAATATATTTTATCTTCAAGCATATCTAACGTAAAAATCATTTTAGGATCAACATTTTCTAATTGTCTATATAATCTATTTTTTCCATTATCATCTATTCCAATGTCAAAAACATTTAAATTACAAGTAATTAAACCAAGTGATGTAGCAGAATATTTAATTACATACATTTCTGGAGTAGTTAATCCAATTGTACAAATAACATCACCTTTAGTTAATCCTAAAGCCGCAAATGCTTTTTCATACTCTAAAATAATACTATCAAATTCTTCAGCGGTAAACTTTTTCATGCCACGATTATTTATTATAATACGATTTCTATCATTGTTTATACAACTAAACAAATAATCTTTCTGAATCATTTTAGGTAATTTTTTTGAAAAGATTGATTGATCATACCACTGTTCCCATATTCTATCTTCTTGTATAATTCCTGATATTGATCTATTTAATTTATATCTTTTATTATCATTTACTATATTTTTCATGTTTTCCCCCCCAATCATATTAATTTTAATAATATTACTATACTATTTGTCAATGCATTTTAAATTAATATTACATTTACATTGTAGCGTATTTTAAATATAATTTTCAAATAAATAATTATAAAAAAATGATAAACAATATATTTATCATTCGATAAGTATAATATAATAAAAATTATATTTGCTATAATGTATCATTTACTTTATATGTATTCAAGTAAGCATGCATAAAATCATTAAATTAATGTATCAAATAAATATTTAAAATATAATTATTTAATTTACTCTTTCAATTTACTATATTATTATATTTAATTATTTTAATTCATCTTTATATTTTTCTTTAAACCATTTTGTGAATTTATCTTTGGCATCTCCCCAGTAAGAAGCTTCTTTCTCATAATCAATTTCTCTTAATTCACTTAATGTTTTTGTCTCACCATCTGGAATATAAAATTTATCATGCCATCTTCCTTTTGTACCTCTTGCTTCATAGGCAATTGTACCAGTTCCTCCTCCAGTAAAAACTATAGGATCCTTATTGGGTTCACAATATGCAAAACAATGCTCTAATCTAGCCTTTCTATTTTTCTCATTTTTAAATAATTCTAAGAATTTTTCTACACCAATTTGTTTATCAAAATAATGATTGTATGGTCCAGGTAGTCCTCCTAATGCATCAATATAGAGTCCGGAATCAGACTTTAAAACTGCAACTCCTAATTTATCTGCAGCATATTTTGCACTAAAAGCTGCAACTTCACCACATGTTTCTGCTTGAATTTCAACAATTTCAAAATCAGGATTTACAATTTCAATATTAAATCCATATTTTTTACTAAAAAATTCATTTGCCTCTTCAACTTTATGTGGATTTGTTGTTAAATATATCAATTTTTTCATATTTTTAACTTCCTCTCTTTTAATTTAAATTTTTTATCCAAACTTTTTTAAATTTTAAACTATTATATAATATTATAATTTATCGCTCGTTTTTTTACTATTTAATTTTTCATAATATTCTACTATCTGTTTATCATAATAAGATATTTTTCCACTAGGTAAACTCAATGTTTGATCTATTTTAAGATTATCAACAAACTCTGAATTATGTGATACCAAAAGAATTGTGCCTTTATATTCTTTAAAAGTATCAGCTATAATTTTTTGTGTTTGAGGATCTAAATGATTAGTGGGTTCATCTAATATTAAAAAATTAGCACCAACTAAAGATAATTTAGCTAAAGCAACACGACTTCTTTCACCAGGAGATAATATGGAAACTTTTTTAAATACATCATCGCCATAAAATAAAAATCTTCCAAGTATACTTCTAAGCTTATTAATACTTATATTAAAGTCAGAAAAATTTTCTATAATTGTTTTATTTTCATCTAATAGTTCATGTTCCTGAGCGTAATATGCTATATCTGTTTTATTTCCAATTTCTATTTTACCGGAATCTGGTTTTAAATTGCCTATTATCAATTTAAGTAAAGTTGATTTACCAATTCCATTTTCTCCTACTATTAAAAATCTTTCTCCTTTTAATAATTCAAAGCTTAAATTATCTATTATATTTTTATCAGAATTTTTATCGTACTTAAAGTTTAAATTTGAAACTTTAAGGGGTATATTATTACTTTCTCTATTAATTTCTACACTTACTTTAACTTCCTTTAAATTAGGCTTTATATCTATTTTATTCTTTAATAATTTTTCTAATTTTTTCTCTCTATCTTGAGCCATTTTTTTTCTTTTGCCAGAAGAATTGTTATATTTTTCTATTATGGCTCTTAGCTTATCCTCTTGTCTTTTTTCTATTTTTGCTTGCTTTAAAATATTTTCCTCTTTTATTTTATGAAGTCGTAAAAAAGAATCATAATTTCCATCATAAAGTTCCATACTCTTTTCTTTTTTATCTAAAAATAATATTTTATTAGTTATTTGATTTAAAAAAGATGTATCATGTGAAATAACAAAAACGCTTCCTTTATAATTTTTTATATAATTTATGATATATTCTTTTGTCGTGCTATCAAGATGATTAGTTGGTTCATCCAAAAGTAATATTTCTGGATTAGAATATAAAAGTCTTGCAAATGCTACCTTAGATTTTTGACCTCCTGATATATTAGTTATTTTTTTATCTAAAAGAGAATCATCTATATCCATTCCACTTATAATTTTCAAAAGTGTGCTTTCTGCATTATAAGAATCAAAATATTTAAGTTTTGATTCTACTTTATCTATTTGATTATATATTTTTTTTAACATCTTAATTTCTTTTACATTTGAAAGTTCAATATAAAGTGATTGAAGCTCAAGATTTAATTTTTCGATTGGACGTGCTTTCATTAAAAATTCTAACACTGTAATATCTTCATTTTCAATTTCATCTTTAATAGTTTGAGGAAGATATCCTAGTCTTTTATTACTTTCAATGATTACTTTACCTTGTGTAGGTTCTAAAATACCATATATTATTTTTAAAAATGTGGATTTACCTGCACCGTTAACTCCAACAATACCTACTTTTTCATTTTCACCTATATACAAGTTAACATCGTTAAATAATTCTTGCATCCCAAACATCATAGATAAGTTTTTTATTTGCATATCTACTCCTCCAAACTGTATAATAAGATTTTTAAAGTAATCATTATATCGACAATAATAATTTTATAAGATGTTTATATTTATGTCAATTATTTGTTTACTTTAAACTATAAAATAATGTATAATTATTGTTAGACTACTATAATTGTTCCTTTAAAATGCGATAAATTGTAAAATGTAGGTGATTATATGAAATTAACTTTAGCAAGTACATCTAAGTTTAAAAGCGATATTATGAATACTGTGAAATTAAATCATTTTCTTATTAAAAGTGACTTTGAAGAAATTTCTAAAAATTTTAATAATGTATACGAATATGTAAAAGATCTTGCATTAGGAAAAGCATTAAGCGTCAAGGATAAAGTAGATACTGGTATAATACTTGGACTCGATACAGTAGTATATATAAATGGTCAAATATTGGAAAAACCTAAAGATTTAAATGAAGTAAGAAAATTTTTAAATATGTGCCAAGGAAATACTACATCCGTTATAACAGGAATTGCTCTTATAAATAAAGATACAAATGAGATTATAAAAGATTATAAAGAAACAAAAGTAACATTAAGGAAGATGAATGACCGTGATATCGAATATTACATAAAAAATGAACCGAATAAAATGTATGCATCGGGTTTTGTAATTGAAACTGTTATTTCCAATTTTATAGAAAGCATAGAAGGAAGCTATTATAATATATTAGGCATACCAGTTGAGACTATATATAAGCATCTAGAAGATTTAAATATTCACTTAGATGATTTAGAAAGTATATAAAATTTTAATTTTCGACTAAAATTTTAAAAAATTTAATCTAAAATATTAAAAATATTAAAAATTATGATATAATGTTATTGTAAAAAGGAGGTCACTAATGTGGAAAACAATTTTTTTGATAGGATGAATGAAATTTCGGATAATGAAAATAAAAAAGTCATAGAAGCACAAATCGATGAAATAAAAAGAGTACAACAATTTAAGGTAGAAAAATTAAAATCTTGGGAAGAAGCAATAACTAATAAGCTTGAAAAACAGATTGAATTCTTATCTTATACTGAAAAATATGCAAAAGAAATTGAAAGAATGATAATTGATATTATTAATAATTCCTCTTCTCCAAAAGGTAAAATAAACAATATGAGTAGTTATCGCATAGGTACATTAGATACTACAGATATGTGGAACAAATATGACGAAAGTTACGAAACTGGATATGAAGTAATTAAAGGAATTTTAGTTATAACTTTAAATTATTCTAAACGTTATGGACCTGTTGGATCTGGCGGTGGAATGGCACCAAAAATTAATTGGGAATATTTAGCATCAATCCTATGTCAAAACGGTATCCTAATTGAAAGAGTTCAAAAGGATGGCGATAGGTCTTCAGGTGAATACGATGAACATATAGATGTACTTAGAATTTATTGTGTAAGTAAAGTTTTTTACAAAACTCATAATTTAAGCAATACAAAACGTGAGCACGAAAAAAAAGTTGAACAAGAACAAGAAAATTAAAAGATAAAATTAATAACAAAAAATCCAAGTATTTAATTTACTTGGATTTTATTATTTATAAATATAAATTAATACAATTATATTTTTTTAGTTACATAATATTCAACTATCTCATATCCATTTTTTTGATAAAAATTTAATGCCTTTTTATTTGGTCCATATACCTCAATAATTACTCTTACACAACCAATACTTTTTAAATATGATTCTATTTTATTCATTAATTTAGTGCCTATACCATTACCTCTTATATCTTTTGATATAACAAGTTCCATAACGCTACCAGTTTTATCACAGATATTTGTTAATCTATCTTCTTCATCTTTAGTATTAACTATACCCATTACAAGTCCAACAATTTTATCGTTTTCTTTAGCAAGATATATTTTACCATCATACATTTCTATATTATCCATATCAAGTTTAAACATACCCTCTTTATATTCAGGTACCATTTTTAAAAATTTAAAATAATCTACATCAACTAAATATTCTTGAAGTTCTACAAGTAAATTTTTTATATCTTCATCATAAATTTTATCATATTCTACTATTTCCATAAATCATCCCTTATCTCTGGCATTTTTTTATCAAATGTCACATTTTTATAAGACTTTATATTTTGTTCTTTACAAAGTGAAGTATATTTATCATCCCAAGATAATCTATATGCATCTTTTATATTAAGTCCTAAAACATTTACCCAATATTTAATTATATTATTGCTATCAATATCGCTATTTCTTTTACTTTCTATTTCAAGAGCGAGTCCAAAAGGATATTCATCTAAAGATATTTCTACATCATCATTTGTAAATGTTGTTCTATATCTTTCATAACTTTCTATTAATTTCATTTTTATAACGTTTTCTAAAATATAAATCAAATTATCATAATCATTATAATCAAAATTAACTTCTTTTTCCTCTTCTTTATTAACATCCTTTTTTATTGTATCATTTAATCTTTTTTTAAAACTTATTTTGCATTTTGTTTCCTTATCGTTTTTAGTAATTCTTATTCTAAATCTAGCATCTATTTCTTTTGAATAAAAACTATCTTTTTGATCAGGATGATCATATTGCAAAGTCTTTTCATAACATCTATCATTCATATTTAAATCTTTTATATTTTTTAATCTTGATACTATATCTTCATATCTACTTTTTTTAAAATAATATCTAACTTCATATTCCATAATAACTCCTTATATTAATTTTATTGCAAATTCTAAAGCTAATATCATTACTTCTTTTTTCTTATCTATGTTAGATAAACCAGATAGACTTCTTTCATCCCAATTTACACAATCTAAATTATCACCTGCATAGTAAAAAGTAAAATAATCCAATTTTTTTCTTTTACAAACACTAGCTATTACAGATCCTTCCATTTCAACAGTAATTGCACCATTATTTTTAAAATAATTAATTTTTTCTTTAGTTTCTCTATAAAATGCATCTGTTGTCCAAGTATAACCCATTTTATAATCAAAATTATATTCTTTTAATATACTTATAAATACATCTATATATTTTGGATTCATATCAATAGTATCAGATTCTTCTATATAATGATAACTTGTTCCTTCATCTCTAAAAGCTTTAGTTGGTATAACTATAGAACAATCTTCAATACTAGCATCAAGTACTCCACAATTACCAAATATTATAAACTTTTTTACCCCACAAGCGCTTAAATCTTCTATATCACAACTTATATTAGGTCCACCTACTCCAGCCATTGTAAATACAATTTCACTATTTTTATATTTCAATATATATACATTTTTATCAAAATTAGTATTTGATATATATCCTACTTCCTTACATTGAAATTTTTCTATTACATCTTCATATAAATGATGTGAAAATACTAAAACTGCTACTTGTGGCAATTTTATATTTTTATCTTGTCCTTCTTTAAATTTAATTCCTATTGGTTTTATAAATCCTTCTTCATTACTATATTTAATCATAAGATCTCCTTTAATATTATATTTTTAAATATTCCTCTACTACTTTTATAGTATCTTTAACTACATTTTCTTTAGTACAAGTTTTAAGACTTTCTTCTAATACTTTTAATACATCATTTTTATTAATATATTTTATATTAAACATACCTTCTTTTTCATTTTCAGTTAGACTAATTTTTGATAAATTTGGTTTATCATCCGTCTTAATCATATAATAATTTGCTATATATTTTGAATTAATTCCTATTTCAGGATAATCTTTACTATAATAAATTATTGAAACAAATGGTTCTCTTTTTTCTTTAGGTAAGATTATACCAACTTCTTCTTCTATTTCTCTATTAAGGCATTCATCAATAGATTCATTATCCTCTAAATGTCCACCTGGAAGTTGGTAATTAGAATTACCATATCCAAGTAATATTTCACCATTTGAATTTTCTATTACAGCTTTTGCTCTATAAACCGTATTATTAATATCATTATCTTTTAGATTAAATTCATTATAAATTATTTTTTTCATTATCATCACCACTTAAACTATACCATAAATATAAATATTTTTCTACAAAAAAAGGGAACTTAAACAAATTCCCTTTTAGTAAGATTCTTTTAAATTTTATTTTCTTGCAGTTATACCATAATATTGTCTTCTTAATATTATTTGTTTGTTTTTAGTATTATTTTTTACATATTCATCAATTTTATCTAAATCGAAATTTTTGATATTAGAATAATCAAGTATTGGAACTCTTTTTAAAAAATTTATTAAAGTTTCTTTATCTTTATAATATTCTCTAATATAAATTGGAACTAATTCAACATCTTTAAAATTTGCATCTAGTACTGCTTCATAATCTACTTGACTTTGTGGCTTAATATCATTATATCCTTGTCCATATCCAAAAATTCTTTTTAAATCCCAACAATCTAACTTGTCTACCCCTCTAATTATCAAAAGTCCACCTTTTTTTAATGTTTTATAGATTTGTTTTGGATCGGTTATTGTATGTCTTGCAACTACTATATCAAAATATTCAGACTTAGTATCCATATCAAGATTATTCATCAATCTAAATTCAATATTTTTTCTTTTAGATATTTCTAAATTTTTCTTTGCAGTTTCAATCATACCCTTTGAATAATCAGTTGCAAGTATTTCTTTAACATTTGGAAAATGCTTTATAACATTTTCTCCACCACCTGTACCTAAATCAAGTATTTTAGATTCTTGATTAGAATTTTTATTTAATATTTCATACATGTCCCAATTTGTTAAGAACTCTTCCGTTATTTCAAATTCATCAAAGTCCCATTTTTTCTCATTATCATAAAATTCATATTCTAAATCTTTCATATTATCAACTCCTTTTTGTGGTACTAAAAAGAATCTTACCACCATAGCAAAATTACCACTTTTTTACCATGGTTAATTTTGTCATTCATGATAAGATTCTTAAGGTCTATCATTATTCCTTTAAGCTAATGCTTACTGGTAGTAATACGCTAATGGACGAATTGAATTACTACAATTACATATTAACACTTTGTTTTTAATTTGTCAAATTATTTATGTAATATTAAATTAATGAAATCAAATAATTATTTCAAGAACAACAACATTTCTTTAAAGTTAGAAAATAAAAAATTTATGAAATAAAAGTATTGAGAATTAATATTATAAAGATTAAAAAAAGATAATAATTTAAATTAAGCAAAAAAGCAGGCAACCACGATGGGAACGCTAGTAATGATACTAGAATCTTGCCACCTTACGGTCAACCTACTTCTAATAAAAATTGTACTACAAATTTAACAAGAAATCAAATTATAATTGTATAACTTTATTTTAAGAAGAAAATGATTTAAATAACAATTAATCAAAAATAAATATCTATATTTGTAAATAAATTGATTCATAAATAATGGATTTTTACAAAAAAGCAGGAACATCGTCCGAAGGTGTTTATAACACTACTTCGAATTTAGATATTCCTGCTCCTGTTAATAATATAACATAATTAAGTAAAAATCTCAAATTATCATCAATAAACTAAATTTAACAAACTGTAGAAATGACTACAATTTAAAACATAATCAAAATTCCTGATATTAACGTTCGAAACGGCATATTCATGGTTTCTTCTAATAAGAACTACAAGTCAAACTATTTATATAAAGATTAAATTCTTTAAAACTTATACCTACTTTAACATCATAAAACTCACTTACAGGTCTAGATTTACCATTACTAAGTTTTATGTAGTAATCATTTATAGTTTTTATTGCTTCATCTAAAGTAGAATATTCATATATACCTATTTTTTCAAAATTAGGATGTTCTATATGATATACTTTACCATTTTCAAATACGAGTAAAAAGCAATGCATATGTTCCTCTTCATCTAAATTATTAAAATTCTCTCCTTCATATATTCTTGTCGCATACATTCTTGATTCTATTAAAGCTTTATCACACAAATATTTCATTAATGCTACTTGCTCTATACAAGTGCCTAACCCATTTTTTATAGTATCTTCTATACTCATTGTTTTATAAAGCTTCCTAAAATTTTTCATTGTATTTATATGCTTTTCACCATTTATATCAATCCATCCATATTTGATATTTTTAATCATAAATTCCAATACATCTTCTTTAGTTTTAATATTATTTATACTTGTTTTTGTATTCATCATATCCTCCAATATATTTATTTAATTTTTTATCTTTTAATTCTACTATATTAGTAGCTATTTTATTTATAAAATATCTATCATGCGATACAAAAAGTATAGTTCCATTAAAATTAATTAAAGCATTTTCAAGTATTTCACGTGTATCAATATCTATATGATTAGTTGGTTCATCTAGTATTAAAAAATTATATTTATCTTGAGTTAAACAAAATAGTTTTAATCTTACCTTTTCTCCACCAGATAAGTACTTAATTTTTTTATGTATATTTTCACCAACAAATAAAAATTTAAATAGGGCTGATCTTAGATATTCCTCTTCTCCAATAAAATATTTTCTAGCTTCTTCAAGGATACTTATATTATCATTTTCAAATATTATTTCTTGAGGTATATATCCTAATATTATATTGCTTCCAAGCTTAATACTAGGATTACCCTTTAATATTTCTTTTATTAACGTTGATTTTCCTGTCCCATTATCACCAACTAAACAAACTTTTTCTTTATAGTATAAATCAAGGTTAGCATCATCAAATAAAACTTTATTACCAAAACTTAAATTTAAACTATCTATTTTTAATACATCTTTACCTGTCCTTAAATCACTATTAAAATCTATATTAATAGTTTTTTTAGTTTCTGGCATATCCAATTTTTCTAGTTTTTCTAATCTTTTTTTTATGCTAGCTGCTCTTCTAAAAAATATCTCGCCTCCAGTTTCTCCACAAAGTTTGCCAAATTCTTGTAATTTTTTAATAGCCCTTTTCATAGCTTCTATTATCTTCTGTTGATCTTTATATTTTTTAAATTCTAGCATAATTCTATTTTCATTTTCTTTTATAAAATATGTATAATTACCAAAGTATATTTCTAATCCTCTTTTAGTAAGTAATATTACTTTATTTACAACTTTATCTATAAAATATCTATCATGGGAAACCAAAATTATTGTGCCTTTATAACTTTTTAAATAATTTTCAAGCCACTCCATTCTTTTTATATCAAGATGATTAGTTGGTTCATCTAAAATAAGTACATCTGGTTCTATTAACAGTAATCTTATTAAAGAACATATAGTTTTCTCTCCTCCAGATAGTGTATTAAAATTTCTTTGTAACATTTGATCAGTTATATCAAAAGCAGATAAAACCTTACTTATTTTTGTTTCAAATTCATATCCACCAAGTCGAATAAATTCATCTTGTATTTGTGTATATTTATTAATTACTTTAATATCACTACTTAAATTATTTTCTAATTTCTCTAATTTTTCTTTTAATTCCAATAAATTTTTAAATGTATCATAAATATATTCTTTAACTGTTTTATTTTCATCTACTGGTATTTGGCTTAAATATCCAATAGTAATATTCTTTCTAATTGATATATCTCCACTACTTGCGTTTTCTATGCCTACAATAAGTTTTAAAATCGTACTTTTACCACTACCGTTTGAGCCAATCAAAGCTACTTTTTCACCTTTATTTATAGTTAAATCAATATTATTTAAAACTTTGTCAAATCCATAAGATTTACTTACTTTATTTAAATTTATATCTATCATATTATCACATCCCATCAAAAAAACTATACAAGTTTACACCTGTATAGTTTAAAATCTATTACAGATGTAGGCACGATGAAAACTCACACCTACATCTTAAATTTTTTAGGATGTAAGTGTGATACTATTTGTATACATGATCTTCTTACCTACATAATTCATAGTATCACTTCCTCTATCGATAATATATTACAAAATTTAAAAATTGTCAATATTTTAACTATTTATCTTTTTTATTAATCATTTAATTTATAAATTTTATATTCTTGCACTCATCAAGTTTCCTGATGAATATCTTTTAAGTCCTCTATAAAATATATAAAAAGCTATTAAAACTACAAGTATTGTATACCCTATTACTATTAAAAAGTTAACTATATTAAATGATTTAATAATATGTAATGGAATATATGATGAAAATCCTATAGGTAAAATTGTATAAAATAATATCTTGATTATACCCTTAAATATTCCATCTGGGTATGTATCAAAATTAAGCATCGTACTTGTAATTGAACTTGTAATAGTATCTGCTTTAGTTATGTAAAATGCAAGAGATGAAAATATTACTGCAATTGACGCAATTACTATTCCACCTGTTATTATAAATAATGTGAATAAAATAATATTTTTTATGTTTATTCCATATATGAAGATAAGTACATATCCATAAATTAAATCACCAAGTGCGGATACTTTGGTCTTTGATGATAATATACTTATAAGTACATTTTTTGGTTGAACTAAAAATGAATCGATTTTACCATCCATTATTAGTTTTGGCAAATCTTGAATTGCTCCAAAAAATATATAACATATTGCATACGTTCCACTTGCAATTGCCCAAAGAAGAATAATATCTTTAAAATTATATCCACCTATATTATTTTTTAAACTATAAAATATAATCCACTCTACAATAAAAGAAGCATTATTTAAAATCATAAATATTATATTTGTTAAAAATGTTATTTTGTTAGTCATTTCACGAGCTAAATTGTATTTAACATTCAACAACATAAATTTTAATTCTTTTTTAATCTCCATTAACATTTAATTTTTTCACTCCTTTTCTATAAATCAAACTTAGTAAAATTATAACAAATATTAAATATAGTATTTGAGCCATTAATATTGTAAAAAATGAATTCATACTAAAATCGATAACTAACTTACTAGGTCCATAATTTACCACATATATTGGAGTAAATTTTAGTATTGGCTGTAAAAATTTTGGAAATAATTCAATTGGAAATACCGTTCCTATAACAAGTATTATTTTATCATATAACCAATGAAAAGGAGCTGCATCTTCAACATAAAAAGATAGCATACTTATAATTATTCTAATACAAGCATTTATTATAAATGAAAGCAAAAATACAGGAATTAACATTAGTATATTTGACATATTAAAGTCAATTGGTCCAACAAATATTAATCCTACAGCTATAGCAAGTATTAAATAAAATAAGAATTTAATTGTAATTTCACCAAAGTTTTTAACAATTACATAAATAGCATAACTATATGGTTTATTTAATGTATAAGCTATACTTCCACTTTTAATATCATCAGTTATCTGATTAATTAGAGTTTTATTGCGAGTTCCAAACCAAATCATTTCAGTTATTATTACATACCATATCATTTGACTTTTAGAAAATCCTTCAATCAAACTAGATGGATCATCATACATATAATTCCAAAGATTTAAAAATATAAAAATCATTACTACGAAAGATAAAAAACCTAATATTATATCTGATATATACTGTAATTCATTTATTAGCGTTACTTTATAAATATTTAAATATTTTTTCATTTTTCTCCCTTATAAATACTTTTTATAATGTCTTCAAGAGGAACATTAGATATATTTATATCTATAATATTGTTTGCATCTATCAATTTTAAAGCATCGCTAATACTGGTTTTCTTAGTATCTACTTCAAGTTTTAAATTATAACCTTTATCTTTCAAAATTGTAATTCCTTTAGAATCATCTAAATTAACTTTTTCTTTCATTTTTAATTCAATTATTTTTTTATTTAGATAATGATATTTTAAATTTTCCATAGAATCATCTAGTACAATTTCACCTTTATTTACAATTATAACTCTTTTACAAAGTTTTTCTATATCACCAACATCATGACTTGTCAAAAATATAGTAGTTTTATATTCTTTATTCATTCTTTTTATAAGAGTTCTTATATTCTCTTTAACTATTGGATCAAGTCCTATTGTAGGTTCATCTAAAAAAAGTATCTTTGGATCATGTATAAGCGAAGCTACTATTTCACATCTAATTCTTTGCCCTAGGCTCAAATTTCTAACTGGAGTATTTATAAATTCATCAAGTTCAAATATTTCTTTAAATTCTTTTATTTTTTTCTCTATTACACTATTTTCTAAATCATAAATAGAACCAAAAAATTTAAAATTATCATATGGTGTTAGATGAGTCCAAAGTTGCTCTTTTTGTCCGAAAACGCATCCAATTTCATATGCAAGTTTTTTACGCTTTTTATTAGGATTAATACCCATAACATTAATAGTTCCTGAATCGTTATAAAGTATTCCCGTAAGCATCTTTATTGTTGTTGATTTTCCTGCACCGTTTGGTCCTATAAAAGCAATTATTTGCCCTTTTTCTACGTCAAATGAAATATCTTTAACTGCTTCTATTTTTTTATATTTAGGTTTTATTAATGATTTTATACTTCCTATAAATCCTTTTTCTTTTTCTTTTACTTTAAAAGTTTTACATAAATTTTTAACTTCTATAACATTCATTTTTATCACTCCTTATTTTAAATAAATTTTCATACCCATAAAATAAAACGACGAAAATCACTAAAATGTGACTCCGTCATCGACGTGTAGGATTAGTTTCCCTATGTAGCTTCAATACATACTCACAACAAACTCTATTAGTAAACTACCATATATACAAAAAATACGTAGTCTACCTAACAGTGACTCCGTATTTACGTGTAAGATTTCTCCCAGGGCAGCTCGTTACCTTATGCCCTCTCACTAATCTATATTATACATAGAAATATTTTTTTGTCAAGTACACTTTAAAATTTTATTATCAATTTATGAAGCGCTCTTGTCATTGAAACATATAAAAGTTTCATATCAAGTATATTATTTTTATCATAACTATTTATATTTGTTATAATTACAGAATCAAATTCTAAACCTTTAGACAAATAACTAGGTAATATATTTATACAATTATCAAAATTCATATTAAAGGAGTCAATCAAATTAACATTTATTTTATTTTTTATTTCATTATATATATCTTCACTTTCTTTTTTAGTATTAGTTATAATTGCAATACTCTTATATTCAGAAGATAAAGATTTAAGTACATTTAATATAGATTCTTTAGTATATTCAACTTTACTACCATGTCTTATAACTGGTATCGCTAAATCAAGATTAAGTAATTCGTTAATTTTATTTGCTTCATTCATAATTTCTATTGTGGTACGATAGCTTTTATTTAATTTAAGTATTTCATAATTGTTAAATACATTTTTTAATATATCCCAAGATTCTATACTTCTATATGGATAAATACTTTGAGCTAAATCACCATATATACTAAATGTTGCATTTTTAAATAATTTCTTTAAAATATAAAAACTAAATATTCCATAATCCTGTGCTTCATCTATTACAATATGTTTAAAATTATCATAAGTGTTTCCTGTTATTTTATATTTAATATACATAAGAGGATATATATCTTCATAATCTATTTTATTTTGTTTTATATTCATAATATCAATATTATTATCAGTTAAAATATTTATATATATATCTTTTATACTTGCATTCAAAACTTTAAAATATTTTTTTAAATGCAAAATTGAATTATTTTTAAATTCGTCTATTATTTTTTTTTCTGTTTTGTTTTTAATTAACTTAGAAAGTATTTTATCATTATTATCTTGTATATATTTATCAAGCAAAAGAATTAATCTATCTATTTTACTTTTAACACTTTTATATATTTTTTTATCTATTTCATCATATATGTTTTTAATGACACTCAAATTTAATATTTTTACACCCTTTATATTGAAATCATCTTTAGGTAATATTTCTAAATTTTTAAAATAATCATCAATTTTATTTTTAAGTGTCAAAGATGTTTTAAATTTCGATATTTCATCAATAGACTTTAATATATCTAATTTACTGTTTACATCATAAGTATCTTTTATATAATCATTAAATAGTTCTATTGGAGTATACTCTTTTACCCCATTTACATCAAGATCTGGTAAAACACTTGATATATAATTTACAAAAAATTTATTTGGACCTATTACCATATAATCACTAGGTTTATATAAAGTTCTATAATTGTATACTAAATACGCTATTCTATGAAGTGCGACCGTTGTTTTTCCACTACCTGCAACTCCTTGAACAATTATGTTTTTTGTAATTGTTTCTCTTATTATTTTATTTTGTTCACTTTGAATAGTTGATACTATATTTTTAAGTCTAGAATCAGCGCTTACACTTAGATATGGTTTTAATAATTCATCATTTGACACTGTATCTACGTCATTAAAACTTATAAGTTTACTATCTTCAATTGTATATTGCCTTTTTAATAGTAGTTTACCATTTATTATTTCATCGTCTGTTTTATAACTTGCATCTCCCACATTTGAATCATAATAAAGACTTGATATTGGAGCTCTCCAATCAACTGTTATTATATTATTATCATAATCACTAACGCCAAGTCTTCCTATATAACATACATCTTTATTAGTGCTACTTTCAAAATCAACTCTAGCAAAATATGGACTTTTTTTAGCTTTTAAAACAGAATTTACAAGTCCTTCAAGTCTTATTTTTTCCTCCATCATTTCATCATAATTGTTTTTATATATACTTTTCAAATTACTAAGTTTTAATTTTGAATCATCTATAACTTCATCATATTTATCTAACGTATACGATAAATGTTTTATCTCTTCATCCATAAATACCTCCTAACTTCCTGTACTTGAATATTTTTTTATTCCTTTATAAAATATAGCTATTGATGGTATTAAATAAATAACAGTTATTAAAGGAGAAATTATTAATAACTTATTATCAGATTTGCCTAGTAAATATAATAAAGGATAATAATTTACAAATCCAAAAGGAATAATAAACGTAAAGAATGTAACAAATCCTTTTTTAAATATTCCTATTGGATATTGAGCCATATGCTTAGATCCATCTGTTAAAATATTTCTTACTTCCAAACCTTTAACCGTAAAAAAGCAATATGAAGCAGTTAAAATGAATATGGATAAAAATATTAATACAGAGCTTATAAGCATAAAAATTAAAGTTATTATTTTATCAATACTAAAAGTTATATCTATATTTATTAAAGTAATTATAAGAACTATTATAGATTGAAGTAATCTAGATAATTTAATCAAACTTATTTGTTCACAAAATGCTTGCATTAAAATATTTCTAGGACGTAGTAATAATCTATCAAAATTTCCATAAACTATTAAATCATCGAATTTATCTAGCCCTCTAAAAAATGTTTCACAAAACGCAAATCCAAATTGTATTATTCCAAATGTAAGTAATACTTCATAAACAGTAAATCCTTTTATATTTGAAAATTTTGAAAAAAGACTAATGATAGTAAAATAATATCCAAAAAACACAAAAAATTGCGATATAAAAGACATAATAAATGACATTTTATATTCAAGCTCACACTTAGTGTGAATTTTAAAATATTTAAAATATAACATTCTAACCTCCTTGCACTACTACTCTTTTTAATGCTTTATTTGTAAGAGTTTTACCTAAGATAAATAAAATTAATATCCATATTATTTGCATACCAAGACTTATAAATATTTCATTAAAATCAATATTTCCTACATATAATCTAAATGGAAAATCACTTATGTATCTAAATGGAAGTATATTTGATATATTTTGCATAAATTTTGGAAAAAATGGTACTGGTATAACAAGACCAGATAATATATCTGCTATTACCATAAATATATTTACTACTCCCCTTTCATCTAAAGTAAATAAGCATATAACATGGTATAAGCATACAAGTACTGTCATAAGAATACTTGAAAATATCATTGATACAATAAATAAAAGTAGTCTAAATGCTGTAATACTTATATCTAAGTTATATGGTTTAGGTAATAATACAGCTATTATTATTACAGGTAAAAATCTTAACGTTACTCTAGATAATCTTTCACCTAATATTTTACTACACCACATAAAATATAAATTTTGGGGTCTTAAAAGTTCATATGCAATATTTCCTGTTTTAATCATATTTATAATTTCACTATCTTTATACCAAAGATATATAAGAGAAAATAAACTTTGAGACATCCATAAATAACCTACAATTTCATCTAATTCCATTGGTAAGCTTGAATGATTTGATTCATAAAAAGCTACATAAACAGATATATATACAAATCCGAAGAAAAATTGAGTCATAATTCCAGCAATGGCTTGAGCCCTATAACTAAGACCAGTTATAAATTTTAATTTAAAGTATGATATATATGATTTCATATTTCAAATTCCTCATATAGTTTTATAATTAGATCATCTATATTACTACTTTCTATATCTATATCTATTATTGAAATTTTTGATGACAAAAGTTTTATAAATTCGTTTATTTCTATCTGTCTTATATCTATTGTGAATTCTATTTTATTATCAAATTTTTTTTCTTTAACTATATAATTTCTTTTTATATCAATTTTATCTTTAGTCTCTATTGTAATTTTTCTTAAATAATCATATTTTTTCTTCAATTTTGATATTGAACCATCATAAAGTATTTTTCCTTTACCAATTAAAATAATTCTTTTACAAAGAGATTCTATATCTTTCATATCGTGTGTTGTTAAAATCACAGTTACATTGTTTTGTCTATTTATTTTTTTAATAAAATCTCTTACCATTTTTTTAGATACAGCATCAAGGCCAATTGTGGGTTCATCTAAAAATAATACTTGTGGTTTGTGTATAAGTGAAGCTGCTATTTCGCATTTCATTCTATTTCCTAAACTAAGAAGTCTGACAGGTATATTTAATATATCCTTTAAATTTAATAAATCGATAAGTTCATTTAATGTCTTTTTATATTCATTATCATCTATTTTATATATATCTTTCAAAAGATTAAATGAATCAATAGCTGGTATATCCCACCATAACTGACTTTTTTGACCAAAAACGGCTCCAATATTTTTTACATATTTTTTCCTATCAACGTTTGGTATTAAATTATTAATTTTAACACTTCCACTATCAGGATTAAGTATGCCAGAAAGTATTTTTATTGTTGTTGACTTTCCAGCACCATTTGGCCCTATATAGCCAACTATTTCTCCTTTTTTAATAGAAAATGAAATATCATCTATTGCCTTTATATATCTGTATTTCCTATTAAAAAAGCTTTTTAAAGATCCAATTATCCCTTCTGTTTTTATTGGAACTTTAAATGTTTTTCGTATATGTTTAACCATGATGAACGACATTTTATCAACTCCTTCCTATAAAGAATCGACAAAATTATAAAAGTTTTATATAACGCAAAAAACCACATATTTATATGTAGTTACCTAGTTGTTAAAAATAAATTGTCGATTCTTTGCAAAACGTCCATTCAATTATATTATATTTTTTTTATAATTGCAATACTTTTTTAGTTTTTTTCTTCAGAGTATACTTTTTCTGTATTTACATTCCATATATTATCTTTAGACTTTATATTATTAACAATATTATTTACTGTTTCAAACGCTGTAATCATAGAATGATCCATATTGTTATATCTATGTTGCCCATTTCTTCCTATACAGTATAAATTATCAAATGAGTTTAAATAGTCTTTTAATTTATCAATTTCACTATAAGTATCAAAGTATGCTGGATAAGCTTTCTTTATTTTTTCCACATGTGAAGTTATAATGTCCTTTTTATCTATTATTTCCATTTTTAATAATTCATCTATAGCAAACTCAGCTAATTTTTTATTTGTAGATTTGAAAAATTCATCATTTTCATTACAGCAATATTCTAATCCAATCCACACATTTTTTCTATCATTTACTAAATATGGGCTCCAATTATTAAATATTTGTATTCTATTTAATTTTACATCTGGTGATTGAACATATATCCAACAATCAGGAATTATATTTCCTAATGTTTTTATTTTTGTTTCATTTTTTATTTTTAACTTTTTAACAAGTAATCCTACTGTTATGAAATCTCTATATGGTAAATTACTTGCTATATAATTAATTTCATCTGGTGTATCATCCATACTTTGAATTAAATCTTTAAGTGGCATACTTGATATAAACGTATCAGCTATAAATTCTTCGTCTCCACAAAAAACTGATAAAATTTTGCCATTTTTATAATTAATTTTTGTAACTTTATGTTTTTTTAAAATTGTTCCACCCATTTTTTCAAATTCTTTAGCTACTTCTTCCCAAAGTTGACCAGGTCCATATTTTGGATATAAAAACTGTTCAATTAAAGATGTTTCTACATTTTTACTTTTTATATGAAATAACTTTTTAAACATGTTTTTAATTACTACAAAAATAGATACTCCCTTAACTCTTTGAGCTCCCCAATCTGCTGATATTTCTTTAGGAGGCCTACCCCAAACTTTTTCTGTATATTTCAAGAAAAACATGCTATAAAGTTTTTTACCAAATCTGTTTATATAAAAATTTTCTAATGAATCTTCTTTCTTCTTAAAAAATACAGATTTAATATAACTAAATCCTACTGAGATTGTATTAAAAAATCCCAGATTTTTTATAGTTTTAATATTCATTTCTATTGGATAATTAAAAAATTTTTTTAGATAATAAATTCTTGATACGCGATTTCTTTTAAGCATAACTTTATCACTTAATTCAGGATCTGGACCATTTAGTGGTAAATCTTTTTTTATCTTTAATTTTTTATCATCATATGAATCCTTACCTTGTAAAGGCATAATTTCTTGCCAAAATTCTAAAACTTTTTTATCCTTTGAAAAAAATCTATGTCCACCAATATCTATCCTATTACCTTTATAATTTATTGTTTTGGATATACCACCTATATCATTTGATTCTTCTAATATTATTACTTCATAATCTTTTGATTGTTTTAAAAGTTCAACACCAGCAGTTAATCCAGCTGGCCCTGCACCTATTATTATTACTTTCATTAAATTCACCTGCTATTCTATATTTTTTTGATTAATAAATAAACTATAAATTAAAAGAGGAATACATGTAACTACCTGTGGATAAGAAAACCTACATTCTCCACCTGTTATCATAAACATAATAACCAAAGTATTACTTAAAATTACTATAAATGGAATATAATATTTAAATTTACATAAAGTCTTTTTTATAATTATAAATAATGAAAACATTATTATAAATAATCCTTCCCCATTAGCTTGAAATAACCACCTAAATGGATATTTTGTTATAATTTCATTATATCTAGATAAATAATATAATGAAACATCTTTTAAATTATTGCTTTGAGGTTTTGATTCAGACGATATATAATCAAGTTCAATAAAGCTTTGTTCTATATGCCATATACTTTCAGTTATATTTTCAAAAGAAGCAATATACATAGATGGATACTTTATAGATTTTTTAAACCAGATTTTCATCAAATCATTAAAATTTTTTTCAGCATTTTCTTTATAATTTTCAACCGAAAGTTTTATATAGTTAAAAGTCTTAGGAGAATAATGATAATACCAGTTATCAAGTGGCACTACATTATTTAATGTATTTAATTCACTGTTACTAAAATCTGCTCCATTACATAAATAATATGAAATTTGCCCCATTACCTCTCCAATCATTTCCGATTTTCCACCTGTTTTATAATCTATTTTAAATAATCTATAAATAGGGTTTGTTATTAAAAGCATAGATATTATTATTGTAACAAATGATATTATTAAAAACTTTCTATATTTAGCAAAGTATATACTTAGTAAAATAAAAATTAAGCAAAATGGTACAATTCCATTATGTCTAAAATATAATATACCTAAGCCAGCTAAAATAAATATAAATTTATTTTTGTGCTTTTTTAACCATTCACCATCAGTTCTTATAATATTTATCAAAAAAAGAATTTCGAGGAAAAAAAACCAACTATAAAGAATATCCTTCCATAAAGCAACACTGTACTTGATAAATAAAGGATTGAATATAATTATTATAAGAACAAATAAAGTATATTTAAAATCTAAAAAATTTTTTCTAAGCCAATAACAAAAATACATAAGAATTACAGATATTATTGAAATTTGAAAAATTGTAGATAAAGCAATATTTTTAGTAAAAAGTTGTGGTATTTTATATAATAATAATGTATGAATAACAGGATGCCAGTTTGAATATGTATTATTTAATGCTTGATTATATTGATTTAAAGTATCATATGTCGTATAGCCCGGATAATATGAAATTAAAGCAAAAATAAGAACTCCTATTATTAAAATTTCATATATAATAAATTCCGGTTTTAATATCTTCCCTTTTTTAGCTTTTAAATTTAGATTAGAAATTTTATTCCATACTATATAGAAAAAAATCTCAGAAATTATAAAGCACATTATAAACACTACTAAAGATAAGTTCTCAAAGCAAATATTCAGTGAAAAAAACAGGGATAAAATAGTAACAAAAATAAAATCTAAGACTTTTTCTACCATACGGCACCTCTATACTTCCTAATTCCATTATAAAGTAATTTTATAATTTTTTCAACATAATATATTTAAAACCTTATTTCGTTTTGAAGTAAGGTTTTATCTTTTATATGTTTTTCTTTTTATTTTTTATGCAATCATCAACACTTTGTACAAATTTTTCTATATCTAAACTTTCTGTATCTTGTGATCCAAATTTTCTAAAGCTTACTATTCTACTTTCCTTTTCTTTATCACCAATTATTAAAGTAAGTGGTATTTTTTTTGTTTGACTTTCCCTTATTTTATATGATAATTTTTCCGCTCTATCATCTAATTTAGTTCTTATATTATTTTTATCAAGTATATCTTTGATTTCTTTTGAATAATCTAGATGATATTCATTATTTACTGGTATTATGTTTATCTGTGTAGGTGCAAGCCAAAGAGGAAAAGCACCTTTAGTCTCTTCTATAATATAAGCCATAAAACGGTCAAGTGATCCTAATATTGCTCTATGTAATACAACTGGTGTTTTCTTTGTACCATCACTATCTACATACTTTAAATCAAACTTACTAGGTAAGCAAAAATCCAATTGACAAGTTGAAAGTGTGTATTCCCCTCCAATTGCTGGTTTGACATTAACATCTAATTTTGGCCCATAAAATGCTGCTTCACCTATTTCTTCAGTATATGGTAATCCAATTTCATTCAATACTTCTCTTAAGCTATTTTCAGCTTTATTCCACATTTCATCATCATTATGATATTTTTCTTTATTCATAGGATCTCTTAATGATAAAACGCATCTATAATCTGTTATATTAAAATCTTTATAAACATCAAATATTAAATCGACTACATTTTTAAATTCTGATTTTATTTGTTCAGGTGTTACAAATAAATGTGCATCATTTTGACAGAAATGACGTCCTCTTTCAATTCCCTTAATTGCTCCACTAGCTTCATATCTAAAGTCATGAGCAATTTCTCCTATTCGTATAGGTAAATCTTTATAAGAATGAAGTTTACTTGCATATATCATCATATGATGTGGACAGTTCATAGGTCTTAATACAAATGATTCTCCTTCAACCTCCATTACTGGAAACATATTTTCCTTATAGTGTTCAAAATGTCCTGATGTTTTATATAATTCTACATTACCTAAGCAAGGAGTCATAACATGATCATAACCTAATTTTCTTTCTTTTTCTTTTATATAATTTTCTAATTCTTGCCAAACGATATAACCATTAGGTAAGAACATTGGAAGCCCTCTTCCTACTAAATCGTCTGACATAAATAATTCTAATTCCTTACCTAATTTACGATGATCTCTTTCTTTTGCTTCCTCTAAAATTTTTAAATATTCACTTAAATCATCTTCGTTAAAGAAACAAACTCCATAAATTCTTTGTAACATTTTATTTTTAGAATCACCTTTAAAATATGCCCCACTAACTTTAAGTAATTTAAAATACTTCATTGCCTTAGTAGATTCCATATGTGGTCCTCTACAAAGATCGATAAAATCATCTTGTTTATATGCACTTATTACTGTATTTTCCTCATCCATACGGCTAATTAAATCTATTTTATATGGATCATCTTTAAACATTTCCAATGCTTCACTTTTTGATAATTCTATTCTTTTTATTAATTTGTCTGATTTAGCAATTTTTTTCATTTCTCTTTCTATATTAGGTAAATCTTCCTCTTTGATTACATCCTCACCTAAATCAACATCATAATAAAAGCCTTCTTCTATAACTGGTCCAACCCAAAATTTTGCATTTGGATATAAATGTTTTATGGCATGCGCAAGAAGATGAGCACATGAATGGTTTAACGTGTTTAATTTTGAATCTTCTTTAATATTTATCATAATTTACCTCCTTAAAATAAAAACCACACCACTGCAAGGAGCAATAGTGCGGTACCATCCTTTATTTACTTAATTAATATAACGGCTAGGCCGGGAATCTCTTTCGAGCCCTGTTCATAGGTAGTAATCATATATTTTTATAAACTATCTCTCACCAATGATAGTATCTCTTCATATAAAAGATATATAATCTTGTCCTAATCAAAACATTTAATTATAGTTTATCATATTTTTAAAATTTTTCAAGTATATATTTAATTTTTTATAAATTTTTTAAGAACTCTTGATAGTTCAGATTTGTCTATTGGTTTTGAAATGTAATCATCAAATCCACTGTTTAAATAAGCTTCTCTTTTACCTTCCATAGCATCTGCTGTAAGAACAACAACAGGTATATTAAAATTTTCCATTGATTTTAAATTATTCAATGTTGTTATACCATCCATACCAGGCATCATCTGATCCAAAAATATTAAATCATAAGTATTACCTTCTTTAATATTTTCTAAGCATTCTTCTCCACTTTCAAGTAATATTACATCAAGATCGTATAATTCAAGCATTTTTTTAGTAACTTTTAAATTTAATTTATTATCATCAACAACCAAAACTTTTTTACCTTCTAAACTAAATTCTTGAGCTATCTTATTATTTTTAATAAGTTCTCTTACTTTATTATCTTCAACTATTTTTTGTCTAAATGTAGCTATAACTTTAGTATATTTACCAACTTCACTCTCTATTTCTAATTTGCCATCTAGAAGTTCTATAATATTTTTAACATAACCTATTCCTGATGTAGTATTTTTAGAATTAATTATTGCATTAATTTTTGCAGCTTCAATACCTACTCCAGTATCTTCAACTGTTACAGTTAAATTAACAAAATTATCGTTTTTTTCTCCTCTTACAGATACATTAACTTCTCCTTCATCAGTATATTTTACTGCATTATTTATAAGCCTTGTTAATGCACGGAATATTCTAATTTCATCTCCGTAAAGTATTACTGGTAAATTACTATCCAAAACTAAATTAAATTTTAAATCTTTATTACCTATATACTCTTTCGCATCAGATTCAAGTTTTTTAAATAATTTTAAAATACTATATTCTTTTTCTTCTCTTTTTATAACTCTTTTTTCTATATTCGATGTATCTATTAGCTCATCTATTATTTCTAAAACTTCAAGTGATGAGTCTTTTATATTTTCAATATCATCTTTAACATCTTCACTTAAATCTTTGTAAAGCAATGAATCACTGAAACCGATTATATTTGTGAGTGGAGTTCTAATATCATGCGATATAGTTGAAATCAAATTTGTTTTTGATTTTGAAACCATCTTTGCTTCATTTAATGCATTTTGTAACATAACATTTTGTTCTCTAATACTTTCAGCCTTTTCAGTTACATTCTTTGTTAAAATAGATACTTTATTTCTTTGTTTGCTAGACAAAAAGAATATCGTACTTTCAAGCCAAGTATTATTTTTAATCTCACTACCAATTCTATATCTTATAGTAATTGAATCAAGTTCATATTTTGAAAAATGTTCCTTTAAATTTTCAAGTGAAAGGGCATCATATACAAATTTTCTATCATTTTCATTTATATATGTTAAAATCTCTTCTAATCCTTCAGTATATTTTCCTTGTCTACCTTCACCAAAATATAAATTATCAGATTTAAAATATTTAAGTTCATAAGAATTTCTTATTGTATCAATATCGATTTCTACATCATATGATGCAGCTGTTATTTGATTTAACTGACTTTCTCTTGTCTTTATATCTGATGCTTGTGATATCAAAAGATGTTGACGATCATGATCTTTTGTTGCATCTATTATTTCGATTATATAATAGTTCTCTTTTGAATCAATAACAGGAAAAATTTTTACTTTAATCCACATTTGATATGTATATTTTGGATTATCATATTCTATCATTTGACTTACATATTTACCTGATCTATTCCAATTACTCAATTCTGTTTTTATGATTGGAATATTTAATATTTTAGATACTATTTCATCATCAGTTAAATCAGATTTCTTTATACCTAAAATTTCTTCGATATTATTTGATAAATAAATGACTTTTTTATTTGATTCATCTATCATAATATATACAGTATCCGAATTTATCTCAAGTGAATTATATAATTTTTCTTTATATTTATATCTTATATTATTACTATTATTTGGTAATAACAATTTAATTATATAAATTCCTAGTAAAATTATAATTATTAATAAAACATTTTTAAATACAATATTAGCAGAATTCATAATAAGCATATAATATGCATATAATGATGTAAATACAATTAAAAGCGCTAAAACTAAACCTCTTTTTATCTTCATAAGTCCTCCTAGCCTAAATATATTATATCATGCATACCTAAAAATGTAAATTAACGAAATAAATTTTCAGGTTTATAAAATTATTAATTTAGTCTTTTTTTTAATAACAATGATATTATATATATAACTACTAATAATACTGCTACTCCAATTACTACAATATATATATGAGCCTTTAAGTATTTAACATAAGATATTTTTAATTCTATATCTAAAATAACATCTTCCTCTTTTATTAATTCATCTTTATAATAATATCTAACATTCCCTATCTTAGAATTTTTTTTATTTTTATAACTTAACTCGTTTAATCCCTCGTACTCATATCTAAAATCATCTGGATTATAAATATTTTCTACATATTTAGTTATACTTTCTTTTACTGTAACATTAAAATTTGTAATATTTGAATATTTTATAGGTATACTCAAAAGTACATCATCCTTTTTATATAAAATTTTAGTTGAATAATTCGATTTTAAATAATTATATACAGTAACACTATCTTCTATATTTAAAGATTTTCCATATTTATATGGCGCATTAAGTGTTATTAAAACTAAATCCTTATCGTCAATATTTATAATTGATGACATACACATACCAGCATCGCCTGTATAACCAGTTTTGCTTCCTAATATAAAAGATAAATCATAATCATAATATCTATTATATTTATTTAAAGTGCTTTCCACTTTAAGTCCGTTAGATAATGTATATGTTTTTTCTTTATAAATTTCATTAAATAAATTGTTTTTCAAAGAATATAACAGCAATTTTAATACATCCTGAGCCGTACTATAATGATTTAAATCATCATATCCTGTTACATTCACAAAATGTGTATTTTCCATTCCTAAACTTATAGCTTTATCATTCATAAGTTCAACATATTCTTTTTCACTTCCACTAATTAAATACGCAAGTGCATATGCAGCATCAGCGCCTGATGGAAGCATAGTTGCATAAAGCAGATCTCGATATGTAACTTTATCATTTACTTTTAGGCCTGCAATAGAAGCATCATACGGTACCTCTGATAACATTTTTCTTGTAACTGTAACATATGAATCTAAAGATTCTATTTTTTCAATAGCAACAATAGTAGTCATAATTTTTGTAAGA
Organism: uncultured Bacilli bacterium; assembly: GCA_947628565.1. Lineage (GTDB taxonomy): Bacteria > Bacillota_I > Bacilli_A > RF39 > UBA660 > UMGS1613. The sequence goes on from CANRAH010000002.1 coordinate 57,019, forward strand.
CTAGCTATACTAGTTACATTACTAGATTCTTTTTCATATAAAATTTTATTATCCTCTAAATCATATAATAAAACTTTATCAGAATTTAAATCAGGTAAAACAAGTGCTTTAATTTCAAATGGTATTAAAATGATTATAAATATTAATAAATAAAACTTCTTCATAATTATCACTACTTAATTATAACATTTTATAATTAAATTGTAACTATATAAATTATTATTATTTTTTAATTTTAGACAAAATTAAAAAGAGGTTAGCCTCTTTTTATCTTTTAATATAAACAAGATCCTATTATAATAGCAAGTAATATATATAATACTATTATTATAACAAATGCATTACTGTATCCACCTCTATTGCCACATCCACAAGTTGTACTTGTTTGTTGTGTATTATTACAAGAATTTGTATTCATTCATTCACCTCCTAAATATATGCTCCAAGTATGATTATTAAAAGAATAAATAATACTAAAACGATAGCTGCTCCGGATACACCAGAATTACAACACATAAAATCTTTCCTCCTTTTTTATCATTTCACAGTATTTTATGAAATTTTTGTAAATATGTGAGCAATTATATTGAATTTTAAGTTTTAATTTGTTAAAATATTAAGTGTATGATGAATATACATCGTATTTTATATGAAAGGAGAGGCTATTATGCCAAAAAAAGTTACAGAAAAAAATAGCAAAGGGACTCCAAAGAAAAAAAAGACAGTTAGCGCTAAAGCAAAAACTAAATCTAATGAATCTTTGAAAAGTCCTAAAAAGGTTGAAACTAAAGTTTCACAAAAAAAGACAAGTGAAAAAAATGTTGAAGCCGAAACAATTAAAGTAGTAGAAACTACTAAACCAATAGAAAAAAACAATAAGAAAGGAAAATTTAAACGTTTAATTAATGAACTATCTGAAAATACGCCATTTGTAATTACTCTTTGTGCAGTTATAATCTTATTAGCAGCATTAATCTTTACATTATGTACAAAAAGAGTACCTAAACTTTCAAATGGTGATGAAATAGTTGCTTCTATCAAAGGTAAAAAAATAACTGCTAATGATTTATATGATGAATTAAAACAAAGCAATGGTACAAACTCATTAGTAAATTTAATTGATTCATACATTGCAAATAAGTATGTAGATAAAATTACAGATGATGATAAAGAATATGTAAAACAAGTCGTTGATTACTATAAATCTTTAGCTGAGTCTTATAATACGGATTTAGCTACATTCTTATCAAATTATGTTGGACTTACTGGAATAGAAACTGATGATGAATTTTATGATTTTGTACTTGAAGATTATAAAAAGACTTTAGCTGTTCAAAAATATATAAGTGACAATGCTAGTGAAGATGATTTAAAAGATTATTATGAAAAGAATTTCTCAGATTATCTAACAGTTAAACATATATTAATTGAAGTAGATACTGATGCTGAAGATGCTGATGCAGCAGACAAAGAAGCTTATGATAAAGCTGTTTCATTAATTGATATAATAAAAAATACAGATAAAGATGAATTAGATAAAGAGTTTGAAAAATTAGCTGAAGAAAACTCAGATGATACTACTACATATTCAAAAGGTGGTTTAATTGAAGATTTTACAATTTCTGATGTTGTTTCTGAATTTTATGAAGCTTCAAAAGATTTAAAAGATGGTGAATATACAACTGAACCAGTAAAAACATCATATGGATATCACATCATATTAAAAGTTAGCTCAAAACCTGTTGAAAAATATAAAGATATAAAAGATAAAGTAAAATCTCAATATGCTCAAAGTTTATTACAAAATGATTCTACATTACAAGTAAGCAAATGGGATGAACTTAGAAAATATTATAAATTATCTATTAATGATGATTTTATAAAAGAAAATTATGAAAAAATAATAAAAGAATCAAGTAAAGGAGAGAATTAGTTCTCTCCTTTTTCTATTAAATTATTTATATCATCTATGTTAAAACCCTTAATTAATAATTTTTGTCTTAAAATGTTTTTCAATTGTTCTCCCTCATATTTATATTTTAATTTATTATTAATTTTATAAAATTCATTCTTTAATATATTATCATCAGATGTTATATATTTGTCAATTACCTTATTTACAATATCTTTTGGATATCCTAACATAATCATTTCATGTAAAAGTTTTTGTTTTAAAAATTGATTTGAATATTTATGATTAATTTTTGTTTTTTTAGAAACTATTTTTTCTATTTTATTTATTATAACTTCATCATCAATCTTCGATAATTCATTATCGATCATATCTATTGGAATGTTTTGATTTAGAAGTTCGACTCTTATTTTATTTATCCCATTTTTACTAAGATATATATTATCATTAATAAATGCTTTAACATATTCTAAATCATTTATTAATTTTAATTCTTCCAATTTTGATATTATTTTAGTAGTTGTTGATTTATCCAAATTATATTTACTTATAAATTCTAGAATTTCTTTTTTACTTCTCATTTTATTAGAAGCAAATTTAAATACCTTATTATAAATTTCGAAAAATGCTGTATCTTTAACCAATTTATCATATAAAACTTCGTCTATTTCTTTTTTATATAACAAATTATTTTCAACTATTACATTATCATACGTAATAAGTTCTATATTATCAAAATAAATTTTATATTTATTTTTACTAACTTTCTGTATTTTTTTTATATTCATAATATCACCAAGATAATAATATCACGAACAAATGTTTTTGTCAATATTATTAAAATACTTTTAAAAATTAAAAAAGATATTAATAGTTAATATCTTCCTTATTATTTTTCATATCAAGGGTTGCCTCATTTACTGCATCATCAATTGTTTTTATAGCATCATTTATTATACTATAACCACTAGCTGCTCCAAATCCATGTGATAAGCCTTTTAATTCTTTATTTAATTTTCTAAGATATGCGATTATTTGTTTTTCACTGTAACCAACTAAATATATTAAAAATTCATTACCGTCTGTACGTATTATATCGCTATTTTGCAATTGATTCATAATAAGAATATTAGCTGCTTCAGTTATAACTTTATCCCCCTCTTCTCTACCATAATTATCATTTATGTATGAAATATTATTTAAATCTATAATAATTATAGTTTGAGGATATATCTCTGATTCATCCCAAGATTCTATTCTACTATTTAAATATGCCCTATTTTTAAGGGAAGTTAATTGATCTATATATTTAATTTTTTCTTCCTTTGATAAGTGAATTTTTTTATTTTTTCTCAATGCTTTTAGCATATATTTAAAATGGTTAGAAAAATCTATTAATATATATAAACATAATATTATTATTATGCAAACTAATATATATGCAATATTAGTATTTTCATATGCAACATCTTCATAATTATTTACAATTAATTCCTTAACAGGAATATATGATATATAGAAATTAAATAAATCTTCGAAAACTTTATTATCATCTGTATCATTTATAATAAAATTATATTTACCATCGTCATTTACTATATAGTTAATTTTACTATTTTTTAGTGATGATGTCTTATAGAAATTATAATTTTCTAAATCCATAACAGCTAAAGAATTATCGTTAAAATCCTTGCTTAAATCTTCCATATTATTATATAACTTTACTTTAGCGCCTAACTTGATTAAGTAATCTTCTAAGTATGAATCCTTAATTATAGAAACCTGTTTATCTTTTATAGAATTCATACCATCTATAACATCATCATTCATATTGCCTGATACTATTATTAATTTTTTATTAAAAATTCCGCTTGTTTCATATATAGAATTCAAATAATTTTTACTATCTGAAATATTAAGTATAAAATCAACATTATTCGAATTAAAATCTTGAAGTAATTTACTTATACTATTATATTGAGTATAAGATATTGAAATTCCACTAAATTTGTTAAATTCTTTTAGTATAAGAGAACTTAATCCTGAAATTTTATCTTTGTTTAAATAATTATATATTCCATAATTAACAAAACCATATTCATAACTTTTACTCATCAATTTTTTTTGTTCGCCATCGGCAACTTTTTTAAAATTAAAGTAATTATCTAATAAAAGAGAATTATATCTACTATCATATTCATTATCTTTAAAATTATTATAATTTTTCTTAAGAATATTATTTAATGTGCTATTACCATTTAAAGTCAATACAAAATATTTATTTAAATCATTAAATTGGAAAGATATAGTGTAATCATTTTCAATCATTTCTTTTGTAAATAATACCTTAGAAATTATTATTCCATCTATTTCATTAGTAGCATCAGTAACAATGGCATTTTTCAACTGTTCATAAGTATCATAATTAGTAAATGATATATTTTTTCCATTAAAATAATTTTTAAGTAATGTACTATCCTCCGAATATATACCAAGTTTTAAATTATCAATTTTTTCTAAATTATCATATTCAATATTTTCCTTTGTTATTAAAACCATATTATCTTTTAGAAAAATTAAATCATTTTTAGATGGAGTATTTTTTATCTCCATTTTATAATCATATTCATTTTCACTATTTTGCATATAAGGTATTACATTAAATTGTAAAGATAATTCCTTACTTACATAATCTAAATAATCATAAATAATACCTTGGCCATCATAGCTTAAAATTGGTATATTATTAATTAAAACTGTATCTATTACATTCTGCTTATTTGATTCTATCCATTGATTCTCTTCTAAGGTTAAAGAATTTTCCCTTGAATCCTTAAAGAAATAAATAACTAAAGCAGATAATATTGCAATTATTATTATAGATATTATTATTATAAATTTTTTCTTGCTTTTTTTCATATTAAAATATCACCTATCTACCATGAAAATCCTTCACTACTTTTAAATTTATAACCTATTTGTGGATATACTTCACTATCTTCTTTTTTTGTATCGAAATATATTTCTAAATCATAAAAAGCTAAATTATCTTCTGTAAATGAAGAAATTGTATCGTTGCTAACTTGTTTTACTTTTTCAAAATCTATATCGTCTGTTATAGTAACAAATAGAACAATCTTCTTTGTTTTATCATTAGTATATATATCAATACTATCTATATTTTCTAATGTATTTAGTTTTTCTTTCGCACTACTAATTTCTTTTTTTGTTAATTTATGATTTTCAATACCGTCTAATCTATTATTCTCATTTGAATATAATAAATTTTTGCAAACCATAACAATTGCAATTAAAATTATAACAACGATTATCATAATTGCAGCAAATTTTATAATTTTTTTCTTTTTCATAATTCACCTCATGACAAACAAGAAGAATTTATTTTTCTTCTTGTTCTAATTTATTAATTATTTCCTTTGATACTAAAATAGCTTTATCTTTAACCATATTGGCTGATTTCTCTAAAACAGGTGTGCCTTTTTCTATTACATATTCAACCAAATCCTCAGCTTTGTTTTTAATAGCTTCTGCTTTTTTCTTTGCTATTTTTATAACTTTCTCTTTATCTAATTCAGATATTTCAACTAATATTTCATCTATTTTTGCTTGAATATTTTCCTTTACTTCTTCAGAATCTAAATTTTTTAATTTTGTAGCTAATTCATTTATTTTTCTTTTTAACTGCTCTCTATTTTCTTTGCCACTTTTCTTTGTTAAAAGCATACCTAGTCCAGCACCAATACCAGCTCCTAATAAAAATTTACCGAATCCCTTTTTTTTACTCATCTTCATCATTACCTTTCTTTTTTTTAAATAAAGCATTAATAAAAGTTGAAATTCCATTTATTACTTTGTCACTTACTAGTGAAGCAAAATCCGCTGTTTTATCTATTATATCAAAAATTCCATTAAATTTATCGATTTTAACATTTACATCATTAATTACATCATCAACTTTTCTTAATGTCTTTATTAATCTTATTCCTAATATTATCAAAATAATTACTAAAACGATTAAAGATATATATAAAATTGATATCAATAATTCATTTAAAGATATTGTCATTCTTCCTCATCTCCATCTTTATATAACGTTGAATCTATAAATTCTAATAAATCATCTTCAGCAGTATCCTTTTTTCTATGTTTTTCTATTTTTTTATTATTATCTTTCTTTATTAAAATTTCATCTAACTCTTTACTTATATCATCCGTTAAATCAGACATTATTTCATCTTTATCATTTTTTTCAGATAAATCTTCTTTTTTCTCGTCCTCTTTTTTGAATAAAATAGAATTTGATCCAAATAAGGTATTTTCAAGTTCATCCTCCAACGTTCCATAAGCTTTATCTCTTATAGAATCGATAGTTATTTCTTCTTTAGACATCTCATTTTTTTTGTTTGTTTTTTTGTTATCAGTTTTTGAAACTATATCTTCCTTATGATAATTTTTATCTAAAATACCATAAACAGGAGAAATGATTGGAGTTGGCTTAAATACTTTTTTTTCTACAATTTCCTCTATATTTCTTTTATCCTGATAAACTTCTCTTTTCTCTTCTTTTTTTATTTCTTCTTTTTCTTCTTTAAAAACTTTATCATCTTCTAATGCTAAATCATTAAAGGCAGTATCATCAAAAAACACTGTTTTATTTTCATCATCATCGGCATCATCAAAATGAAATTTTTCTATAGCTGGAGTTTCATATTTTTCTTCTTTTGGTTCATCTATTGATACTTTAGTAACATCTTTAGTTATTTTTTCTACTTTTACATCATCATCTTCAATAACTTCTTCTGTAAACATATTCTTTATTTTTTCTAACAATCCCATAAATTCACCTTTTTCTTTCTATGATTCATCTTCTTTTTCTAGAACGAATTTTTCTGTATTATCTTTTGTTACATAATCATCATATTTCCCTGTTTTGTTTACAAAATAATCTTCTTTCAACATTAAGTTTACAATATCTCTGTTATACTTAATAGTAGACAATATGTATGAAGCATTTAAAATCGTATCATTTAATTGAGATTTATTAACTATAGCCTCTATCTTCGCATAATTGTATACAAATTCAATATAATATAGTCCATCGTTCAAAGTTATATTTAAATATCCAGAATATTTAAAACCATCATCCTCTTTTATTAATTTATAATAATATGAATTATTTGCATTTATAGATTCAACATTTGTTTGATAATAATAATTTATAGCATCTATATATAAATAGTAGTACGTTCCATTACAATATAAAATATCATTTAAATCATCACTATCTATAAATGATACTCCACCTGGAAGATAATACTTATAACCTGGCCCTATTTGATTAAATAATTTATTATCTTTAGTTAATATTACATTTAATATATTATCTATACTTGTCGTATCTATTCTAACAGCTGAACACCCAGATACAACAAATATTAATAATAAAATCAATATTATCCTTTTCACATGACACCTTCCACCTATATTATACCAAATAATTATAATTTTTTCTACTATTTATATTTAATAATTATTTTAGATGTAAAGGGCATGCAAATTTATTTTTTTACTTCTATCTTATATATAGGCATACCCAAACTTTTAAATTTCTTTTCATATTCAGTTTCTACATTATCTATAGGATTGTCTTCACCTAAATTTAAACTAATATCATATATTTTATAATTGAAATCTTGAAATGATAAAATTGAATATTCAAATAATTTTCTATTATCAGTTTTCATTATTATAGTTTTTTCTCCCTTAAATAAATTATCATATTTTTCTAAAAAATTTCTACTAGTTAGTCTTCTATTTTTATGTCTTTCTTTTGGCCAAGGATCAGAAAAATTTAAATATATTATTTCAATTTCCTTATAAAATACATCTTCTATAACATTTGCATCCATTCTTATTAATTTTAAGTTAGGTATATCTGTTTTTATTTTTTCTAAAGCTCTTACAATAACACTATCGTATTTCTCTATACCTATAAAATTTATATTAGGATTTTGTATTGCCATATTAATTATAAAATCGCCTTTCCCCATACCAATTTCTATACGAATAGGATTATCATTATTAAAGACTTTTTTATAATTACCTTTATAATCTTTATAATTTTTTATTATATAATCAGAAGATTCAAGTTTTAAAGATGCACCTTTGACATTTCTAAGTCTCATTTTATCACCAATATAAGTATAACATAAGGCGAATAACAGATGCAACCTAACTTTAATTTTTATTTATCTTTTTAAATTAATAGAATATTTTTCTTTTAAAGCATATAATTTATTGTAGGAGGTCTTATGAAAGATAAAAGAAATTGCGCAAATAATATGAGTTATCCTATATATCCAAATATGGTACCACCAATGGGATATCCGGCATATCCTATGGGATATCAAAATATGGGAATATCAAATAATACATTTGAGCAACAATTAAATAATATTGAACAACAATTAAATTTATTGGATGAAAGAGTTACAAGATTAGAAAAAATGAACATTGGAAATACATCAAATAATACTTATAATAAGTACAATGATTCTAATTATTACATGGTGTAAAAGAACTTTTGTTCTTTTTTGTATATTATTTTTTTTATATATCATTATAATACTGAAAGGAGAATATATGAATATAGATATTAGAGAAAGTATTATTAATAATTTTAAAGATTGTGATATTAAAGATATTGAAGATTCTATAGAATCTTCAATAAAAGATAAGGATGAAATAACATTACCTGGACTTGGAGTATTTTTTGAAATTCTTTGGAAAAATTCAGATAAAGATTTAAAAGATAACATACTTACATTAATAAAAAAAGGACTTAACATTTAGTCCTTTTTTATATAAATTTTATTTATTTTTTTTATATTTATAAACTTTTTTCTTAACAAGTTCAGATTTAGCTGATTTAGTATCTTCATTATAATAAGAAGAGTTATCAAAATATTTATTTATTTCAACAGGAGCTATATAAGGCGCAACATTACCATATGAATCTACGACGGGAACTATTTTACCTTTATATAAATCACCTCTATGGTTTAATACGTAGTTAAACCCTACTCTTTTAATATAAGGAGAAAGAATAGCCACATCTTTATGACTCATCTTAAATTTATTACTTTCACTATAAATTCCATAATATACTAATAAATATTTTTTCAAGCTTATTGCTAAATCATTCATTTCTTTTTCTTTTTTTCTTAAATCAACATTTTTACTACCCATAAATCCCCCATACAACTTTAATATGTAAACATAATTTTTTTATTGATATTTATTTTTTATTGGAATATAAATTTATTATTTTATTATAAATACCCGGTTCAATTTTATTCAAAACATTAATTGTAAGTTCTAATGATTTTTTATATTCACCTTTATAAAATAACTGTTCAGAAAGATTTAAATTTTTATTTAACTCTTCATTTGTACTTCTATATCTATTGCCATATACAATAGTTTTTTCAGCGAACATAGCATTTTTCATCATATCTTTAGTTTTAGTATATAATTTTAAAACTAAATCACGCGCTGTATCAACTCTAGTATTTAAGACATCTATAGTAATTGGTTTTTTATCCAACTCTTTTACTATTTCCTTAATTGCAGTATTTGCTTCTTTTAATTCAACATAATAACTATCTGGTACTACTGGCAATTTATAATCTCGCATCTGTAATTTTGATTCTTTCAATACTACTTTTATTTCTTCTAATTGTTGTCTTGCTCTAAGCTCATCATCACGCATACTACCTATAACATTCAAAGTTGAATCAAGTTTTTCTTCTATATGAGATAAATTATTTATCAAGCCTTCTATTTCCTTTACTAATTTAGAATAAGCAAACGTATTATTAAATTTAGTATGATCTTGTAAAACTTTGAAATTAGTATTTAATTCATTTACCTCACTTTGTATGTAATTCAAAGTTGATAAATCCTCATCCTTTAAATTATATATATTTTTTAATTCATCTAATTTATTAAATATTTCATCTATTATCTTGTTTATTTTTGTAAGTCTAGAACTAAAAGTTATCAACTTTTGCTCATATGAAGTTCTATCTGCTTTTTCCTTATCAAATGCTGCGTAAAGTGAGTCAAAATATTCCATAAGAACTTTTAATTCTATTAAGCTTTCATTCATATCTAATTTTTTTGTTCTTTCATCTATTTCAAGTATTTTCTTATTAACTTCATTAATATTATATTCTAAACTTAAATAATCTAACGGATAACCATCATTAATCATACTGTTATAAATAGTTTCTATTTCTTTAACTTTCTTTGGAAGAACATTATGTATCATCAATACAATTGAAGGTATTTCATCTATAACTACAGCCATATGATTTAAAAGATCATCTATTTCACTTAAAATTGAATTTACTACAGTAAAATCATTATTTTCCATTATCTGTTCAAATTCTTCAAATTTACTAGCAATAACTTCAAATTGTTTATTTACAACAGTACCGTATTTTCCATATCCATCTTTACTATCTACAAATTTTTGATATAAAGTTCTATAACGAGCCTTGTAACCTGTTATTGTAGTACGACTTTTCTCTTCACTAGTAGTTAATTCTTTTATTTCACCAAATAAAAAATCAGAACTTGTACGGACTTTGTATAATTCCATTTCTAGTTTTGCTATTTTATACATAGTACTTTTATAATCCATTTGTGATAAAGAATATTCAGCATCTAATATCATATCTGATAATTTTGGTATCTGTACCTCTTTTATTTGTTTTAATCTATTAGACCACTCATTATATAATTCTTTTAATTTGTCATTATTTAAATAAGCTTCCACCTTAGCTAGCTCTGGTACAATTGGAGATGTCGCAAGTTCATTTTTTTCAATTTCCAATTTTTCTAATGTTCTTTTTATTCTTTTATTTTTTCTATGTTGAATGAAGTTTAAAACTCCTATAATAAGACCAGCGCATATGATAAAGAGTGTTAACATAATAAGTGTTACATTGTCCATACCAATCACCTATTATAATTATAACATACTTTTTTGATTTTCGACAATATTTTTTAATAAGTAGTAAAAAAGACTATTTTTAATTATTATATTAGTAATTATCTTTAAAACTTTTATAAATTCCATCTTTTTTAACGCCAAGGACACAATTTAAATTAATGTTATCTAAAGCCTTAAATATATTGTTATCTATATTTTTATTTTTTTGCCTTAATTCATTAATTAAATTTTTCATTTCTTTTCTTTTACTTTCTTGTTCATTTTTAAAATTTGTATCCATTGTAAATTTACATGCACAATTTAAAAAATTTAATCCATTATACTTTGCCCAAGATATTATATCATTTTCTTTAACAAGATAAAGAGGTCTAATAAGTTCTAATCCTTCAAAATTTTCACTATGAAGTTTTGGCATCATAGTTTTAATTTCAGAACCATAGAACATAGATAAAAGTGTTGTCTCAATAACATCATTAAAATGATGGCCTAATGCAATTTTATTGCAACCTAATTTTTGTGCTTCACTATACAAATAACCTCTTCTCATTCTCGCACATAAATAGCAAGGACTTTTATCTATTTCATATACAATATCAAATATCTGACTTTCAAATATCTTTATTGGTATATTTAACTTATTTGCATTATCTATAATTAAAGATTTATTAGTAGTTGTGTATCCAGGATCCATAACGACATAATAAGCTTCAAAATTTATTTTTCCGTGTCTTTTTAATTCTTGCATACATTTTGCTAGTAAAAAAGAATCTTTTCCTCCACTAATGCATACCATTATTTTATCATTTTCACTAATCAATTCATAATCTTTTATAGCTTTTACAAATTTACTCCAAATTTCTTTTCTATATTTTTTTATAATACTTTTTTCTATTTCCTTATATTTTTCCATAGTAATCTATTCCTTATTATATTAACAATTATCTAACATTAAAGGTATTTTATAAAATGTAGTTTTACCATTAATATCTATAGCTTCTATTTCTATATGAAGTGCATTTTCAAGATACATTTTACAAGTTTTTGAATAATGTTCTATATTAAATTTAACATTTTTAAGAAAATCTTCTAGAGTAATTTCTTCTTTATAATCATAACTATCTATTTTAGTTTGAACATCTCCATTTGTTTCATATAATGTACATTTTATAGATTTGTACTTTGTATTATTTTTATCTCCACAATAGGTTATATTAGATATATATATTGATGTTTTAGATTCACTATAAGCAATTGTTCCAAAAAGTTTAAAATCATCACAGTTTGTAAATAGTGTTTTAAAATTAAAATCATTAGAATCTTTTTTTATTATTAGAAATGCGCAAAAAATAATTAAAATAATTATTATTGTTATAAAAATAAAAATTGTTTTATTTTTTTTATTTTTTTTACTATTTAATTGTAATAACTCATTTATATCTAAATTATAATCGTCACATATAGCCTTTAAAATATTAATATCTGGTATACTTTTTCCTCTTTCCCATTTCGATACAGCTTGATATGTAACATTGTATTTTAAAGCAAACTTTTCTTGAGTTAAGCCATTTTCTTTTCTTATTTTTTTTATTACATTACCTATATAATCTTGATTCATATATATCAAACATCCTTTTACAATTTAATTATAAACAAATTATTTACAAATAGATTTAATTTAATTAAAAAAGTAACAGAAAAAGCATTAATAACAATGCTATCCAAAAAATATTCTTTGTATGCTAGGATTATTTATAAACTTCATATAGTAAAATAAAGAGACAAAAAAGGCAATAACAAGTATAAAAACATACCAAAGCATAGATCTTACTCCCCATTTCATAAAATAACCTCCTAAAACAAACTACTCGAATCTAGATTTTTAAATTTGTAAAGTTTAGCTGGCCTACCATTTTTACTTGTTTTTTTATCAAGGCAATCAACTAAATTAGATTTTATTAATTTCTTTCTGAAATTTCTTCTATCAAATTTTTTATTAAATAAATTTTCATATAATTTTTGTATTTCAGGCAAGGAAAATTCATCTTTATATATCTTTTTTATTGAATCTATCTTAGATAATTCATTTTTTAAAAATTCCATAATTTTTTTCTTATATTTTTCATTAGATAAATCTGATAATTTTATCAACTTAAGTTCATTTTTAATATTAATATAAAATGAATCTATTATATCTACAAATAATGTAGAAATATAAAGTATACCTTCTTTTTTTTCGCTAAAAGTATAACATTGTTTTAAATCAACATTTGAAATTTTTAATTTATTTATATATTTTTTGTTAACTATATCTAATTCATCAAAGCAAGGTATATTTATTAATTCATCATCTTTAATAAATATATATACATCGCTATCTATAATAGTTAACAAAGCTATTATACTACTAACTTTTATATTCATAATATTCCTATTTTAGCATAAGATATTGTATTAATTTTTCTTTTGCTTCCTGTTTAAAAACTATATTATATATTGTATTAATTATAGGAATTTTTATTTTTTTATTTTTTATTAGTTTATATATACTTTTTAGTGTATATAAACCTTCAACTGTAGTTTTACTATTATATTCATCTAACTGTTCTTTTGTAGCATTACTTCCAATTAATTTACCAAAAGAATAATTTCTACTCTTTTCACTCGTGCAAGTAAGTAAAATATCGCCAAATCCTGCAAAACTTAATATTGTTTTTTTAGATCCACCTAATGAATGTATTAAGGCTTTTATATCATGCAACGATTCTGTTATAAGCATTGCTTGAGTTGATATTGGATATCCCATACCATCAATTATTCCAGATGCTATTGCAATAATGTTTTTGACGGCTCCGCACACCTCTATACCTATTATATCACTAGTTGCATATAATTTAAAATGATTATTTGAAAAAGCTTTTTTTACTAACTCAATTGTTTTTTTATTTTTTGATGCTAAAGATAAACCCACTGGTACATCTTTTACTAAATCAGTAGCAAAACTTGGCCCAGATATTGCTCCAATATTTCTTGTTTTGATATGTTTTTTTATCATATCGTGTATAAATAGGCAAGTCCCCTGCTCTATACCTTTACTTGCAATACATATATGTTGATTTGACTTGAAATATTTTTTCAAATTTTTACAAACATCTGTAACAAATTGCGTTGGAATAGCTATGACAATTAAGGCACTTCCTAATACAGCACTTTCCAAATCAGTTGTTATATTTATTGATTTAGGAAACTTAAAATCTTTTAGTTTTGATGTTGTACCTTTATTTAATAACTCTTCTTTTTCATCTTCAAATGCAGTCCACATAACTACATCATTTTTATTTTCTACTAATATTTTTGATAGGGCAAGTCCATATGCACCTGTACCAAGTATAGTCACTTTCATTATACCACCAATATAATTATACTATATTTTTTAAAATATTTAAAGAAAAATCATTTATTTATGATAAATAAAAAGAAAGAATACTCTTTCTATTCAGTTCTAAGTGCAATAACAGGATCTTTTTTACTGGCAACTTTAGCTGGTATCAAACCTGCTATAACAGTAAGTATTATGCTTATTAAAACCAATACAAACCCAGCACTTAATGGTAAAGCAGCCTTAACAGCAACGCCTGTTATATTCTTGATTATAACATTTATAAATGTATTAAGTATACAAGTTATTACTATACCTATGGTTCCTGATGTTATACCAACTATAAATGTTTCTGCATTAAATACTCTTGATATATCTTTTTTAGATGCACCAATAGCTCTTAATATTCCAATTTCTTTTGTTCTTTCAAGTACAGAAATATATGTAATAATACCTATCATTATACTTGATACTATTAGCGATATGGAAACAAACGCTATCAAAACATATCCAATTACGTTTACTATAGTAGTTACGCTATTCATAAGTAATCCTACATAATCAGTATATTCAATTTTTTCATCGCTTAAATTGGCATCTTCTTTTTCTTTATTATATTTATTTATTATATTTTCAATTTTATCTTTTGATTCAAAATCTTTTGGATATATATTTATAATATATGGATCATTTAAATCAAAAATACCTATTTTATTTAAGTTAGTTTCGTATGTATTTAATTCATTAAATGGTAAATTTGTAAATACATCTATTTCTTTATTTTGTTTTTGCTCAATAGCTATTTTACTTTCATTTATCCCATTTATTACATAATCTGTTAATTCTTTTGTATATCCTACACCATTTATTACAGATATATTGCTACCATCTTTAGGTTTTATTATACCAACAATATTTAAATTTAAACCATTACTAACTATTTCATTTAAATAATTTAAATCGCTACTTTTATCTATCCACTTATTATTTTCTTTTACATAGTAATCTGAATTAAGTACAAGCTTATAACTAGTATTCAAAATATCATTGTAATCATATTTTGTACTTTCAAATTCTTTTATTTCTTTACCAGCAATCATATTTTGCATAGTTTCTTGAATTTCCTTTTGATCCTTAATACCAAGTGCATACAAAACATAATCACTAATTTCATTATTTTCATCTATAATTAATACTAATTCATTATAATTAGTAGGCATTTTACCACTAACAACTTCATATTGACTATTAAGTAAATCTTTATTTGTAGTAAGTTCATTAAAAATTACTATATTACTTGAAAAATTTTCATTATTAAATCCAAATATATTCATTAAACCACTTGGGTTTATTTTAAGCAATGAATCATTATATATCTGCAAATCTAAGTTATAAGAATATTTTATATCATTTATATATTTCTCTAATTCCTTATTACTTTCAATAAATTCCTTAAATTTTGATAAATTATTAACAGTTATGCCACTATACATAGTACTTATCATATTAGTCATAATATCGTTAGAATAAATTCCATCAAGTTCATGTTCTTCCTTATTATTATTCATAAATGATGACATTAAATTTGATGCATCAACAGTGTTTTTTTCTATAGAAAGTGGATAACTTGTTAATGTATCCTCTTGAACTTTATCTATATAATTATTAACTCCATTAGAAAGTGAAAGTATTAAAGCAATTCCTATTATTCCTATAGACCCTGCAAAAGCAGTAAGTAATGTTCTACCCTTTTTTGTCATTAAATTATTTAATGATAAAGAAAGAGCTGTAAAAAAATTCATACTTGTTTTTTTGGATTTTTTTCTTTTATTTTCAAAATCATCAGTTTCCAAATATGGATTAGTATCACTTGTGACTTCTCCATCTTTTAAGCTTATTATTCTATTTGAATACTCATGCGCTAAATCAGGATTATGAGTTACCATAATAACTAATTTATCTTTACTTATTTTTTTTAACAAATTCATAATTTGTATACTAGTTTCAGAATCAAGTGCTCCTGTTGGCTCATCTGCTAATAATATATCAGGGTTATTAATTAAAGCACGTGCTATAGCAACCCTTTGCATTTGCCCACCACTTAATTGATTAGGCCTTTTATAGATATGCTTATTCAATCCAACATCTTCTAAAACTTGCTTAGCTCTTTTTCTTCTTTCCTTTTTTCCAACTCCAGAAAGAGTTAAAGCAAGTTCAACATTTGATAAAACTGTTTGATGAGGTATTAAATTATAGCTTTGGAAAACAAAACCTATTCTATGATTTCTATACGAATCCCAATTTTTATCTTTATATTTTTTTGTGGAGATTCCATTAATTATTAGATCGCCACTATCGTATTTATCTAGACCACCAATTATATTTAATAATGTTGTTTTACCACTACCACTTGGGCCTAAAATAGATACAAACTCGCATTTTCTAAAATTTATACTAACTTTATTTAATGCCTTTTGAGTAAAATCTCCTGTTTTATAAACTTTAGTAATTTGTTTTATCTCCAACATAAAATTCTCCTTTTAATAATTAATTTGTTGATATTGATTTTGTAAGTTCTATAGTCGTTTCAAGTAATTGATTATTTCTATAGTACTTAACAGTTATTTTATCTCCTACCTTATATTTATATAATAAATATTTAAAGTGTGAAACATCATCTACCTTTTCATTATTCATTGAAACTATAACATCTCCAACTTGTAATCCCGCTTTACTAGCTGGTTCTCCATTTTCAACAAGGCTCAAAACAGCACCAAAGGAAACATCTTTTCCAATTGAAATACCATAGTAATATTGTAATGCAAAAGTATTAGTTATATCTACAACTTGCACTCCCAAATATGGTCTTGAAATATTTTCACCATTTTCAATATTACCTATTATAGAATTTACTGCATCAATTGGAATTGCAAATCCCATACCTTCTACACCACTTCCAATAAGTTTAGAAGATGTTATTCCAACAACCTCTCCTTTTATATTGCATATCGGTCCTCCACTATTACCACTATTTATAGATGCATCAGTTTGAATTACTTCCATTAAATAATCTCCACTGGTCAATTCAACATTTACCATTCTATTTATTCCAGATATAATTCCTTTTGTAATAGTTCCCATATACTCTTTACCAAGAGGAGCACCAACTGTAAATACAGTATCTCCAAGTTCAAGAGAATTAGAATCACCTAATGTTGCTACTTTTTTTACACTATCTTTATTAATACTTAAAATAGCAATATCATAATATTCATCACCATTTATTAGTTTAGCTTCTACTTCTTCACCATCTGTAAAAGTAACAACAAATTTAGAACCGCCTTCTATTACATGATAGTTCGTTAAAATATATCCATTTTTATCATCTGTTTTATAGACAAATCCAGAACCAGATGCAATTGCTCCTCTATTTGATGATACCTCTATGTAAACTGTTGATTCATATACATTTTTTATTCCTTCTTTTAAGTCACTCATTTCTTCTAGAGTTGTCGTCTTAACATTTTCACTATATATTTTTTTATGTAATATACCTCCATTTGATGTCAAAATAATTCCATATGTCAATAATCCACCAATTAAAATAAAACATATAGCAAAAAATATCTTAGATTTAAATTCTCCTGAATTATTATTCTTAACATTTTTTTCATCTATAGTTTCATCATTAGAATTTATAAAACATTTTACATCTTCGATATTTTTAGATTCTTCATTTGAATTATTATTTGATTGCTCCTCATCAATAGGTTCATTTTCATTAATTATGTTTGCTTCAACTATTTTTTCTTCTTTTTTTTCTTTTTCACTTTTTATTTCTTCCATAATATCCTCCTAGCTATAATAATATTATACCTTTTTTATGAAAAATATATGAAAAATATTTTTTTTCACTAAAATTTCTAATTGTATTATTTAACTTTATCTTTAAACATTTCAATCATTTTTAGATATTCTTGATCGTTAAATAGTTTCCTTTCAAACGTTAAATATTCTCTTGATTTTTTGAATTTTAATTTAAAATAATTTTTTCTAACTACAACTTTTTTTATAGAATTATATTTATAATCCGTTTTACACTTATTTACAGTTACAGAAAATTTATTATTAGTTATTTCAACTGTATATTTACCATACGTTTGATAATTTAACATTTCATTAACTTTTAAATATGCTACTATATATAACTTGTTAATTAAATATATGAAAAGTATTAATACTAATATAAATATAATTAAACTTTTCATATTGAATTTATCAATTATAAAAAGATATATTATAATACCTATTATAAATAGTATTATATTATTAATAATTCTTGATCTTAACAAATATTTCTTATACTCTTTTTTAGTATATTCAAAATTTACTTTCATTTTAACATTCCCTTCAAAAACTTACCTGTATAGCTTTTTTCATTTTTTGCGACTTCTTCAGGCGTACCAGAAGCAACAATTTCACCACCATCAGCTCCACCTTCTGGTCCTAAATCAATTATATAATCAGCAACCTTTATAACATCTAAGTTATGTTCTATTACTATTACAGTGTCTTTATTATCTACAATTTTATTCAATATGTCAAGTAATTTTTTAATATCATGTGTATGAAGTCCTGTTGTAGGCTCATCTAGTATAAATAAACTTTTTCCTGTAGGCTTTTTTTGAAGTTCTTTAGCAAGTTTTACACGTCCTGCCTCACCACCTGATAATGTTGGGGCACTTTGACCAAGTTTTATATAAGATAATCCCACATCCATCATAACTTGTAATTTTTCTTTTACCTTTGGAATGTTTTTAAAAAATTCTAAAGCCTCTTCAACATTCATTTCTAAAACATCATAAATGCTTTTTCCCTTATATTTAACCTGCAACGTTTCTCTATTATATCTTGTTCCATGACACACTTCACAAGGAACATATACATCAGGTAAAAAATGCATTTCTATTTTTTTTACGCCGTCACCATAACAAGCTTCACATCTACCACCTTTGACATTAAATGAAAATCTACCTTTATCATATCCTCTCATTTTAGCTTCTTTTGTTTCGGCAAATACGTCTCTTATATCATCAAATACTCCTACATAAGTAGCAGGATTACTGCGTGGAGTCCTACCTATTGGTGCTTGTGAAATATCAATTACTTTATCAATGTTCTCAAGCCCTATTATACTTTTATGTTTACCAGGTTTCATTTTAGATTTATATAAATTAGAGGCTACTGCTTTATATAATATCTCATTAACTAAACTACTTTTACCACTACCTGATACACCTGTTACACATATAAATTTACCAAGTGGGAATTTAACAGTAATATTTTTTAAATTATTTTCACTAGCTCCTTTAATAGTTAAAAATTTGCCATTGCCTTTTCTTCTTTTTTCAGGCACATCTATTTTAAGTTTTCCAGATAAATATTTACCAGTTAAACTATTTTCATTATTCATAACCTCACTTGGAGTTCCTTTTGCAATTACTTCCCCACCATGTATTCCAGCAAGTGGGCCTATATCAACTAAATAATCAGCTGCAAGCATAGTATCAGTATCATGTTCAACAACTATTAAAGTATTACCTAAATCTCTCATTTCCAAAAGTGAATTTATAAGTCTAGCATTATCTCTTTGATGTAAGCCAATACTAGGTTCATCAAGCACATACAAAACGCCTGTTAATCTAGAACCAATTTGAGTTGCAAGTCGAATTCTACCTGCTTCTCCACCAGATAAAGTACCAGCCATTCTATCTAATGTAAGATAGCTAAGTCCCACGTTAATTAAAAACTTAAGTCTATCTTTAATCTCTTTCAATATTAATTCCGCTATACTTTCCTGTTCTTGTGAAAGTTTCAAATTATCTAAAAAAGTATATAATTCACCGATTGATAATTTTGTTACTTCATATATATTCTTTTTATTTATTTTTACAGAAAGTACTGATGAATTTAGTCTTGCACCTTTACAAGTCGTACAAGGAAGTTCCATCATAAATTTATCTAACCAATCTCTAATCCAACCACTTTTAGTTTCTATATAGCGTCTTTCAAGATTATTTATAATACCTTCAAAATAATCTGTCGTTTTCCTTGTGTTGCCGTTACTTGCAGTATAATTAAACTCAATTGGTTTATCAGAACCATATAAAATTAAATCAAGTTCTTCTCTTTTTAAATCTTTAATAGGTTTAGATAAATCAATATTATAAGCCTTAGCTAAAGTTACAATTTGTGTGTATGAAATTGAAGCATCCATATTATAAGCAACGATTCCACCATCTAAAATACTTTTACTTTTATCTGGCATAATCAAATCTTCATCAATTTTCTGCTTAAATCCCAATCCATTACAATCAGGACAAGCCCCATATGGAGCATTAAAACTAAAAAGCCTTGGTTCTAATTCTGGAAGTGAAAAATCACAATCTGGGCATGCATATTTTTCACTCATTATAATTTCTTTATCACCTATTACATCTATTACGCATTTTCCTTTTGATAATTTACAAGAAAGCTCTATCGCCTCACTTAATCTTGAACGTATATCTTCCTTTATTATTAATCTATCAACTACTACATCAATATTATGTTTCTTATTTTTTTCTAATATTATATCTTCACTTAATTCTCTTTCAGATCCATCTACCCTAATTCTTGAGTATCCCTCTTTTTTTAAATCTTCTAGTAAATCTTTTTGTGTTCCTTTTTCCCCATGGACAACAGGTGATAATACTCTTATTTTAGTATTTACATCAAGTTCTAATACTTGATTTGTCATCTCTTCTATACTTTGACTCTTTATTGGCTTATTATGATTAGGACAATATGGTACGCCAATACGAGCAAATAATAACCTCAAATAATCATATATTTCAGTTACTGTTCCAACAGTACTTCTTGGATTATTATTAGTTGTTTTTTGATCTATACTAATTGATGGGCTTAATCCCTCAATACTATCAACATCAGGTTTATCAGTACCTCCTAAAAATTGACGCGCATATGCACTTAAACTTTCAACATATCTTCTTTGACCTTCTTTATATATAGTATCAAACGCTAAACTGCTTTTACCACTACCTGATACACCTGTCATTACTATTAATTTATTTTTAGGTAACTCTAAATCAATGTTTTTTAAATTATTTTCACGAGCACCTTTAATGATAATTTTATCCATAAACATCACCAAGCACTATTATAACACTAATTTACAAATTAAAAAAGGAAAAGTGATATTAGTCACTTTTATTAATTTTATTGATTTATTAAAAGATCATAAAAAAATAATAGTATTCAAATATTACTATTATATATATCAAATATTTTTTCTTGATAATACGATAAAGCATTTAAAACATTTTTTTTGCATTTATATTTCTGTTTAAACAACTCTATTTCGTCTTTATTTAATCTATAAGTAGATACAAATCTTTCTGCTCTTATCTCATCCAAATTAAGTCCTAAAGAAATAATTTCATCTCTAGTTAATTTTTTTAATATTTCAATAAGCTTGACACTATACATATCATAATAGCCATAATATTCATCTTTACCCTCACAAACATCAAGGCTTCCTTTAACTTCACATATATCAATATCATAATCGAATGTATTAAAATATCTAAACGTATCTTCTATATTTTTGCACATATGAAATCCATTACCATTTAATCCAAACTTTATCACACCAGGCATAAAATAAATTTTGCCTACACTAAATTTCATTCCATAATTATTTATTAAACCTTTATAAAAAGCTTTATATCCTAATACATCCATATTCAATTTATTCCAATTCTTTTTCTTCTAAAGTTTTATACCCTTTTATAATCTTAATACCTACTGTTATATAAAACAAATTACTTATAAAAAATAATAAATAGCATAAATTTGTGGATAATATATGAGTATTTATCGAAAACGTATCAAAATATACAAAAGTATAATTGAATAAAGTACTACAAAAAATTGGTAGTAAAGCATTTTTTACCTTTCCGTATATTGAAAGTAAAAATAGGCCAAACGAAAATGATGAAATGAATCCTAAAATGATCATAATTGCTTCCTCTTTATTAAATATCATATTAATCACATTAGAACAAGAATAAATAAAAGTTAAAAGTAAAGCGCTATTTAAATATAATTTATCCTTTTTAAATACTTCATAACCTATTACTCTATAATGCATCTCTTCAAATACTACAGTTGTAAAAACGCCTAAAAAGCCACCCATAATTACTCTTATTAAATTGCTTCTATTAATCTGTGCATAAGACAATCCAAAAGCAAATATTAATGGTATAAGTATTAATAAAAAATATCTAGAAAAAAATTTCCCTGTAAAACATTCAATGTCATTTTTTATTATTATAACAATTGATGAGGCAATTAAAATTGAATTTACTATAATTGTAAAACCATTTTCTATTTTAAAATACATATCTAAAAGAGTACCAATTATCATAGCAATTGTATATATTGCTGTAATAAATACATATTGTAAAATTTTTTTATTCATACACTCATCCTCATAATTAATTATAGATTACCTTTTAAAAATTGTCAACGACTACTACATATATTTATAAAATATTTGAATAGCTTGCTTTGTTCAAAATCATAATCTATCATATTTTCTGGATGCCATTGAACCCCTATAAAAAATTTTTTATCTTTTGCTTCTATTGCCTCTATTTTATTATCATTACTGATTCCTACAATACTTAAATTAGTATTTTTAAGTACAGAATTATGTCTACTATTTACATTTATCTTTTCTTTTTTTAATATTTTAAATAGATGGGATTTTTTATCAATTTTAACACTGTGAGAATAACTCAGCTTATTTTTATGATTACTAATATTTTCAAGAGTACCATTAAATGCCATACCCATAATTTGCATTCCAAGGCAAATTCCTAAAACTGGTTTATCTATTTTGTACAAGTAATTTATGATATCAATATCATACTCTTCTTTTTCATCTCCACCTTGCAATATAATACCATCACACATATCAATCAAACTCTTATAATTATAACGTGGTACTATACCTATAGAGAATCCACCATTAACTAAAACAGCCTTCTCTATTGCATCATATATTATATCAATATAATGGCCTTCATCACTTTTCGATTTTCTCGTAATTATACCAATAATAGGCATACGTTCACCCTTTATATTTTATTTTATTCTTTTACAAGTTTTTTATGACTTCTATCAATCACATCATCTATTTGAATGCCATTAATTTCATTAAATATTTTTATAATATTCTTACTCATTAAAAAATTTACATATTCATCTATAGAATCAAAAGTTATACTATTAAATTCATCTTCATACATTCTTATAAAAAAAGTTTTATTTAGTTTTACATAATTAACGCTAATATTTAAAGGTTGAATTTTAATACCAATATTACTAATAGCTGATATTAATCCCAAGTAAAGAGATAAATATTTTTTATTAATATTATTCAAATAAACATTACCAAATTTAATTTTACAATTTAAAATTTCATTATATATACAAACCCCTTCATATAATGCTTCTTTTATCAATAATTCTTCCATATAATTCCTCCAATGTATTTTATATTATTACATAAAAAATGTTAGAAATTTGTCGAAAAAAATATTAAAAAAAAGAAATTTTAATTTCCTTTTATTATTATATATCTATCAAAGCCTTGCAAATCTTTTTTTATTTTAACTTCACAGTTTAAATATTTCAATGCAATTTCTTTAATTTTTTCTCCTTGATTATATCCTATTTCAAATAAAATATAATATTTATCTTTAAGATATTTAGAGCAATTTTTCAAAATTTCTTTATAAAAGTATAATCCGTTATCTTTAGCATATAAAGCAATACTAGGTTCATTATTTTTAACAATATCCATAATATCCTCATCATAACTAATATAAGGTGGATTACTAATGATAACATCATATTTACCAGTCAATGGATTAAGCATATCTCCTTCTACAAATTTTATATCAACATTATTTATTTTTGCGTTTTCGCGAGCTAAAGTAATTGCATCACTTGATATATCAACAGCAGTAACATTTATGTTAGATAATTTCTTTTTTATAGTTATTGCAATGCATCCACTTCCAGTCCCTAAATCAACTAAATCTATATTGCTATTAGGTAACATTTCAAGTGCAAGTTCAACTAATCCCTCTGTTTCAAAACGAGGTATTAAAACTCTTTTATCCACTTTAATAATATTTCCATAAAAATCAACATCACCTACTATATACTGAACTGGTACACCTTGACCTAATTTTTTTAATGCATCATCTATATTACCTTTATAATATTTTTTTAAATAATTAATATCATCATTGTTCAAATTAAAACTATTCTCCTTTTAATTTTCTTGCTTGATCTTCAGTTATTAAGGCATTAATTATATCATCTAATTCCCCATCCATAACACGTGATAATTGCATAGTTGAAAATCCTATTCTATGATCTGTAACCCTATTTTGTGGATAATTATATGTACGAATTTTTTCAGCTCTATCTCCAGTACCTATTTTATTTTTTCTTTCACTGCCCAATTCTTTTTCCTGTTTTTCTAGTTCCATTTGATAAAGTCTAGATTTTAATACTTCCATAGCCTCAGCCTTATTTTGAATTTGACTTCTTTGATTTTGACATGTTACCACAGTATTAGTTGGTATATGAGTAATTCTAACAGCAGATGGTGTTGTATTTACACC
This sequence comes from uncultured Bacilli bacterium, assembly GCA_947628565.1. Lineage (GTDB taxonomy): Bacteria > Bacillota_I > Bacilli_A > RF39 > UBA660 > UMGS1613. The sequence continues at coordinate 82,110 of CANRAH010000002.1, forward strand.
TTGTCCTCCATGACCTGATGCACAATACGTATCAATTCTTAAATCACTATCTTTTATCTCTATATCTATGTCATCTGCTTCTGGCATAACAAGAACAGTAGCTGTTGATGTTTGAATTCTTCCTTGTGATTCAGTAGTTGGTACTCTTTGAACTCGATGCGAACCACTCTCATACTTTAATTTTGAATATACATTATCACCTTTAATTTTAAATTCTACTTGCGAATATCCACCAGATGCGCCTTCTTCAGCATTAAGTTCTTCTACTTTCCATCCATTTTTTTCTGCATAGTATACATACATCCTATATAAATCTCCAGCAAAAATATTAGCTTCATCGCCCCCTGCTGCACCTCTTATTTCTACTATAACATCTTTTCCGTCATTTGGATCTTTAGGAAGCAACATAATCTCAAAGTCAGATTCCATCTTTTTCCTTTTTTCTTCATTTATAGTATATTCTTCCTTAGCAAATTCAGCCATTTCTTTATCTTTCATAAGCTCTTTAGCATCGTTTATATTTGCTAAAACTTTTTTATACTCTTGATAAGCCTCATAATTTTCTTTTAAAGATGCTTGTTCTCTACTTAAAGCTGTTGTCTTTTTTATATCACTTAAAATTTCTTGCTTACTTAATAAATCAATTATTTCATTATAACGTTTTTCTATATTCTCAAGTCTTTCAATCATTGCAATCTCCCTTTCAAAACATATAAATTATACTATAATTATATTAGATTTTCAAGTTATTAAAACAAATAAAAAAGAAGATTATAATTCTTCATCCATATCTTCTTCATCGACAATTGATAAATCATCCATATCATCGTCATCATCTAAATCAACTTCATCATCTGTTATCTCAATGCTGTCCATAGTGTCATTATCATTATTTTCTTCATCATATGATGACTCATCATCATCGTCATCATCCTCTATAACATCTTCTTCATCCATATCTTCTTCATCATCTAAAATAATTTCTACTTTATGTTTATCTTTCAAATCCCATTCAGCATTATCTAGTAAAATAAATCTTTTATCTGTTGTAAGTGATGTATAATAATCACCTATTTTATTTGCATAATCATCACTAGTTAAATCAAGCAAATCACATATAGTTTTAAATATACTAGCAGTATTCATAGATTTCTTATTTTCTTTTATAATTAATTCAGTTAAGTCGGTATAAGAAAGCACCTCTAACTCTTCTTTTTTCATATCTTTTAATTTCATAAAATCCTCCCTCAAATTACATTTTTTTTGGTATATCTATTATAAGTAAATTTAACATTTCTTTAATAATTTTATTTGAAAGGTTTAAAATACTTAACAAGTCATTTAATTTTATTTCATCATCTATATTAGCAATATGATTATTTTGATAGAATGAATTTAAAATTACGCATAAATTATAAACATATTCGGCAATATAACTTGGTTTATACTCTTTAAATGCAAGATCTATGCTACTATGTAAATCAAGTATAGCTATTCTTAAATCCCTATCATAATTATTATATATGTTATCACTAATTTTATTTATATCAGACGAATATTTTTCTATAATTTTATTAATTCTAAGATACGTATATAAAATATATGGTCCTGTTTTTCCCTGTGTATCACTAAATTTATTTATATCGAATATATAATCTTTATCTCTACTATTTTGTAAATCTGCAAATTTCAAAATAGAATTTACTATTTTATCTATATCAGATAAAGGCATAGTTTTGTTTTCTTCTTTTTTAGATATGAATATATCTCTTACTTCTTTAAACAAATCATCTAATTTTGGTGTATCACCACTTCTTGTTTTATATGGCTTACCATCTATACCATTTATTGTTCCATTTGGAAGATGTAAAAGTTTAGTGTCTTTAGTTAAATTACTTAACTGACAAACTCTAAATACTTGATTGAAATGCATAGACTGTCTTCCATCTGTTATATATAATATGTAATCAGGATTAAAATCTTCCATTCTTTGATAAATTGTTCCTAATTCAGAACTATCGTAAAGATATGCACCGTTACTTTTTTCGAATATTAAAGGTGGATAATTAATTTTATCATCTTCATTATTTACAAACACAACTTTAGCACCTTGACTATCTTCAAGTAATCCTTTTTTTATTAATAACTCTTTTACTTTAGGTATATAATTATATGCATCACTTTCACCCAACCATAAGTCAAATGAAACATCTAAATATTTATAAATTCTTTTAATATCGTTAACTGATATATCGCATATTACCTTCCAATAATCCAAATAATTTTTTTTCTCCTGCACATCCTTAATAATAGCAGCACATTTATTTTTTAAATCTTCATCTGTTTTTACTTTAGCGCTCATTAAAGGATATACTTTATTTAAATAATCAAGAGTTAAATCTTCTGGATTTACTTTATCTTCTAAAGCTTTATATATTACTTCTCCAATTGGAAGTCCTATATCTCCTAAATGTACATCAGCTATAGTCTTATGTCCAACATAATTAATTATTCTTTTTATTGATTCGCCTATTATCGCTGGACGCATATGACCAACGTGAAGAGGCTTTGCAACATTAGGACCACCGTAATCAATTACAAATGTTTTCACTTGTTCATTTTTTCGAATATTAAATTTATCATTCAATGCCATTTCCTTAAGCATTTTATTTATAAACTTATTACTTAAAGTCATATTAATAAATCCAGGTTTACAAAATTCAACTTTTTCAAAGTAATCATTAAAATTTTCAATATTATTTAATGCATCTATTATACTTGTACCTATCTCTATAGGGCTTTTATGATATATTTTAGATAAACGAAAAACTTCATCACATTGATAATCACATAAATCTAGTCTATTTGATTTAATTACTTTTAAATTTTCATCATAGCCTATTTTTTTAGATACATCTGTTATTAAATTACTTAATACATCTAATACCATTTTAACCTCCCATATTTAAACTATAGGAAAATTTATTTCCTTCTAATTCATAGTCGATTTTTATTAAATTATCTTTAATTATTAGCTTTTTGGTTAAAGTTTGTAGATCTAAAATTTTAGATGAATCAAACTGATAAGTTGATTTAGTTAATTTATCTTTTTCAAATATTAAATTTATTTCGTAAAATTTGCATACTCTTTTCATTTCTATTCTATTATTTTGAATTACAATGGTTACATTTATATCATTTTCTTTGTAAATTATTTTATTATTTTGTTTGATTCCTACTGTTTTTATTGTAATATCATCAATATCCGATAAAATATGCGCTTTTAAACTAATTTTAGACATAATATCAACTCCCAAACATTATAGCATACTTTTTTTACTTTTGCACTCATATTTTTATATTTTTTTCTAATACTAAAGATAGAAAGTGTGTGAGAGTATGAAAATCAAGGGAAAACGCGTAAAAAAATTATTGATTTTTTTAGGATTTTTTTTAAGTTTTACTACATTTATATACTTTGGAATATATTTTATAGCTTCCATTTCCAACAAACTTGATATAACTAGACCAAATGGATATTATTTATATGATACTAATAATGAACTTTTAAATGGTGCGAGTGGCGAATGGATTAATTTGGATAAAATATCTAATTATCTAATAGATGCAACTATTTCTATTGAAGATAAAAATTTTTATAAACATCAAGGATTTGATTATTTAAGAATAGTTAAATCATTATATGTTAATTTTATTAATAAAAAAACACTTCAAGGTGCTTCAACAATAACGCAACAATACGCTAAAAATTTGTTTTTAACGTTTGATAAAACATGGGAAAGAAAAATAAAAGAAGCTTGGCTTACAATTAAACTTGAAAGTCAATATAGTAAAGATGATATTTTAGAAGGATACTTAAATACTATAAATTATGGTGGCATTTATGGAATAGAAAATGCAAGCTATTATTATTTTAATAAAAGTTCTAGTGATCTTACATTAGCAGAAGCATCAATCCTTGCTGGTATTCCTAAATCACCATCCAATTATTCTCCTATTTTAAATTATGATAAAGCAAAACAAAGACAATATACAGTTTTAAAATCTATGGTTACTAATGGATATATAACTCAAAATCAAATGGATGAAGCCTATAATACTAACCTTGAATTTTATGGATATATATATAATAATAAGCTTAATACTTTAAGATACTTCCAGGATGCTGTTATGGATGAGTTAGACACTTTAGAACTCCCAAGTTCATTTTTAGAAACTGGTGGGCTTAATATATACACAACCTTAAATTTAGACGTACAAACTTTAGTTGAAAATGCAATTAATGATAACTTTACTAACGATGAACTCCAAGTTGCAAGCATTGTAATGAATCCTAACGATGGAGAAATTTTAGCATTAGCTGGTGGTAGAGATTATAGTAAATCACAATTTAATCGTGCATTATATGCAAAAAGACAAGTTGGATCTACTTTAAAACCTTTTCTATATTATGCAGCTTTAGAAAATGGCTTTACAGAATCTACTACTTTCACTAGTGAAGAAACTACATTTGTATTTTCTGATGATAAAACATACAGTCCAGCTAATTACAATAAAAAATATGGTAACAAAGATATTTCAATGGCTGCTGCTATATCATACTCTGAAAATATATATGCAGTTAAGACACATTTATTTTTAGGGGAAGAAACTTTAGTTGAAATGCTAAAAAGAGTTGGAATTTCTTCAACACTTGAAGCTATTCCTTCTCTTGCTTTAGGGAGTGAAGAAATCACACTTATAGATATGGTAAAAGCATATAGTACTCTAGCTAATAATGGCTATAAAATAAAACCACATTTTATAAAAAAAATTGAAGATTCAAAAGGAAATATTTTATACGAAAGTGAAGAATATAAAGAACAAGTATTAAACTCTTCTTTGACATATATTATGAATGAAATTTTAACAAGTACATATAACTATAACTTTATAGATTATAATTATCCTACTTGTTATGATATTGCAAACAAGATTACAAAAAAATATGCAGTTAAAACTGGAACTACAGATACAGATCATTTAATTTTTGGATATAACTCTAATTTAGTTGTAGGTATTTGGAGTGGATATGATGATAATAAAGAAACTGCAATTAAAGATGGTAAACAAATAAGATTTATGTGGGCTGATATAGTTGAAAATTATTTTAAAGATAAAGAAGAACAGTGGTATTCAATACCTAGTAATGTTGTTGGAGTCTTAGTTGATCCAATAAGTGGTAAAATTGCAGATCAAAGTACTAAAAATCCCACAATGTTTTATTATATAAAAGGTACTGAACCATCGTATAAAAACGAGTCATTAGAATCTTTAATTCCTACTATTAAATTAGAATAAAGAAGCAAGTTAATTAATTTGCTTCTTTATTATTGTTGTAAAAATTATTAAATATGCTAATGAAAATAAAAATCCACCTATCACATCTGTAAAATAATGTACTCCAAGATAAATTCTACTTAAACCTACAAATAAAATTACAAATGAAAGTAATGTTATAAATATAATTTTACTTTTTTTATTTATACCTGAAATATAAATTAAATATATTATAAATCCATAAAAAGCAAAACAAGTAAGACTATGTCCTGATGGAAAACTATATCCGTTTTCATCTATTAAATTTATATCTATAGGTCTATTTCTTGCAAAAATATTTTTAAGTATTAATTGAAATATAGTTATAAGTAATAAATCGATTGACATATATAAAGCATACTTCTTATTTTTTATAAATATTAAGGCAAATAATGTTATTGAAATTACTACAATACCACTTCCTAAATATGTAAGAACTTTAATAAAATTAGTATTATTATCAGATATATATTTTGAAACATATTTATAAACTACACTATCAATATATATATCAGATTTAGTAAAAACTAATAAAGATACTATTATAAATAATATTATTGATACTGCGCATATTATCCATTTCAAATATTTTTTCATATTTCACCTACTCAAATAAAAATATTTTATGTATACCTTTCTTTATACATCTTATATTTAGTAAAAAATAAACTATACTAGCTCCAAATACATTAAGTAAAACATCATCTATATCGCAACTACCTGAAATTGTTATAAATTGTAAAAGTTCTATTACTATCACTATAAATATTAAAGTTATTAAAAATCTTATATATTTATTCATAGATTTAAAGATAAGTGGTAAAAAAAGTGAAAAAGGCATAAATAAGCATAAATTACCTATTATATTTATGCAAAAGCTTTTAAAACTTACTATTCCATTTATATATCCAGATATAAATAAATTTATTGTTCTAAATGGAATTATATTAAAAGAATATCTCATATATAAATCTAAAAGTTGTTTATTCCAATTAACTATTACAAGTCCTTGACGTCCAAAAATTTCATCAAAAAGAGTAAGCGTACAAATTGTTACAACGTAAACTATAAAATATATTATTAAATTAATTTTAAGTATTCTTTTTGAACAATTAAAATATTTAATTAATAAATAACCATTTATATATATAAATATACAAGCCAAAAATAGTAATATTAATCTATAATCCAAATGAATATATACGTTAGGTGTTAATCTAACTTTTATAAAAAAAGAGAAAATGAAAAAAGCTAGTAGATACAAAATTACAATAATAGCTTTATATAATTTTTTATTCATTAAATCACCTATTTAATTATATCATTAATTCATATAATTTACTATTTTAAATTTTCCATCATTAGCTCTTTTACATTTTCAAATAATTTTTGATTTGCTTCTTCTAAATTTTCAGTTACTTTAAAAGGAATTCCAAATTTTATTTTTAAATTTTTACTTCTAAATTTGTAATCACCTGTAATTCCAAAAGGTACTATATACGCATCAGTTTTTAAAGCCATAGAAACAGCTCCATATTTAAATGGTAGTAAAAATTGATCAGTTTTATTCCTTGTTCCTTCTGGAAATATTCCTATAGCTCCATTATCATTTAAAACATCAATAGCTAAAGAAACTGCTTTATCATCTTTAGTTTTTCTATTAACTGATATACATCCTGTATATTTAAAAAACCAAGCAGTTAATTTAGAATCAAAATACTCTTTTTTTGCCATATAATGTATTCCTCTTTTAGTGGCTAGTATGCTTAAACACTGATCATAAAGATGTTTATGATTTCCTGCAATTATAATTGCACCATCTTTAGGAATATTTTCTCGACCTATTATTTTAGGATTATAATATAGTTTAAATATAGGTCCTAAAATAGCTCTACCAACATAATATAATGGAGGTAATTTTTTATTCATCGTCATCTTCACCTATATCACTTTCGAGTTTTTTGAAATCTACTTTACCTAATTTAGTTTTTGGTAATTGTTTTCTAAACACTATTTCTTTTGGAATCATGTATTTAGCTAAATTTTTTCTTATATAATCTCTTATTTGAGCCTTTATGAACACTCCTTTATATCCATCTTTAAGAACAATGAAAGCTTTAGGAACTTCCTTTTTATATGGATGTGGGACTCCTATAACTGTACACTGTAAAACTGCCTCATGAGCCTCTATAACAGATTCTATATGAGATGGATAAACATTATAACCACTTGTAATGATCATACGCTTTAATCTACCTTTTACAAATACAAAGCCATCTTCATCCATATATCCTAAATCACCTGTATGAAGCCAAATATGGCCATCATTATGAATTTGCAATGCTTCATTTGTTTCGGCATCATCATTCAAATATCCCATCATAAGTGCTTTAGAATTAATACATATTTCTCCAACTACATTAGCTGGATTTTCATTTCTTGTCGAAGTATTAATTATTTTTATATAATTTCCTGGAAGAGGTATTCCAACTGACCCCGATTTATTTATATCATCAAAAGCTAGTGTTACAGCAGCAAGTGCTTCTGAAAGTCCATATCCTTGAACTATCTTAGCAGTACAATTATGATCCTTTAAATAATCATTTATCCTATCTTCCAAATTTTTATTTAGAACATCTCCACCACTTACAACATATTTTAAAAATGATAAATCTAAGTTTTTTTCATTTTTATAACTTATTAACGCCTCAAATATAGTTGGAACTCCAAGTACACAAGTAGGTCTAGTTTTTTTAAACAAAGTATCAAATTTTTTACCATTAAATTGTGGTATTAAAATTGTATAGCAACCTAGTGCAAGAGGAGTATGTATTGTAACACTAAGTCCAAAGCCATGAAAATTTGGCATTATTGCTAAACAACAATCACCTGGTTTCAATCTTTTTAAAACAATTTCCTCCTGCCTTGCACCAAGTATAAATGCTCTATTTTGAAGGACAACATTTTTAGGTGTACCGCTTGTTCCACCACTATGTAATATAACACAAGGTGTGTCTTTACCATATTTTTTAAATGTTATATTACTTTTATACGTATGTTTATATAATTTGTTAAATTTCATGAAAAATTTATTTCTAGGATATTTTTCATACTTACCTATTTGCATTAATGTATAACCTATTTTCATAAATATATTCATAGAATCTTTTGGACTTGTAAATATTACTTTTTTTACATTAGTAGATTTTATTGTATCCTTTATTTTAGAATAATGCATATCAAGCATTATTAAATATTTACTATTAGTTTTAATTAAACTTTCCTTTATTTCTTCTATAGCAGATAAAGGATGCACCATGTTTGCAATAACTCCTATTTTATTTAAAGCATAAAAAGAAATTAGTGCTTCCGGTATATTAGGTAAACATATAGTAACAATATCTCCTTTTTTCAAATTTAACTTTTTAAACGATATAGCTACTTTATCTATTTGCTTTACAAACTTTTTATATTTAACTTTTTTATTAAAATATTGATATGCTATATTATCTGGATATTTATTTTTACTATTTAAGACTTGATCGTATAAACTTATATTAGGTATTTTTATATTAATTTCATCCTTAGTATAATATTTACTCCATCTAGCCTTTAATTTTTTCTTTTTTCTAAAAATATCAAAAATAGACATTATTTATCACCCACCATTTTAATAATAATATTTCTTAACTTTTCATTTTCCTGCTCTAAATTTGAAGTTAAAATAGATATTGGTTTACCAAACACAATTTTTAAATTTTTACTTCTAAATTTATAATTTCCAGTAATTGCAAAAGGAACTATACTTGCATTAGTATCATATGCCATTTTTACTGCTCCTATTTTAAACGGTAATAACTTTTTATCCTTTGGTATTGTTCCTTCTGGAAATATACCAATAATTTTATCATTATCTAAATACGATTTTGCAATATTTAATGCTTCTTTATTTTTCTTGGATCTATCAACAGGTATTAATCCCATATTAGAAAATATTATTTTCTTAAAGCCCCTAAATAACTCAATCTTTGCAAGAAAATGTATGCATCTTTTAGTAGATGACATAAGCATTAGACAATCAAAATTATTTGTATGATTACCAGCTAAAATCACTTTCCCTTCTTTAGGAATGTTACCATCACCTATTATTTTGGGATTATAAAAGAATTTAAATAATATTTTTATTATTGGTCTTACTATAATATATAGTTTTGATTCTTTTTTAGTATTTTTCATATAATCACTTACCATATCTTTTACATAATTATATCAAAATCAAATATTAATATCAATAAAATTCAATTATTAGTAATTAAAAAAATCTTAAACAATGGTTTAAGATTCTTCATCTACAACAGCGTCAACTACTTTTTTATTTTTTAATTTAGATATTTTTTTTTGCTTTTTTAAATTTTCATTATCGTCAAAATTTTTATATTTTACTTTATAATAAATGTAATCTACTATTTCAGATATTGAGTATATTATTATAAATACTCCAATTATAGTATCGAACACTCCTGAAATTAATAGCACACCTACCGTAATCATTATAATAGATGTAATTAAAAACATTTTAAATCCTGATTTATCTATAGATCTAATATTAATTGATAATATTATTCTATTTATTCCAGATAGTATAATCCAAAGCCCTACAATTATTCTGATTGCAAAACTTAAAGCATTTGAATATAAAACGAATAATACACCACAAAATATAACTAACAATCCTACTAGAAGTTCAGATAATTTATAATCACCTAATTTACCTTTCATATAAATGTATACGATAGATTTTACTATTCCTGCTACTATTAATAAAATTCCTATTACTTTTGATGATATAGTAATTAAATCTTCTTTACTTGTAAGCAAAATTATTCCAAATACTAAAAATAGTAAAGCATAAATAAGATTATTTAAAGTTATTTTATTTTCTTTGTTCATAATACCTCCAAACTAATTATATAACATATTTTATAAAAGGTCAAAAATATTAAATAACAATGATTATTTAATCATTGTTTATTTATTGGTTGACCAAATATATCCACTTGACCTTGATTTGGTACACTATTTGCCATAGGGATATTAGATACATTAGGTGTTGATTGTATATTATTAACTGTATTATTAGATTGCATCAAATTTCCACTTGGTTGCATTAAATCATTAACTACAGGGTTTGGTTTATTAGCAACTTGTTGATTATTATTTATATTATTTACAATTTGACTATTGCTTGGCAAACCTTGATTTAAATTTAATATAGGTTGATCAAAACTTTGAACAACTGGATTAACTTGTTCTATTGGAGCACTATTTTGTGGACCTATCGCAACATCTTGAGAATTTTGAATAGGTTGAACTGGAATTGGTGCAACTTGAGAATCATTTGAAATAGGCATTACTGGTATAGATGATGGTATAGGATTTTGTGTAATTGGCGCAACTGGTTCAATTGCTGGAGTTGGGCTTACAGGTTCTATGGTTTTTATTTGATTATTTAAATCCATATTACTATCATATAATTTATCAATCTGATTTAACATATTGGAACTATTATTTATAGCTTCACCATTAGAATTATCAACTTTTTTTGGTTTTTCCTTCATATTAAGTAAAAACGCCATAACCCCAGTCAATATAGCTCCTAAAAAGATTAAATAATAACCCATTCCTAATGTTTTAAATAATCCATCACTAATAGTCTGAGCAGGCCCTGTTATTGCAAAAAATAGCACAGCACCACTAGTCATATAAGCGAATTCAGTCTTAATATTAAGTGCAAAAAATACTACACCTATTACTCCAAAAATTATCAATAATATTGGAAAATATATACTATTATCATAAAGATCCCAAAGTGATCTTGTATATCCAACAACGCTTATATAAGGTAAAAACACTGATACTATTATTAATGCGGATGAAATTGCCCCTAAAATTCTAAATATTAATTTTTTATTCATCGTATCCCCTCTACTTTCTTACTATTCAATTATATCATTTATAAAAAAAAATACAATACTTTTAAAAAAAAAGATTGAAAATAGATTCAATCATAGTATTATACATAATATTAAGAAAGCACAACCTAAAATAGCTGTTAAATAAGTTATAAAAAGCTCTCCGCCTCTTTCTTTTCTATTTTTAAATAAATCGTCATTACCACCAGAAATTATTGAAGATGCCCCTTCAGCTTTCCCACTTTGAAGTAATACGATAGCTATTAATAATATTGATATAATAATTAATAATGTCTTCATAAGACCTCCTAACAGTATATAATTTATCATAAAACATTGAATAAATCAAGATTTATTTATAATATATGCAGTTTTATTACTTAAATCTATTTTACTTGTTATTTTTTTCAATGTATCAATATTTAGTTCATCTATTTTTTTATAATCATCAAGTATTACTTCATTATAATTCATTATATTACTAACTATTTTATTATTTATAGAATATATATTATCGCTTCTATATATACAATTTGATTTTTTAACTTTTTTCTTTCTTTCAAAAGCTTCTTTTGGTACATCTAAATTAATTAATTCTTCTTCAATTAACTTAATGCATTCCTCAATATTTTCAGATTCAAATATTAAAATAACAAGAATATGTTTATCTGTATTTACCAGTGTTATATCTATATTATTTGTAATTAAATCTAATTTTTTCAATTTTTCATTAAGCATAGATGTACTTCCTAATTTTATATCAAATAACATACTTAAATAACTTTTAACATCGTTAATATTCATCTTAAATTTTGAAGAATCAATTTTGTAACCAAGTCCTGCTTTTCTTACTTCTATATCCATTTTTACTTTTTCTAATTCCTTAAAAACTTTATTTGGTTCATCATATTCTTTTTCTTTTATCTTAAAATTTTCACCAAAATCTTTATTTTCTTGATTTATTTTTATAAGATTAATGGTTTCTTTAGGATCAACATTACCAGTAATTACCAAGAACATATTAGATGGATGATAAAAAGTATTATAACAAACATATAAATCTTCTTTTGTTATTGAGTATACATCATCAATTGTTCCTGCTATTGGATACTTAATTGGATTAACACAAAATGAATTATATATTACACCATCGTAAATTTTAAAAAATGGCTCATCTTCATACATTTTTATTTCTTGTTCTATTATACCCTTTTCTTTTTCAACGTTTTCATCCGTAAAATAAGGTTCTTGAACATAATTAATCAAATAATTTAAATTATCCTCAAAAGAATTAGCTCCACTAAATAAATAAGTAGTTTTATAATTTGATGTATTTGCATTGGCATCACATCCACGTTCAGAGAAGAAAGTAAAAGGGTCAACACCATTTTTTTGTTCAAACATTTTATGCTCTAAAAAATGTGCAACACCAAGTGGTACCTTTATCATTTCTTTAGATCTTGATTTTGAAAACTCCTTTACTGCTGAACCAAATTTAGTTGTAAATGTCGCATAAATACCATTAACATTATCCTTTGGGACTATATAAACTTGAAGTCCATTATCCAAAACTTCGCTATATAGATCTAAATCTAATTTTTCTAATCTATTTTTCTTCATCAGATTCACCTTCCAGTAAATATATTGTGTCTATATGTATTTTATTTGCTAATTTTACTACATCCTCATGAGTTACTTTGTTTATTTTATTAAATCTATATTCTAAATCATCACTTTTTAAATACTCTATTCCAGCATATAAACTAAGTAAGCTTTGAGGATTATCTTCTAATTCTTTTAAACTATTTACATAAGTGATTTTAGCTTTAATTATGTCATCATTTGAGAATTTATTTTTTCTCATATCATTCATTTCTTTTTTTATTAATTCGACAGTCTTTTTGAAATTTTTTTTATCTATTCCGGCATTTATTGTCAAAATACTATTTAAAGGTTGACTTACTGATGAAATAGTATAGCATAAACTATTTTTTTCTCTTACTGTTTTAAATAATTTTGAATCAGGTCCTCCACCTAAAATGTATGAATAAACATTAAGAACATATCTTAATTCAAAATCAGTCATTTTGCTTATTTTACAACCTATTACTAATTTACTTTGATTTATTTTTTGCTTTTCTTTTATAACTTTTGGAAAAAGTCTTGGCCTTTTAGGCATAACAAAATGAGATTCGGAAGGTTTCTTAAGTGTCTTTATTTTTGAAAAATTTTGTTCAATTATCCTCTTTATGTGACGTTCATTAACATTTCCTATTACAAATATATCTATAATATCACTATTTAATATTGATATATAATATTTATATAAATTTTCACTATTAATCTTTTCTAAATCTTCTAAATATCCAAACCCTCTATATGAAATATATGAGTTTGGTTCCATATTCTCAAGCATTCTAATTCTACTGTAATTATCTAAATTTTCTCTACTTGCCATTATATTATTTTTTAAATTGCTGAAAGCGATTTGAAAACTTTCCTCATTAAACTTTGTTCTATTGGATTTTCTTTCTATGTTAGGATTAAAAATTATATCTGCTAAAAAATTAATAGATTTATCGAGCATTCCTTTTTCTGTATACTCTTCATTTAAAAATGTTACATCAAAACCAATTATATTATATTTACCTGATAAATAACTTGTTCCACCATAATATAGTTCATATAATTCTTCAGTTTGAATTTCCATAAGTCTTTTGTTGGGGTAATTTAAAGTAGAATCACATAACATATTTATAATCATATTTCTTAGTGTAATTTCTTCTTTTTTTAATTTTCTTTTAAAATTAATTTTTACTGTCACTGTTTTAAATTTATTTGTCTTTATAATGTGCAAATTATAAGAATATGTGCTAGTCTTACTATATTTCATTAAATCACCTCTTTTTTATTATATACATAAAAATATTTTTTATAAATTTACTGAAGTTTCTAAAGCTAATTTTATCATACTATTAAATGAATTTTGTCTTTCTTCTGCACTTGTTTCTTGTTTTGTAACTAAATTATCGGATATTGTAAGAATACAAGCTGCTCTTTTGTTTAATTTATGTGCATTGTAAAAAAGTGCAAAAGATTCCATCTCTGTACATAAACATTTTTTTTCATTATATAGCTCATCTATATCATCTTCAGAATAAAAAACATCAGTTGAATGTACTCTTCCAATATTAAGTTTAAAATTCATAAAATCTGCAGTATCTTTTATTTTTTGGTTTAAATAATCATTTGATTTTATTATCTCTTCATCATATCCTTGTATCTTAGCATAACTTGAAAGAGAATAAGATTCACTAGCTAAAACTAAATCATATAAATTAATATCTTTAGAATAAGCTCCAGCTGAACCTATTCTAATAATATTTTCTACGTTATAAAATTTAAATAATTCATATGAATAAATTCCAATACTTGGCATTCCCATACCACTTGCCATAACTGTAACTAATTTACCTTTATATGTTCCAGTATAAGCATACATTCCTCTAACTTCATTAACAAGATGTGCATCCTCAAGAAAATTTAAAGCTATATATTTAGCTCTCAATGGATCCCCTGGCATTAAAACTGTTTTTGCAATTTCACCTAATTTTGCTTCATTATGTGGTGTCATAATTACCTCCTTATAAAACTTACTTTTAAGTTTCTTACTTCATATTATAATATATTTTAGATAAAAATAAAAGACCATTGATAATATTTAATATCAATAGTCATAGATAAATAAATTATCTTTTTGCCTTTTGTAGTCTAATGTATCCGGCAATTAGATACATTATTATTATTTTCAATCTTCAATTTTATATTCATAAGTTTTTACATTAATTGCTATTCCTATTACCAAAACATATGATATCAAATATGTCATAAGCATTAATATTGCTATATTTGATAAGCTACCATAAAATATATCATAATTTGAAAAATGCGTTGCCCAAAAAGAATAAATTTGTATAACTATAATCCAACCTAATGTTGTAAATACCGCACCTCTTGTTGTATGTTTTGATAAAATTTTCCAATCTGGAGCTATAGTATATATCATTTTTATATTGAAAAAAATAACAAATATAGCAAATGGCCATTTCAAAATTTTAAATAAATTATATATCAAATTCACTAAATTTTTATCTTGAACTTCCCTTAAAATAAAGCTTAATAAATGATTACCAAAAGCTACAAACACTAACATAAATATTAAAAGTAAAACAATTAAAATTGTTATAAATATAGCCTTAATTCTTCTTTTTATATAATCCGAATTTGGAAATCCATATAAATTATTACTTGCAAGAATTATAGCATGAGCTCCATTACTTGCCAAAAAAAAGCCAATTATCATAAAAATTACAATATTACTATCAAAGCCTTTTCCAGCTATTACAGATTCTAACGTTTTAGCAACGCCTGATGGAAGAGCAACGTTTAAAGCATCTATTATTGTATCTATATTAATTGAAAATTTTGATGCAATAGCGCCAATTAAAGTTAAAATTGGAAATATAGAAAGTAATAAAAAGAAAGCCAAATTTCCAGGCAAATAAGCCATATTAGGGCTAACAATTATTTCAAATAATTTTTTTAAATATCTTTTAAACCTATTCATAAATTTCCTACTTTTCTTTAATATGTATTAGCCCCTTTGAAATCTCTTCTAATGCTTTACCAATATTTTTTTGTGATTTATAATTATTTAATTGATAATAATTTTTTTCTTCCATTTCTTTACATCTTTTTGATATTATGTTGACAAGCAAAAATTTTGATCCCACTTGATTTAGCAATTTATCTATTGAAGGGTATATCATCTTATCGCCTCCTGATCTATCTTTCTATTATTAGAATATACCAAATAAATATTTTATTCAAGAAGATTGTGTTAATTTGACATTTTTTTACACTATTTAATTATATCAAGAATAAGTTCATTTTTACCTTTATTTATTTTTTCTATTTCAAAACACTCCAAAGCCAAAGACATATCAATATCTTTATCACCCAAATATAATTTTAAAAGTTCTTCATCTTTTTCTACATAATCGCCGACTTTTTTGTTTAAAACAATTCCAACCTCATAATCAATTTTATCATCTAAAGTTTGTCTTCCGGCACCTAATAACTTAGCTAATTCGCCAAGTTTTAATGCATCGATTTTATTTATATATCCACTCTTATTACTTTTTACACTTACTATTTTATTTGAAACTTTTAATGAATTAATATCTCCACCTTGCATATCGACAAACTCTAAAAATTTTTGATAAGCCTTACCATTTTCTAAATTATTTTCAAGTTTTTCTTTTGCTTCTTCTATTGAAATTCTTTCTACTTTTTCTAATACAATAGAAGAAAGAGTCAAAACAACATCAACCAAATCTTTTGGACCTTTTCCTTTCAAAGTTTCAATTGCTTCTTCTACCTCAAGTGAATTACCTATATTATATCCTAAAGGTTCATCCATATTAGTAATAATACAAATTATTGTTTTATTATAATGTTTACCTATTTTTATCATTAAATTTGATAATTCCTTAGCACTCTTTAAATCTTTTAAAAGTGCACCACTTCCTACTTTTACATCAATTATTATTATATCAGCAGCGCTTGCAATTTTTTTAGACATTATACTAGATGCAATAAGTGGGATAGATGATACTGTACCAGTTACATCGCGAAGTGCATATATTTTTTTATCTGCTGGCACCAAATTACCAGACTGGCTTATTATTGCTATATTTATATCATTTACTTGTTTTATAAATTGTTCTTTACTTAAATTTGTATTAAAACCTTTTATAGATTCCAATTTATCTATAGTTCCACCAGTATGTCCAAGCCCCTTACCACTCATCTTTGCAATTTTAATGCCAAGTGATGCAAGCAAAGGACCTAAAACTAGTGTTACTTTATCTCCTACTCCACCAGTTGAATGTTTATCAACGATTATACCATTAATTTCTTTTAATGATAAAATATCACCACTTTTAAGCATTACATCTGTCAAATTAATTGTTTCTTCATCAGTCATTCCGTTTAACACTATAGCCATCAAAAGTGAACTTATTTGATAATCCTTAATACTACCATCTAAATAACCATTTATAGAATATTCAATTTCATCCTTTGAAAGTTCCTTATTTAATCTTTTTTTATCTATTATATCTACTATATTCATATAATCACCTATTTAATTATACCATAAAATATTAAAAGAAAACAGATATTATTCTGCTTTCTTACTAGATAAAAACGTTACTCTTTCGGCTATCACTTCAACAAATTGTTTATGGGTTTGATCTTCAAGTTCTACACTTCTAGTTTGAATTCTACCTTTTATGCCTACTAAATCACCTTTTTTACAATATTCTTTTGTACTTTCAGCAACTCCTTTCCATAAAACGCAAGAAATAAAATCAGTATCATATTCGCCGTTAGAATTTTTAAATGGTCGTGGTACTGCTAAAGTTATGTTACTGACCTTGCCCTTATCAGTATCTTTAACTTCTGGTTCTTGAACTATTCTTCCAACCAAAACCGCTTGATTAAGCACAAATTTTACCTCCTTTCGCATTCATAATAACACGCACAAAATATAGAATCAAATATACATTATTTAATTTTTACAAGCAATAATAAACTTAAAATAAAATTTTACTTTCAAAAATTATCTTTTTGTTTCTTCTTAATATACACTTTATTAAAAATTAGTAAATTAAAAAAAAATACATAAAAATGTATTTTAAAAATAATTTTTTAAAAGTTGATTTAATTCAACCGCATATTCCATAGGTAATTCTTCTCTAAATTTATCGATAAAGCCCATAATTAAAAGTTCCTTAGCTTTATCCATAGTAAGCCCTCTTGACATTAAATAAAATAACTTTTCACGACTTATTTTGGATACAGTTGCTTCATGGTTTATATTTGATGATTGATTGTTTACTATATTTATTGGTATAGTATCACTTCTTGAAATATCGTCCAATATAATTGTATCACATTTAACAATACTTTTTGAGTTGGTTGCATCTTTTGTTATTTTAACTGTTCCTCTATATGTTGCATCTCCACCATTTAAGGCTATTGACTTACTAATTATTTCACTTTTCGTATTTTTAGCTAAATGAATCATTTTAGCACCAGCATCTTGAATTTGACCTTCGGTTGCCACTGCAATAGATATACATCTTCCTTTAGCTCCTTCACCATTTAATATACAACTTGGATATTTCATATTTACTTTTGAACCGATATTTCCATCAATCCACTCCATTAATCCACCTTTTTCAACTATGGATCTTTTAGTTACTAAATTATACACATTATTAGACCAATTTTGAATTGTTGTATATCTACATTTTGAATTTTCACCTACATATATTTCGACCACAGCTGCATGAAGAGAATCTTCAATATATGTTGGCGCTGTACATCCTTCTATATAATGCAATGATGAATTTTTATCTACTACAATTATTGTTCTTTCAAATTGCCCCATATTTACACTATTTATTCTAAAATAACTTTGTAAAGGTCTATCTAATTCTGTGTTAGGTGGAATATATATAAATGTTCCTCCACTCCATACAGCTCCATTTAAAGCTGTATATTTATTTTCGTCATATTTAACTAATTTATTAAAATATTTTTTAAATAACTCTGGATATTTTTTTAATGCTGTATCTGTATCACAAAAAATAACATTTTTATCTGTTAATTCCTTAATCATATTATGATATATGGATTCACTTTCGTATTGAGCACCTATTCCAGCTAAATATTTTTGTTCAGCCTCTATTATACCAAGCTTATTAAATGTATCCTTAACTTCTTTTGGCACTTTTTCCCAATCATTTTCATTTTTACCAACTTTTTTATAATAAGTTATATCATCAAAATTAATTTTTAATTCAGGTCCAAAATTTGGGTTAGGTAACTCCTTAAATTTTAAATAAGAATTAATTCTAAAATCCCTCATCCATTTTGGTTCATCTTTTATTTTTGAAATTTCTATAACTTTTGACTTACTAATTCCTTTTTTGTTCATGATGCTCACCTAATAGTATTATACTAAATATTTTAAAAAATAAAAAGAAAAAAAGGAATTATTTACCTTTTTTTTTAGTCAATACGTCTTTAATTCCAACCCAAGTAAGTAATGCACAATTTTTTCTATTAGGTTGTTTTGATATATCATCATAACAAACAGCTTCATTAAGTATTTCTTTATCATATTCTTTTTCATTTATCATATTTTCAAAATTATCTATTATTTTTAATGCTTCATTAACACTTTTACCTATTAAGTTGCTTATCATTATTGAGGTCGAACTTGTACATATTGCACATGCCTCACCATCAAATCTAATATCTTTTATAATATCTTTTTCTATTTTAATTTGTAAGTCTATTTGATCTATACAACTTTTACTATTAGTATTAATAGATTCATATGAATTATCATTTAATAATCCTCTATTTTTAGGATTTTGATAATTTTCAAGTATTATTGCTCTTTTTAACTCTTTTTCCATAATCATCACAAATATATTATATTATAATTATTTTTAAATTGCAATTGGAATTTTTTTAATTATAGTGAATATATTTTAAGTATAGAAAGGATGAATAATCATGGAAACACTTAAAGTAGGAACTAAGTCAAATCCAAATTCAGTTGCTGGTGCGCTTGCTAATGTATTTAGAGAAAAAGGAAGTGTAGAAATTCAAGCAATAGGTGCTGGAGCATTAAATCAAGCGATAAAAGCAATTGCAATTGCAAGAGGATTTGTTGCCCCAAGTGGTAAGAATTTAGTTTGCATCCCTGCTTTCACTGACATAGTGATTGATGGTGATGAAAGAACTGCTATAAAGTTAATTGTAGAAGCTAAATAGCTTCTTTTTGTTATATTCCTTTAAAAAATGTATAATATATTAATGAAGGTTACTTTTTCACTTTGTAAAATTTTTAACAAACATTTTTCAAAAATCTATTGACACTATTTATTTTTAATAGTATAATGTTAGTTGTCTACGAATTGCGGGTGTAGTTCAATGGTAGAACTCCAGCCTTCCAAGCTGATAACGTGGGTCCGATTCCCATCACCCGCTCCATTAGTTAATTAAGCCTTTATTTACAAGGCTTTTTATTTTGCTAGGTACTATTTGGGTACTAAAATTTAATATAAAAGTGATATGATTGTATAAAAAATATTATACCTCATTTGGTATAATATTTTTTATTTTGATAATTCTTCTACCTTCTTCTTTAGTTCATCTACTTCTTCGGTCAATGTTTGTATTTTCATCAAAACAGTTTCAGTATTACCAACCAATACCGATTGAAGAACTAAAAAATCAACTTGTTGATTAACATCAATATCTTTAGTTAATGTTATCTGATTATTTGAATCAATTGTATAATCAATGTTTTCCGTTGCAAATAAATGATTTATTCTTACTATCAACACATCTTTATCTTTATTAAAGGTTGCTATATTTATTGGTATTTGAGTGGTATTATCTAATTCTGATACATAATGGCTTTCATACTTAACAATAGCCGTATTAACTGTTAATTGTTCTGTTAAACCTTTCATAAATGCATTAAAAGCTTGAGTTTCATCATCATAATATTTTTGATATGCAGCTTGCCATTTAGCATATAAAGTTGATGTGTCAGGCTGGTTAATTAATGCTTGTATCCATGGACATTCGTTACTACCTCTAGTATCAGTAATAACGTCTTGCCCAATCGATGTAGTTGTTGGAGCAACATATATATTAGCTAAGCGCATTTCTATTATATTTTCAATTTCATTTATTTTTGGTGGTTGAGGTGTACTGTTTGCTATTCCCTCACGATATATTATATTCCCGACACGACCATTTTGAGTTTTATCAACTTGAATTATTATGCTATCTATTCTTGGTACTATATCATTATTCGCTGTAATAGTTATAGCAATGTCACTTGGATTTTCAAACCACTTACCACCAAGTAAGGCTTGTCCACCTTTAACCAAAATATTCATACCACTTGATGCCGTTAAAACCTGTAACTCAGTAGATGGAGTGCCTTCAGGTGTTGCGTACACTCCTTCACCTATCAATTTTTTATATGGCATATTCATTTCATCTGCACTATATAATCTATCATCACCTATACTATCAAAAAAACCACAATTCACATTAAATTTTTGTTCTTTCATTTTTTATCACCTACTTTCATTCATATTTGTTAAATTAATGTTATGCTACCCTCTCCCAACAATATTTAGCAACATACGGTGGCATATTATTGTGAGGCTGATTACCACCAACACTAGATGTATTAATTTCCTTCAAATATTTATATGAGCCCCTACTAGTACCCCAACATTCAGTATCAGCACCTTGAGAACTTTTTCCATAAACTGCGCCTTCACCATGAGTTTTATCTTCTTCAGCTTTATGTTGGTGTGATGGCATTGTATCAATTGTTAAAGTAACTTTTTCTTCACCACCAGTATCCCCACATTTATATTTGTCACCACAAGCAAGTACAAATACATCTTTTAATTGTTCCCATTTTCCAATGTAAATATCATTTGGATTTGTATTGTTTCCAAATAATACAATAGCTCCTACTGGGTAATATGGATATGGGTATACATATTTACCATTCTGTTTAAGATTACCATATTCACCTTTTTCTTCCCATTCATTAATAGGCTCAAACTCTAATTCATTAGTATTATGAATTTTAACCCAGGTATACGAACTTGAACTAGTAGGGGCGGTTGTAGATGATGTACTTATAACGCCTAAATATTGAGTAGTTGAGTCTGGTTTTATGGTCATAGGATTACCATTTTCATTTGGAGAATATCTAAAATATACATAAGCGCTAGTTCCATTATCTCCTCTAGGTCCTTGTTCTCCTTGAAGCCCTTGTTGTCCTTCTGGTCCCATAGGCCCTTGAACTCCATTATCACCTTTTTCCCCTTTTGGAATCGTAAATTCTAACACAGGTTTACTATTACTGCCTATATTTTTAACGTTTGCATTAGTACCTGCATCTCCAGTGATAGTAGAAGCAATTGTTAATTCAAAATTATTACCTATCGCTTCATTTAGAATTTCTTTTAATTTTTCATATGTTATTTTTCTAGTCTCTCCAAATGCTACTACAGGTATGCAACTTTCATTATTCAAAGTATCAGCATTAGGTAATTCCGATATTTTTAAATCTCGAATTTCATTGGCAATTACATCTAATTCATTATTATTAATTTTAGCTGTTATTGGTTGTATAAATTCTTCTAAAATTAAAAACTCATTATTTTCAGTTTTTAACTTAGTTTCATTTTCATTTAAAATATAGCCAGATATACTAGGAATTTCATCATCAACTAAATACTCAAATTTAGGTTCTACAGAATAGCCATTGTCATTATAAACTTCAATAATTTCGATTATTCTTGCTTCAACTTCTATTTCATATTCATTTGAAACAGAAACTATATCTCCTAAATCATAATCTTTTTTATATTGAAATGTTAAACGTGGCTCGACTATACCTTCGAAAGATTTTGTACTTTGATAATTTGCCAACTCCTCTAAACCTTTACTTGATAAAGAGGCTTGGTAAATTGTATCAGTTAACGTAACTTCTACTTTATTTTCATTTTCACGAGTAATAATTGCTATATTTGTGCCATCAACTTGCCAATAAGTAATTCCATTAATCACAACCTCTTTACCACTTGAATAGGATGTAATTAAATCATTATAGTCAATTTTTTTAGAAATATTTCTAGCATCAACATATAATTCATATCTATTTATTCCAGAAGCCGATCCAGTAGTGTTAGTAATTCTATCGGCACCTTCACCTTCTCCGGCTGTCAAAACAACATTTTTAATGTTTGTCTTATCTTCACTATATTTTGTAGATGATAAATTTTCATAGTCATTGGAAAATATTACATATTTACTTTTATCTCTTCCTTTGTACAATTTAAATACAAAATTTTTGTTTTCATTTAAATAAACTTTATATCCCCAGTTATATTTTTTAATTGTTTCTTGAATTTTTTCATTCAAATTATCATAACTAACTTGTTCTCTTATTTTTTCATCAAATCCTGATTTTTCATCAAGGACAAAGCCATCAATTTTTCTATTAAATAAACTAGGATTAATTATATTGTCATCAATCAATTTTCTTAAATAATCTTCAACTAAGCCATTAAAATTAGTTTGCTTCCAAATAATTCTTTGACCTAAAATTTTTTTTATATCATATCCAGTTACAATAATATAATTACCATTTTCAACATCAGTGTCTAATTCTATTTTTTCAATTCTACATACCAAATCATCATCTTGTCTTGATAAATAAACACCATTCCTAAACTTATTTAAATTTTCAATACTCGCTGATATTTTAATTTCACAATCTCCAATATCATTATATCGCTTAGCCCAAATTAATGATTCATAATTATCAATTATATTAATTTGATTGCGATTTTCATCCAAAATATAAATATCAATCATCATACACCTCTATATACGTTATAATGTTTAAAATTTATAGAAACTAATTGATCACTTTCCCCACTATCTGCTAAAAATGTGAAATTATTATCTCCCGTTCTTAATTGAAAAAATTTAGAACCTTTTCTCAAATAAGGTATTAAGTTAGTTTCAACGCCATCTCTTACGCACTTAACTGATTTTATACCTATATTACAATCGATGATTAAATTATCATGATTGTTGAAAGTATAATCTAAAATAAATTGTTCTCCAGTTAATGTATTACGTATTTCAAATGTCCTAACGGATCCATAAAAATCAACATCAATTATTAAACCAGTTTCGCTCTCACTAACATTTTGAACATTAGTAATTCTATTAAGCTCTAATTGTGAAAAATATTCTGGTTCATCAACATTTATTGAAAATGGAAATTTAAATTTTTGAACAACTTTTGAAATATCATCAACAATTAATTGTAAATCTTTAAAATAAGGGTTCGGACAAATTATAGATATTTGTACTAATTCATTATTTGTAAAATAATCACTATCAACATTCTCTACATAACCTTCAATATATACATTTCTAGATGAATTTTTATAATAAATTTTACAATACTCTTTAGTCCTGAAATAGTTATATAATTTTAATCGATTTTTTTCAACATCTCCATTTATTTTAATTGTTATAACAATATTTCTTGTTTGCAATTTTGAAGAATTGAATAGTGAACCATCCATACCAGCCACATTAGACATATTTATTTGTCCCTGAGGGGGATTTAAACCTGTTATAGATAAAATTTGATAATCAGTTTCTTTATGAGTTAATTCAAAAACCGTTTTATCTATAGTTTCTACTTTTAGTATAAACATATTATTTTCCCCCCTTCAAATCCAATAAATTTCTAGTTTGCCTATAAAGTTCTATTCTTGATGGCTGTTTTGGTGCATTTATATTTTGAGTAAAATTATTTATTACATTATTTGTTGCAGAACTGTTTAATCTATCATTATTTCCATTAAATGAGGAATTGTTCATATTAGCTAAACCCAATTTTGCATCATTTAATCCTACTTCTAAATTATTTTTAAATTGATTTAATTCTACACTGTTATTTAATTGATTTTGTAAAGAAGATATTATACTTTTACCAAAACTACTAACTTGATTTAATATCGGTTTAGATTTCTTTTTAACACCAACACCTATACCTTCAAGTAATTGTTGCCCTAATTTATTTGTCTTTTTAGAAGGTGAATGCATGTCCCAAACACGTGTAAACTGTTTTAACAAATTAGAAGCAAAATTTATAATTGTTCCAAACACAGTATTTTGTTTATCTTTATTGCCAACGCCTTTGTTAACACCATCAAGTAAATACTCTCCAGCAGTTTTAGCATCCATTTTCTTATTTTTTATTTGTTCAATACTATTTTCTGCTAAACTCTTCATTTCAGCTTCTGCCATAGGTTTGCCAGATTTAACACCATCAATATACATTTGAACTTGACCGTTACCTACATCTTTAAATTCTATATTTCTAGCAGTCATTGATGATAATTGATTAGCTATTCCAGTTTCCCACGCATTTGCTATATTTTCATTCCCAGTGCTTACTGTTGAAGTTAAAGAATCTAAGACTTGCTGGTTTTCTTCAACATTTTTCTTTGCATTTTCTATTTTTTGATCATATAAAATCTTATCATCATTTTTAGCATTATTTCTTAATATATATAAATTTCCTAATTCTTTTTGAGCTATTTCTAAGTTCTTTTTAGCGATTTCTTCATCAGTTAAATTCTTGTTTTGCTTATGTTCAGTTAAATTAATATCATTTGAAATAATATCTTCGTATGCTCCATTTTGAAAATCAACCATTTGCTTTTCATATGCACCTATAATATAAGCATTGTCTTCAGTTAATTCTTGTTGAGCTTTATATTGTTCCATAAGATTATCATATTGTTCTTCTAGTTGTTTATATTGTTTATTTAATTGAACACCTTTCCAGCTATAGCGATTTTTTTCGTACTCATCTAACTTATCCATCATTTGACTATAAGTATCTGAGATTTCATTATCTAAGCGATACATTTCGTTATAAGCATTTTGTCTGTTTTTAATTGCATCTTTATATAAATCTTCATTGGCTTCTAATATTAATTCAGCTTTTTTCTTTTTTATTATTTCATCTATTGTTTTTGAAAGTTCATCATATTTTTGAATTTGACCATCAATTAAAGATATTTCTATACCTGTTGCTTCACTTAATTCTCCAATAATAAAATTGGCTCTATTTTCATAACCTTCTTTAACCTTACCGTTGGCATCTACCAAATTATCTAATTCATTTTTTAAATCTTGAACATAATCAAGTTCAGCAAGACCATTACTAATACTGTCTTCAACACTATCATGTAAATCTTGTCTTGATTTAAGAAGTTCTTGAGTTGCTTCGGTTTCAGCTTTAACAGCTTCGGATTTTTCCTTTAAAGCCTTAGTTTCTTTATTTTCATAGTCTATCAATGATTTGAAAGCACTTATTAATCCCATGATTGTCCCTATAACTAAACCTATTGAATTTAGTTTTAATTCTTTATTAAATAATTTGGTACTATTAGTTGCCAATTTTGAATAAGTAACATAAGCTAAAATTGCTGTACCTAAACCTATAATTAATGGTTTAAACGTTTTAACAAATGATATTATATTTCCTACAACACTTATTAAAGTTTTAATTCCACCAATAATGTTACTAATAACTTTTTTTACTTTTCTACCAAACACATCCCAGTTGACACTATCTGCCCATTCGGTAAAACTTTTAGTTATTTCTTGAATAACTGGAATTAATGCCTCCAAAAAAGGTGTACCAACTTTAGCTTGAAATTGTCTCCAAGTTTCTTTTAGGTTACCCATAACATTTTCCCAACCATCAGATTCACGAGAGGCTTGACCAAAAGCGCCAGAAACTTTTTGAGCATCAGTAACCATTTTAAGTAAAGTTTGTTGCTTTTGAAATTCAGTCAATTCTAAATATTTTTTCCCAAATAATTCAGTTGCCTTAGCATTACGAGTAAATTCAGTTGCAGAAATTCCTAATGCTGCGTCATTAGCAAAATTTCCTTTTAAAAATGACATCATAGTTTCAGCAGTTTCATCCAAACTTTTATCATAATAAGCTGCACTATCTGCAGTTGCTTGTAAAGCTTCTTCCATCAATTTTAATGATTCTTCTACTTCTCCTCCGTTAGAACGTGCAAACGCATACAATCTAGCACCAGTAGTGTTTAATCGTGTTTCCAAAATACCACTAGAATCAGCAACACGTTTAATTGCATCACTGGCAGTATTTCCCATATCTCCAAAAGTTTGTTCAAACATGGCGTTTTCAGCTTTAATATTTGCAGCAGTAGTAATCATTTGTGTAGCAAACTCTTTAGCTGCATTGATTGCTTTTTTAAATCCATCTGCAACTAAACTAGCTAAAGCTCCTTTAAGTACAGTAAAACCACTTTGTGCATTATTGGAAGCATCTTCCATATTTTTTAATTCTTCTTCCACAGTTGCACCACTTTTTGAAGCCTTTTTTTCTGCTTCTTCAACATTTTTCAATGAAAGTTTAAGTTTGTCCATTTCTTTTTCAGTTTTAGTTACAGTCGCTTCTTGATTATTCATAGAAACGGTTGCATTCGCAACTTGAGTTTTTAATTGCATTTCTGCTTTTTCCGCTGATTTTAATTGCGTTTGTAATTTCTTAACTTCACTTGAATTTTCTCCATAAGTTTTTTTTGCTTTATCAAGTTCATTTTTTAATTTTGATACTTCATTACTAGCATTTTTTTCTGCCTCTTCAATTCTTTTTAATTGTTCCTTATAATTATTTAATTTATCATTTTGAGCAGATAATATTGTGGTAAGTTGTTGTAACTTAGCACGTATTCCATCACTAGATTTACTCCAATCTTCCATTCCAGCAGAAGCTTTGCTAAACTCAGAATTTGCCATTTTAATTTGATTATTTGCTTCTGTTATACCCTTTTTTAAATCAGATATATCCACTTTAAAGCGAGTAGTAATATCTTCACCTTTTGCCATATTTTCACCTCCTATTCAATTACTGGTACATAAACTCTTGTTTTACCATTAATTTTTTCATAATGTTTCTCATTGTATGAATCTATATTTTGTGTATTTACACGATTATTTAATCGTTTAACTAATAAAATAACTTCATCAAAAAATTCTCTTCTTATATCAAATGGTGTAATACATTTAAAACGGTCGCATAAACTTAACTGTAATTCAAACAACATTTCATAAAGGGACAGATTGCTCTGTCCCTTAGTTAGTTTTTTCCATTATTTCCAAAAGACAAACTAGAAATAGTATGTTTAACTATATCAATCAAAACTTTAACCATATCATCAACGTTAACGTTTCTTAATTCTTCATCTGTTAATCCATCAAAAATTTTTTTCATTATATTTTTTACAGTATCTAAACTAGAAACAACTAAATTAAGAGCTATTGTAGCAACTTCATAGTCATTACCTGTTTTAAGCTTATCCAAATCAATTACTTTTATTAAATCTTCAACAGTCCCAAACTTTAATTTAAACGTACTCATTTCATATGTCTTCACAATTTCTTCTTTATCATTATATATATTTAATTTCATATTCTACCTCCTATCAAGTATAATTTTTGTTTGAGGTAATTCACAAGGATAGGCTCGTGAAAACACCAGTACTAGCGCTGTCCCTCATAATATCTACCCTTTTGCTTGTAAATCATCTGGTGTAACAACTTTTGTAAAGAAATCAGTTAAATCAGCTTTTCCATCATCATCAACAGATAAATATTTAACATTTCCACCTTTAGTGTATTTTGTAGCACTATGAATACTTGTGTATGTATATTCCATATTTGTAGCATCTACTCCATCATTCAAAGTATTATGTGTTTTTCCACCACCATTAAATTTACCTTTGTAAATCCAATTATATTCATCATTACCATTTAATTTATTTCCAATAAAACCTAAAGCAAAATATTTCTTTTTCTTTTTAGATCCTATTAATGCTCCTGTTTCATCATCATAAGTGGTTCCTTCAATTAATGCCCTAGTTTTCTTATTTACAACAGATACAACTAAAGTATAAGTGTCTTCTCCTTCACTATCAACTACAATAGCACTAATATTATCATAATAATGAGTTTCAGAACTCTCATTAACCTCACCACTAACTGATTGAACTCCAGACAAAGGTTGTGGTGTACCATATTTTTCAGTAACTGTACCATCTTCTGATACACTTTCTGTTAATTCAGCAATCATTAAATTGCTTACACCTGCATACTCTTCAAATTTAATTCCTTTCATTTAAATCACTCTCCTTTTTCAATTTTTAAAACGTTTATTCCACGTCCAGTATGTGTTGGCTCATCACTTACAACATCATATCCCTTACCATCAATGATGAAACCAACTGATTTTAAAAGCTTTTTAGCTTCCAATAGTTCACTATTAACTAATTCTGGATTTATTGAATAAAAATTTAAATCAAAATCCCATATATTGCTGTGTGCCTCATTATCATAATAACTATTACCATCGCTAGAATTATTCCAAAATGTATAAAAACTATCTGGATAAGGCTCGTTTTTTGATAAAGTTCCTTGCTGAAATATAGGATAATTTCTTGATGCAAGAGTATCAATCAATAAATCTTTCATCAATTATCAATCCTCCTTATTTCCTCATAGTAAATTTCTTCTTGCATTTTCATAACTTCTTCACGAGTTTTTTTACCAAAAAATGCATTGTATAAATTTTGATCTTTTTTCATTTTAGGTGTTCCGTACATCAAGAATATTGATGCTAGACCTCCATTACTAATACTAAAACCAACATCTACACTAGCCAAACTTCCTACCCATTCAACTTCCGAATTTCGTTTTAAAGATTTTTCTGTTTGCCCACTATATCTATGTGGTTTTATTGCTTTATCAGCTTTATTTGTAATAAATGAATAAGTTTCTTTAAGTGCTTTTTCTGTAACACCTTTTATATCTCCATCAAGCTTTTTTAACCTACTAATAACTTCATCAAAGCCATCAAATTCTATATAAGTTTTGTTAGCCAATTTATACTCCACCTTTTATTCGCTTAACTTTAAATTTTAAAAATTGATGCCTTTTATCAATATCCTCTGGCTCATTTATAATGTCATAGATTTCACCTGTTTCTAAAGCAATTCTACAATCACTTTTTATATCAGGTCTATACCAGGTTTCTATATTAGCAGTGTCTTCAATTGAATATACACCGTTTACATTTCGCCCAGTACCACCATAAGTTTTAAATGAGCAATACAATAAATTATCTTTATCTTTTAAAGCATCTTCTATTGTAGGAAATATTTTTTGGAGAACTCCTTGTGATGTTTTATCTATAGGTTTAAGTAATATTAATGGAATCATATTATCCAAATCTGGTCTATAGCTACTCATTTTGGATCACCTTTTAACCCGAGTTGAATTGCTCTTTGTATAAAATATGGAGATAAGCTTGTCCCACCACTACCATAATTCCATAAATCTGCAACACCCCTTGTAATAATTCCAAGACTTGATTCGGATTCAACAATTTCTTTTGAGACTCCACCTTCTAATAAGTATTGTTTTACTTCATCAATATATCCTTGAATAGTAGCATTTTGATATGATCCTGTTATTCCAAGATTAGTTTTTACTTTTTCAAGCATAAACTATCACCTACTTATTTAAACTCACCAAATGTCTAGGATCATTTAAAAGTTCAGTTGCTCTTTCTTGCGAAAATAAAACTGCATCTCCAATTTTATATTGTTTATCGTTATATTTATCTGTAAAAGCAACTTTAATTAATAATTCAACAGAATTTTCATTAGAAACGGATTCATCAGATAAATTTGTTTCCTCAGTATTTTCTACTTCGTCAACAATTTCTTCTAAATCTTTTTCTTCAATTATTTCTTCTGTTTCCTCAGTATTTTCTACTTCGTCAACAATTTCTTCTAAATCTTTCTTTTTTGTCATAAAAATTCCTCCTATAAAATTTTAATTAATAGCAGGAGGAAAACCTCCTACTATTGATTTTTTTGTAGGGTCAAACCAGTTAAATTCAATTGATAACTCTCATCACCATCAACAGTAACAACTAAAGGTTTATTCTTACTTATATCAGTAATCAATAAAACTATTTGCCCATCACTATCTAACGTGCTCTCTTTAGTTAATTTAACTTTAACGGTCTTACCTTGCGTTGCTTCTTCAAATTTTAATGCTAAATAATTACCTTTTTGTTCACTTTCTATATTAGAAAAATCAGGATAACTATCAACATATTTTAATGTTCCACTAACATTGCCTTTACCGTCAATAACAATATTTTCTTGTAAATCATTAACATTTTTGTTATACAATTGAACATCACCAGTTATTGGTTTAACTAAAGTATCTACCCCGTTACTTTTTTTTTAAGTAAATAGATATAATCCGTGTTTAATGGTTTACCATCTAGAATAACTAACCCTTTATTAATCCATTTATTTTTATCATCATCAAAATATCTTTTATACCCAAAAGTCATATTTGAATTTATACCATAAGCTTTTTGTGGTACCCAGAACATTCCAAAGAAATCTCCATCTCCAGCAGTATCAAATGATTTGAATAAATCTTGTTCTGTTCTAGTAACTGGATATTCATTAAACTTATATTGTTTATCTGTAACATCAAATGCAGCTTTATTTATAGGTTGTCCATTAGAATCTTTCATAGTACACAAATTGCTTACATAAGTTTGTTTTGCCATAGCAAACTCTGGACTTTCTCCTTCCATACCAATTGGAATAATTGCGAATAGTTTTTTCTCCCATGCTGTCCAATTAGCTATTTCATCTTCTGTAAATTCTATTATGTTTGCTTCTGGTACTCTTTGTAATCCTGCTGCAACATCTGTAGTAATTCCAGTAGGTTGTCCTGTTCCTGTACCTTTTACAACTGCAAGATCTCTTGCCTTTAAATATGCTTTATACATTACTTCAACTAATTCTTTCTCAAATGCGTCAACAGTTAAAATACTTTGTAATAATGATTCAGCAATTCTTATCTCGCCAATATAGTAACTAAAAGTTACACTACCAGTGACACCTTTAACTTTTTGTTCCTTACTAACACCATGTTCAGTATCTGTTCCCTCTGATCCACTCCACGTAAATTCTGCATCAAATTCACCTATTGGAATTTCAACTCCACCAGGTACATTTAACATACGAACTTTTGAAGATAATGTTCCATATGAACCTTCGATTTTTTTAATTAACTCTTGTAAAACTGTATGTGGTATTAAAACACCTAATTCTTTACTAGTTACTTCTCCTTCTTCACGAACTTCTAATAAAATTTTATTTAAAGTTTCAGTTCTTTCTCCTGTTTGTGCATATGTTTTAAATGCTTTCCTATATTCCATTGAAGATAACTTATCTTCTCCATCTCTAGCTTGTCCACCAGTATTCATATTTGTAGTTGCAACTACATTTAATGCTTTACTTGGATCAAATGCATTTCTAGATTCTTCAACATCATCTATATTTTCATTATCTTCAATATCACTTAACTGTGCTTCTGCATCTCTTATTTCCTTATTAATTTTATCTATTTGATTACCAATAGAACGTACTTCATTTATATCTTCTGATTTATTTGAACGTTCTTGTAAATCAGTTAATTCTGCCTTTTTATCAGCAATTAATTTTTTTAAAAAATCTTTCATTCTATCTACCTCCTATTTTTATTTTATTTTGATTTTTTAATTTTTCTATTTCAAGTTCTTTACTTCTAGCAGTTTCCTCTGCATATGCCCTCCTAGCTTCCTCTAGGGGCGAGTACTCGGTTTCCTCCGAATTACTACGAGCATTTATTGAAGTTTGAGGATAAGCAGGAAAATTTACTACACTAACCTCATGAACAATTGAAATCTCTTTAATTATTCGAGTTGGTATCTCTTTATCTAAATCTAACCACTCTTGACTTTTTATTCTAAACATAAAACTCATTCCGTCCATATCGCCTCTTTGAATAGCGCTATATAAACTTCTTGCTTCTTGATTATTTTCTGTATCTAAACTCGCTTTCATATGAAGTCCATCAGATTCAATAGATATACTCATTGTTCCTTTTCCATTTTTTGTACGAGCTAGGGCAATTCTATCTGTATCGTGATTTATAAACAATCTTACATCTTTTAAATCTGCATTATCTAAAGCATGAGAATCAATACGTTCTATATATTCACCTGCCCAATCTTGTATTTTAGTATCTTGGTTAAATACAATAGGAACTCCTTCTATAATAGAACCATTTGAATCATCATCAACTCTAAAACTTGCAACATACTGCCTAGTAACTAATTCGTTTTTACTCTTTCTTTTGTTTTTTATTGTTGGCATCTTTGTCATCTCCATCATTTAAATTAATATTGTTATTTTCTTTTCCCTTATTATATGCACTATTCCCATTTTTGTTGTTCTCAGCGTTAGTTTTATTTGAACTTTCTGCAATTTGACCAACAAGTTCAGGAAGTGGTCGCATTCCAAACGCAACACGCATTTCATTTTTATAACAAGAAGAACTATCAACTAAAATATCAAATAAACTTATCTTTTGCTCTGTATTCATAAAAATTAATTCATGTGGATAAAATTTAATTTTATTGCCATAACTTTTTTCTCTGGGAGTAAAAAGTTTTTTTGTAAATTCTTGTCCAATACTAATAATCAAAGGTTCAAGTGTTTTTTGATAAAATGCTTCATATTGCGCTTTAGTATAATCTCCTGTCAAAATTGATAAACTTACACCAAAGTTTCTTAATATTTTTTCATCTATAAATTTAAGCGTTCTATCATCAACCAATTGAATTTTATTTTGTAGTGGTATAAATTCACCCTTAATGTCTAATGGTAAAAAGCCACTTTCATTATTTTTTAAATGATTTTCTATATCTTTTATCGCTTTATCCATTTTTTCGCCATCAAGTAAAGAATTATATTTAACTACACCATTAATAGCAAATGAACTTTTAAGTGCCTTAGCTACTCCTTCAAGTAATGTATTATTTAAATCTAATGTTTTTAATAATGCTTTATTATCCGGTTGTCCCAATTCGTTACCACCCATAAATTCATTAATAGAAAATCTATGTTTTAAATGAATTACATCACTATATCTTAACGTTGTTTCATAATCATTTTTAAATTTGAATTTAACAAACAATGTTCCACTTGCGTCCTGCAAAAATGTAACATTTGTAGGTAAAATAGGATATAATCCTGTATAACTTTTATACTTTTTACCTTTATCATCCTTTTTTATCTCATAAGTTGGAATTATAAATGCATTATAATTTAAAAACAATATCCAAAATGTTTTTTCAATAAAATCACTTGTAGTCATTCTTTCATTCGGTTCATTTAGTAAAAATTGTATATTATCCTTAATAGGAATTGGATCTGAATCTTCTTCTCTTACATGAACTGGTGTTAATTTTTTCATTTCTTTAACAATACAATCTATTGCTTGCTGTACTACATCACTAGCATAAATATCTTGCCCAAATTGACTAAATATAGGTAACCAACCGTTTAAAATTTGAGCATATTTTTTGTTTTCCTTTTGATTTTTGAATTTATTAACAAAATCTGTAATAATTGACATCTAATCACCTCATTTTACTTGTTCCATAAAATCATTTTTATATCTTCTAAAAACTTCATAGAGAATTATAAGTGTTACAGCACCATCTATTCTCTTACTTGCTTGATTATTAACTTTTATAGGTCTTACTTGACCTCGATTATCCATTTGCATTGCTGTATTTCCTAAACACCATTTATCCATCTCATTTTGATTATAATTTATCAATCTACTTTTTAAATCTGCCTCAACCAATTTCATGGCATTACTTAAAGCAAAACCTTGATAAATCATTTCACAATCAAAGCCATAGGCATCCATTCTATCTAAAAATGTCTTAGCATATCGCTGATCATAACCACATATATAAAGTCTAATTCCATAATCTTTATAAATTTGATAAAACCAATCTGCTACACTAGCTATATCAACTTCATTACCTTCACAAATTGTAAGAGTTCCTTGTTTAGCCCATTCAGCATATTTTGCTCCAGATTCTTTGTCATTACTATCTTGAAGTTTACTTTCTGGAATAAAATAATGAGTATGAATATATCTTGTCTTATCATTTGGTTTCATTAAAAATATCTTAGCATCCGATAAGTCAGTAGTTGCTGATAAATCAACTGCTCCCAAACACAAGGATCCTTTAAATTCCTCTAAATCATAAATTGGTGTAGGATAATCATAATCTTCTAACATCAACCATGCTTGAGCATTATTTTGTTTGATGTTAAAATCCTTACAAAGAGTATGCATTCGTGTTGATTTGTCAACTTTTGATTTTGCAATTTCTCCTCTTAAATAACTCCATTTCTTAATAACTCCAAGACTAGGATTTGATTTATACCAAGATTGTTCATCTTGCCATATTTCTTGTTCACTATCTTGTGTGTATAGCCATGGTAAGAAAGTATCATCCTCTATTTCCTCGTGTAATACTTTCCTTGCATAAATTAACTTATTATCAAGATAACCATCATTTATAAATCCCTCTGTAGTTAGGTTTATAAAAAAAGGTTCTTCTTTAACGGACATTGATTTTTGACATGCTGCTGCGATTTCATCGTCTTGAGCATCATGACTTTCATCAAAATATGCTTTATCAATATTACGTCCGTCTTTGTTCTGTGTTTTACTAGACATTTTGAAAATCTTTGTATTAGTTTCTAAATTTTCTATTTGACTCATATTTTTATGAGTTTTTTTATTTTTAGGATCAATGCGTCTTCGCATTCCATCAACTTCATTCCAAAGCAATGAAGCTTGACGGTCATCGTTTGATGTACAAACAATATCCATACCACCATCACCAATTCGTAAATCGGTATGAGCATCTGCTGCCATTAATGTTGTCTTACCATTTTTACGAGCTATTAATAAAACAATGTCCTGAAAACGTCTAATCCATCGATTTAGCTCATCAGAATATTTTTTAAATGAATAAATTACTTCAATAAATGCTTTTTGCCAAAGCAATAATTTTAATGGTTTATTATAGAAAGGTTTTTTATTTTGTAAACATAAATTTTCCATAAAAGCAATTCTTATATATGCTTCTTTAGTATCATATCTATATTTAGGATTATTTAAATCATTAATTAATTTTTGAAGTTCTGTTTTTAGTTCAATACCAGCTATAATCTTACCTTGTTTTATTTCATCCCAATATTGCATTAAATAATTGGCATAAACATTATTCACTATTTAAATTCTCCATAAATTTTGCAACTGGATCTTCTTCTCCACCTTCAATTTTGTGAAGTAGTGAACATAAAATTCTAATTGCATTCATATAACTTTGTGAACACTCTTTATAAAGTTTTGCAGCTTCAGTTTTCTTTTGCAATGTAGGATTTTTAGGATGAACACTTATGAATGGAATTTTTTTCAACTCTTGCATTTGATTTTCTAAAAATATTACTTCATTTATCAAAGGATCTATTAATTTTCTTTCATTTTCATTGATATCCTTAAATATATCATCCAATATTTCTTTACGTGTCATTAAAATCACCTATCTTTTTAAAAAATCAAACAAAACTTTCAAGAAAAAATGAAAATTTTGTTTTGTGTGAAAGATGAGTTCCCCTCACAGTCCTTTTAGCTATGTATCTATTTGAGTGATAGGGGGGTACTCATTCTTGATATAAATCCCACCATTCATTAACAAATTTAATCCACTCTTCGTTTTTACATCTACTTAAACAAGTTTCTTTATTTGTATTGATATAAACTAACTCAGCACCGAGCATATTTGCTAATCGTTCTCTATCCATCTTCAAAGGATATCCACCTATTACATAAGCATTAATCCATTGACCCAATCTAGTGCGTATTTGATCTAGTAATATGTCTCTTACCCCAAATACATTTGCCTTAAGTCTATTAGATTTATGATACTTATCAGACACACTAATACATTCCCATATATTATCTAAATCTAAAATCAAATCATCTTTAGTTGCAACATTATTTACCCAAGTTGATTTGCCAGAACAAGGACTACCATAAACTATAAATACTTTTCTTCTATTATTACCTTCAAATCTATGATGTATAATGTTATGACATTTATGATGAATAAGCATAATATTGTTAGGATTAAGCGAAATATCATAGTTATTAACATTCATCTCTGTAAGCTCTTCTTTGTGATGGGCTATACAGTCATATTTATATATTATTGGTTTATTACAATATTCACATATAATATTTCCTTCATCGTTAACACGTTCTAGTTTAAGTTGTTCTATTAGATTTTCCCATTCTTTGGATTTATAAAAATTAAATAAAGTAAACATATTAATTTATTTTCATTAAAACAATTCTATATATAATAGTTTTACTTGGCTGTCCAGCAACAACCTTGGATGCAATTACTCTTATTTTATCTTCTAATAACTGTGCACATACATCAGAACATCCTCTAATATATGCTGGCGATGTTGCGTCTGCTGGAGTATTCCAACCTTGAGCAACTAGATCGCTTGTTGCTAGAATTGAAATAATAATACAATTGTCTTGTTTAAAACCATTAGGATAATCAACTCTACTATCTCCTGTGATAAATTCATCCGAAGGTAACACTAATTCGCCTTCTACAATTGCAAAATTGGCTTTGCTTATATAATTTGATAATTCATTAATTGCTTGTTTTTTAGTAATACCTTCTTCGAGACATAAATTATTGCATATTACATTTACCTGAGAATGATTACCATCAAATTCAAATATTTCATAAAAAAATGGATCATCTTGAATATAAAGATTGTTTGCAGTACTAAAACTTTTAACTTTATCATATTGCAATGGAATATAAAGTTCTGTTATTGCTAAATTTTTCTTATCTTCACTAAATAACGTTCTATTAATACTTTTATCACCAATATGTATAGTTAGTTTATAATTGTATTCGTCACTCATATCATCTTTATAACTTTTTATCAAATCAATTGTTTCTCCGTTGTTAAAATCTATTGTTGCCCAGCCCATTGTCATTAATTCATTTAATTTTTCAAATGTTAATCCATCTTTAATTTTAAGCATAACTCCACTTAAATTATCCCCAATTTTAATTTCTCGCATTTTTTTACCTCCTAGAAATTTATTTAAAATTTTTTTAATTAATTTAATCATAATTACCAACTCTCATTTTCAAGAGCTTGTTTCTTTAATTCAAGCTCTTTTTCTTTAATTTCTTTTGACGATGGATCTCTACTCCATTTGTTAGATCCATCTTCATTTTTATCCCAATGTTGTAAAAGAATAAGTCCAGCGGCTGTATCAGGAAGAGCAAATTTAGTTGTGATTTCAGTACGAATTAATTTACCTGGTACTTTATCACCATTAACACCATCAATAACTATTTTTTGAGTAATAACTTTTTTTTCTTCATACTCAAATCCTAAAGCTCTTTTTAGCATTGCAGCTTTAATTTGAACAACTGGATTTTCTCTACCTTTTTTAATTAAATTAGCCAAATCTATATATTTTTTCTTATACTCAATAAAAGTACTTTTATGTACACCTAAATTTTTAGCAATTTCTTTTTCAGTAGCACCAAGTTTTAACCATTCTAAAATTTCATTGAATCTTGGTTTTACAATTTGTTCATATTTATTTGGAGCTCCTCTTTTATGTTGTTTCATTAATATCACATCTTTTAATACACTGGTTTATCAGTAATAGTACAATCATACTTATTTGGATTACCTGCTATATAACCATAACCAAACATATCAGTTTTAATTTTAAAATGATAATTTCCACAATCTTCAAGTATCTTGTAACTTAATCCACCAAATTTTTTTGGATTTAATTTTGCTAAAACGTCAGAAGTCTTAGATGGTATAAAATACTTATTAGTCTTATAAACAGTCCAAGAGCTTACTGTAGGTTTTAAATTAAGGTATCTATCAGATGTTGAACTACCATTCATAAGTTCATTTACTCTAGCTTGTACTTCAGAATAATTGTATCCAGCGTCAGTCAAACGTTTTTTACGTTCATCACCATTGCCCCATTTTCCAGCAATAACCTCTTTTGCAACATCATCTATTGATTTTGTTGGGACATTATATTCATAATCTGATGTTTTAATCCAATTATAACCACCATCATTTAATATAGTAGTTTTACTGTCTAAAAATAAAGCTTTATGAACATCATATTGATTATTTATACACCATACTCCATATTGGCTTTTTATACCAACCAGTACCTGTAAATTTACCTTTTCCAACAGTTAAATGTATATGATTACCAGTTGCATTACCTTTTGTTCCTTCATCGTAATATATTTCACCTTGTTTGATAACTTGTCCTACTTTTAAATTGGATACATCATTATCATGCATAGTTAGTATAGTCATATAATCTTCTGTTCCATCAGCATATTTAACTTTGTCAACTGATTCAAGCCATACCTCGTTAGCATCTTTTGTATATATTTTTTTTATTACTCCTGTAAATGGAGCTTTTAAACTATCTATGCCTGTATCTTTACCACCTAAATCTAAAGCACAAGCTCCTTTATGTGAAAAATTATTATTTGCTGTTTGTGTTACTTTTAAATAATTCATCATTAATACTGCTTTTTGCATTATTCTTCACCTCTTTCTTTTTATTTATTTTTTATGTTAATTAAATCAGCAATTCCACCAGCACCCATTGTTGCAACTAAACATAATACAATTGCTTGTAATAAATTTGGTTCTACTTTTGTAAAATAACAAATTAAGGCACTTATAATTCCTATTACTACATTTTGTAATGGTATATATTTGTTAGGAATATTTTCTATAAATACTTTTGTTATAGAACCTAATACATAAGCAACAATTGCAATTACTAAAACATAAGTTATTTCCATTTTTTATCACCTCTATTTCTTTGCTAATTGTTCATCTTGTAATATTACGTTTTCACACAATTTTTTTGTATAACTATCAAACCCCTTAGATAAATACAAATCGCATACCTCAGCTCTTTGAATTACTGGTACATCCTTATTCCAAATAATTGCCTGTTGAGCTAATTTAGAGGTTTCTGACAGTTCTTCATTTTGATTATCAAAATATTTAAACATTGTCCAAAATCCACTTATTATTGCAATGAATAAACTTACCCATTGCCAAGATTCTTTTACTTTCTTCAAAAATTTTTTCAATATATTTCACCTACTTTATTTTTAACTTTATTATATGCAAATTCTTTTAAATCATGGATTTGTTTTTAAATATCGTATATATGTTCGTTTAAAATGCAAGTTACAGTTAAATTATTCTATATTTATATATTTTCTTAAAAATCGTCATGTAATGATTTTTTTCATTAATATATGAATTTTAAGAAAATAAGTATAATAAGTTGAATTGTTATAACATTAAGTCTTATTATAAAAGGCATTTTAATAATTCAAGATAATCAAATTAATGTTGAATTTAAGTTGAATTTTTATATTAATCTTGAATTAAATATAACTATAGTTAAGTGCTAATCAAAAATAAAATTCAAGTTAAATTCAAGTTAAATTCAACTTAAATTTTTTAACTTAAATGAAAAAAAAACAACTCTTTTTAATAAGTTGTTTTTTCATAGTCATTTAAAATATTGTTCAATTTTGTTATTGCACGTTTTTTTATCCTTGCAATACTATTCGCCTTAAGTTCTAATATAATTGCTATATCTTTATTTTTCATTTTTTCATATCTATTTAATCCAAAAGTATGTCTAATTACATATTTTTCGTTGAAAGTGAGGGTTGATATAGCTGTATATAATTTGTTATTTTTTTCTTCATTAATAAGATTAGATTCAAGATTAACTTTGTCATCTGGTATAAATTTATCATCTATACTATATAAATTTTCTTTAGGAATATATTTTTTAGCTGTAGATTTTCTAATTTCTTGTAAAATTTCATTAGTTATGCATTTAATCAAATATGTACTTTCCTTATAATCGCTATTAGGATTATATGTTTTTAAGCCTTTAACTAAACCAATATATCCAATATCTACAAACTCATCTAATCTATGATATAATTTTAATTTTTTTAAAGTGAAATAGATTAATTTTTCATTATCTAAAATACTCTGTTCATCAATCATTGTTTCCTCACAAAAACCCTATAGGTTTTGTTTTTGATTGTTTTGCTAATAACTTCAAATCCATAGTATTTATTTACTTGTTTTGAAAATTCAATATTGCTCATAGGTGTAAAATTATTTGATATGCAAAACTCGTTATATTTTTTATACACATCTTTAGTTGAATTATTTTCTATTTCACTTGTTTCAATTTCTTTAAAGAAAAGTAATATAGGATTATTATTTTCTTCATATTCACTAAGTTGTTTTTTAATTTTATCATTAATTGTAAATTTTCTATTTTTTAGAACTCGTTTAAGTCCTTTTATTCCGATGTTAATTAAATATTCCATGCTTTCATTTGTCCTTAATTTATATTTTATATAAGGATCAAAATCAATATCATCTACGCTGAATGTCGCATCAAATGGTACTATGATTAATCTATCAATAATAGCATCACTTCCCTTTGATTTTCCTATTCTAGGGATTTCATTAGCACTGAGTAATACCTTGCAAAAAGGATTGAAGAAAAATTCAGTTTGTCCTTTAAATTCACCTCGTATTCTATCCCCTGAAACAACTTTTTTAAAAATAGCAGCTGTACCTCCATCTATGAAATTATCACCTATATCATCGCCTATATTTGCCAATTTTCCGAATAAACTTGCGCTACTAAATCTGTTCCCAAACTCAGATATATCAAGGCTTGAACAGTTTTCCTCACCCAATAATTCTTTAATGACATCAAGATAAGTCGATTTACCATTGGATTTATTCCCTACTAACACAAAACATTTTCTTAATTCGTTTCGTTTGTAAAAACAATACCCTATTACCTCTTCTAATAAACTTCTGATTTTACTATCATTGCAAGCGAGTTTGTTAAGAGTTTTATCAGTTTTTTCAAAATATGCATTAGGATTATAATCAAAATTAATTTTATTTGTAATTACTATAGATGGATCAAAAGGAATTAACTCATCCGTATCAATATTATAAATTCCGTTTTTGAACGCTATATAATTTGCACTAGCAACAAGGCTATTTTTTTCAATTAATAAATCCATATAAGATAATACTTCGCTACGTTTTTGTCGGTTTAAATTTGGTATATGTTTAATCATTTCTGATTCTATAATATTATAACCGTCAACATAAATACCTTCTTTATAAATATGTAATCTACCATTAATTTTAATAATATTATGCATATTAACCAAATAATTAGCGAATTTATCAAATAAAAACGTTTTATTTTCAAAAAATGTTGGTTTTAAAAATGATTCATCTCTTAATATAACTTTTAATTCATCTTCGCTTAATGGTTCTTTTAATACATAAGTATTTATTATGTTAAGGCATTCTTTAATTTCAGTTTTTGAAAAATTAGCTGATTGTAATGTTAAAATATAATTAA
Organism: uncultured Bacilli bacterium; assembly: GCA_947628565.1. Taxonomy (GTDB): domain Bacteria; phylum Bacillota_I; class Bacilli_A; order RF39; family UBA660; genus UMGS1613. The sequence goes on from CANRAH010000002.1 coordinate 124,766, forward strand.
ATAATGATTGGTTTCTACCATCACCGTCACTCATATTTAAAAAGTCAATATTAGATTTAATAGGATAAAGCCATTTTGGTATTTCATCATATTCTTCATCTTCTAATTTATCATAAAGAATTTCTCTAAGTTTATTTTTATATTTTAATATACTATAACTATTTTTAATTCCAACTTTAATATCAGCTGTAAGCCCACAAGCAACTTTAGTATGTGTCTTGCATGTATCTATAATATTATTTTTAAAATAAAAATGTTTACCACGTGTTGTACCTATGACAAGGCATTTAATACCTAATTCATCAATTATATTTAGTAATATTTCTGACTGATTTTTATCATCTATATCAATTAATATTGCATTATCATTGAGTACCCCTGCAAATTCAGAATATGATTCCATTTCTATATAAGTTTTGAAATCATTTCGGTTCTTGAATTTTTCAATAGCTTGTTTATCTCGAGTCTCGATGTATCCTTTGAAAAATTCATTCATAATGATACACCTCACTTTCTAAGTTCAATTATCAAATCTTTTTCTATATTAATTATTTTTTTACTTGGGTCTATAATAGGGCTTTTAAATATTTTTATTTCGCATTCAAATCCATGCTTTTTTAAATCATCTAAAATTCTTTTTTGACCCATTTTTTTATATAATTTATTATCTAAATATGTATTTCCGTAAACTTTTAAATTTCTATAAATATAATTTTCCATATCACACCTCAACTTTTATTTTTTCGCCATGTTTGTTTACGACATATAATTCTTCATTCATTGCATTATTTCTTACCCTCTTTCAATTCTTGTAATTTATCCTTACAATCCATATATACATTTCTAATTGTTTCTAAAGCATTAAGTTCCAATCCATAAGGTTTAATACCTTTTTTAGGATTTATTAAATCATTAATTTTCTTTATTTCTTCTTCAAGCCACTTTTCAAATTCAGTTAAAATATTTCTCAATCTTTGATGTTCTTCCTCGTCATAGCAATGTGTGGTGCCTTTCAATGTTTCTTTTAATTTTTTGTTTTCTTATTGGTAAATTACATATTTCATTAATATCCATAACTCCCTTATATCTATCTTTTAATCCTGCTGTACCTCTAGTTCCAGTGCCACTTTCTAATGGTTTCCAAGGCGGGTCTGCATATATAATATTGTATTTTTTATCTGTATTATAAATATCTACTACTGCCACTATTACTCATCTCTTTTCAACTTTTCTTTTAAGTATTTTTGATTTTTAATAAGTTGATTAATAATTGGCAAATATATATTTTTATCTTTGCTATTTAATGTATTATAAGACTTTGTTGTCTCATTATATATCTTTTTATTTTTATATTTTATTTCTTCTATACCTTCCCACTCATCATTTTCTTCTGGTATAGTAACTTTTTCTTGTAAAGCGCTATAATCATTATAATCGTTAAAAATAAATTCAAGTAATGCTGTCCCATCTTCTGATTTATAATACTTTTCTAAAGGGTCTATATGATATTTTGTTCCTTCATAAATTATTTCATAAGGTGCTTGTCCATCTTTAATAAGCCCCATTAATTCGTATATTGTTATTGTTTTCATATTTATTTCACTTCCTCACCTTGTAAAATTGATCTAATATCTTTTAATTTTTTAACCATTATTTTAATATCTTTTAAATCATCTGAAGATATGCTAGCTAGTTTAACTATTGCTTTATCAACTCGTTGTTGTAAATTTTCATATTCTTTATATTCAACTACGTCTAGTTCTTGATTATCTGATAATTTTAATAAATAATGTCTTAAGCCTTTGTCTTTAGCTAGTATTTCTCTTATTCTTTACATTTCTTCATCAGACATTTTAAAATTTAATTCAAATTCATTCATTTTATTTATCTCCTATCCTGAAACAATTATTTTCAAATTGTTCTTTAGTTAAAATTGTTTTAATATCTTGTTCAAATATTTTATCACTCCAAAAGTTTCCATAGTCATTTGTTAAAATTGCTAAATAAAGTTTTTTACTTTCAGAAGATAATGTTCCTTTTGATACTACTTTATAACCATTAACATAGTCCCCAATTTCAATTAAATCTATAATATTTTGACTTGCTATTACATTACCTTTTGATACAGCATTCATCATTCCTTTTTTGCCCCATTTATATCTAATTACAATATTATTATTTGACGAAAAGTATGATACTTCACCAATACCTCGTTTTCTATTACATTTATCATAACAATACATTCCTATTTCTAATTTCATTTTATTTCACTTCCCTATCCTATAAATTCGTGTATTATAATTATTGCTCCTATGCTTAATATAACTAGCATTGTAATTATAAAAATATTAACTGTTATTGTACTTATTTTTTTCAATAATGAATTCTTTGTTTTTTTAGAATCTAATTTAAAAGCAATTAGTATCCAAGCTATGATTAGAAATATTAATACACTAATTATCCAATCCATTTTTATATTGCCTCCTTAAATAAATTTTTAAATATCTCTACAAGTACATTTACGACAATCGAGTTACCTGCTTGTTTATAAAGTTGTGTATCGCTATTTACTTGTTTGGCTTTCTCAAAATCTTCATCACTAAAGCCCATTAATCGCCAACATTCTTTTGGTGTTAATTTACGTATACGTAAATTAGTTATAATTTTTTCATTTGCGCTAGCATTTGTTAAAGTAGGGCTTATCCCATTTTCATAATAGTAACGATTAGATTTTTCATATACCCCTTCTCTTTCTTCAAAAATCATTATTGGTTTATCAAATTCACTTGTAGTTATATTTAACATTTCTTTTAATTTATACCAATATTCTGTGTCTGGTATAGCGAAAGAATTATCTGTTCTAAACCAATGTTCCACTTTTGTAAGTGGTAATTTAAGTTCATTAGCTATTTTTTGATTTGTTAAATTAGTTAGTTCTTTTTGTTTTCTTAATAGCTCAACTAATTTTTGAATATCAACTGGGTATTTTCTTACTCTAACTGTTTGTGGTATATCAATTTTTATAATTTTATTTTCAATACACGGTTGCCTCCAACCACCTTCCATTGTAGTTAGTGTAGGACTTAAACCATCACTGTCATAAACACTGCCTGCTTGATGTGTTGATTTTTTAGTATCAAATATCCCATATTTTCTGATTACTCCTTCTTTTTTATCAATATATGGTCTATATATTATTTTTTTTGTCATTTCATCATTCAAATAATATTTTTCATCAATTTCATCTTCAAGTATATCTTTAAGTTTTAGTTTTAATTCTTGCTTTGGTGGAAATTCAAAGTTAATTATTTGTTCACATACAAGATTATCTTTTTGAACAGTAGTTATACAGTTACTAATTTCTTTATTAGATATTTCAATACGTTGCTCAGTTGGACAACCTGTAGTTCTATCACTTGGATTATTTGGATTTCTTCCTCTCATTGCAGCAGATGTAATTTTGTTTAAAACACTAACAGTAAATACTCTTTCACGATTTTGTGGAATACCATAATCTTTGGCATTTAAAACTTGATAATAATTTGTATACCCTAATTCACTCATTTTATTTAAATAACTATCAAAATTGTGTCTATGCTTTTGACTTAATATATTTTTAACATTTTCCCATATTACATATTTGGGTTTTAATTTTTCAACAATTCTTAAAGTTTCATACATGAGACTAGAACGTGTTCCACTATCCTTATCTCCTCCAGCTTGTTTACCTGCTAATGAAAAATCTTGACAAGGGCTTCCATGCATTATTAAATCTACTTCAATATCTTTATTCCAAGTAATTATATCTTGGGGTTCAAAATTAGTGTCATAAATAGCATTGAATGATTTTACTGCGTATTTATCAATTTCTACATAATCAACTATTTCAAAAGGTATATTAAGTCTTTTTAAAGCATTACTACAAGCACCTATGCCACCAAATAATTCTAATACTTTAAGATTTTTCATTTTTACCTCTTTCTAATATTTCATATAATTCATCAAAATCTTCACCATATAAACTTTTTGAATTACTATAAGAACCTATTTCAGCTACCATATCCATATATTTTATTGCCTCATCAATAACCTTGTCTTTTTCTTCTAATTGATGTTGCAAATCAATAATATATTGTTCTATATTGCATAACGTATCCCATTTTGGACTATGTTGTACTAAATATTGTTTTAATTCCCAAAATAAGTTTTCCATTTCTTTATTCATCTAACCACCCTGAATCTTTGCATTTGTTATGAATAGCTTGTAATTCTATAAATGTAAGTTCTGTTTTTTCTTCTATTTTAGTCATATCACTAATAAAAAAATATTTCATAACTGTTTTACATGTTAAATTTAATCTAATTACAGTTTGCATAAAAATATCAACATATAAAACAAATTGGCTGTTTTTAATTCTTTCTGCATATCCTAAATCTTCCAATGTAATATCTTTATTCATACCAGCTTAGCTCCTTTATTAATTGATGAATAGCATTATCTAAATTAGTATTTATTAAAGTAGAAAAACCATGTTCACTTCCAACTTCATAACATTTACTTTTTAAATAAAATTTAACATTTTTGCTTCTGTCAGGTTTAGAATATTCAACAACTTTTTCTCTAAATAAATTATCATTATATTCACTACGATACATATCTAATTCTTCAAACATATCTTTAGCACTCATTATTTATCACTCTCTCCACTTCTTTTCTAGGTCTACCAGGTTTTCTCTTTGTTACCTTTTCTTCCAATAAGTCTTTAATATCATTTTCTGTTACAATACGATTCTTATATTCGCTATTCAACTTTTTAACAGTTTTATATATCTCATTTGCTAAAAATTTTCTTGTTTCTGTTCCAGGTAATTTTGATTTATGAGTTTGATAAGTATTTTCTATTTCATATTCATTATTTAATGTTCTTCTCTTTTTTCTTAAATCATGAATTTTTTTAACTATCTTTATACTAGCTACATCACTTAACTCATTATTTTCTATTAGATGATAATAATCACTTAATTCAAAATCTACGTTTTGCAATTCTGTAGATTGAGTTTTAATCATATCATCAATTTCATCTAATGTTTGTATTACATTTTTTATTTTTTCAACTAATATTTCATCTCTCATCTTTTACCTCTTTTAATTTCATATTTAATTTACTTTTACACCAAATTGTTTTAATCGTTCTTTTGCTAAATCTATATACCATTTTTTATCTAACTTATTTGGAAGTTTTTTATTTTTAATATATGAATTGTCTATAAAGCAATGTTCTGGTGTGTTTGCAAATTTTTCTATAGTTGTTCCTATTTCTTTTTGCTTGCCGACACAAGTATCCTTGTCATCATTACTAGCGAATACACGATAAGTTTTATCATTCAAAATTTGTCCATTATGCCAACCAAATTTATATTTATTAGATAGTTTAACTATTTTTTGAAACATTAATAAATCATTACAGTTATTAATTGTATTCTCAATAGAAATTGATTTTGTCATGTAATCTACAAGAGCTTGATTTATAATTGGTAAGTCATTATCAAGCAAATCTAATTCTTTAACATAAGCGCCTTTTCTTTCTAATTTGCCATTTTCAAGAATATACACATAATTATTCACGTCTTTTTGATAAATTTCATTAATGATATCAAATCCTAATTTCATCTTAGTTCTATTTTCCCATTCATAACAAATATCATCAATTTTATTAAATGCTTCATCGGTATCAGGTATTTGTATTATTAAACCATCAGTATTACTTTGTATTAGTTCACAATTACCTTCTAATTTTTCAAGCAAATCTAACAATAGTAATTGTCCATTAATACATACTTCATGATTTCGTCTAGGATCATAAGCTAAACTATAAGGATCATTGGTTATTCCAAATGTACTGTTTAAAATTATTTTATATGGTGCTTGTTCTTTCTTTTTACCAGCTTTTTTTAGTGCAACACGTTTGTCATATACTTTTTTAAATACTGATTTATCTTTTACATTACGACTAAGTAAATCATATTCAATCATTAAACTTGGATAATAAGATGTAACATCAACATGTATTATCAATCCTTTACTATGTAATGGTTTATTGGGTGCTCCATGAATTCCACCTAAACCAAAAGTATGTGGTACGTTACAAACATCAACATCTAGTTTATTTCCATCTTTATAATTATCTGGATTTTTAAACCAATCCCATACAAATTTATATTTGTTAAGCTTCAATGTTGAAACAAAACTTATTTCCCATTCATCGTTATGTTCTTGTCGCTGACAACCTAAAGCTGCTGCTGTCAATTGTGCTTTAGTTTTCCCAATATAACTTAAAGGGAGATTAAAGGTTTTAATTATATCTAGTGGAGCATCAAAATCTGATTTTCGTTGTAAAAAAACTTCAATTGTTTGCTCCACATCGTGTTTGCAATAATATATTGTTTGTTGAATTTCCTTATCAGTTAATTTTCTATCTATATCAAATGGTACTTCGGTTTCCCTAATATCATTCCCCATAAAGCCTTCTAATTGTTTTAAACTATTTATTCTAGATCCTATATCAAAATTATTTAATGGAAACTTATTTAATAACTTACTAAATTGGTATCCATTTTTTTTATCAATAATAATATGCTTGTTTATTTCATATGGATTAAAATCGCAAAGAATACCCTTTAAAATAAATTGATCATAATTCCTTGAATTATATCCAACCCAAATATCTTTTTTATGCAATTCATAATAATTTTCTAACTGTTTTTTATCATTTACAATTACTTTTTCTTCACGATTAATTGGATTAATTAAAACCACTAACCAGTCATACTTAAAAACTTCAAAATCGTAAAATATTAACATAGACTACTCTTTTGTTTTAACATTAAAAATAATGCTTATATTTTCTTCAATTGGATAATCATTTGCTAATTCATTAAATAAATCAGGCTCTTTTTCATAAAGTTTAGATAAATCAATCATTTTATCAGTATCATATCTTATTACTTTTCGTTCCTCTTTTTTTTCAATTTTAACTTCTTTCATATTTCCTCCAACAATATTTAAGTTGGAGAGTATGTATCAATTTAACATACTCTCTAATTTTCTACTTCAAAAACTTCCGTTATTTCATAAGTTTTAAAACCTTGTTTATTTTCATCATATTTTAAAGCATATTCTAATTTGTTATCAATTGCTTCATGAATATTTAACAATAAGTTAGCATATTGAGTATAATTTTCAAATTCGATGTCTAAACCACTATCAAGTTGTTTCAAAAATTCATTATTAGAATGAATCATAAATCCATCATTTGAAGTTCCCATAATTACTTTGTTATAAAATATAAGGGAATTTTTATATTCTCCAGCTAAAATTTTAAACCAAATACTTACCATAGGCATACCTGGATTTTTAGAATTTTCTCCAGTTTCTACTAATTCCATTTTTTCAACTTTAACCTCATATTCTCCATTTGGAACTTCTCTAAAATTCCCACTATTTTCACTTGCTACTTCTATATCTTTTTTTAATCCTTCTGTATCTACCATTTTGTCAAATTTACTAAAATCTAATGCCATAATTTATCTTTCCTCCTCTATTTCATCATTAATTTTTAATTCAGCTTTTTGTTTATCTTCAATCCAATTATTAATTGTTAAATAGACATTTTCATTATTTTTTATAACTATATCGGACATTGCTTCACCAACACGTTCCATATTTTCAGCAAATTTTTCTAATTTGTCTTCATCAAACTCTACTCCGATTTTTAAATTATTATCTTTCATTATTCACTTACTCTCCTTCTACGTCTTACTGGTTTTTCTGCTTCTTCTGCTTCCTCATCGGTATTTGCATTTGCATTAACAGTTGGTGCATCAGTAGTCTCAACATTTTCTCTTGGTTTTCTAACTCTTACTTTACGCTCTGGTGTCTCTCCTGTTGGAATAGCTGTTGATGTTTCAACATCTTTATTACTTTGTTCAGATATTGCGTTAGTGGAATTATTGCTTGTTTCATTTGAGTTAAATTCTTCCTTATCATTTCTATCTGATCTTGTTCCATTTTCATCACCATAAACTTTCATTAATTCGGTATATTTACATTCTATTTCTTTTGCTTTAATTTCTAATCTACCTCCACCAAATTCAACTTCACTTGATTTAAAACTTATGGTTCTCTTTCCATCATCGTTTTTAATCCTACAACAAATATCAACCATACCTGCTACTTTTAAAGCTATTTTTTCAGGTAAATTTGGTTTTATTGCTGTTATCTTGTCTCCAGTTTTTTTCATAATATCTCTTGATGTATCCTCATGTGAAATTAATACAATATTGTAATTTAAATTAAGTAATCTCTTTAAAGTTCTTAAAAACTCACTTCTGACGATATCATATGCTTTAAAACTATCATCACTTTCATGATCCCAGCCGTTATCAACACATACTTTAATTCTACATGCATCGTAAACATCTTCAAGTAAATCAACTATTATAGTTTTAAAATCTGATCCTTTTTCTAATTCATCAACAGTTTCTGAAAATACTTCCCAAGCATATTTTCTTTTTGTAATTCTTCCTTCCGTTGTAACCTCATCAACTATTCTTAATACTGGTGCATCAACTTGTTTAAAATTGCCATCAGTATTTAGCATTAATGGTGTATCAAATTGATTTGCTAAATAAGTTTTACCACTGAATGGTAATCCATAAATCCATATTTTTTTATATCCATTCCCCTCTATATTTCTTCTTTGCGTACTTGGTAATTGCATATCTATATCTTCTCCTCTCTCACAATAACCTTGATATTCACACCAGCGACATAAATCGCTAATACATTTATCATAAGTATCACTTTCTAACAAATGTTTACTATCTGTCAGAAAATCAATAACTTTATTTGGATTATAATCTATTTTTACAAATTTAATATCTTTGCTTTCCAAATCCTTAAAAATCCTTTTTCTAAATTCATTCAAACTCTCGTCCTTTGGATTTGTTTTATTTTTATATTTAATTTTTAAAAAGCATTTTGGTACAAACATAAAATACAAATTATCTACAATTACGTTAGATTCTTTTTCTGAATAATATTTATATAAATGAAGTTGTTCGCTTTCTTTATATGTATCAATATTATTACTATATTTAAAATCGTATAAATCAAAATGTTTAATGTTATTTTCTTCATAAGTTGGTACTAATAAGTCTATATATCCAAGAAAATCATTATCAATTATTTCAATTTCATGGAATCCATTTGGTAATAAATCTTCAATTTTTAATAACCAATATTCTAACTTAATTGCTTCGTTGATATGATTATCTGTAATTATTGGATATGAATTGTAATATTCATCTATAGCTAATTGAATATTTTTTTCAATCCCTGTATGTAAAGCATGTCCCAAAATTAATGGATCTTGTGGATCATAAGTAGGCAACATTTTAATTTTTCTTCGATATCTTAAGTTGTATTTGTATGGACATTGCTTAAAACAATCTACTCTTGAGTATGATAATTTCATTTTTTTACTTCTTTCATTTCTATAATTGAAATTACATCTGTGTTTTGATTATTTTGCATATAAAATTTGTATAAAGCTATCGCAGCACTTTCTGCTTCTATTACAGTAGTTTTGTTTATGGTGTCCCCTTCGTAATATTTGATTTCGTACTTCTTCATTTTATCCTCCTATTTAAAATTTTCCTATTTATAAAGAATAATATTTTATTTATTATTTTCCCTATCAAATGCAAATTGATCACTCCAATTAAATTTATTTTCGATTAGACTTTCAACCATTTTTTTAAATTGACTAAATTGATTGGGGTATAAAATTATTGCTATACCTCTAGCATTTCTTATTTGTTTTTGATTATATAATTGCAATTCACTTGGTTTTCCATTTAATGCCTTAAGTTCTACTGAAACAAAATATCCATTTATACATGTTAATAAATCTGGAATACCACTTTTAGTAAATTTATTTGCAAAAAACTTAACTCCCCAACAATTTTTAGATTTAATATAGTCTTTTACTTTTTTTTCAAAATCTTTTTCTGCACCCATAATTATTTAAAAGTGTATCTATATGAAGCTTTTCTTTCTGTAACTTTTGGATAATCTTCTAAAAGTTCATTAAATAAAGTTTTTTCTTTCTCTTCCAACTTCTTTAAATCTATACTTGTACTTACAGTAGGTTTTGAATAACTAATAGTTATATTTTCATCCTTATATCCATCTTCTGTTAAAAATTCTTCCTCAAGTTTACCTTTGATTTCTTTTAATTTATTATTAGCTTTTTCTTCTTCACTTTGCCAATACAATAATTCATTTAATAATTCTTTCATATTTATTCCTCCTCTTTTCTAAATAATTCTTCTGTGTAATCTTTTCTCATATTTAAAGTTTCATATATTTTTTCCTCGATACTGTTTTTACAAATTAATCTGTAATAAAAGCAGGTTTTATTTTGCCCAATTCGATGAGTTCTTTTTTTAGATTGCTCAAATAATTCACTTGATAAAGGTGGTGTAAAATAAATGATTTTATTAGCCTTTTGTAAATTTAATCCCATAGATCCTGCTTGGTATTGAATTAAAGTTATACTGTTATTAAATGTTTCATAATGAAGTAAATCTTTATTTTGCCCATTTACTACTGATATTGGTCTATTTAAATCTTTACAAATATTTTGAATAGCATATAATTCATCCCAAAAATTATAAAATATAATTAATCTATCTTCGGTACTTTCTATTAAATCTTTAAGTGCTTCTAGTTTTTCTTGATTATATACACCACATAGCATGCGTTCATAAAGCATTTTAGTTAAAACGGTATCTCCTACTAAAACTGTATTGCCATCAGCTATTCCATAAGGATCAAATTTTCTTGTTTCCAAAAATTTAATTTCAGGACTTTTCTTCTTAGCTATCCACTCAAATTCAACAATACGATTTTTCTTAAATTCACGATATTCTTTAGTTGTATTAACATATATTGTATTAAATACTTGTTCTGGTAAATCAAATACCTCATCAGTTTTTAAAAATCTTGCTCCATATTCTTTCAATTTTAATTTCAGTCGTTCTACATTTTTATAACCATCAATAACCATTAATGGAAACCCATTATTATTTTCATAATGAAAATCTACATATTGTCTGTAAAATAAATCTTTAGAAATATTCCAACCTAACAAGTGTAACTGGCTCCATAGTGTTTCATATTTCCCACCTGTTGGCGTTCCAGATAAGAGAATTACATTTTTAGGTTGCATTTTTAAAATAAATTTTGTACGTTTAGCTTGTTCATTTTGAATAAGAGAACTTTCATCTAATAGTAAAGTAAAATCTCTTAACTGTAATAATTCTTTACGTCTAAACGCTAGTTCATAATTTATAATTATTACTGTAGGACATACATTAACTTCAATACTTTTCATTACAAAATCTATTTTATTTTTAGTTGCGTCAACTAGCGTTATATCCATAGGATAATGTGTTTTAAAATGTTCAATCCAATCATCTATCTTTGACTTTTGACAAATAACTAAATTTATTTTTGCCCCAAGTTGTATTAATTTTTCTGCACCTACAAACGTCTTCCCTGTTCCCATATCCCAATAATAAGCAACTTTGTTTAAATCTTTAGTCTCTTCTAACCCATCTTTTTGAAATTTATATAAATTCATCGTTACTCACTTCCTTTAATTTTTGTTGCTAAATCATTTCTACCTATTTTAGATAAAAAATTCTTAATCTCGGTTGCATCTCTTGTACCAATAGCATGAGCAACTGAATAAATAACAGTAGTTGAGTCGTCAAATAATAATTCTCTTAAATCAGTGATGGTTGATAAATCATCAACTCGGTTATAATCTGCTCGTTTATGTGCATTATCCCTATTTAAACTTATAGTTTTTTCACATTGATCACATTTAAATTGCTTACATATTAAAGGTCTAACTGGATAAATCAAGCACGAATCATCTAACAAGAAACAACATTTCAAATAAACATTTCCGTTTTTAATTGGTTTATTTTCATATACTTTTTTTCTTATATCTGGATGCATATTTAAATAATCCCGAATTTTATAAACTTCTTTCTTTGTCATAGGAATAGTTGAGGCACAACATTCTCCACACCTAGAGCACTGATGGTTTTTGCAAAAATTAATACATTGACTAATCATTGTAATATCTCATATACTCTTCAATAAAATTTTCCAACTCAGATGTATATAAATTTTCGATTTTTAATCGAGCAATAAAATTATCTAAATTTTTAATATATGATTGTTCCACATTTAATAACTCTAGTAATTCATCGAGTCTTTCATTTAGTTCTTGTTGTACCAACATTTCAATTTCTTCAACTTTTTCTTTTACATTTTCAAACATTATTTAAGCTCCTTCTTCCTTATTTTTTAATTTCATTACTTTTGTCAATTGCTT
>CANRAH010000003.1 GCA_947628565.1 uncultured Bacilli bacterium
TCCTTCCAAGTTTAAGAATATATTTTTATTATACATTCTTTTTCTAACTTTTCGAAGCCATTTCATATCAATCTGGTGCAAGAGATGAGAGTTGAACTCACACAGTATTTCTACTAGTGGTGTTTGAGACCACCGCGTCTACCATTCCGCCACTCTTGCATTTGAAAAATAATAATTAAATTTAATAATATGATTATATCATAATTAAAAATTAAAATAAATACTTTTCTTAAATTCTCTTCATTTTAAATTAAAATATGAATTATTCTTTATATTTGGCTTCAAATAAATCCTCTTCATCTAAAATATTTTCCTCTTTTTCAATTTTAGGCAATTCTTTAACACTTCCTAATCCGAAGTAGTCTAAAAATTTATCTGTGGTTTTAAAAAGTTTTGGATTACCAGGTGCATCTTTTTTTCCTGCTTCTTCAATTAGCCCTTTTATTAATAATTTCCTAATAACATAGCTGCTATTTATCCCTCTAATTTCATCAACTTCCATTCTTGTTACGGGTTCATTATATGCAATTATAGCTAAAGTTTCCAAAGCAGATTGACTTAAAGTTGAACTTTCTTCTTCAACTAGCTTTTTATAGTACTCTTTGTGTTCTTGTTTTGTAGTTAATTTAAAATGTTCTCCTAAATATTCGATTTGAATTCCATGCTCATCACTTTTATAATCATTATATAATTCCTTTATTCCCTCTTTTATTTCAGATTCATTTCTTCCAGTAATTTTTGTAAGTTCATCTAAAGAAAGACCATCTTCACCACTCACAAAAAGTAAACCTTCTATTATAGCTTTCATACCGCACCTTTTTCCTTTATTATAATATCTTTAAAATTATATTCTTGTTCGATTTCTATTTCTTGCTTTGTAGTCATTGCAAGTATAGATAAAAAAGTTACAACTACATATTCTTTAGTGAATATATCAAATAATTCTATAAATTTAATTTTTTTCTTTTTCTTTAATATGTTTTTGATTTCGTTACTTCTTTTAGTAATACTATATTCTTTATTTGTAACTTTTGTATTTAGGGGTTTTTCTAATTGCTTTTGTTCTATAAATTTTGAAAAGGCGTTTAATAAATCATTTAGATTTACACCAAAATCTAGATTGTCATTTTCATCATAATTATATAAATTAGCAGGCTCTTTTGTATATATATCTTTTCTTATTTTTTCTAACTCTTTAAATGCATTTGTTATATTTTTATATTTTTCATATTCTACTAATCTATTAATTAATTCTTCTTTAGGATCATCTTCTATTTCTTCATCTTCAGTTCTAGGAAGTAGAGCTTTTGATTTCATTTCCATTAATTCACATGACATTACTAGATATTCACTTGCAATATTAAGATTTAGTTCTTTCATTTTTTTTATATAATCGAAATATTGTTTTGCGATAGTATCTATGCTTATTTCGTAAATGCTTATATTAGATTCTTTTATTAAATGTAAAAGTAAGTCGAGTGGACCTTCAAAATTATCGATTGTAACTTCATAAGTCATAAAACCACCAAAAACATTATAATTTATTTTTTAAAAATATACAAGTAAATTTTTTTGACATTAGAAATAGTTTATTGTATAATTAAGTAGACTAAAGAGGGTGTTTAATATGGTTTTGAGAAAACCTTATGCATTTTTTATAAAGATGTTTAAACCAATTCATATATTTTTAGCACTTTCAGTTGCATATTTAATGTATTTAGAAAATAAAATACTTAATTTTTTTTCTAACTATATTTCTACGACAACTAATGTTGTAGGGCAGAATATAAAGGGGAATTTAGTAAGCCCATTTATATATATTATACCAATAATAATTATATCTTTTTCTTTATTAATACTTATAATAATGTTTAAAAAGAAAAAACCATTAAATCTTTATGTAGTAAATATTTTTTCGTATATTGTTGTAATAGCTATAAATATATATGCGATAAAGACTCTTGGAGTTTTAGAAAATACCATAGTAGATATTAGAATCATTAAATTAATACATGATTTAGTATTGATAAATATGTTAATAGAAACTACTACGTTTATATTTCTAATTATTCGTGGGATAGGAATAAATTTTAAAAAATTTGATTTTGATTCTGAAATAGCAAAATTTGATATAAATGAAAGCGATAAAGAAGAATTTGAATTAAGTTTAAAATTTGATTTTGATGAATCTAAAAAGAAAAGTAAAAAGCTTTTAAGAAATTTAAAATATACATATTTAGAAAACAAATTTATAATTAATCTTTCTTCAATTATTGGGATTATCATCATAACAACTGTTATAGTATCTATTATTTTATTTACAAATAAGCCTAACAAGGAAGGTGTAATCTACTCTATAGGTAATTTTAATTTAATTGTGGATAATACAAGTATTCTTAACACAGGTTATAATGGTTCAAAGATTACAAAAGATGATAATTTTCTTGTTGTTGTAAGCGTGAGACTTAATTCTAATTATTTAAATAATTCTTTATATTCAAACGATTTTTCATTGATTATTGGAGACAATACTTTTAAATCAACAAATAAATATGATAAATACTTATTAGATATAGGTGACGTATATAATGAAGAAAATTTAAAGCAAGATTTTGAAAACTATTTGTTTGTTTTTGATGTCCCTTCTAAATATAAAAAAAGTGAAATGAAACTGAGATATAATAATCAAGGAGATATTTTCGATATTAAATTAAATCCTAAAGCAATAACTAATAATGATGTAAATATTCAAAAAAATATTACGGAAAAAATGGATTTTAGTGATTCTATAGGAAAAATAAGCTTTAATATTAAAAGCTTTGAAATTAATGATAGATTTTATTTAGAATATAATTTTTGTGTAAAAGAAAACGAATGCATTTTATCTAAAGAATATATAAAAGCATCTATAGACCAAAACTATGATAAATATGTTTTAAAATTAGATGTAGATTATAATAATGAATCTAGTATAAATTTAAGTACTTTTTATGATTTTTTATCAAATTTTGGAAGTATTGGTTATAAAATAGGTGATAAATGGTATTATCAAGAAGGAGAATTTGAAAAATTGTCACCAAAAAAAGGAATAGATAAGTATGAATATATTGGAATAAATTCAATAATAAATAACGCTGATTCTATAAAATTAATATTTAATATACGTGGTCGTAAATATGAGTATATATTAAAGTAGGTGAAATATGGTAAAAAAATTAGTTTTTATTATTGCACTATTTTTGGTAAACATAAATGTGTTTGCACTATCATATCAAGGATGCGATTATGCTTCGATATCAAAGTTAAAATCTATTGTTAATAATGTTAATTTAACAACAGATTATTATGAAGAAAATGGGGATATATATTATAGGTTAACTTTAAATAACATAGTTGAAGAAATATATTTTGTAGATGAATATACTGGGAAAGAATATACTTATAGCAATACAAATAATGGTGAAATAACAATAAGCGGATATAACATCACGAGTGGGAAATATAAGTTTTATTCAAATATCAACAGTTGTAGAGGAACATATTTAGGTACTAAGTATTATAAGTTTCCTACATATAATATATATTATAACGATCCAATTTGTTCTGATATACCAGAATATTCTTTGTGTCAAAAATGGGTAAATAAATTGTATTCTTATCAAACATTCACACAATTAGTTAATGAATATAAAGAAAATTTAAATAAACCTATTACTTCGGATGATCAAAGTACATATAAAAAAGATATTTTTGAAATAATTAGTGAGTTTTATATTAAATATTATTATTACATATTAGGGGCTATAATATTGATTTGCTTGACGATAATAATAATAAAAGAAAGAAAGGATAAATTTAACTTGTAACTTTAAATGTTATTTAAACTTTCACTTGATAAAAGAAAAAATATATGGTAGAATTAAAATGTATAAAATATATACTAGTGAAAAGTAGGTGGTAATATTTGAAAGAATCCTTATGGGGATATCTAATATTTTCTCTTGGAATAATTGCAATTCTAATTATTTGGTTTTTATCAAATGCAACAAATACAGATCAACATAATTATAATTTATTAAAAGAAACGGTTGAATCTGCAATGTATGATGCAATAGATATATCTACATATAGACAAACTGGCGTAGTTAGAATAGAAGAAGAAAAATTTGTTGAAAACTTTTTAAGAAGATTTTCTGAAAACGCAAGTTTGGCCAACAATTATTTGATTGAAATATATGATGTTAAAGAAGCCCCACCTAAAGTAAGTCTTAGAGTATCAAGCACAAATATTACTAATGCTACAGGAAAATTTATTGAATTTGATTTAATTAATAATATAGATTCAATACTTGAAACGAAAAAATAGAAATTTGAGAGGAGAATAAAAGGATGAATAATTTTGTTATAGGATTAAAAAGATTTTTTACAAATAAAAACGTTGTTACAATAATACTTTTTATAGTAATTTTAGTAGCACTTTATATTGGATATACTTCTAGTATAAAAAAGGAAACTAATCCAGTTAATATGCCGGTTGCAGCTAGAGCAATAAACCCTGAAACTAGAATTACTAGTGAGGATGTTACTTATAAAAATATACCAGGTAGTATGATAAGTGAAAATGCTATTAGATCAAGTGCATTTATTCTTGGAAAATATACTAATATTAATGTAACAATACCACAAGGAAGTTTATTTTATAATGAATGGCTAGTAGAACAAGAGGATATACCAGGGAATTGGATTGAACAATTAGATTATGAAGCAGGTGAACTAGGATATTATTTGAGCGTTGATATAAATTCTACATTAGGAAATTCTGTCTTACCAAATTCTTATATAGATATTTATATGAGAGCTTATGATGAAAATTCAACAGTTATGTTTGGTAAACTTATGAAAAACGTAAAAGTATTAGTTGTACACGATGCAAGTGGAAATAATGTATTTAAGAATTCTGAACAAGTAGGAACTCCTTCAAAAATTGGATTTGCTGTAAATCAAGATATGTATATTTTACTTAAAAAGGCAGAATTTTTAAATCTTCAACTTGTAGTTGCACCAAGAGGATATACTGTTCCAACGGAAGATTATATAATTGTTGCAAGCTCTACTTTAAGAGATTATATTGATGCACAAACTATTACTGCTGAGGAAGATGTTATAAATCCTCCTGTAACTGATGATAACGAAACTACTGAAAAAGATAAAGCTGATAATACAGCAAAAGAGGAAGTAGTGGAATAAAATGAATGATACTATATTTGAAGGAATGGATTTTGGACCTCTAAAACAATATTTAGATAACGATGACATTACCGATATTTCATATAGTAACAATGGTCAAGTATGGCTTAAAACTTTATCCAAAGGAATTTTCAGAATTGAAAATCCTGAGATAAATAATGCTTTTATTGAAAAATTAGCTTTCCAGTGCTCTAATGTAATGGGAAAAAGCTTTAATGCAGCACATCCATTTTTGGATAGTGAGAGCGCAGAATTACGTATGAATTTCGTACACGATTCAATAGCTAGAAACGGGATTGCATGTGTTATACGTAAAACCCCTGCTAAAATACGTCTAGAAAGAAATAAAATTATAAAAGAAAAATATATTACAGAAGATATATTAGACTTTTTGATAACTTGTGTACATGGACATTGCAATATAATCGTTTGCGGAGAGACAGGTAGTGGAAAAACTGAATTTGTAAAGTTTTTGGCTGCTAACACATATGAAAATGAAAAAATAATAACCATAGAAGATACTTTAGAACTTCACCTTGATAAAATATATCCTAATAGAGACATTGTTGCTATGAAAACAAATAATATAGCAAGTTATTCTGATGTTTTGGTTACTTGTATGAGACAAAACCCTAAATGGATATTGTTATCAGAGGTTCGTAGTGCTGAAGCTGTAATGGCTGTTAGAAATTCTATTTCATCAGGACATTATATTCTATCAACAATACATGCAGATAAAGCATCATCAATACCTAACCGTATGTATAGCTTACTTGAAACAAATCAAGATATAGAACAGTTCTTAAAGTCAATTTATAGATATATTCAAATTGGAGTTTATATAAGAGGATATCAAAGTAAAGAAACTAAGAGCTTTGTTAGGGAAATAGCTGAAGTTACTGAATTTTATGTTACAGACGATAATGATGCTAAATATAATACCTTATATAAGAAAACTCCAGATGGTAAGGTATATAGAAAAAATCCAAGCAAATATTTAATAGAGTATTTAGAGGCACAAGGAACTAAAATACCTCAAGGATTTATAAAAGAAGAGTATAACAATAACCAAAACGATGAAGAAGAATCTGTTGGTGAAACAAAACCACAAAATCCAACTTTAAAAAATGAAATAATTTTTGAATAGGAGGGAATAATATGAATACAACTTTGCTTTTTATATTTGTATCTATAATAGCAATTTTTCTTGTTATATATAGAAGTAGTATTGGTGAACAAACTTATAAATTTATAAGTGATAATGGTAAAAAATTATATAGTAAAGTTGCTCCTTATACCTATAAAGAGATGAGAAAAAAAATAAAGGAATTAAAACAGGATTATACTGTTCAGCAATATATTGGTCAAGTTTTAGTATTTGCAATAGGTGCTGGAGGTATTACTTATCTTTATTTTTATAATTTGGTTGTATCTATTATATATGCAGTGCTTGCAGTTATGGCTGTTCCATATATAAATTACTTAAGATGTAAAAGATTATATAGTGAATTTATTTTCGAACAAATCCAAGTTTATACGACTAACGTTATAATGGAATTTGCTACTACTCAAAGCTTTGTTAAAGCTCTTGAAGGAGTATATTCATCAGGTGTACTGGAAGATCCTGTTAAGGAAGATGTAAATGTTATGATTCAAATGGCATACGAAAATGGTACAATTAATCAGTCACTTGAATATATGAATGAAAAGTATGATTACTATATTGTTAAAAATATGCATCAATTATTTTTACAAATAACTAATGAAGGTAGTAAGGATTCAAGAGAATCTTTAGAAAATATGTCACTTGATATAGACATGCTTGTAGATGGCGTTTATAGAGATAGATTAGATAGAGCTGCGTTTTATAAAAAATTCGTTATATTTGGCTTAGTACTATATCTTATGGTTGCCTTAGTTCAAATAATGATTGGTGATACTTATCAAGAATTACTTAGCCTTTGGTACGCTAGATTATTACTTCATATGGTTGTAATTATTAATACATACTTTCTTTTATCTGGTACAAAATATTATAATGAGAATGTGGGGGCTGAATAATGATATATTTAATCGTTGCAGTTGCAATTCTAATCATATTTATTTACAATAAAATTATTGACACAAAAAGCTTTTTAGGAGAGGTAAGTCCATGGGTTAGAAGACTTATGGAAAGCGACTATGAATTTTTATTAAGAGTAAGATATAAGGATGCAGATTTAGATATTAATGTCCTTTTCCAAAGAAGAATAAGAGATGGAATTATGATAACAGCACTTATTTTATTTGGACTTGCTATGACTGGATATCTAAATTATATGTTTATAATATTTGCATTTATAGCTGGATTTATTGTATTTAAAAGTTCATATTTTAAATTAAAAAATTATTATAAAGCTAGATTACATAATATGGATTCTATGTTACCATATTACTTGAAAAGTTTGGAAATTTTAGTTCAACATTATACTGTACCAGTTGCTCTTTCAAGGAGTATTGATACAGCACCAGAGATCTTTAAACCAGGACTTAGAAAATTAGTTGCAAAAATAGATGAAGGAGATTCATCTATACAACCTTATATAGATTTTGCAAATGAATATCCTGTTAGAGATTCAATGAGAATGATGAGACTTTTATACAGATTAAGCTTAGGATCTAATAATGATAAACATGAACAAATAATGATGTTTTCAAAAACTGTATCGTCTTTGCAAGAAAAAGCTCGTGAGCAAAAATATAAAGAACGTTTGGAAAGCATTGAAAGAAGAACTATGATTATGCTATTTTCAACTGGTGGCGGAGTACTTATAGTATTGTTCTTGTCAATGACATTATTAATGGGGATATAGTACTTGATTTTACTTTTTGAAATGTGATATAATTTTTATAGATAGTAAGGGAAGAGGTGAAATAAATGAAAGAAGCTGCTGGAGAAGCAAATATGACAATAGTAACAATAGTACTAATTGCAATAGTACTTGGAGCAGGAACATTGATTGTTACAAACATTGTAAATGGTATGGGTGACAAGGCTAGTTGTGCAGAAGCAGGTGGAGCTTTAGGATCAGATGGATGCTGTTATCTTTCAAATGGAAAGATTGATTCAGCGAATAGTGATAATAAATCTTGCACTGTAAGTTAAAAATGTTTCAATTTCAACAAATGCTGATTGGAATAAAATAAAGATAATGAATCAATTAGGAACTAGAAATAGTTCTTTTATTGTGTTAATATGGTTAAACATTCTTTAATTAACATAAATTTGGATAATTATATAATGAGTGTTTAATTTAATGAATTATTATGCGTATAATAAGAAATTTTTATATAACTTATATTCTTTTATCTTTTGTAATTATTGACAACATTGTGATTGCTTGGTATAATTATTATGATAATATGATGATAGAAGATAGGTGTTAATATGCATGAGAGTATAGGATATACAGCTACGCTTAATATTTTTATAGTATTCTTTGTAGTTTTGTTTGCTTTTATAATTATGTCTATGAGCTATTTTAAGGCTAATAAAGTTAGTAATGTAGTTACAAGTGCAATTGAAAAATACGAAGGGTATAATTCACTATCTGAAAAAGAAATTATATTTAAACTTGAGGCTTTAGGATACGCTATGGTAGATATTAAATGCCCAGAGACTAATGGTAAATGCACTCTTGTTAATGGCACTAGTTCTAAAGTTATAGTTGAAGGAGTTCAACATTCTAAAGGAGATAAAGGTTACTGCGTATATTTATGTGAAACAGAATCCAATAGCACGAGTATGTCCGAAACTAAAAACAGTATAGCTAGTACTGCAGGTACTATGGCAGAAACGACTGTTGGCGAAGTAGCTGGAACGACAGTAAACGGCAATAATGATGATTATAAATATTATTATTTTAGAATTAAGACAAACATGCTTATGAATATACCATTAATTAATAAAGTTTTAAATGTATCAATTTATAGTAATACAAATAGACTGTATGATTTTAGTAAGTGAGGTCGATTAAATGCATTCAGCAATAGGAAACAGTATTTTATTTTATATTGTAATATTTATATTAATAATTGTTATGTTTTTTGTTGTGGGCTCAATTTCTTATTCTAAAGCATATAAGGTAAAAAATAGAATTATTCAATCTATAGAAAGTGCTGGAAATTATGAGAGTGTAAAGGATGAACTTACTGAAGATTTAAAAAGATACGGGTATCAAACTTCTTTGACTGAAAAGTGTAAAAAAATTACAGTAAATGGAGTTCAATATGAAAATTTAAATGATACATCATATAGATATTGTGTTTATAAAATATATTTAAATCCTAAAAATTCAAGTTCTGTGTCTACTACGGGTGGTACATTAGCATCAACAGGTTTGACTACTGTAGGGGAAACGGGTGGTACAATTGGTGATACTAGCAATTCAACATCATCAAATGTTAATTCTGGATATTATTATAAAGTTATTACATACACACATTTTGATTTACCATTGGCACAACATTTTATTGAATTTGCAATAAATGGTGAAACAAAAATTTTAGGTAAAAGCTATAACTATAGTTAAAGGGGCTGAGAAAATGAACGTTATAATAGCAAATAAATATCAAAACTTGTTAGAAAATTTAGGTATAGATGTAATAAAAGAAATGGATGGAGAATTTGATGTTGATGAAATTATAGCAACATTTCAAAATTTCTTTTATCAAAGAATGATACTTGACATTACTGCAATAAAAAATTATACTGATATTGTAAATCTGCAAAAATTATCTATTTCTCTAGATATGGAAAAGGTAATATTACTTTTGGATGGAACAGATGCTACAACAAATCCAACTTTCCTTTCCAATCTTGTTTCTATGGGGATATATAATTTTACAAAAAATATTGATGGAATTCAATATTTGTATAATACACCTAATACGTATAGGGATGTTGCTCAATTTCATATGCTGGACGCAAATTTTGGAAATGCTAGTTTAAATCAAAATATTAATATGCCAATAACACAATCCCCACAGGATTCAATGCCTGAATTTTATGGGACAAGGGTTATCGGAATAAAAAATATCACAAAGCAATCAGGTGCTACTAGCCTTGCGTATATGATGAAAAATGAGCTTAGCAAAAATTATAGTGTAGTGGCAATTGAAGTTGACAAAAATGATTTTAATTATTTTAAAGATAAAAGTCTTATATCAACTATAACAAGTGAAGTTGGAACTATAATAAATAAAAATAAAGACAAAAATGTTATAATTATTGATATTAATAACAGTATAGTTGCTGAAGGATTTTGCTCTGATGTATTGTATCTTATTGAACCATCAATAATTAAATTACAAAAACTAATGACATTAAATAGAGTTGCACTTCAAGGCTTAAAGGACAAAAAAATAATTTTAAATCAAAGTTTACTTAGCAAAAATGATATAGCTAATTTTGAGTATGAAGCTAGAGTCAGAGTTTATTTTAATCTTCCACCATTGAATGAAAGAGATAAAAATTTACCTGAATTAAATCAACTGCTAGTAAAATTAGGCTTTGGAAAACAACAGTCAAGTATATAGGGGGGATTTATGAAAAAAGTTTTAAAAGTTATGCTTATATTTATTAGTTTATTTATTTTTCTTGACTTTGTAAAAGCAGAAGAATATAATAATATACCATCAGAAGCATCAACTATAAGTTGTGGATCAGGAATGATGGAACAAATACCATCATTGTTTCCTAAAGTTGTAAGTACTGCATATACAATAATTCAAATAGTAGTCCCAATTGTTTTAGTAGTAATAGGACTTATCGATTTATTAAAATCTGTTTCTTCTCAAAAGGAAGATGATATCAAAAAAGGACAACAAATATTGATAAAAAGAATAATTGCAGCAGTAGTCGTATTCTTAATATTTACTATAGTAAAATTTGTTATAGGTCTTGCTTCGGATGGAAATTCTGGAATAATTGATTGCACTGAATGTTTTATAAATAACAAATGTAATGATTAGAGGTGAATATGAAAAAAACTGTTTTAATTTTAATAGCTTTATTTAGCTTTGCTGTATTTGATAATGTAAAAGCCGCAACGAGTTGTTCTTATGATACTTCAGGTCAATTTCAATCAGATTATCAATCTGCTCATTATACAATTTATGAAGATCACATAGTTATTGGCAATCTTTTGGTAGGCACAGAAGAAATTTATTTCTTAAAGTATGAAAACGGTGAAGTTCACGGGACAAGCAAATATAGTCACGTAAATATAAATTTTAATATTTTGGATGGTTGTCCTAGTAAAATATCTTTTACTGTTAAGGATAAAGACATTATTATAAATTCACCGACTGATACAATAGATGATGATAAATCTAATAATGAATCATTTGATAAAAAGGTAGTAAAAAAATGCCAATATGTTGTCAATTCAGATTCATATAATATTGTATTTTATGATAATGGGAGTCCTGATGTTTATTTAAATGGGGATAAATCAAATGAGTGTTACAGTGTTGATTTCAAATTAAATTCTAATGAATCTTGCCCATCAAAGTTAAATTTTGGATATAATAATGTTGGAACTTGTATGGTTATTACTAGAGGCAAGACACTTTGGGATAAACAGTTTGAAGCCCAATTATCAAAAAAAGTTAGTTGTGGTAACTTAACAGATATTCCAAGAAAAATTCCAGAGTTGACTAGTTATATAGTTACATTAGTTCAAATTGCTATTCCAATTGCGTTAGTAATAATGGGTTCAATTGATTTAGTTAAAGGTATAATGGCTCAAAAAGAAGATGAAATAAAAAAGGGTTATCAAATGTTTATAAAAAGACTTGTTATTGGCGTTTTAATATTTTTTGTAATAATAATTGTAAAGTTTATAATAAGTTTGGTGGCCGATTCAAGCACTGCAGATATTGTAGATTGCATAGATTGTTTTATAAGTAATGTTTGTGATTAGGAGTGATAGTATGAAAAAGAAAATATTTTTAACAATTTTATTAAGTTTTATGTTTATAATGCCAAGTGTAAGTGCATTAAATATTGCATCATGTGATAGCGCAATAGGTAGTTCTACTATAATAGATTCAAAAATTCCAGAGATGGTACACAGTATAGTAACAATAATTAAAGTAGCTGTTCCTATACTATTGGTTATACTTGGTATGATTGATTTGGTAAAGGGCGTTGTAGCTCAAAAAGAAGATGATATGAAAAAAGGAAGATCAATGTTTATTAAACGTTTAATTTCTGGCGTTTTAGTATTCTTTGTCTTCACAATTGTCCAATTAATCATAAGTTTTGTGGCAGATGCTAGTAAAAATCCAGGAATAATGGATTGTGTAAGTTGTTTTATTAATAATGAATGTACTTATAGAACAGATTCAAATAGTACTTGCCCATCAGGAACAGTTTTAGAAAACGGAGTATGTGTAATTAAATAGGGGGGATATTTGTGATAGAAACATTAAAAAAGCTAAATAAAAAAACTTTAATTATTATAGGATGTATTATTATAATTCCAATTTTATTGATTATAATTTTGGCTTTTTTACAAGGCTGTAGTAATTCAAAAGTAAGCTATAGCAAATATGAAAAAAATATGATTTCAGCAGCACAAAAATATTTTAATGATAATGAGAATGAACCTATTGATGAAGGCGATAAAGCTGAGGTGTCTTTAGATAAGCTTGTTGAGGAAGGCTATATAAAAGAACCAAGTAAAAGTGTTAAAGATGAATGTAGTGGAGTAGTTGCTGCTAGAATGAACGGTTCATCTGCTGAAGTTAATAATGGTGGGTATGTAAATTATACTGTTACATTAGAATGTGATAAATATAAAACATTGCATTTAGCAGATAAAATTAAAGAAAATTTAACAACAGAAGGATCAGGCTTGTACGCAATTGGCGATGAATATATTTTTAAAGGCGACAAACCTAATAATTATATTAATGTTTTTGATACTCAATATAGAATTATGAGTATGGATTCCGATAATGTTATAAAATTGATAAAAGTTGAATCTGAAATGAAAACAAGAAAATGGGATGATAAATATAATGTAGAAACTCAACTATATTCTGGGAAAAATATATATAAAGATAGTTCAATACTAGATTATTTATTAAGCACATATTCAGAATCAAAAGAAATGAAAAGTGGTATAAGAGATCATATAGTTGCTTATGATGTATGTGTTGGAAAACGTTCTTCAAAAGAATATGCAATAAGTAGAGAAATAGATTGTAGTGAAAGATTGGATAATCAAGTTATCTCATTAATTAATGTATCTGATTATTCATTAGCAAGCTTGGATAATGATTGTAAAAACATTACTTCAAAATCTTGTAACAATTATAATTATTTATCAGATTTTTTAATTAAATCTTGGACTATGAATGCTGTATCAGAAAATACTTATGATGTTTTCTATTTATCTAGTGGTATGATAATGCCACTTGGAGCTAGTACGTTTGATTCATATAATTTGGTAATATTTATAGATGGTAATGAATTTTATCAATCAGGTGAAGGAACACAAAAAAATCCATACATATTTAAATAAAATTTTATTGACAAATATATAAAAAGATTATATAATTAACTTGTATAGATTAGAGAAGAGGAGGATTATATGTTTTTAGCAAAAGTTACTATGGGAACTCTAGAATATACTTGTGGTTCCACTAATTTGGTTTTTTCGGAGACAATACCATATCTTACATCAACTGCAGTTTTAATTATTAAAGTAGTTGTTCCAATTTTACTTATAATATTTGGTATGTTAGATTTGGGAAAAGCAGTTGTTGCTTCAAAAGAAGATGAAATCAAAAAAGGACAACAAACTTTCATAAAAAGAGTAATAACAGCTGTAATAGTATTCTTTGTAGTTCAAGTGGTACAAATTGTTGTAAGGTTTGTAGCGGGTAGAGATGCAACTAGTGTTTCAGGATGCTTAAACTGTTTTATATCTGGTGAGATTAGCGATAATTCTTGCGTTTTAAATAATTAATTATATTAGCATAAATAATTATTGATTATTTATGCTTTTTTTGTTATAATATGTTATGAGTGAAAGTGCGTTTTAAAATATATATAAAGGAGGAATTTAAATGTATGTTTTAGCAAATATGTGGTTTCAAAAACTTATGAGACAATTTTTCTTTTCAATAGATAAAATTGTTTATTCATTTATTTCTTCTATATATAATTTATTAATTTCAATAGCAAGAACATCTATATTATCACAAGCTGATATTATTGATATGACAAATAAAATATATAAACTATTGGCTGTATTTATGGTGTTTAAAGTTACATTCTCTTTAATTATGTATGTAGTAAACCCTGACGATTTTTCAGATAAATCAAAAGGTGCTAGTAAGCTTGTAACTAATATAGTAATCTCTTTATCATTACTTATTTTAACTCCATATATATTTAGTTACGCTTATCAAATTCAAACTATAATTCTTGAAGATAATGCTCTTGCAACACTCATTTTTGGTACAGAAAATGGAAATATTGGTGGAGAAGATAGTAGCTTTTTAAATGATGCTGGAGATAAGATGGCGTATATTACGATGAGCCCGTTTTTTGTACCAAACACAGCTGATTCAACTTTATATAACTGTGTAATTCTTACTGAAAACAATAACGGCAATGTAACTTTCAGCGAAGAGTGTAAAAGTGCACTTTCAGACGCTATCCCTGACAACGATGACATGGTTAATAATTATGTAACTGGAATAGAAGCTTCTAATTTAGGACTTATGTTCAGACAAGATTTGGCTATTGCTACAATAAAAAATAATAATGATAGTTTTGTCATGGATTATAAATATATATTTAGTACCGTTATAGGTGTTGTTATAATTTTATTACTTGTTACGTTTTGTATGGATGTTGCAGTAAGGAGTATAAAACTTGCTTTCTACCAACTTATTGCACCAATTCCTATTTTATCCTATGTAGATCCTAAGGGTGGAAAAGATGGAATGTTTAAAAAATGGTATCAAGCATGTTTTAAAACATTTTTAAGCTTATTTGTAAGACTTTTGGCTCTATATTTCGCTCTTTATATAATTTCTAGAATAAATAGTTTAACTGACATAATAGATGGAACAACTCAAAGCAATATGCTTATAAAAATATTTATTATTATAGGCGCATTGATGTTTGCTAAACAATTGCCAAAAATACTTGAAGGACTTGGAATTAAATTAGATGATGCCAAATTCACACTCAATCCACTTAAGAAAATTGAAAATGATGCTATTGGTGGAAAACAAATTAGAAATGCAACTAGAGGAGCTTTAGCAGGTGGATTAGCAGGCGCAGCTGCGTTTGGAACTAATTTACTTATGACACCATCGAGAGTTAAAAATGCAAAAGGATTTGGAAAAATTCCTGCTTTATTTAGTTCTGTAGGCGGTGGCGTTAGCGCTGCAAGACGTGGATTTGCATCTGGATTAAAAGGTGAAAAACTTGGAAAAAGTTTTACTAATTCATACAGTGGCGCAATGAAGGCAAAACATGATCGAGCAGTTAGAAATCAACAAGGAATTAACCCATTTGTTAGAGCAGGATACAAACTTAATCAAGCAATGGGTGGACTTAATTTCTCTGAAAAAATAAAGAATCAAGTTGAACAAATAGAATCTGGTAATGGAGATGAAGAAGGATTTACTGATGCCTTAAAACAAAAATATGGTGAAGATGAAGGACAAAGAAGAAGTGAACGAATTAGAAATGGCAAATATTATAGAAAATCTACTAAAGAATTAGAAACTGATAAAAAAACATTACAGGCAAAGAAAACTCATATTGGTGCTGTCTTAGATGGTAAAAAAAGTATTGAGGCGTTGGCACCTAAGAGTCGCACAGCAAGTCTTGAAAGAGAAATTCAATCTATAGAATCAAGATCAGATGCCGATTATATCGAAGGTAAATATGGAGATATAGGAGAAAGATTTAAAGATGATTTAAAAAAATTGGGATTATATGGTGAATATAGTGATTCTCAAACAAGTGATAAAAGAAAAAAAGAAATACGCGCAGTTGTTGCTTCAAAAGCAAGAGAAGCCGATCGAAAAGTAGCTAAAAAAGCATTAGATACAGCAATTGCAAAATCAATTGTGACAGATTTAAAAGATTCTAATGCAAGTGTTGCCGTAAAAGATTTATTTGCTGAATTAAGATCATCTGTAATGTCAACTGAAGATGAAAACTTAAGAAAAGCATTTGATTCTTTTGTTGAAATGGCTCCAGATGGAAATGGAAAAGAGGAAATTGTATTTAAAAAATTTAAACGTGATAAAGATGGTAAAATAATATTAGAAAGCAAAACAGATGAAAATGGTAAAACTGTTTTAGTTCCAGAAGTAGAAGGAGATATAAAAAGAAGTGATTACAGCAATGGTGAAACAGGTGATGCAGAGTATGAAGAGGCAAAGACTCAGTATATAATGGATGTAATAGATGCATTTGGTGATGAAGGTCAAATAAAGGCTAATGCAAAACGTGTTAATTCAAGTATACAAAGTGAAGCTTCAGAAATTGATGATATACTTGATGGTAGATCTGTTCAAAGCAGTGAATTACAAAATAGTGAAAAAGCAAGAAATAGAGCAGCTGTTTCTTCTTCGATTGGTTCAAAATAAAAAGGGTGTGATATTAAATGAACAATTCATATTTGATACCTGCTAATTCGAAAAAAAGTATGTTAATATTTGGACTATTCAATACGGTCGACTTGATAATAGCTGGATGTGGCGTAGGAACAACATTTTTACTTATGATGTTCCTACCCGTTGATAATTTTTGGATTGCAGTTATGACAATTATGCCAGGACTTGTATGCGGATTTTTGGTATTTCCAGTACCAAATTATCACAATATAAGAACTGTTATAAAAAATGCTTGGATTTTTTATACTACTAGGCAGAAATATATATGGAAGGGTTGGTGTTTTAATAGCAATGAGTCAGAAAAAAAGTAAATATACAGATGTACCTGTAAAAAATATTACTAATGGTGTTATTGTGCTTGATAATAATCAAAAGGTTACTGGAGTAAAAATAGTTCCAAGAAATATTTTTATTTTAGATCCTGATATGCAAAATGCAATTATTACAAATTTAAAAAATGTATATAATGCAATTGATTATGAATTTTGGATTATAGTCGCAGATAGACCAGTGGATATAAATGTTTATTTATCTGAACTACAACTACAGTATAATAAAGTAAATGATAATAGAAAAAGAAAATTAATTTTGGAAGATATTAACAAAGCTAATATGTTTATGAATAATAATGTTGTAGATACAGAGTATTTTATACTATTTAAGGAAAAAAATGATGATACTATTCAAAGGAGAATTCGCAACTTGATAAATAATTTAGCAAGTGCAGGTCTTACTGCATTTCAAACGAATAATGATGATTTAAGAATGATACTTGATAATTTCTTAAATGGTGGTCAAACCACAACGTTTGGGACGGTGTTAGCATAATGGATGTAAGAAGTCAAATAGCGCCTAAAGGCCTAGAATTTAAATCTAATCAATTTGTAATAAGCGATAAATACGCTTGTATACTTACAATAGTATCTTTTCCTAAATTTATATATCCAGGATATTTAAGCAGTTTAACAAGTATGTCAGGTATTAAGGTCGTAATTAAAAATATACCACTTCCTTTTAGTAGTATTAGCAAGATGCTTAATAAAGAACTTGCAGATTTGAGACAAAGATATCAAGAAGAAAAAGATAATACAATTAAAGAAAGAATAAGACAAGATTATGAATCTCTTGAGATGTTTATAAGTGATCTTGCAGCTAGTCAATCAAAAATATATGATTTTCAAATGCACGTTATGATTACTGCTAATACTCAAGAAGAGCTTGACATGAAAAAAGTACAAGTAAAAAATTATTTGGAAGCTATGGAAATGAGAGGAATACCTTTAAGATTTGAACAGGATAAGGTATTAAAATCAATTCTTCCTATATATGGTAAGCAAGATATCGAAGATAGAATAGGTACACCTATTCCATCTCCAACAATAGCTGCTATGTATCCTTTTATATTTGATAGTATAAAAGATCCTGGATTATCAACTTTACTTGGTATTGATTTTTCAGGAGGAGTAATTTTATTTAATCAATTTCTATATCAAATAAGAAAAGAACACAATAGAAATAATGCTAATATGATTATACTTGGTACATCAGGTAGTGGTAAATCTACAGCTGCCAAACTTCTTTTAAGAAGCCATATAAGAAACGATTATAAAATAGTAGTAATTGACCCTGAAGGTGAATTGGAAGATATGGTATATACTTTCGGAGGAGATTTCATAAGCCTCGGCAAGGGTGGAGACTTTGGAATGATAAATCCACTTGAAGTTATTGTAGATGCTGATGAAGAAGAAATGAAACAGGGATTAGGTTATACTGTTTTTACAAGAACTTTGCAGACTATAAAAGCGTTTTTAAAATATTATGATCCATCTATAGAAGAGGATACTGTTAATATGTTTAGTGAAGTTGTACAAGAAACTTATAAAAGATTTGGTATGGATTTTAATTCTGATTTTACAAAATATTCTTCTAGTGATTTTCCAACATTCTCTGATGTATATGCAACTATTAAAGGTAGAATTTTATCTATGCCTGAAAAGACTCAAGAAAGAGATACTCTTGAAAAACTAGAAATAAAAGTAAGACCTATTGTTAGAGAACTTAAGTATTATTTTGACAGTCATACGACAATTAATCCTCAAAGCAATTTTATAGTATTTAATATTAAAGAACTTATGAATGCAGATACTAATATTAAAAATGCATTGTTCTTTAATATCTTAAAATACGCTTGGGGACTTACACTTGATAGTTCAATTAATACTATAATGATGGTAGATGAAGCTCATGTGCTTTTAAGTGGAGGAAATGTACTTGGTGCTGATTTCTTAGCTCAAATTCAAAGAAGAGCTAGAAAATATAATACAGGTACAATAATAATTACACAACAACCAACGGACTTTAGTGATCCTTCTGTAATAACTCAAGGTAAAGCAATATTTGATAATGCATCTTACTATCTTGTTATGGGATTAAAGAAACAAGCGGTTGATGATCTTGCAAAATTAATTGATTTAAATGACAATGAAAAAGAAAGTATAAAACAATATTCTCAAGGAGAAGCATTATTTGTATGTGGATCTAGACGTATGAGAATAAATGTAATTGTATCAGATGAAGAGTTAGATTCATTTGGTAGTGGCGGAGGATTATAAAATAGGAGGTGTTATTAGTGCACCAAACAGATAATATAGAAGATTTAGCTCGTGAGTTAGGAATAGATTCTGGAACTTCTGATAGCCAAGCTGATAGATTAAGGACGATTTCTGAAGCAGTAGGAATGGATGATTATAATAGTCTTTATGATAATAATAAATTAGAAGAAAATTTAAAAAAGCAAAGAGATCTTCAAAATGGCACAAAAAATGATAAAGACGATTATGGATCATATTTGAAAGATATAGAAAAACAAAGAAATCTTCAAAATAACACAAAAAATGCAAAAGCAGCTGTTGATATAGCAGCAAACTCAGGACATCCTGTAGCTGAAGCGATTGGTAAATCGGCTCAGGCTGCAGATAAATTAACTAATGGTAAAGCAACAGAAATGATGGGTAAACGTTTGCCAAAATCAGCCCAATTGCCTGGCCCTAAAAACAAAAAATCAGAAAAACAAATTCAAAATTTGTCAAATATGCTTGCAGAAAGTGGTATGACAGATAGAATTGCTAAAGCGGTTAATATGAAAAATAGAACTTCTGGTAATCCAAACGGTTCATCACCAAGCACAACTAATCCAAATTCATCTTTGAACGCTGGAGGATCTTCTCAAAAAAAGAAAGGATTATTTGGGAACTTAGGATTAGGTACAGAGGGAACGTCTAAAAGGGAAACCGAGGAAAAATTTTCTGATTTTGGCGGTCAGGAAATGCAAATAACAATGAAAATTATAAAATATGGTCTTATTGCTTGTATTCCTATAATTGTCGTAGTTGTATTTGTGTGCCTATTTTTAAATGCTTCACAAGTAGTTAAGGTTGCAATAGGATTAGAAGATGCTGATAAAGTTGCCGATAATGAAGCTGAAGAAAAAATTAAAGAGAATGGTTCTGAAGGTTTAGATGATCCAGATGATAATTATTCTAATACTGATGATACTGATTCAAATGGTGATAATGATGATAATGACGACAATGACGAAGTATCATATATATTTAATTTAAATTCACTAAATTTTATGTATACTAAATTGAAAGGGATAAATACAGTAGAAGCAAAAACACAAGATCAATTTAGCGATAGTGATATATTGGAACTTGAAGACCATTACTCTGATTTATTAAGCTTTGGAGATCAAGGCTATGATATGAATATGGTGTATAAGTTTTTCTTTAAACTTCACTATATATATAAATATTATTTAAAAAATTATAGAGTTACACTTGATATACCACTTTTAATGTCCACATTGAATGTTCAATCATCCGATGTAAACATTGTTTTTTCTTCAAATATAGTTGATTATAAAGTTAATTTAAAAGAAAACAATCCACTATTTAGCTATGACTATGATTGGTCGTCTTATGTTACTAAATCAAATGTAAGTACGCATGATATCGAGGTTTTAGCACAACATATGGTTTCAAAACAAGCAATAGAAACTTGTGTATCTGCTTCAGGTGAAGAACTTGATAAAAATATATTAAAAGACAATGAAGTTGATAGTCAAGTATTAACTTGTACTAGTGGTACTTATAAAAAAACATCTCCTACATATGAAATAGACAATGATAAATATAAAGAATTTTTACTTGAATTTTTAGAAAAAAAATATTATATAAATGATGATATTCCAATTGATGGAAATAATTCAAATAACCAATCTGATGAAAATAATGATTCAAACAATGAATCTCCGAGTGAAAAACCAGATGAAGAAAATAATAATCAACCTGTACCATCCCAAGGCCCTTATAGTACTTGGAAACAATGCGGTGAGTCTTGGAGTGATATAATAGTTCCGAATAGTAAGTCAAACATGTGCAAAATAGGATGTTTAATCACATCGGTCACTATACAAATTGCACGTAGTAATACATTGACTGTTGTATCACCAATAGATCCAGGTGTTGCAGTGAAAAAATTTTCATTTGTAAGTGGAGGAAATTTTGTATATGATAGTGCACGTAATTTAGCACCTAATTTTAGATTCTATACGATTATTAAACTTTCTGGAATGAATCGTGAAAGTGTTGCTAAAAAATTATTAAGTTATGATCCAAATAAATATTATATAATACTTGCAGTATCAAAGATAGAACGAAATAAAGTACATCATTATGTTGCACTTGATTATGTAGATTCAAACGATTATAAATTATATATGATGGATCCAGCGAGAACTAATACTAGTGATGTGTACTCAGTTTATAAGGTATATGAAGCTGTAATATACGAGAAGAGGGATTAATATGAAAAGAATAAATTTATTTTTAATATTAATTTTAACTCTTTTACTTTCTGGATGTAATGCAGTTTATGAAATTAATATTAATGGTGATAAAATTGAAGAAAAGCTTACTTTAGTTGAAAACAATATGGATATAGTTGATATTAAAAATGATGCTGGGTGGTCATTAAGAGAAAGTTTTGAATCGCTACTTGATAAGGATGAATTTGCAAATAAAGATTATAGTGTAAAATCTTTAAATACTGATAATTCTTTAGGTGTAGAATATAAAAATTCAAAATTGACATCTTTAATAAATTCTTCTATATTAAATCAATGCTATATATCTCCTGTAGTTAATGAATTAGATAATATAATAACTATTGATACAGGTAATAATTTTAATTGTTATGATTATTATGAAAATCTTGATAGTATAGAAATTAGATTTAAGACAAACCATAAAGTTTTATCAACTAATGCTAATAGTGTTGATAACGATACGTACATATGGAATTTATCAAAAAATAGTGACAAAACAATACAGATTACTTATGATAATTCTGTAACTTACAAACCCTATGGTCTTTATATAACTGTAGCCATTGTATGTATATTATTTATATTATTAATAATTTATTTAATAATTAAGAAAGTAAATAAAAGTAATAAAATATAATTTGGAGGTGAAATAATGTTAAGGAAAATTTTAAATTGTTGTGTTATTTCAATAACATTATTTTGCTTTAGTATTAATGTATATGCATATACATTCGTAAATTCTACTAATGAATCGCGTGTAAACGAATTAATAACTGAAATTTACGATTCAAAAGAGCAATATGAAGATTTAGCTGGAGAAAGAGAAAATGATGATTTAATTATATTACAAGCTTCCTCTGACTCATATTGGTGGCCTATAGGAAGTGTAGAAACAACTGATGTAAATGGAATTACCTTTGCAACAGGTAATCCCGAAACAGTTCATACTAGTTCTCCTTATGGATACAGAACAGATCCATTTGGTAGAGGAACAAAGTTGCATTCAGGTCAGGATATTTCCGGTGGTAGACTTAATATGACAAATATAATTGCTGCGAAAGATGGAATTGTTGTATATCCAACAAGTGGTGTAAAAAATGACTGTCCATCCAGTAATTCACTTTCAAATTGTGGAAATGGATATGGTAATTATGTAATAATACAGCACAGTGATGGAAATTATACTTTATATGGTCATATGTATGAAAACTCTATAACAGTTAAAGCTGGAGATAGTGTTAAGCAAGGACAAGTTATAGGTAAAATGGGAAGTAGTGGTAATTCAACAGGAGCCCATCTTCATTTTGAAGTAAGAGAAGGTCAAAATGCTATTAAAGCAACGGTTGATCCATTAAATTATATATCAGCCGATACTTCTAGAGAAGTATTATCTCAAAGTAGTAGTGGTGAGTTTTTATCTTGGATTAATAGTTGGGAAGGAACTTCACCAATTGAAGGGGATAATTATATAGTTGAAGATATTGGTGATGGTGTTAGAACCGTTGGCGGTGGTGTAACACTTGAACACAATGTTGAAAGATTTTTAGCGCATGGCATAGATGTTTCTTTATATCCTGTTGGAAGTAAAATACCAATATCAATCGTTGATCAAGTTGAACTTGAAGAAATTGCTAAAGATAAGAGTTATATTGAAAATATTCTTTCAAATAATTCAATTACTTTAAATCAAACACAACTTGAAGCATTAGTTTCAATGACATATAACTGTGGTAATATAAATGGCTTTGCTCAAGCCTATAAAACATATGGAGCAACGGATAAGTTATGGGATAATTGGTTTTATAGATGTGTATCTAAGGGAACTAAGTTTGAAAAAGGCTTAACTCGTAGAAGAAATGCTGAATGGCAGCTATTCTATAATGGTAAATATGTTTATAATAAATAGGTGATTGTATGAAAGATAAGTCTAAATTTGTAGCTATAATTTTAGTAATAATAACAATTGCAGTTTTGATTATTTCAACTATATTTCGAAAAGATGATAAAGAAGAAAATGAAATAAAAATTGTAACAAACTATAGTAATTTCTATACAGTTAATTCTTGCTTGTATAGAGTTGTAACTTATCTTTACGACAAAGATATCAACAGTTTGATGTTATTATTATCTGATGATTATAAAAAAGAAAATAACGTAACAGAAGAAAATGTGCTTAATTTGTTCAATAATATAGATGTAGATTCAACTTTTGAGTCAAGAAAAATGTATTATGAACAATTAACTAAAAATATAACCAAGTATTATGTTTATGGTAGAATTAGTAGTCAAATGTTTGAAGAAGAATACGAATCAAATCCTGAATATAATGATGCATATTTTATAGTTTATTTAGATACTGATAAAAAAATATTTTCAATAGAACCATATGATGGTAAAATATTTATTGGTGGTGATAATATTGAATAAAGAAAGTTTAAAAAAAGTAATTATAGTATGTTCAATAATCACAGTATTTTCTTTGGCATATATTTTATTAAAAAAGTTAAATAATGATTCCTTAGAATATGATGAATATTTAAAAGATTATGAAGTAAATGAATACATTGCAACATATATTTCGGATGAAGCAATGGCTAAAATATATTTAAATGATTATATTAATACAATGTATTATGATACACAAGCTGCATATGAATTACTTGATTTAGAATATAGAAATAAAAAATTTGGAAGCTTTGATGAATATAAAAGCTATGTTTTATCACAAACTAATAGTTCTTATAAAGTTGATAGATATTATATAAAAAATAAAGATGAATATAAGTATTTTGGTATATATGATACTAATGGTAATTTTTATTTATTTAAGACAAATGGTGTTATGCAATACAGTGTATTTTTAGATGATTATACAGTAGAAATATAGGTGATTAAGATGAAATTAAGATTTAGGGCTGATGCTAAAGATGTAATAATTTTTTGTATTTTTTCTTTTGTTTGGCTAATTATTATTTGTTTTGCAGTTGCCAATGTTTCACAATTTTTGAATGATGAGGCTTTTACTTTAAATTTGTTTATGGCGTTTTATCCTAAAAATATAGCTGCTACATTAGTGCTATTTTTGGCAGGAGTCATAGCAGTATTTGCTGGAGTAAAGTCAGTATTTTTTGAGAGAGTTGATGATGAAGAAGGTATTGGATTTTCAATTTCACAGAAAAAAGAAAAAAATTATGCTAGATGGGCAAAAGAAAAAGAAATTGAAAAAGGACTTGATGTAAAAGTCATAGATCCTTTGGCACCTAAAGCTGATGCTGGTGGTATTCCACTTAAAATGAATCCTAAAAAGGTATGGGTTGATAATGGTGGATATCATAATTTAGTAATAGGTTCTACTGGTGCTGGTAAAACTCAGACAACCGTACTTCCTATGGTAAACATACTTGCAAAACATGATGAATCAATGATAATAACAGACCCTAAAGGTGAAATATATGAAAATACATCAAATTATTTAAAAAGTCTAGGGTATAATATAGTGCTTTTAAATTTCCGTGATCCTCAACAAGGAAATGCTTGGAATCCTATGTATTTGCCTTATTCATTATATAAAGATGGTAATATAGATAAATCAGTAGAGTTACTTGAGGACCTTGCTGCAAATATACTTCATGATCCAAGCGCTAAAGGACAAGATCCGTTTTGGGAAAATACATCTGCAGATTATTTTGCTGGACTT
This sequence comes from uncultured Bacilli bacterium, assembly GCA_947628565.1. Classification (GTDB taxonomy): domain Bacteria; phylum Bacillota_I; class Bacilli_A; order RF39; family UBA660; genus UMGS1613. Next base: position 25,530 of record CANRAH010000003.1, read on the forward strand.
GCTTGTGCACTTTTTGAAGATGCACAGCCAGATGAAATTAATTTAAACAGTATTAGTTTAATGACAACAGTTGGAGAGGAAAAAATTGCTAATACAACATTTATAAAAGATTATTTCAGTTATAAAGATCCTGCTGGAACAGCATATACTAAAGCATCTTCTACATTAATGGCACCTTCAGAAACTAAAGGTAGTATACTTTCAGTATTTAAACAAAAAATACAGTTATTTGCGTCACGTGCAAATCTTTCAGAAATGCTTTCTAATAATGATTTTGATATGCGTGATATAGGAACAAAGAAAACAGCCGTATTTATAGTTATACAAGATGAAAAGACAACTTATCATTCACTTGTAACAATATTTCTAAAACAATGTTATGAAACATTGATATCTGTAGCTCAAGAATCAGGTGGAAAGCTTCCACATAGAACAAATTTTATACTAGATGAGTTTGCTAATATGCCTCCACTTAAAGATGTAACAACAATGGTAACTGCAGCTCGTTCAAGAAATATAAGATTTACTTTTATAATTCAGAATTTTGCGCAATTATATGAAGTGTATGGTAAGGAAAATGGTGAAACAATAAAAGGTAACTGTGGTAATATTGTTTATTTAATAAGTACTGAGTTATCCGCTCTTGAAGAAATAAGTAAAATGTGTGGTGAGGTTAAATCTAAAGAAAAAGAAAAGACAACTTCAACACCTCTTGTTACTGTCAGTGATTTACAAAGATTGTCACAATGGGAAACAATAATATTAAGACTTAGAACAATGCCATATAAAACAAAACTAACGCCAAATTATAAAATGAATTGGGGACATAATTTCCCTAAAGCTAATTATCCTAAAAGGGATAAAAAAGTTGTTAAGATATTTGATTTAAAGGCATTTGTTAACAAAAAAAGAGAAGATAAGATAAATAATATGCTAGGAGAGGGCCCAGCTATAAAAGAAAATTCTCCTTTTGGTGGCGGATTCAATCCTTTTATGGATAATATGCCAATGTCAAATAATTCTAATGGTGGAATTAATGTTGATGATTTGGTTAAACGAATTGATGCAAAAATTGCCGAATTAGAGGAAGAAGAAAGGCAAGAACAAGAAAATTTATCTAAACAAAATAATAAATCATCTATTGAAGATATAAAAGAAGCTAAAATAGAAGACATAGAAGATTCAGATAAAGATGATATTAGTAAAAAATCTAATAATAAAAACGATATTACGGATGATCAATTTTTCGATGACTTTTTCTATGATGAATAATTTAAATTTTCCCCCTTTAAATGCTTATGTTTAAAGGGGTTATTTAATAAAATATATGTACACCTTTAAATTTTCTACAAGTAAGATATAGGTAAATGAGTGTTATTTGAGTAGTTTTACTCCTTTATTAATTCATTTATCTTTTTATGATGAGTAAACTATTTAACTTTATAAATAATACTTTCAATCATATAATGTAGTAGGGTGGTTATATGGTTGAAAGTATTTCTATATCTGATTTAAAAAAACTAGGTAATGTGAATTTAATAGATATAAGAAGTATAGAAAAGTATAATAATAAGCATATACTAAATGCAAAAAATATTCAAATAAATGAATTACTAATTAATCCTGGAAAATATTTAAATAAATATGAAAAATATTATATTTATTGTCAAAAAGGTATTCAAAGTAGAAGGTTGTGCCAAATATTGAAATCAAATGGTTATAATGTTATAAATGTATCTGGTGGATATGAAGCTTGGATTTTAAATGAATAATTATTATGCTCAAAGGGATGAAGTAATAAATATTCATCCTTTTTAGTGCTAAAGGAATATAAAAGAATTTAATTTTATCTAGTTTTTATATTCCTTTTATTGTATAATAATATTGGTGATAATATGGAATATTTAGTACTTGTATTACTAATTTTAATTATAATTTTATTATTGATTGTTTTATTAAGAAAAAATAATTCTGATGTAAATGATAAAATAAATAAACTTGAGATAAGCATGATAAAAGAAATTGGCAATTTTAAAAATGATTTTTCTCATAGTCTAACTCTTGATTTTAATAATCAAACTGAAAGATTGGATAATAGACTTAGACTTATTAATGATAAGGTAAATGAGCGATTGGATGAAAATTTTGAAAAAACTAATAAGACATTCACAAATGTATTAGAGAGGCTTTCTAAAATTGATGAAGCACAAAAGAAAATTGATACACTATCTGGAGATATAGTATCCTTGCAAGGAATATTAACTGACAAAAAAACAAGAGGAATATTTGGTGAGGTTAATCTAGAAAATATTTTATCGAATGTATTTGGTAAAAATAATACTAAAATATATAAAATGCAACATACATTTGTAAATGGAACAATCGCTGATGCAGTTTTATTTACTCCAGAACCACTTGGAGTAATTGCAATAGATTCTAAATTTCCACTTGAACATTATGAAATTATGGTGGACAAAAATAATAGTAAAGATGTCCGTGAGCAGGCAGAAAAGATGTTTAAAGTTGATATGAAAAAACATATTGATGCTATAAGTAGCAAATATATTATTCCAAACGTAACAAGCGATCAAGCTATTCTATTTTTACCTGCAGAAGCTATATTTGCTGAGGTAAATGCATATCATAGAGAAATTTTGGAATATGCATATAAAAAGAGAGTTTGGATTACAAGCCCTACAACACTTATTAGTACATTAACAACAATACAGATAATACTAAAAAATATAGAAAGAGATAAGTTTGCTAAAATAATTCATAATGAGCTTAATTCTCTTTCTTTAGAGTTTGCTCGTTATAAAGAAAGATGGGATAAATTATATAAAAGCATAGAAAATGTAAGTCGTGATGTAAAAGATATACATACAACGACAACTAAAATTACAAAGAAATTTGATAGTATAAATCAAGTTGAGATAGGTGAATTAGATGATAAAGAAAATTAATTTGTTATTAGTTTTTATAGCAATAATAGGAAGTTTATATTTTGTATTTACTAAGGATGAAAGGTTAGTATATTTACTTAAAGATTTATCAATAATCTTAACAATAAATGCGTTATATATAATTAAAAAACTATTTAAACTAAATATAAGTGATGGTATAAATTTTATATATATATTATTCATATTTATGGCACATTTTTTAGGAGTAACAGTTGAGTTATATAATCATATTTATTGGTTTGATAAATTTACGCATTTTTTATCAGGGGTACTTACTGGCTTTTTAGCTATTTATATATTAGTAAAATACAAAGTTGATAAAAAAATAACATTTTCTTTTATTTATATAATTGTATTTTCTTTAGCAATAGCTTCATTTTGGGAAATATTTGAGTATTTAGCTAGCTATTATTTTAATGTGGATCCACAAAAAGTAGCACTTACTGGTGTTACTGATACAATGGGTGATATTATAGTTGCATTTTTAGGAGCAATACTAGTTTCAATTTCATATTATTTTGAATATAAAGAAAATCATACTTTTATTGTAAAAAGGTTTATAAATAATATATAAATAAGGTAAAAATATTTACTTTATTTATTATTTTTTGTATAATTATATTAGATGGTGATAAAATGAAAAAGTTTACTATTTGTTTTATATTTTTATTTATATCTTTATTTACATTTTGTATAGATGTAAAAGCAGATGATGAAGACTTGAATATCCAAACTTGCCAATACAATGTAACAGGTTATAATTTAAATGATGGATCATCTTCTTCTGAAAATAATTGGTATGTAGAATTTAGGTTTTATTATGATGATCAGGGAAACCTTGCTAAATCTGATTTTAATGATCCAGGAAGAACGGGAACAGGATATGGTGTAGGAGTAGCAGGAGGGGCAATTACTGATGAAGATCAAGCCTTTAGCTATATTTCAGGAATATTTAACTCTGATAAGTGTTTTGAATATTTAATGCGTGTAACAAATGGTTACAATAATTCATATTATATGTTTTCAAATAATTATAATGATTTTTTGACTCGTGATAGTATTTTTAATCTTGCAAAAAAGATGGGTGTAACATCAAAAGATAATTTAACTGAATTAAGATTTTTAAAGCTTATAGGAAGTGAAAATCCAACAAAAGGTGATGTATGTGAATATGATAATTTTAGTATTCAATATAGCGATAAAAATACAATAATATCTATAAATTCTAATGGTAATAATATTCGACCTTCAGCATATATAAATGTTCAACCGACTGATGTTTGTAGAAAGGTTTATGTGTGTTCGGGTAATGGGGCTGACTATAATATGTTATTTTATGATGATGAAGATGCACATATGTTGGGATATGGGTATAATAATTGTATTGAATATGATACTTCGTCTAAAAAGGCTATAGATTACTACGAAACAAGTTGTAGAGCATATACTGCATATGTCGATGGAGTTGAATCAAGAAATTATCTCGGTTTGGATGACTATTGGAATATTACTAAAGAAGAACCTTGCAAAAGTGATGCATCATGTATTAGTGAAAATATGACAAAGTACAAGAACAGAAAGGAAGTAGTTAGAACATGGTGTAATTCTGTTTTGAGTAGTCAAAATGCTTCTTCTAGTTGTTCTGTCGCTTGCTTAAATTTAGCATCTCATATTAATCAATTAGAGGGTACATCTAGTGTTTTAACAACTTGTGGATTTTCAGATAGATTAATTAATTGGATAAAAAATATAATGCGATGGATAAAATATCTTTTACCTGTTGTAGTAATAGTATTTGGAATAATAGATTTCATTAAAGCAATAGCTTCAGAAAAAGATGATGAATTAAAAAAGGCTCAAGGAAAGTTTGTAAAAAGGTTAATAATAGCAGCAATAGCATTCCTTGTACCATTTATAATAGAATTTGTATTAGATAAAATGGGATTTATATCTGAAAGTTGTGGACTTTGGTAACAAAGTCCTTTATTTACACTTTTTTACACTAATTTTATATAAATTTTACAAAAATATTGAAAATATATAATGAAATAAATTATAATATATGTGATACTTAGGAGATGATAATTTTGGAAAATAAAGTGATTGATATACTAAGTGGTGAAAATAAGGCTTATAGTGTTTATGAGATAGAAGATATTCTAGGATTTAATACTGTTGATGAATTAAAAGAATTATTAAAAGTATTAAATAAATTAGAAGAAGATTGTAAAATATATAGAACAAAAAAAGACAAATATATGTTATTTGAAAATAGTAATTTAAAAATAGGAAGATTGCTTGCAACTAAAAAGGGATATGCATTTGTAGATATTGAAGGCGATGAAGATGTTTTTGTAAGCCAAGATAATTTAAATGGTGCTATTGATAATGATTCTGTTGTAGTAGAAATAACATCCAAAAAAGGTCTAAGATTAGAAGGTAGAATAGTAAAAATTGTAAGTAGAAAGTTAAAACAATTTGTCGGAACTGTATATTATAAAGAAAATAAATGCTTAATAGATTTAGATGATAAAAAAGTAAATTTAACTATTATTGTTGATAAAGATAAAACTTTAAATGCAGTAAGTGGTCATAAAGTAGTAGTAACTCTTTTAAAAAGAATCAACAACACTACGTATACAGGACAGATTATTAAAATATTAGGACATGCTGATGATCCTGATGTTGATATTTTAAGTATTGCAGCTAAATATGAAATAGATGATGAATTCAATGAAGATGTTAAGGAACAGTTAAAAACTATTCCTGATAGTGTTCTTGAAAATGAAATGAAATCTAGAGTAGATTTAACGGATAAAATGATATTTACAATAGATGGTGATGATACTAAGGATATAGATGATGCAATATCTATAGAACAGCTTGAAAATGGTAACTATAAATTAGGGGTACATATAGCTGATGTAAGTTATTATGTAAAGGAAAATAGCCCACTTGATGAAGAAGCATTTAAACGCGGTACTAGTGCTTATTTAGCTAATACAGTAATACCTATGCTACCACACGAATTATCTAATGGTATATGTTCTTTAAATCCAAATGTAAATAGACTAGCTATTAGTTGTGTTATGGAAATTGACAATAAAGGTGAAGTAGTAGATTATGATATATTTGAAAGTGTAATAAAATCAAATATACAAATGACATATAAAAATGTAAATAACATACTTGAAAATAATATTGTTAAAGAAGGTTATGAAAAATATGTTGATTCGTTAAAAATGATGAGCGAATTAGCTTCTATATTAAGAGAAAATAAAATAAAAAAAGGCTATATAGATTTTGATATAGATGAAGCTAAAATAATTACTAATGAAAAAAAAGAGGCTATAGATGTTGTTTTAAGAGAACGTGGAGTTGGAGAAAATTTAATTGAAGATTTTATGATTGCTGCAAATGAAACAGTTGCGCGTCATATAACGTATATGGAATATCCTTTTATATATCGTGTTCATGGTGAACCAAATGAAGAAAAAATTAATAATTTTTTGAATTTTGTCGGTTTACTTGGTTATAGTGTAAAAAAAATGTCTAAAATAACTCCTAAGGCAATGCAAAATTTACTTGGAGAGTTAAAAGGTGTTAAAGAGTATGATATATTATCATCTTTACTTTTGAGAAGTATGCAAAAAGCTGTTTATGATAAAAATAATATAGGGCATTTCGGACTTGCTAGTAAATGTTATACACATTTTACATCTCCTATAAGAAGGTATCCAGATTTAATTGTACATAGATTACTTAGAACATATTTGTTTAATAAAAATATAAATAATGATACTTTAAAATATTGGGATACTAAATTAGTAAGTATTGCTGAGCATTCTTCAGAACGTGAAAGAGCTGCTGTTGAGTGTGAAAGAGAAGTAACTGATATGAAGATGGCTGAATATATGGAAAAACATGTTGGTGAGGAGTATACAGGCATAATATCAGGAGTTGTAAGTTTTGGAATATTTGTAGAGCTTAAAAATAAAATTGAAGGATTAATTAGAATAGATGATTTAGACGATGATTATTATATTTATGATGAAGCTACTATGTCACTTATTGGAAATAAAAATAAAAGAGGATATAGGTTAGGCGATGAGGTAAAGGTAATTGTTAAATCAGCAAGTAAGATAAATCATACTATAGATTTTATAATAAAAAAATGAAAAGAGAAGAAATAAAGCAAATAGCAAAAAAAGGAATTTTAACAATTGATGAAATAAAGTTAATTTTAAATTATTTAGTTTACGAAGTAAGAAAAAATTTAAATATTAATGATGCAAGCACAAGATTATGCAAAGAAAGTAGTATGTACCTTTTATATTTATGTGATGATATTAATATTCCGTATATACCTATCGCTAATAATGAATTGTTAATGCCAAGTTTGGAGCATCATTTTGGAATTACTGGTTTTAATACAAGTGAAGGTCAATTATGCTTTTTGCTTGATTTAACATATATTCAATTTACGCAAAAATACTATAGTGTAAATAATAAAAACATTTTATCACCAGGAAATTTTATTTCTGATGAAAGCAAAAAAGAATTAGTATCTTTAGGCTACTTGACATTAACTGAAAAAAATTTAGAAGATTATTTAAATAGTTTTATTGAATCATATAGACAAATATTTAATGTGAATTCAAAATTCATATATGATAAATTATACAAATTATTTAATAAATTTAATATAAACATAGTAAATGAAAATAAAAGATTTAGTCTATCTTTATAGACTAAAATCTTTTTTTGTTTTATAATTATAGTGGTGATACAATGAAAAAAAGAAAATTAAAAAAAAGTGTATATATAACTTTCACTATAATTGTTCTGTTCGCTTTAACAATGGTATTATTTTTACAAAATCAAAATAAAAATAATGTCGATAAAAGTAAAGAAGTTGTAAATCAAAATGATATAGAAGACAATGATGAAAAGTTAAAGGAAAAAAGACTATCATTATTTGCTGTAGGCGATATTTTAATACACGAAAGCGTTTATAAAGATGCATATGAAAACGGTACATATAATTTTCATAAAATGTTTACTGAGGTTGAGCCTATAATTAAAAAATACGATTTAAAATTTTGTAATCAAGAATCAACTATTGGTGGAAGTGCATTAGGTATAAGTGGTTATCCAAGTTTCAATTCACCAGATGAAATAGGTGATGAAATTGTAAATTTAGGATTTAATTTAATAAGCCTTGCAAATAATCACGTATTTGATAAAGGTGAGGATGCAGTTAAATATTCAATAAGCTATTGGAAAAGTAAGGATGTTATTACTGCTGGCTCATATAGCAGTATTGATGAAAGAAACAAGGTAAATGTATATGAAAAAAATGGAATAAAATATGCTTTTCTTGCTTATACAACGCTTTCTAATAGAAAAGCATCTAACGATTATCTTTTGAATATGTATAGCGCTGATAAAGCAAAGAAAGATATTGAAGCAGTAAAAGATCAAGTAGATGTTATAATAGTTTCAATGCACTGGGGAGTAGAGGATACTAATATACCTACCGAAAGTCAAAGACAAATAGCAGAATATTTATCTAGTTTGGGAGTAAATATTATAATAGGCCATCATCCACACGTTGTACAACCAGTTGAGTTTATTGATAATACTTTGGTTATTTATTCACTTGGAAATTTTATATCAAACCAGTTATCTATATCACTTAATAACGGAATAGGGTTGATGGTTGGAGTTGACATTGTTAAAGATGAAAATGGTATAAGGTTAGAAAATTTATATAAAGAATTAACTTTAGCATATGCGGATAATAGCACTAATTTTAAAGTAATTCCATTTTCAAAATTAAATAATGATCTTTTATCAAATTATGAAAATGTAAATGAAAAGTATATGAAAATTGTAAATGGAGAATAGTGTAAGAATGAATATATCAAATTTTAAAAGATATTTGATAAATATTTTTTGTAATGAAAGTTCAAATAAGAATGAAAATATATAGCAGGTGAGATTAATTATGATAGAAATAAAAAATAAGAAGGCAAGTTTTGATTATTTTATAGAAGATAAGATTGAGTGTGGGATATCACTTAAGGGTACAGAAATAAAATCTATTAGATTAGGACTTGCTAATTTAAAAGATTGTTATGGAGTAATAAGAAACAACGAAGTTTTTATAATAAATATGTATATTGGTAAATATGATAATGCTAGTATATTTAATCATGATGAAAGAAGAACAAGGAAATTACTTTTACATAAAAAAGAGATATTGAAATTAAGAGATAAAGTAGATATTTCAGGGTATACATTAGTGCCATTATCCCTTTATCTTAAAGATAATAAAGTAAAAATTCTTCTTGGTGTATGCAAGGGTAAAAAAAATTATGATAAAAGACAGTCTATGAAGGAAAATGATATAAAAAGAGAAATTGATAAAGCCTTTAAAGAAAGGCATTAAAAATGCTATAAAAAATAAAATAATACTTGCTTTTTTATAGTATTTATTATATACTTAATATGTGAAATGATAACGGAAGGAGATGCTTTATATGAAAATAACGTCAATCAATATTCACAAAAAAAATGATGATACAAGAATGAAAGGAATAGCTTCTGTACTTTTAGATGATTGCTTTGTAATCCGTGATATCAGAATAATTGAAGGAAAAGATGGATTATTTATTGCAATGCCAAGCAGAAAAAATGCAGATGGTGAATATCATGATATAGCTCATCCAATTAATGCTGAAACTAGAAAAATGTTTGAGGATGCTATATTTGAAGAATATAATAAAATGGAAGAATAAATTTTTGCAATACGTAATGTATTGCTTTTTTCATATATAATATTTTTTCGCATATATTTTACTGGGTGATAAAATGGACAAGGATACATTATCCGGCAATCATGTGGTAAATATATTGCAAAGAAAAAGCATAACAATAAGTGGAGTTAAAAAAATAGAAAATTTTGATGAAAATGAGTTTCTACTTGAAACTAATATGGGATATATGCTAATAAAAGGTTCTAGTTTAGAAATAATTAAATTAGACACATATCAAGGAGATGTATCTATAAAGGGAAAAATAGATAGTTTAAATTATTTAGAATCATCAAAAAAGCAAGAAAAGCAAGAAAGTATTATTTCAAAATTATTTAAATGATAAGTTTAACAATTCAATTTAAACTTATAATTTTTTCTTTTATATTTGGATTTTTATTTTCAGCTTTACTTGAATGGTTTAATAGTAAAATAAACAAATTTAAAGTTTATACTAAATTTGGACTTTCATTTATTTTAATTGCATTTATGACATATATATATTTTTTAGGAATACAAAAAATAGGTAATGCAATCTTTCATATATATTCAATATTGACAATAATATGTGGTTATGCTTTTTATGACATAATAATAAAGATAATTGCAAATAATAAAAAAAAATGATACAATTTATATGGTGATAATATGGCTAAAAGAAGGATATCAAGATCATCAAAAATGAGACTTACTTTTTTTGGTACTTTAAGTATAATTGCTATATTTTATTTTTTATTTAGTTTATTATTTAATGTATACACTATATATGATTTAACAAACGATAAACAAAATTTACAAAATTCGTTATTAAAACTACAAGAAGAGGCTGAAGAATTAAAGACAGATATCGAAAAGTTTAACGATCCTGAATATCTTGCTGATTATGCAAGAGAACATTATTATTATACAAAAAAAGATGAATATGTAATAAAAATGGATGAAATCGAGGAAACAGACGAGTTAATAGATACACTTAATCTTAATATAAATAAAAAATATATAATATTAGGTCTAAGTTTATTTATGGTTATCTTCTTTATTTATATTTTAAAAAAAGGTAGAAAAAGAAAGAAAAAAGGAAGAAAATAAAATCTTCCTTTATATTTTTATACTATCTTTTTCTTTATCAACATTATTTCCATCGAAATAATCTCTTGTTTTATATCCTTTAATAATAGCAATTATATTTGAAGGACAACTTTTTACAAGTTTATTATAATCAGTTATAATATCGTTATAATATTTTCTAAGACCAACTATTTCTGATTCAGATTCCATAAGGTTAATTTCTATCATTATAAAATCTTTACAAGTTTGTAAACTTTCATATTTTTCTTTTAATGCATGTAATTCGTTAATTGCCTCATATAAGCATCTATCGAGTTCAAAATTAGATAATTTTTTAGATTTTAATTTAACAATGACATCAAGTATAGGTTCATCAGTTTTAGTGTTAGCTTTGATAATACTAATTGATTTATTGAGTAAATCAAATCTTTTTCTTAAAACTGAATCTATATTTGTATCAGCTTCATTAATTCTTATGATGTAGTCTTGAAAATGATTATAGGTAGCAACAAGAAGAATCAATATTAAACAAACTACAATTATTACTGACAATATAACAATAATAGTATTCAAATTACCACCTACTTTCAGTATCTATTATATCAAATATTTATAGATCAAGCAATAGTTTTTTGAGGGTAAAATTGTTCTACTGTATTAATTTCTTCATCAAATTTTATATAATCTACATATATCATAAGAAGTAAATACCAATTTCCTGTAGTTGGGTCGCTTAGTATTATATGATCTCTGCCTGATTGTTCTACTATACCAGTAAAAACTTTATCTCTCCATTCATTAGAGTCAGGAAAAGATTGATATATAGAAACCCTTTTGCCTCTATTTACTCTAAGAATGTTTTCAATATATGATTGCTCATTTGGAATATATTCTTTAACATTCTCACTTGTATCAGCCATAGTTTGATTAGGTGTTATCATTCCATTTGAAAAAATCGCACCGTTTGTAAATTTATTAGTATTTAAATATCCATTATTCATAAAATTATCATCCTCTCTTTATAAATATATTTCAAAAAGGAAATAATTATGATATAATTGTGTTAGGTGAGATGATGAAAGTTAGTATAGGAGTATCGAATAGACATGTTCATTTAACAAAAGAGCATTTAAAGATTTTATTTGGAGATGACTATAAATTAGAAAAAAAGAACGATTTAACTCAACCAGGACAATTTTCATCTACTTATGTTGTAACACTTAAAACAGAAAAAGATGAAATTAATAATGTTAGAGTTTTAGGGCCAGAAAGGAATTATACGCAAGTTGAAATAAGTAAAACTGATGCCTATAAATTAGGATTAAATCCACCAATCAGGAATTCTGGTGATTTAATTGGCAGTAGCCCAATTACTATTGTTGGTCCAAAAGGAAGTGTCGATCTAAATTATGGATGTATAATAGCTACAAGGCATATACATATACTTGAAAGTCAAATAAAACTATATGGACTAGAAGGAAAAGAAACCGTGAATGTAAAATTAAATGGAGAAAAAGGTGGTATTATCACTAATGTATATCTTAAGGTTAGTGATGAAGCATTTTTTGAATTACATTTGGATTTAGATGATGCGAATGCCCATTTAATAAAAAATGGAGATATAGGAGAGATTTTATGAAAAAATTAAAATATTTATTTTTATTACTATTTATTTTATTTGGATTTAAAATGAATATAAAAGCTGAAGAAGTAAAGTGTAGTTATAGTTCTACTCAGGGTTTAAATATGACTTTACATGTAACTATAGAGGATGGAGATGTGGAGAATTTATCATCAGTAGGTACCTTAAATGGAGAAGATAGATATGATTCATCTATTGTTAGAACATCGAACCATTTTAAATATGCAAAAGAGGCCATAAGTAAAAACGAATGCCCAGATTATGCAATTTATGTCGATAGGTGGGGAGAGAATACGATATACCTTGCAACATCGGAAAAAATAATTGAATTAAATTCGTTTCTTAGTAATAATGCAAAATGGTATCAAAAGCAGATTTATGCTACTTATACATTTAAATTAATAAGATCAGAAGACCAGGTTCCAGTTACTATTAAGTATAATCCTAATTTACCTAATAATTTGAATCTTTCTGAGGATAGTGTTGATATGAAAAGTCAAACAATAAATAATTTTCAGGGCGGACGTATTTCTGTTAATACATATCATATATATCAATATGACTTTCTTGGATGGAGAATAAAAAACAGTAATAACAAATGGTTGTGCTCTGATGGAGAATATAAAAATGATTGTGAAGAGAAATATTATAAATTATCTGATGGTGCACTTTTACAAGTACCAATAGAAGGCAATGCTACAAATTTAGAATTATATGCACTTTGGCAACTTTCAAATTATGCAACCCCTCTTACTATAAATCAAAATTATATAGCAGAAAATAGAAAAAGTTATTGCACAGGAAGAGGATATGTATGGAATGATGAATATGGTTATTGTAATACAGATAATTTATTGTATGTAAAATGTGGTGATAGTTATGATATTCCAAATAAAGTTCCTGCTATAATTAGTTTCTTTGTTAATTTACTTAAAATAGCAACTCCAATAATTTTAATAATAGTGAGTATAATTACTTTGTTTAAAGCACTTGTAGCATCAAAGGATGATGAAATAAAAAAAGCTAAAAATTCACTTGTAAAAAAAATCATTGCTTCAGTATTTGTATTCTTTGTAATATCTATTGTACAATTTGTAGTAATGAGGGTATCAGATAGTTCAGAAAAAGAAAATATATCGTCTTGTTTATCATGCTTTTTAAATAATGATTGTTATAATACTCTTTATTTTAAAACAAATGTTGCTGGAAATTATTTATGTACAACATTAGATAAAATTCAAAGTCCAACATATTCTTCAGAATACACTGTGACATGCGATAATTATTATAAGCAATAATTTGACAAAATATATCAAATATGATAACATTAAAACGTCTTAAATAAGACGTTTTTAGTTGGTGATAATATGTCAAAAATACTTACCATGCCAAAGGACATGAACGAGATTTTAGATACAAAAGAAATTGTAGATGGCTTTATTATAGGTATAAAAAATTTGAGTATAAACGTTAATATGTGCATAGAAAATTTAGAATTATTAAATGATATTAAAGATAAAGATATATTTATAAGTTTAAATAAAAATATGCACAATAATGATTTAAAAAAAATAAAAGACATATTGATTGAACTTAACAACTATAATATAAAAGGTGTTATGTTCTACGATATGGCTGTTTTAAATATATATAAATCATTAAATTTAAATTATGATTTAGTTTGGGCTATGGAACATGCTGTAACAAATTATATGACGATAAATTTTTATAATGATTTGGGCATTAATTATGCATATTTATCAAGTGATATAACTGAAAACGAAATAATTAATATAGAAAAACATAGCAAATCTAAATTAATTGTTAATATGTTTGGATATTTACCAATGTTTGCATCTAAAAGACATATAGTAAAAAATTATTTAAATTATTTTAATCTAAAAGATAAATCTAAAATTAATTATATAGAAAATGAAGGAAATATATATCCTATTATAGATAATAATTTAGGTACAGTTTGTTTATCTTGTAATATATTAAATGGAATAAAATCATATTTAAATTTAGATGTAGAATATATTGTATTAAATAGTTTTAATATAGATTTAGATAAATTTATAGAAGTAATAAAATTATTTAAATCAGTTAACAAGAACAATATTGAAGAATATAATAAAAAAATAAATAATAGTTTCAAGAATATAGATACAGGATTTTTAAATAAAGAAACTATATATAAGGTGAAGAAAAATGATTAAGCCAGAATTACTTGCTCCAGCAGGGGATTTAGAAAGATTAAAAATAGCTTTAAGATATGGCGCTGATGCTGTATACATAGGCGGCCCTTCTTTGAATCTTAGAGCTAATGCAATAAATTTTACAATTGACGAAATAAAAGAAGGTGTAGATTTTGCCCATAAATTAGGTAAAAAAGTATATGTAACAGTTAATATAATTTTACATAACGAAGAGTTAGTTAAAATAGACGAATATCTAAAAAAGCTTGATCAAATAAAGGTAGACGCAATAATTGTAAGTGATCCTGTAATTATAAAAGAAGCACTGGAGAAAACTAGTTTAGAAGTACATCTTTCTACGCAAACAAGTACTTTAAATATTGAGGCGTGTAAATTTTGGAAAGATATGGGCGTAAAAAGGATTGTTTTAGGGCGTGAATGTACTAAAGAGGAAATAAAAGAAATAAAAGATAATGTAGATATAGAACTTGAAACATTTATACATGGCGCTATGTGTGCAGGATATAGTGGAAGATGTGTAATGTCTAATTTTTTTACTAATCGCGATGCAAATAGAGGTGGATGTAGTCAAATATGTAGATGGGATTTTAACCTATTAGATGAAAATTTTAATAATATAAAAGGGGATATGCCTTTCACTTTTTGTTCAAAAGATTTATCTATGTTAAGATATATACCAGAAATGATAGATATGAATATAAGTTCGTTTAAAATAGAAGGAAGAATGCGTTCTATTTATTATATTGCTACAGTAGTTTCTATATATAGAAAAGTTATTGATGAATATTGTAACAATAAAAAGTCTTATGAATATAATATTTTGTATGAAAATGAATTAAGGAGATGCGCAAACAGAGATTCTGTTCCACAATTTTTTAATGGAGTATACAATGAAGAAGCTAGCTATTATAATGGCAGAATAGAAGTATCTAATCAAGATTTTTTGGGAATTGTAATCGATTATGATAAATCTACAAAAATAGCAACTATAGAACAAAGAAACTATTTTAAAAAAGGTGATATAGTAGAAATATTTGGACCAAATCATGAAACTATAGAATATAAAATAGATAAAATTTTGGATGAAGATGGAAATATAATAGATATTGTAAGACATCCAAAACAAATAATAAAATTAGAAATATGTAGAAATATTGAAAAGTATGATATGATAAGAAAAAAATATTGACAAACAAAAAAATATGTAGTATTATTTTGTTTGCTTACGAGAATGAGGTGAATTATATGTCAGAGGAAAAGGAACTATATTTAACAGAAGAAGGTTTAAATGAAATAAAAAAGGAGCTTGATGAATTAATTCAAGTTAAACGTCCTGAAATTATTTCAGCTTTGAAAGATGCTCGTGCACAAGGCGATTTAAGTGAAAATGCTGAATATGATGCTGCGCGTACAGAACAGGCTATAGTTGAGTCTAGAATTAAAGAATTAGAATCAATGTTAAAAAGAGCAAAAGTAATAACTAAAGTTGATACTGATGTAGTATCAATTGGTACTAAAGTTACTTTAGAGTACGTTGATGACGAAGAAAAAGAGGAATACTTTATAGTGGGAAGTAAAGAGGCAGATCCTTTTTCAAATAAAATTTCTAACGAATCTCCAATAGCAAAAGCTATATTGGGATTAAAAGTTGGAAGTGTTGTTTCTGTTGATAGTCCGAACGGAAAATATGACGTAAAAATTTTAGCAATAAATTAAAAAATTGTGAAATACAATTTTTTTCTTTATTTTAATATGATATAATGTGTAAAAGGATAGTGATTTTATGTTTTTAAAACATAACGCAATATTAATTATTCATGGCTTTTTAGGAGGTACTTATGATGAAGAAGAACTTGCAAATTTTCTTGAATTAAATAGAAATTTTGACGTTTTTCAATATACTTTACCAGGACATGAAAAAAATTTTAGTAAAGTAACATATGATAAGTGGGTTTCATATAGTAAAAAAGAAATTGAATGGCTAATATCTAAAGGATACGATAGTATTTATTTAATAGGCCATAGTATGGGCGGAGTTATAGCAACACTTCTTGCAACAGAATATAAACAGGTAAAAAAACTTGTGCTTGCTGCTCCTGCTTTTCAATATTTACATGTTGTGAAAAATAATATAAATCTACATGAATCATTAAATGTTACACCTAAAGTTATTAAAACTTATGGTGGAAGTGAGATTGTTGCAAGATTTTTGAAACTTAATCCACAGGCAATCAAAGAATTTATGTCATTTGTAAAAAAATATTATGATTGTCCTAAAAAATTGAATACAACACTTTTAATTTTGCAAGGTAAAAATGATGATATAGTACCACTTTCATCTTCAGAGTACGTATATGATAGCGCATTATCAAAAGATAAAAAATTAATTTATTTGAATAATGTTACGCACGATATATTTAGATGTAAAAGAAAGTATGAAATATTTGATATTATTTTAAAATTTCTAAAATATGGCTTAAAATCTGGAATTGATAATTTATAAAAACAGTTGATTAATATTATTATAAATGTTATAATATCTACGTTATTTTGGAAGTGATTGAATGAGGACAGATGACTTTGATTTTGAACTAAAAGAAGAATTAATTGCTCAAACTCCACTTGATAGAAGAGATTCTTCTAAATTACTTATTTTGGATAAAAATACTGGGCAGATAGAACATAGTAAATTTTGTAATATAGTAGATTATTTAACTAAAGATGATGTACTTGTGTTAAATGATACTAAAGTAATGCCAGCGCGAATAATTGGAGTTAAAGAAGATACAAAAGCTGTTATAGAAACACTTATGTTGAAAGAAAAAGATAAAGATGAATGGGAAGTATTATGCAAACCTGCAAAAAGAGTTAAAGTAGGTACAAAGATAATTTTTTCTAGTAATTTGAGTGCTATATGCACGGATGTTTTAGACGAAGGTATTAGAATATTTAAATTCATATATGATGGAATATTTTATGAAATATTAGATGAATTAGGTGAGATGCCACTTCCTTTATATATACACGAAAAATTAAAAGATAAGGATAGATATCAAACCGTATATGCAAAAAACATAGGTAGTGCAGCGGCACCAACAGCAGGACTTCATTTTACTAATGAACTTTTGGATAAAATTAAATCTAAGGGAATAAAGATAGTATTTATAACTTTACACGTTGGACTTGGGACATTTAGACCGGTTAAAGTGGAAGATGTAAAGAAACATAAAATGCATAGTGAATTTTATAGTATGAGTAAGGATACAGCTGATATTTTAAATGCTGCTAAAAAAGATAAAAAGAGGATAATAAGTGTTGGAACAACATCTACTAGAACGCTTGAAACTATTATGGGATTGTATGGAAAGTTTAAAGAATGTAGTGGATGGACAGATATATTTATATATCCTGGTTATGAATTTAAAGCTATAGATGCGCTTATTACTAATTTCCATTTACCTAAAAGTACTTTGATTATGTTAGTAAGTGCTTTTGCAACAAAGGAGTACATAATGAAAGCATATAAAGAAGCGATAGAAAATGAATATAGATTCTTTTCGTTCGGCGATAGTATGTTTATAAAATAAAAAATTTGAATTGGGGGAATTTGAAATGAAAAACTTAAGAGTATATAAAAGCTTTTTAGATATTGTTTTAAAAAATAGAATAAACTATGAAGAGAATAGAATATTATTAGTACCACAGAGTAAAACCTTTACTTTAGCCCTAGATTTTTTAGGATATGAAGATAAATATTATGAACAAGCATTTAGAAGTTTATTAGAAAATAGAAAGGTTAAATTAAGAAAAAAACATATAAATAGTAGTGATAATTTGCAAATAATAAAAACGAATACTCTTGATGATACTTTTAATCTTATGAATGCATTTTCAGCATATATGAATTCAAGAAATTATACAAACGAAACTATTTTCTTTAATAGAACTTTACCTATGTTATTAGAATTAAGATTATATGAATATTTAAAAAATACTGATATTTCTAAAGAAGCAAAAAAACAAATTAAAAATATTTTATTTGAAAATTATAAAATGATTAAAAATTATAAAGAACTTGTTAATATAGATTCAGATAAATTTTTCAAATATTTATTTGGAACAGTTATGTCAATTTATATAAATAGCAATATAGAAACTGGTAATATATCTAAAAATGAATACTTATATTTAAGTCATAATATTAATGATATTCCATTAAGAACGTTAAATGATATTTTATCACTTGATATGTGTGTTAATGAAACTGGTATAGATATGTCAAATGAATCATTAGAAAAATTAGAAAAGACATATAAAAAAGAAATTATGAACTATGAAAGATAAAATAATTGTAATATTAGGGCCAACAGGAGTTGGTAAAACAAGATTAAGTATAGAACTTGCAAAAATACTTGATGGAGAAATTATAAATGCAGATAGTACTCAAATCTATAAAGATTTAGATGTAGCAACAGCAAAGGTGACTAAAGAAGAGATGGGTCAAATACCACATCATCTTTTAAGTATAAAGGATATTTTAGAAAATTATACAGTATATGATTATCAAAAAGATTGTAGAAGTAAGATTAAAGAAATAAAACTAAGAAATAAAATTCCGATAATTGTTGGAGGAACAGGTTTATATATAAAAGCAGCGCTATTTGATTATGAATTTGAAGAAGAACAATTTTCTTTAAATTATGATGCTATTAAAACAACAGAATTATTTGATATGTTACTTAAAGTAGATAAAAATACAAATATACATCCTAATAATCGTAAAAGAATTATAAGAGCGTTAAATTATTACAATAATACAAATAAACCGTTAAGTGATAAAAAAAATGCTAATAAGCTTTTATATGATGCTATTTTTATAGGACTTACTCTTGATAGAGAAAAACTTTATGAGATTATAAATAAAAGAGTAGATATAATGGTTTCAAATGGACTTATAGATGAAGCAAAAAGATTATATGATAGTGGTATAAGAAGTAAAGCAGTTATGACACCTATAGGTTATAAAGAATTATTTAAGTATTTTGATAGTGAAATTTCACTTGATGAAGCATTGGATTTAATTAAGCAAAAAAGTAGAAAATACGCTAAAAGACAATATACTTGGAATAATAATAAATTTAATATAAATTGGTTTAATGTAGATTCGAATAATTTTGAAAATACTGTAAAAGAAGTGTTAACATTTATAAATAAAGGATAACTAGAGTTTACTAAATTTTTTTAAAGTGATATAATCAAGTTATAAATGGAGGTTAATATGCAAAATAATGATGTAGATAGAAAAATGAAAAAAGAAACAAGACCAAGAATGGTTTATCCAAAAGAACACAGCGCTGCATTGGAAAAAATACATTATTTGCAATCTGAAAACAAAAAATTAAAAGCAGAATTGAAAAGAGTTAAAATTATTCTGACTGAAGAAAAAAAATCTTCTTGTATTAAGGTGGCTATATCTACATTTTTAATTTCAGCAGTGATTGCAGGTTCTGCTATTGGTATAATTAAACATAATGAGTCAAGTGCTCAAAATGATATTATTCAAACTCAAATTGAAGATTTTTATGAAATTGTAAAAGATAATACAACTGCTATGCATGATCCTGATGGAAATACTACTTATAAACATACAGAAAAACAAATTAATAGAATTGCTTTGGAACTTATGAGAGATCCAGATAATTTTGATATAAATCTATATGCTGTTTATGTTAATTTCCGTGAGCATTATTACAATGAGGCTTGTGCGATAGGTACATTAGATGATATATATAAGGCATATAATCATTTAGCTCCTTCTAATGGTGTAGATGAAAGAGAAAATGAAAGCTTTCATGATTTTTGCAAAGCTAATCACTTTACTGATGAAAACGGGAATATCTCCATAAGCAAATATACAAATGCTATGGACCATCAAATTATTGTACAAAATAATATTGAGAAATATTCTGAAGAACGATTAAATAGGAAAATGTAGGTGGTAAAATGGAAGAAACAATTGATTGTGTAATTTTAGAAGATGGAGTACAGTATGCTATTATAGATGAAATAAATACACCTATTGCGACCTATTTTTATTTAGCAAATGTAAACGATGGAAAAGATATTTGCATTAGAAAACTTTCTAATGAAGATGGTAAAGAATATTTAGTAGGTTTAGATGGTGAAGAGGAATATAAAAATGCACTTAGAATTTATTATGAAAAAGTAAATGGCAAATAAAGCCATTTTTCTTTTTGTATGTTATAATATTCACGAGGTGATTTAATGGACTATATAAAAGGCATATTTAGACAAACAATATTTAAGAGTGATAAAGGTTACATTATAGGTCTTTTAAAAATTTTAGAAACGAATGTTGAGGAATTAAAAATTTATATAAATAAAATTATAACATTCACGGGTTATTTTGCCGAATTAAATGAAAATGATAAATATGTAATGTATGGTGAAGTAGTGAATCATCCAAAGTACGGTTTGCAATTCAATGTTACTGAATCTCAGAGGATAAAACCATCTGATAAGGAAGGCATAGTTGAATATTTATCAAGTCCATTATTTAAAGGAATAGGTAGCAAGTTAGCTCAAAAGATCGTAGATACACTTGGTAATGATGCACTAAATAAAATATTAAGTGATAAAAATTGTTTATATCAAGTTCCTAAATTATCGGAAGAAAAAATAAATTTAATTTATAATACATTAATGAAATATGAAGAATCTCAAGAGTTTGTAGTTAAACTTACAGAACTTGGATTTACATTAAAAGACGCTTTAAATATATATAATGTATATAAAAGTAATACAATAAGAAAAATTGAAAATGATATATATGGAATAATAGATGATATCGATATTAGTTTTAATAAAGTTGATGAAATAGCTCTTAATTTAAATTCAGACAAATTTAATATAAATAGAATTAAAGCTTGCATTTTATATGTTATGAAAAATTTATGTTTTAAAAATGGAGATACGTATTTATATAAAGATGAAATTTATTCAGAATTATCATTATATTTAAAAAATGAAATAGATTACGATACATTTATAGACGCTTTAGATGATTTACAAATGGATTTAAAAATAAAAATAGAAGATGACAAGTATTATATTTATGAAGATTATGAAGCAGAAGAATATATAGCAAGTAAAATAACTTATTTAATTAACAAATCTACAGTAAAATATAAAAATATTGATAAAAAAATTTTGGAACTTGAAAAAAAATACGATATAGAATATAGTGAAAAGCAAAAAGAGGCTATAATAAAGGCATTAGAAAATAATATAACAATTATAACGGGAGGACCTGGAACAGGAAAAACTACAATAGTAAAAGCAATAGTGGAATTATATAAAATATTAAATAAATATACATTGCAAGAGTTATCAGATAAAATAGCGCTTTTAGCTCCTACAGGAAGAGCAAGTAAACGAATGAGTGAGTCAACATTAAAAAAGGCAAGTACAATACATAGATTTTTAAAGTGGAATAAAGAAATAGATGAATTTATGGTTAATGAATATAATCCTGATTTTTCCAATTTAATAATTGTAGATGAAGTAAGTATGATAGATAGTAATCTTTTTGCAAATCTTTTAAAAGGTCTAACTAATAACATTAAATTGGTACTTGTAGGAGATTATAATCAACTTCCAAGTGTTGGTGCTGGTAATATATTAAAAGACTTAATAGATAGTGAATTAATAGATGTAATAGAGCTTGATTTATTATATAGACAACAAGAAACAAGTTATATACCAGTTCTTGCAAATGATATAAAAAATGATATATTAGATTTAGATTTTTTGACTGATAGACCTGATTATAAATTTTTAAGATGTACAAGTGATTTGATAATACCAAGTTTAATAAATATTGTAAAAAAGGTATTAAGTAAAGGTTATGATTATAAAAAAGTTCAACTAATGGCTCCAACTTATCTTGGTATTAACGGAATAGATAATATAAATAAGGTATTGCAGGATGTTTTTAATGAACCAGATATAAACAAAAAAGAAATAAGAGTACAAGATATAATATATAGAGAAAATGATAAAGTGTTACAACTTGTAAATGATCCTGATAATAATGTTTTTAATGGAGATATTGGCATAATAAAAAAGATAGGATATAGTAAAGATAAATCTGTTCCTGAAATAACTATAGATTATGATGGAACTTTAGTTACATATCAATCAAAAGATTTTAATAAATTTAAACATGGTTTTATAATTAGTATACACAAAAGTCAAGGTAGTGAATTTGAATTGGTTATAATGCTAGTAAGCAGTTCATATAAAAGAATGCTTTATAAAAAATTAATATATACAGCAATAACTAGAGCTAAGAAAAAGCTAATAATAATAGGAGAAGCTGAGAGTTTTATATATGGAATTAAAAATAATAATGAAAAGTTGAGAAAAACAAATTTACTAAAAAAAATATTAGATTTTTTGAATAAAAAATAAAAAGCGTGAAAAAATAAAAATGTATATAGAAATATATACATGTTCATATTTCTAGTGAGGTGATTTTGTGAAAATTGTAAAATCAATGGCATTAATCGCAGTAGGTGCAGGAGCTGTTCTTGCATATCAAAAATATAGCGAGCCTATGATGGAAAAGTTAGAAGATATAGCAAATGATGCTATGAAAAAGGCTAATAAAAAACTAGAAGATATGATGTAAAAGAAGCTTTTTGCTTCTTTTATTTAAATTAAATATTGTAGTAATTAAATTACTGTGTAAAAAAAACACAGTTTTTCTGTGTTTACTTTAAAAAAATTAATAAAATTTGACATAGCATAGTAAATCCATTATGTATAAAATGTAAGCTTATAGGAATAAATATATTATTGGATTTTGTATAACAATATGCAAAAATCATTCCTGGAATACTGTATGGTATTATGAAAAGTAAATCTATAGTATTACTTAATGAGCCAAGTACATGCATAGAACCAAATACTAAACCGGATATCAATATAAATAATACATTGTTATGTGCAAATATTTTTCTAAATGATAGTCTAAATACTGATTCTTCTAATATAGGTGCTATAATTACTGTAATTATAAATGTATATATAGGTATTTTATTTAATAAGCCAACTATAGCTTGTTGATTTTCTGATACGTTTGAAGTTGTAAATGGAGTAATTATATAATTACTTAAAATAATTAAACCCAATGCGATAAACCAAAACTTAATATATTTTTTAAAATATTCTATATTATTTTTTACAAAATCCTTAAAATTTGGTATAAAATCTTTTCTATATATATATATTATTATAAGTGTTAAAATTAATTGATATAATATCATATATATTTGTTTAAAAATAATATTTAAGTCATTGTAGTTAATTTTAAATATTCTTAATATATCGTATGGTATTGAAGATGCAACAAGATAAAGTAAAATAACACCTATTCCAATAAGAGCATTTTTAAGATTATTATTTGTGGTCTTTTCCATATTTAAGCCTCCGATAATAATATTATATCAAAAATTTTATAAAAAGATAAAAAAAAGATGGTATTTTATTAAAGATGTGGTATAATATAGTTGCTTATAAGAGTGGTGATCCCACTCTTTAAATTAATTTGGAGGACTTATGGATATAGAAAAAGAGGTAAAAAAATTAATAAAAGACAAATTAGAAGAAAAAGGATTTATATTAGATGATGTTTTATATATAAAAGAAGATGGAAATTATTACCTTAGAATAATCATAGATAAAAATGGTATTGTCGATGTAGAAGATTGTGTTGAGGCAACAAAAATAATAGATCCATTAGTAGATAAAATAGATATTAAAGATAGCTACATATTAGATGTGTGTTCAAAAGAGAAAGGATGTTGAATATGAATAGTAAAGAATTTAAAAAAGCATTGGAATTGTTAGAAGAAAGAGGAATGGAAAAAGAATCTATTTATGAAGATATGGTGCTTGCATTAACTAGCGCATATAAAAAACAAACTGGACTTACTAATGTCCGCGTTGAAGTAGATAAAGATAATTTAAATTTTAAATTGTTTTCATTTAAAACTGTTGTATTAGATAAAAACCATAAGGAATCTTTAGATGAGGATCAAATACCAATGAGAGAAGAGGAAGAATTAACAGAAGAACAATTGAACGATGAAGAATTAGAAGATTTGCCTGAAGAATTTAGATATCGTCCTTTCGTGTTTAATGATAAAATACATATTACTTTAGAAGACGCAAGAAAACTTGATCCAGATATTAAAGTTGGAGAAACTATTGAAGAAGAAGTAGATACAGATAAATTTGGACGTGTTGCCGTTTCCACTGCAAAGCAAGTAATTATACAAAAAGTAAGAGAAGCAGAAAGAAACAATATAGCATTAGAATTTGGTGAAAAAAACGATGAAATTATGTCTGGAACAGTTGAAATGGAAGATGAAAAAAATTATTACATAAATTTAGGAAGGACTCAAGGACTACTTCCAAAAACTGAAATAATTCCAGGTGAAGAAATAAAAATGGGTTCAAATATCAAAGTTTATATAAGTAAAGTAGATATAAATTCAAAAGGAGCTTTAATTTTACTTACACGTAAACATTATGGATTCATAAAAAGATTATTTGAACTAGAAATACCTGAAATAAGTGAAGGCGTTGTATTGATCTATAGTATAGCTAGAGATGCTGGAAATAGAACTAAAATAGCTGTATATTCAGAAAATAGCAATGTTGATCCTATTGGAGCATGCATTGGAGAAAAGGGAAGCAGAATTTCAAATATTTTAAAAGAATTAGGTAAAGAAAAAATAGATATAGTAAAATATTCTAAAGATCCTGTTGAATTTATACAAAATGCTCTTTCTCCTGCAAAAAATTTAAAGGTTTATATTTTGGATGAAAAAACTAAGGAAACTATGGTCGTAGTTGACAATGAAAATTTAAGTTTGGCAATTGGAAGAAAGGGTATTAATGTTAAACTTGCTAGTAGACTTACACACTATAATTTAGAGGTAAAAACATTAGACGATGTTAAGAAAGCTGGAATAAATATTCTAGAATAGGTGATTTATGAAAAAAATACCAATGAGAATGTGCATTGTATCTAGAGAAAAGCTTCCTAAGATGGAGTTAATTAGAGTAGTTAAAAATAATGAAGGAAAAGTATTTATAGATGATACTTTAAAAGCTAATGGTAAGGGTGCATATTTAAAGAAAGATATAGATATTATTGATAAAGCTTATAAATCTAAAATATTGAACAAGGCTTTAGAAACTGAAATACCAGATGAAATATATAATGAATTAAGGAATAAAGTAGGTGCATAACATGAAAAGAGAAGATTATATATCTTGGGACGAATATTTTATGGGCATTGCAATTATGTCACAAAATAGAAGTAAAGATCCAAATAGCCAAGTAGGTGCTTGCATTGTAGATCCTAATAATAAAATAGTATCTTTAGGATATAATGGTGCTCCTATTGGATTTGATGATGATAAAGATATGAAATGGTCTAGAGAAGGTGATTTTTTAGATACTAAATATGCGTATGTTTGTCATTCTGAACTTAATGCTATATTAAATTCAAATGTGCCACTAAAAGGTTGTAAAATGTATGTAACTTTGTTTCCATGTAATGAATGTGCCAAAGCCATCATACAATCAGGTATAAAAGAAATAATATATTTAAGTGATAAGTATAATAATACAAAAGAAAATATTGCATCTAAATTAATGCTAGATAAATGTAATGTTAAATATACTTTGTATAAAAAAAGCGGCAGATTATTGAATATTGAATTATAAAACTATAAGAAAGGAGATGTTTAATATGATGAGTGTATTAGAGTATGCACAAGATGTTAATAAAACAGTAAATGAAATATTAAACTTATGTAAAAAATTAAATATTCCAGTTAATAACGAAGATGATATGTTAAATGAAGATTATATAACAGAACTTGATAATACAATACAACTAGAAGAGGAAATTGATTTGGAATATGAAGAAGAACTTATAGAAAAAGAAAACAAAAAGCAAGAAGGAGATATAAATTTAAAACAAAAGAAACAACCACAAACGATTATTAATAAAAATAAAGTTGGTAAAAAAGAATTAGCTAAAAAGAAAAAAGAAATGTACAAAAATAAAGAAAAATTAATAAGTAATGGACCAGTTATTGATTCAAGTGTTATTACTTATAAAGAAAATATGACTATTCAAGATTTAGCTAAAGCTTTAAATGTTCAACCAAGTGAACTTATTAAAAAATTATTTATATTAGGTATTCTTGCAACTGTTAATAATAAAATAGATTTTGATAATGCTGAATTACTTGTAAGTGAATATGGAAAGCAATTAAAAAAAGAGCAAATAATAGATGAAACTAAATTTGAAGAGTTTGAAATGACTGATAAGGAAGAAGATCTGAAAAAAAGACCACCAGTTGTTACAATTATGGGACACGTCGACCATGGGAAAACAACACTACTTGATACTATAAGAAAAACTCATGTAGCTGATAAAGAAGCTGGAGGAATAACGCAGGCTATAAGTGCATATCAAGTAAATGTTAAAGGAGAAACTATAACATTTATAGATACACCAGGACATGCTGCATTTACTCAGATGCGTGCAAGAGGTGCTAGTATTACTGATATAGTTATAATAATTGTTGCAGCAGATGATGGAGTTATGCCTCAAACTAAAGAGGCTATAGATCATGCCAAGGCAGCAAATGTTCCAATATTAGTAGCTATCAATAAAATTGATAAACCAGGTGCTAATATTGAAAAGGTTATGAGTGAATTATCTGATTATGGACTTACACCAGATTCATGGGGTGGAGATACAATTTATACAAATATAAGTGCAAAAAATGGCACAGGTATAGATGAATTATTAGATAATATTATTTTAGTAGCTGAAATGCAAGACTATAAGGCAAATCCATCAAGATATGCAAGTGGTAGTGTAGTTGAGGCAAGGCTTGATAAACATGTTGGCCCAATTGTTACAGTACTTGTACAAAATGGTACATTACGTTTAGGAGATCCTATAGTAGTTGGTACAAGTTATGGTAAAGTTAGAACATTAAAAAACGATAAAGGTGAGGAAATAATGATGGCTTTACCTAGTCAACCAGTTGAAATAACAGGACTAAATGATACACCTCAAGCTGGAGATAAATTTATGGCTTTTGAATCAGAAAAACAAGCAAGAAGCATAGGTGAAGCAAGGAAAACAGAGGAACATTTAAAACAAAATACTAAAAGTGCTGTAACTTTAGAAGATATTTTTGCTAAAATTCAAGAAGGAACAAAAGAAATAAATGTAATAATAAAGGCTGATGTAAATGGTTCACAAGAAGCTGTAAAAAGTTCTTTAGAGAAAATAAATGTGGAAGGTGTTAAAGTTAAAGTAATTAGAAGTGGTGTTGGTGCAATTACTGAAAGTGATATCGTTCTTGCCAGTGCTTCTAATGCAATAATAATAGGCTTTAATATAAGACCAAATAATTCCATTAGAGATTATGCAAAAGATCATGGTGTAGAAATTAGATTATACGACATAATTTATAAAGCAGTAGAAGAGATGGAAGCAGCTATGAAAGGTATGCTTGATCCTGAATATGAAGAAAAAATAATAGGAACTGTAGAAGTAAGACAATTATTTAAATTTTCTAAAGTAGGAACTATTGCTGGTAGTTATGTAACTGATGGTATTATAAAATCCAATTCTAAAGTTCGTATTATACGTGATAGTGCGGTTATATACGATGGTGAAGTAAACTCTATACAAAGGGAAAAGGAAAGTGTCAAAGAAGTAAAAAAAGGATTAGAATGTGGTATTACTATAGTTAATTTTAACGATATAAAACAAGGCGATATAATTGAAGCCTATGAAATGGTAGAGAAAAAATAATGTCTATAAAAAATGAAAAAATTAATAGTAATATTTTAAGAGAAATTAGCTATATTATAGCTAATGAAATAAAGGATCCTGATATTAATTTTGTAACTATAACGGATGTTGATACAACTTCTGATTTAAGTTATTGTAAAATATACTTTACGACTCTTGATGATGAAAAATTAACGTTAAAAGCTTTAAAAAACGCTAAGGGCTTTATACGTAGGGAACTTGCAAATAGAGTTGAATTAAGACATGTGCCAGAATTAGAATTTATATATGATACATCAATTGAGTATGGTAAGAAAATAGAAGAAAAAATTAAAGAACTAAACGAAGGAAACAATTAGTTTCATTAAAAAAAGAAGAATAGAAATTTATCTATTCTTTTAATTTGCTTCCATATATATTTTTTTATCATAATTATGTTCAAATTTATCTAAATTTTGTAATTCTTCAGTTGTAATCATAAAAAAGTTATGAAGTAAATATTGATTTCCATCACTTGCAACAGGGTCATCCCAAGTAGCATCCAAATGATACCATTTATCATTTAATTTAATTAAATTCCAAATATGATTTTCGGATGTAATTTTATAATTCTGTATACCTAAATAATTTAAATATATTGACATAATATCGCTATATCCTCCACATATTGCTTTACCTGTTTTAATTAAAGTATAAGCTGTATGTGAAGCACTATTTTTATCCTCATCATAAATTGTATTATTTATAATGTAGTTATGAAATAGTTTTATTTTATCATAGTCTTCCATAGTATCACTAATATTATTATTTATGAAATCTACTATATAATCGTTAATATAAGATATTTGCTTTTCTGTATATACTTTGTTAACTATGACATTGATATTATTATTTGACATAATATTAATGTTAATTGTTTCAAAAGAATTATAAGGATGAACAAAGTTATTTATATTTGCAATTATATTTGTATTATAAATTAAATTTTTTACATCATTAATGCAAGTTTCATAATCACAATGAAATGAATAACTATCATCACCGCTATTTATAATACTATAAAACATATTCAAAGCTTCTTGATAACTTTTTACAGAATTACTTTCTGCATTTTGAACGTATAAATAATCGTAATCAAGATAATATTCATTATATGTTAAAACAGAATTACTTCCACCATGTATAACATTATTTAAAATAAAATTAGAAATATTCCCTCTAAATAAATAGACTACTATTACTAGACCAACCATAAAAACAATTTTTAATAAATCTTTCATAGTATCACCAATTTCATTATAACATATACTATAGTTTATTCTCAAGCATAAAACTTAATTCTATTAAAACTTTACACTCGATAAAAAAAGAAGTAAAAATTTACTCCATTGAATTTACTTTTTTACTTAATCTAGATTTATTTCTAGCACTTGTGTTTTTTGATGTTACTTTTTTAGCAGTAGCTTTATCTATAGCTTTTATAGCTATTTTTAATTTGTCATTAGCTTTTTCTTTATCTTTTGAAGCAACAGCTCTTTCAACATTTTTAATAGCAGTTTTCATGCTGGCTTCAAATTCATTATTAGTTTTTTCCTTTTTAATATTAACTAATACTCTTTTTTTCGCATTTTTCAAATTTGGCATAAGTTCACCTCCAAGCCACATATACACATATTTTAGCAAAAAAACTGTAAAAATGCAATAAAATTAACAAAATTGTTAAAAATATTATTGGTGATAATATGAATAAAGAAGTAGATATGAGTAAATATCAAATAAGAACCGATTTAGCCTTAGATTGTGTAGAAGAAAAAGTAAAACTAAAAGGTGTTTCTCATAAAACCGATATTATAAATGGTATTAAGGTTACAAGTGTTAAGTTAGAAAACATAAATGAATTAAACAAAAAGAAAGGAAAGTATATAACACTAGAATTTGAAGATGTTACAGATGCGAAAAATAGAGATAAAATAATAAAAACTCTTACTCAAGTACTTAAAAAAATGTTGAATTTAAGCGCTGATTCATATGGCCTAATTGTAGGGTTAGGTAATGATAAATCAACTCCAGATTGTTTAGGTCCTAAAGTGATAAGTGACATAATAGTTACAAATCATTTATATTTATTAGATGAACTTAGTAGTAATTATAAAAGAGTAAGTGCGTTTAGTCCAGGTGTAATGGGAGAAACAGGAATAGAGACAAGTGATATAATAGAATCTATAGTAAAAAAAATAAAACCGGATTACTTAATTGTTATAGATTCTCTTGCAAGTAAATCGATAGAAAGATTAAATAAAACAATACAAATAACCGATACAGGTATACAACCGGGAAGCGGAATAGGAAATAAACGAAAAGAAATAAGCTATGATACACTTAAAATACCAGTTATAGCTATAGGTGTTCCAACAGTAGTTGATGCAACAGTTATAGTATCAAATACTATAAACTTTATTTATAAAAATTATGCATTTAATAAAGAATATATGAATGATCCAAAGAGTAAATTAACTTTCAATAATGTTAATTATTTAAAAAAAAATATAAAAGAAAATCTTAATGATAAAAGGGAATTATTAGGATTAGTTGGAACTTTAAATGAAATGGAACTTGAAAAACTTATATATGAAGTGTTAAATCCTATAGGTTATAATTTAATGGTTACTCCTAAAGAGGTAGATTTTATAATACAAAAATTGTCGGATATTATATCGATATCAATAAATAAATCAATACATGATATTGACAAAATATGATAAAATGTGTTATATTTATACCGTAGGAAGAGGTAAGGTGGTGAAAAAATGAAAAATAAAGGTTTTACATTAATAGAATTATTAGCTGTTATCGTTATTTTAGCAATCATCGCTTTAATTGCAACACCAATCATTTTAGGAATTATTAATCAATCTAGAATAGGAGCTGCTGAGGCAAGTGCCACTGCAATTATAAAAGCAGTTGGTGATGCATATGGACAAGCTGTACTTGCAGCAAATGGAGATTTGCCAACACTAGAGGGTGTTGCTGCAAAATTCAAAATGGATAATGCAAAAATGAATGCTTCAGAAAAAACAATTACAACAGAGGGATTACCTATAACTTGTACAATTACAACAGATAGTCAAATTTTAAAAGCAAGTTGTGCTGTTACTGACGGAAAAACTTTTAAAACAGATGATGATGCAAATATGAAGCTTAAAGCTGGAGAATAAAATATAAATTAAAAACTCAAACTTGAGTTTTTTTTTTCTTAATGATATAATAAGCTTCACGAGGTGGTATTATGAGTAAGCCAACAGTTGCACTTATAGGAAGACCAAATGTAGGTAAAAGTACTATATTTAATAAAATGGTAGGTAAAAAAGTTTCCATAATAGAAGATACACCTGGTGTCACAAGAGATAGAATTTATGGTAATGTTAATTATAAAGATTATAAATTTTTTTTGATTGATACTGGTGGAATAGAACTTGGTAAACAAAATTTTAATAATGAAATAAAGATGCAAGCAAGTCTTGCAATAGATGAAGCTGATATAGTAGTTTTTGTCGTTGATGGAAAAGAAGGTTTAACCAGTGATGATTTCTTAGTTAGGGATATGTTACAAAAAGTATCCGATAAAGTTATTGTAGCTATTAATAAATGTGATAGCAAAAAAATAAAAGAGACAGAATATGATTTTTACGAGTTAGGGTTCCCATCTTTAGTTAAAGTAAGTGGTGAACAAGGTGATGGTATTTATGATTTGCTTGATTTAATAACTCAAAAATTTCCTAAATATGTAGATGAAAATGATGATACAAGTATTAAGTTCTCTATAATAGGAAGACCAAATGTAGGTAAAAGTAGTTTGGTTAATGCTATTTTAAATGAGGATAGAGTAATTGTATCTGATGTAGCTGGTACAACTCGTGATGCTATAGATACAGAATTTAATTATAATAATGAAAAATATGTTGTAATAGATACAGCTGGTATGAGAAAAAAGGGCAAAATATATGAAAATATAGAAAAGTATAGTTTACTTAGAAGCCTAAAAGCAATAGATAGATCTGATGTATGTGTAATTGTAATAGATGCTAAAGATGGTATTAAGGAGCACGATAAACATATAGTTGGATATGCTATAGATGCACTAAAAGCTATTGTATTAGTAATTAACAAATGGGATTTAATAGAAGATAAAGAATCAGCTATGAAAAAATGGAAAAAAGATATAGAAGCTAATTTTTCATTTATACCATATGCGAAAGTAGTATTTTTAAGTGCTAAAACAAAAAGTAGGATACATACATTGATGCCTGAAATATTAAATGCATATGCAAATACTAAGAAAGAAATAAAGACAAGTTTACTTAACGATGTAATAATGGATGCTTATGAACTTAATTTACCTCCTACTTATAAAGGAAAGAGATTAAAAATTTATTTTGCTAGTCAAGTTAAAAGTAAGCCTCCAACATTCAATATTCAAGTAAATAGTAAAACTCTTGTTCATTTTTCATATTATAGATATTTAGAAAATAAAATAAGAGAATCCTTTGATTTTAGTGGCACGCCAATAGTTATTAATTTTAAAGGAAAAGGAGAATTATAAACTATTAAATAGACTGTTAACCAAATTTTACCTCTTACATAAACTAATGTAGGAGGTTTTTATGGCTTTTTCAGATTCATTTTTCAATAGGGTAGAAAAGAAAACAAATGTTGGAAAAGAAACAATTTTAGATTTAGCAAAAAAATTACAGCAAAATGATTTAAAAAATGAGGGAACTTTAAGAGAAGTTATTCAAACTTTAAGTAAGATGACAGGAAGAGATGTATCAAAGGAGCAAGAAGATAAAATAATAAATGCTGTAGTAAATGATAAAGTTCCTAAAGATATAGATAAATTAATTTAATTGACGTTAAGTCAATTTTTTGTTTACTATGGAAGTACTTTATAAGCAAAAAATAATAGAAATTAGTTTTAAAAGATAAAAGGGAACTTAATAAAAATGATAAAAATATAAAAAATGAGTTAAAAGGATTAAATTACATAAAATTTATGTTATACTATATTATAGTAGAGTTTAGTTAAATGAGCATATACAAATATAGGTGCATAAAAATTAATTTTAAAGAATTAAAAAGTGAATATACAAATGTAGTAACTCAATTAACTGAACATAAAAGGTAAATTGAAGATCATATTTCTAGTTTTCAATAAACAGAAACATGAGAGAAAGGTTTATGAAATCTAATTGGACAAACAAGATAGTTGAAAAAGGCAAATTTAAATGTAATTTCTTCTAATGGTTTTGTAGATGTAATTTTACTTTCAATTTTTGTAGCATTCATTATTGAGTGGTTGTTGGAATTGGTTATATGTTGTTTAAAATTAGTATAGGATAGGGACAGTTATGGAAGATAAAAGTTTTTTGTACTTAACGCAAGATGATATTATTGAAAAAATAAGTATTGATTCTCGCTTAATAGATTCATTTAAAAGAGTAATGGCAAAACAACAAAAGTATTTTAATGCAAATGGTTATACTTCTCAAAGAAATTATAAAGAATTTTTTGAACAATATTTATTAAAAGATATGCCAGATAAATTACAAATTTTAATTAGTGATGAGCCATCTAAAAGTGGTGCTGATGGTTTTTATAGGCATAAAAAGGGAGTTTATGGAATTCATATTGATAGCTCTTGCCTTACAAAACCAAATGAATATTTGGATGCAGTCTTATCTCATGAATTCATACATTTTTTGGTTATGAGAGGATTAGATAAAGTAGAATATCCTGATCCTGAAATCAAAGAAGGTGGCTTTATAAATGAGGCAATTACAGAAATGTTAAATCAACAAATATACCCTAATAGTAGGGCATATATGCCACAAGTTAATATGTTAAAATTTGCTAATTTATTGACTGACAAAGTTAATAATTATAGTTTGTTTTTGCAAGGAAAAGTGGATTCAAAAAGGGGAGCTTCATCATGGAAAAATTTTGTTGAAGATGTTGCAAAATATCATCGTGAATGGGCAGATAAAGGATTTTTAATGAGCCAAGCTATTGTAGATCCAGATTATATATATGCCCAGCGTCAATTGATTCAAGCTAATATTCATCTACATTTAATATCATCATTTGAAGAATATGATAAATATCTTTCTATTATAGAGCAAAGACCAGCTCCTGATATAGAATGGATAGAACATTTTAAGCAAGGAATGGCTAATGGATTATTAAATAAAATGAATATTCGTGATCCTATGAAGAGGACATTTTTAGAAAATCAATTAAAAGAATATAGAACGTTACCTTTAAAATTAAAAGAATATGATGAACAAGATGTTATTGAATTTGAAATAGCAGGTCATAAGTTTGCTATTGATAAAAATAGAAGAGTATTTAATACTGATAGAATATCATATCAAGCAACATGGAATCCAAATACTAATATGTATGAATTTAAAGTTGGTAATGAAGTTTTTAAAATTAATATGGCGACTGCTGATTTTTCTAAAAGAAGGGTTGATATTGAAAAAAGATTAAAAGATATACCACGTATTTTTTCAAAATCATTAAATCAAGATTTTAATATATTAAATCAAAATATAAATACAAATGGACTAAAAAAAATAGAGCGATTTCAACTACCAAATTTAGAACAATCGGAAACACAAAATTATGTTTATGTGGCAACATATCAAGATCATATAGAAATATTGGGTTTACCAATAAAACTTGGTACTATGCAAAATGTTAATCATTCACAATATATTGGAATTACTTCAAAAACAAATGGGGCAATATATCAAAAAAAGTTGAGTCAGATAACAAATGGTATAGTTTTCTCAACATTAACAAAAGAGAATATAGATAAAAGAATGCAATCATATTTATATAAACAATATAAAAATAGTGTAACAGAAGAACAATTAAGTCAAATAATAGAACAATATAGAAGATCATCCGAATATGATCCAGAGGAAGAAAAAAATGTAAGTTCATTTAAAAACATAGCTATTGGATACTATATTAGATCAAAACATGCAAATTTAACTGAGGAAGAAAGAAAGAAGTTATATGATGAAGTAATAGAAAATACTCCTCAATATATTGTTTCTATCAAAGATGGACAAATAGATATCTCTTTATTATTTGGAAAAGAATATATTACTGCTTTTAAAGGGTCATCAGAGGTAATTGTAGATACAAATTCAGATGCTTTATTTAATGAATATTTCTTCGAACTTCAAAAAGGAAAAAAATTATCTACTGAACCAGCAAAAGAAGGTAGTAATATTTTAATGGATCAAAATGGTAATATTATAATTCCAAAAGAAAGAGAAAAAAAACAAGAAATGGAAAAATCCTTACAAGAAAAATTATCTGATATAAATAAACAAATAGAAGGATTAAGAGAACAATATGGTGTAGTAGCTACTCAAATGGAAAATTTAATGAAGATGAATCAACAAAATCCTATTCCAAATTATCAAGAGCAATTAGCAAATTTGCTTAGTAGACTAGATCAAATAGGTAGCAAAATATCTTCATTTATTGAATCAAAAAGAGTTTTAGAAGAAGATATAAAAAGGCAAGAACAATTTAAACATAATAAAATTATTTCACAGGTTGAGAAAATGCTTTCAACTAGGATAACTTCTACTGCTGGATATGAATATGATGATAGATTAAAAGAATTTAAGGCATTATCTAAGGATGTCTCTACTTTAATAAAGGAACAAGCAATAATTTTTCAACAATTAGAACAATTATACTATGCTGATAGTATAGATTTAGAAACTTTGAATTCAATGAAAACTGAAGTTTTAAAGGAGTATAATGAAATGGTTGCAAAAGCGCCTAAGCAATCTCATCAACCACCAGTACGTGATGATTCTATTCATATGCAGCAACAAGAAATAATAGAACAGATTGAAGAAAATCATGGAAAGACAAGGTAAGAAAGAAATTTAAAAATGAATGATAGAGAAAAATTAATTGAAGAAACTTAAAAAAGAAGATGTTGCGGGTTAAAAAGAACTTAATGAGGAGAATAAAATTATTATGGAAGAAAAATTTTTGAAAGTTATTGAAATGTTTAAAGAGAAAACTAAAAAAGATTGTTATAAAATAAGTATTGAAGAAGGTGAACCATCAATTTTAGATGATAAAATAGGTGGGAAGCCATATTTACCAATTGGTGAAGAATATCCAAAAGATAAAAATGGAGAACCATTGGCATTATTATTGCAAGTAAATCTAAAAAATATAGATTTAGAAGGTTATCCTAAAAAAGGGATATTAGAAATTTATACTGATAAAGATGTAGATTATCCTTGCCAATACGCTATTAAGTATTTCGAAGATGGACTAGAATATCAAACCAATTTACCAAATGTAGATTTATCACATTACATAGTTAAAAATAGTTTAAAAATTAATTTAACAAAAGATGTTTGTTATATGTCTATCAATGATTATAGATTTCCTAAAATAATGTGTGATATAGTAAATAAAATTTATGAAACATCATTAAATAATTATGGAGATTTAGACGATTATTTTGGAGAATTTGCTTGGTATGATAAACTTAATGATGGATATATAAATCATCCAATTACATTGGGAGGGTATCCAGATTTTACTCAACGAGATCCAAGATTTGATATGAACGAAAATAAAGATGAATGTCTATTTAAATTAGATTCTTGGGGAGGTTTTAAAACTTTTTCAATAGGAGATTCAGGAATCCTTTTTGTGTTAATATCCAAAAAGGATATTGAAAATTCTTCTTTTGAAAATGGTATAGTAGATTGGGATTGTTGTTAGGAATACAAAAAAAATAATTATTTTTAATTGTAAAAATATAAAAGTCTTAATTTTAAAGGCCTAATACTTAAAATGTATAAAGTACGCAACTTTATACACGAAAGGAGTAATGAAAAAAGATGAAAGATAAGAAGGATAAAGGATTTACATTAATAGAATTACTTGCTGTAATAGTGATACTAGCAATAATTGCACTTATTGCAGTGCCAATAGTATTAAATATAATAGGTAGCGCTAAAGAAAAAAGTGAAGATTTAAGTAAGGAAAGATATTTGAAAGCTGTAGAACAAGCAATAATATTAGAAAATATAAATGGCCCATTTAATGAAAGAGAATGTGAAATAGAATATGATGGGAATTTAAAATGTGGAGAGAAAAAATTATTAATAGTAGTAAATGGCATAAAACCATGTAGTGGTACAATAACATTTGATGAAGGTGGAAAAATCTTAAAAGAAACTTTGAATTATTGTAATGGTGAAAATAATTCTACAGTAGAAAAAAGTACACTAGTAGATGGGCCAACATTTAATTCAATAATTAGTGGATTAGAAATAAAACCAAAAATAATAGAATTTTTATCAAATGGAAGAGTACCAGATGGAATTAGTAAAGATGAACTATTATCCCTAGAAAAAATTGAAGGGCTATCAGAAGATGGAAGTATAATCGGATATGTAAAAGATGTAACAGAAGGAGAAAACACAACACGTACTTTATACATATATAGTGACAACTTAATTTCATTTAATAAAGATAGCTCTAGTATGTTTAATACTTTACCAGTTAGAGAAATAAAATTTAATGAAGTAAATACTAGTGAAGTAACTAATATGTCCAAAATGTTTTATTGGCATACAAATTTAGTTTCACTAGATTTAAGTAGTTTTGATACTCATAATGTAACCGATATGTCATATATGTTTTATGGACTTTGGTTTTTTATTTCTTGTAATAAATTAGAAAGTATAAATTTTGGTGAAAATTTTGATACATCAAAAGTAATAGATATGTCTTATATGTTTGGTTACGACACTATGTTAACTAATTTAGATTTAAGTAAATTTAATACCAATAATGTAACAAATATGTCATATATGTTTTATCATTGTGAAAAATTGACATCATTAGATTTAGATACTTTTGATACATCAAAAGTAACCGATATGTCATATATGTTTTATGATTGTGGTGAATTAACATCGTTAAGTTTAAGTAGTTTTGATACTCATAATGTAACAAATATGTCTCATATGTTTTCTTCAAGTAGTAATCTTACCACACTAGATTTAACAAATTTTGATATATCAAATGTAGAAAATATCGGATACATTTTTTCTAGCACACCGGCTTTGACTCAAGTTTTAGTATCAAAAGATAAATGGGTATATAAAGATGGTATCGATACAACTACTATGTTTGATAGTTCTAATATTAGCAGTGTAACGTATAAAAATTAAGTATAAGAATTCAATGTCAAGTAGTGTTGGTGGAACCAAAAACTAACGATAAATAAGAGGACTAGGATAGTTCTCTTTTTCATGCTGTAATAGTTTTTTATGCCATATTGTAAAAAAATTTAATATATTATATAATAAAATAGGTGATGATATGAAAGAACAAGGTTTTACACTAATAGAGTTAATTGCAGTTGTAACAATTTTAGTAGCTATATTTTTAGTGGCATTTCCTTCAATTTTAAATCTTTCAACATCAAATGATGAATTAGATTATAATTCTATGGTAGATAGTTTATGTTTAGCAGGTGAATCTTATATTTATGATAACCCTGATTTATTTAATGAAAGTTTATCTATAGTTAATTTTGAGATAAATATACCTATATATGATTTGATAAGTAATGAATATGTTGATAAAAACATCATAAATAAAAAGACAAAAAAATTAATAAATACCGATACTCTTATATATACTGTTTTAGATGATAATTCTTTAGACTGTAAGTATAAAGAAGAATAAATATATAAATAAAATTAGGCACATCACTATGATGTGCTTTTAAAATATTTATAAATATTAATTAAAAAATCATATTTAAAATGAATAAGTAATATAAATTAAGTAATTAAAAATAGTATTATTGTGCATATATTAAATGCCAATTTTCATTAATTAATAAAAAAGATTGACTATTTCAAAAAAAAGTGATAGAATACAGATGTTTTTCAAAGGGGGATACTATAATGGAAGAAAAAGTATTAGAAATAATTAAAATTTATTTAGATAAAAAAGTTCAAATTGAGGATTTATTTAAAAGCAAAAAAAATTTGGATAATGACATTATAAAATTGCAAAAAGAAAAAGAAGCTCATGTTGAAGCGTTAAATTTGAATCATGAAATATTGAATGAAAGTTTAGAAAAGGTAAAAAAAGCTTCATTAGAATTATATTCTGAAATAAAAGATAGTTTTATAGGATATTACGTTTCATTACTTCAAAAAAATGATGAAGAAATCTCAAAAATTAATGAAGAATACGAAATAAAAATAAATGAAGCAAGAGCAACTCTTTTAGCAATAGAAGAAAGTGATTATAAAAAAATTGAAGAATTTTCTAAAGTAAAAAAAGAATGCCTTGCAGCATTATTGCCAATTAAAAGTGAATTAACATTAGAAAATGAGCGTATATTAGATTTATTTAATGAAAATGTTGTTAAACAAAGAAATT
Organism: uncultured Bacilli bacterium; assembly: GCA_947628565.1. GTDB lineage: Bacteria > Bacillota_I > Bacilli_A > RF39 > UBA660 > UMGS1613. The sequence continues at coordinate 65,682 of CANRAH010000003.1, forward strand.
TAGGTCTTTCTAATAGTTCAGAAAATTATAAAAAATTGTTAGATGAAAATAAAATAATTTCTGAAAAGGCTTATAATGTAAGAAAATTAAGAAAAATGGTAGAAGAATATATATTAGAATTACAAAAATCTAATGAAGAGATATTTAAAGTAGAAACTGAGATAAAAACTGATAAAGAAATAGCTACTTTACCAACTGAAGTTATAATAGAAAATCAAACTGTTGGATTAGATGAAAGTTTAAATGTAGAAAAACCAGTTGAAGAAAAAGTTGAAGAAGCAAAAGAAGAACCAACTGAAGAAAAAGCTGAAGAAACAAAAGAAGAACCAACTGAAGAAAAAGTTGAAGAAATAAAAGAAGAACCAGTTGAAGAAAAAGCTGAAGAAATAAAAGAAGAACCAGTTGAAGAAAAAGCTGAAGAAATAAAAGAAGAACCAGTTGAAGAAAAAGCTGAAGAAACAAAAGAAGAACCAGTTGAAGAAAAAGCTGAAGAAATAAAAGAAGAACCAGTTGAAGAAAAAATTGAAGAAGTAAAAGAAGAATCAGTTGAAGAGACAACTGGAGAAGTAAAAGAAAACTTGGATGATGAAAAAGAAGAAATCAAGTTAGAAGAACCAATCGAAGAAGTAAAAGAAGAATCTTCTTCTGATACTGTAAGTACGATATTACTTTATGATCCAGATTATGATAAGGCATCATTCCCAGAATATACACAAAATACACAAAAAGGTGGATCAATACTTTTAGAAGTTGATGATCCAGATTCTGAAGAAAAAGTTGAAGAAATAAAAGAAGAACCAGTTGAAGAAAAACAAAGTCTAGATTTAGATGAACTTCTAAAAGAATTATTTGGGAATGATAAATCAAAATCGCAAGAATCTAAAGAAAAAATTGAAGAAGAAAACGAAGAAGAAAGCAAAACAGATAGTTCAACTGAAGAAAATGAAGAAAAAGGCGAAGAAGGTAGTTTAACTGGAGAATTTTCAGCTGAAGAAAATGAAGAAGAAAGCAAAACAGATAGTTTAATTGGAGAATTTTCAGTTATAGATTCTGATGAAGATCATGCATTAATAGATGATGAAGTAGAAGAAGATCCTGAATTAGTATCACATGCAAATGGTGATTCTATACAAATAACTGAATTACCTAAAGTTTCATATCATTTTGCTTCAGGTGTTACTACTATTGATGATGAAAAGGCTTTACTACAATTAGTATATGAAAATATAATTGATTCAGATGCTTCAATTAGAAGATTAAGATTGGATGGAAGTAAAGAATATTTAAACGAATCTGAAAGATATATATATTATAAAGGACCAAATCAACAGTATAGATTGGCGGGTTCAGTAGATTTAGATCTAGAAACTAAAATTCAATTACCAAATGGAGAATATATAAATTTAGACGAGTTTATTGATGCTACTCAAAGATATATTAAAACTATTGAAGGACAAAAATTTATAATCGAAAAAACTGATGAAGTATTTACAGTTGATATTAGTGGAATAGATACTTTAAAAGGCAGTTTAAAAAAATGTAGTTTAATTAATATATTAAAAGCAAAAAGATTCTTTAGCTCTAGTGAAAATAAAATTTATGGATTATCAAGAAAGAAAGTTTCAAAAAAGAGATCTAAAGGACAAATTAGTTACAGCACAACAATTCCACAAGGAAGTTATGTTTCAAAAATAGAGACATTGCTTGCTTTGAAAAATATGTTAAAAAAATCATATATCGATGAAAATAGTAATGTTGATACTGATGTTGAAGAAACTGAATATCAAAAAACTTTATAAGAGGATATAAAATTATCCTCTTTTAATTTTCATAAAATTTAAAAAAAACTTTACTAACATTTTTTCAGATGTTATAATTTATTTAAAGCATATAATTAAATAATTAAAAGAGGTGCCATATGGACAATAAAATGGAATTATTTATACATAAACTTAATTTATCAAAGGAATGTGAAGATGAATTAAAAAGTGGAAAAATAGCTAAAATAATTGCAAATAAAGCTAAAACTAGTTATTGCTTTTGTATAGAATTGGATACTAATTTGAACGTTAAGGAATATATAGAATTAGTGGAAAAATTGGATCAAGCATATTCTCCTAAAATAAAAACTAATATTATATTTGATGTAATGAATGAAAATAACGATATTATTATAGATTATTTAAAGTATGCATTAGATAAATTAAGCAATCAAAGCACTATTTTTAGAATATTAAAAGAAAATAAAATAGAATTTAAAGATGGCACTATTACTATTTATGTTAGTAATATGATAGAGGCTAATAAATTAGATGAAAACAAACTGAAAATAAAGGAAATTCTATGCAATATAGGATATAAAAATATTGATATAAATACTATAATAGATGAAGATGAAGAACTTAAAATAAAAGATGAAATAAATTCATCAATTATAACAGTAGATGACATAGAATTAAATAAAAGATTAAGAGAGCCATTAAAAGAAGAAACAAATGGTTGGAGAAAAAACTATAAAAGAAAAAAAATTGAAACTGTAGATGATCCTGATGTAATATTGGGTAGTGTAATAGATAGTTCTATATTAAGAATAGATGAAATATCTGGAAAAGTATCACAAGTTACATTCGATGCTCAAGTTTTTGATATAGAAATAAGAGAAACTAAAACTGATTTAAAAATAATAACTCTTAAAATAACTGATAAAACAGATAGTATATATGGCAAGCTATTTATAGATGATTCTGATGAATTTGAAAGAATTACTAATTTACTCAAAAAGAACAATTGGTATAAATTCAGAGGAGCTATAAAAGAAGATAAGTATTCTGGTGAGGATGTTTTAAACATAACGGATATAAATTATAGTAAGCATAAAGAAGATGTTTTAATAGATGATGCACCAATAAAAAGGGTTGAACTTCATGCACATACTATGATGAGTCAAATGGATGGTGTAACAAAAGTAGATTTGAATAAACATACATGCGAACTTGTTGAAAAAGCAATACAAATGGGATATAAGGGTGTTGCAATAACAGATCATAATGGATGTCAGGCATTTCCAATTGCTTATTCAATTATTAATTCACATAATAAAAATATAGAAGATGTAAAAGATCATTTTAAAGGTTTATATGGAACAGAACTTACTTTAGTTGATGATACGGTTAATATAGTAATAAGACCAAGTGATTTATTACTTGATACTACATATGTGGTATTCGATACTGAAACAACAGGATTTAATGCTGCTGGTGTAGATCAAATGATTGAAATAGGAGCTGTAAAAATTAAATCCGGAGTAATAATTGATAGATTTGATGAATTAATAGATCCGAACAGACATATTCCTGATAAGATTACAGAACTTACTTGTATAACTGATGAAATGGTAAAAGGTAAACCTAGCGAAGAAGAGGTAACTAAAAAATTTTTAGAGTGGGCTTCGGATCTTCCAATGGTTGCGCATAATGCTAAATTTGATATTTCATTTATCGAAATGGCTATGAAAAAATATAATTTAGGTGAATTTACAAATACTGTTATTGATACTCTTGAATTATCTAGAGCATTAGATCAGGGATTTTCAAGACATAATTTATCAAGTCTTGTTAAAAGGTATAATGTTCCTTGGGAAGAAGATGCACATCATAGAGCCGATTATGACGCTGAAGGAACAGCTTTAGTATTTAGTAAAATGTTACAAAAGCTTACATCACAAAACTTTAAAACTATAAAGGATTTAGATAAACTTATATCTAAAGATGAAATATATAAATTTGGTAGAACATATCACTTTAATGCTATTGCAAAAAATAAAGTGGGACTTAAAAATTTATTTAAAATAATATCACTTGCAAATACTACATATTTGTATAAGACGCCTAGAATACTTAGAAGTAAACTTGAAAGTTTAAGAGAAGGCTTATTAATAGGTAGTGGTTGCTACGAATCTGAAGTTTTTATAGAAGCAAGAAGTAAAGAAGGACAGGAACTTACAAATATTATAAATTTTTATGATTATGTTGAAGTTCAACCACCTGAAGTATATAATCATTTAATACAAACAAGTGATTTTAAAGATGAACTAGAGCTTGAAGCTCATATTAAAAAAATTGTTGATAGTGTAAAAGAAGCTGGAAAAATTATAGTTGCAACAGGTGATGTACATCATTTTTTAATGGAAGATAAAATTTATAGAGAAATAATTATAAATCAAAAGGTACCAGGTGGTGGAAGACATCCTTTAGCAAAAAGTAATATAACTAAAATTCCATCTCAACATTTTAGAACTACACGTGAGATGTTAGATGATTTTAACTTTTTAGGTGATGATCTTGCTTATGAAATTGTTGTAGAAAATACAAATAAAGTACTTGATATGGTAGATGAAATAGAAGTTATAATAGATACTGGTGGAATACCATTTTCGCCAAGAGTAAAAAGTGATGATGGCAAATCTTATCTAGATTGCCCTAGAGTTGTTACAGACTTAGTATATCAAAAAGCGAAAGATTGGTATGGCGATCCATTGCCACAAAATATAGAATCAAGAATAGCAACAGAACTTTATGGTGACATAGTATATAAATGTTGTAAACAGATTATAATGAATGAAAATGAAGGCAAAAATATTGATGATTTAGGAGATGAAATATATAAACTTGTTCACACTAAAATTATGGAAGGTTATGATTCTGTCAAAACAATGCTTAAAGAATATATAGAAAAAACTTGGACAGAAGAAGATTTAGAAAAAACAGAAGAAGCTGTTAATAAAAAGTTGAAGAAAAATTTAGGTGGAATAATAGGTGGTGGATTCGACCCAATATACTTAATAGCTCAGAGATTGGTTAAACATTCAAATGATGATGGATATTTAGTTGGTTCACGTGGATCTGTAGGTTCTAGTTTCGTTGCAACAATGATGGGAATAACGGAAGTTAATCCATTGCCAGCTCATTATAGATGTTTAAATTGTAAACATAGTATATTTAAGGATAAATCAGGATTAGATTTAGGTGCTACATACTCAAGTGGATTTGATTTACCTGATAAAAAATGTCCTATTTGCGGGAATGATATGTATAAAGATGGACAGGATATGCCATTTGCCACATTCCTAGGATTTAATGCTGATAAAGTACCAGATATAGATTTAAATTTTTCTGATTTGAATCAAGCATCTGCACACGAATATACGAAAGTGCTTTTTGGTGTTGATAACGTATATAGAGCTGGTACTATTGGTACAGTTGCTGATAAAACAGCATATGGATTTGTTAAAGGGTATTGTGAAGATAAAAATATAGTTATGCGTACTTGCGAAATTGAAAGACTTGCACTAGGATGTACAGGCGTAAAAAGAACGACAGGACAACATCCGGGTGGAATAGTAGTTGTCCCTGATTATATGGATGTTTCCGATTTCACTCCTTATCAGTTTCCAGCTGATGATGTAAACTCTCCTTGGAGAACAACTCATTTTGATTACCATGCAATAGATCAAGATTTACTTAAATTAGATATATTAGGACATTCAGATCCAACACAACTTCGTATGATACAAGATTTAACTAAAACAGATATTTTGAAAGTACCATTAGATGATAAGGAAACTATGAGTATATTTACAAGTACTAAAGCACTTGGCGTTACGAGTGAACAAATTATGTGTAATACAGGGACTCTTGGAATACCAGAATTTGGGACACCATTTACTGTAAGTATGGTAGAAGAAACAAAACCTACAACATTCTCTGAACTTATTAAAATATCAGGTTTGTCACATGGTACTGATGTATGGCTTGGTAATGCCCAAGATTTAATTAAGAATAATGTAGTACCATTCAAGGAAGTTATAGGATGTCGTGACGATATAATGGTATATTTAATGTATAAAGGTGTAGAACCTATAAAAGCATTTAAGATTATGGAATTTGTTCGTAAAGGTAAAGCATCTAAAGATAAAGAAACGTGGGCTAAACATAAAGAAACTATGGAAAATGCAGGAATAGAAAAATGGTTTATAGATTCATGCGAAAAAATAAAATATATGTTCCCTAAAGCACATGCCGCTGCATATGTTATAAGTGCATTTAGAATAGCATGGTATAAAGTACATATGCCAGTATATTTTTATGCATCATGGCTTACAAGTAAAGCAACAGATGTCGATATAGATGTTATGATAAAAGGATATGATGCTATAAAATCAAAAATCCTTGAAATACAAAATAAAGGATATGAAGCTACAAATAAAGAAATGGGTCAACTTGAAAGTTTAAAAGTTTGTCTTGAAGCGTCAGCTCGTGGAATTAAATTCTTAAAAGTAGATTTAAATAAAAGTGAAGCAACTACTTGGGGAGTTAGAGATGATAAAAGTATATATCCTCCTTTTTCTAGTATTGATGGATTGGGTGACACAGTTGCAAATAATATAGTTTCTGAAAGAGAAAAAAGACCATTTCTTAGTATAGAAGAAATACAATATAGAGCAAAACTTTCACAAACTCTTATAGATAAAATGAAGCTTATGGGAATATTTGATGGTATGAGTGAATCAAATCAATTAAGTTTGTTTGATATGTAGAAAATTCACAATTTTATTCATTGTGAATTTTTTAATATATTATAACTTAATAATAAGTTATAATATGGAATTTTATTAAATATAATATAAAAAACATGTCAAAAAAATTTGTTAAAATATATTTCAATTTTATTAATAATGTGTTAAAATGTTTATAGTAGACGTTAGAATTGGAGGAATAAACATGGGTTTTATTAAAGGCTTATTTAACGATAAAGATGAAGTACAGACAGGAAATGGTAACGAATACTATGATTTGAAAGCTGAAGATGCAGTCACTGAAGAGGGTGGAGCAAAAATGATTCTTTTAGAACCACGTGCTTATTCAGAGGCTCAACAAATTGCTGACCATTTGAAAAAAAGAAATACTGTTGTAGTCAATCTTAAAAGAGTTACAAGTGATCAAGCAAAAAGAATCATGGATTTTTTGAGTGGAACAATTTATGCAATTAAAGGAAATATTCAAAAAATAGGTAGTGGTATTTTCTTATGTACACCAAATAATATAAATGTACAAGGAAAGATATCTGATGATACAGAAAAAGATAAAGAAAAAGATGAAGAAAATTATGAGTGGTAAAAAAACACTTGAAAAAGAATAATATTTGTGTTAATATATTTAGCACAACGTTTGAGGGATGCTTATGGATAATAATAGTAGAACGTTTAAAAATTATACTCCAGAAGAAATCGACCATTTTTTAGATCAGATTATAAAACAAGTAGAAAAAATGATAGAAGATAATAAATCTAAAAATGTGGAAATTGCTTTGAAGGATAAGAGAATAGAGGAATTGGAAAAAATTATATCCGATTCTCGCGCTAGTTTAGAAAAACTTGCTCATTATGAGAAATTAGAAGGTACATTAAATAGAGCACTTATGATGGCTCAAAAAACATCTGATCAAATTAAATCAAATGCTCATAAGGAAAGCGAGATAATATTAGAGGATGCTAAAAGGAACGCTAGTCGCATAGTAAACGAATCACTATTAAAAGCAGAAAAAACAGAAATGGAAGCAGAAATGTTAAGAAGAAATATTAATATTTTCAAACGTAAATTAAGAGGTTTAGTGCAAGCACAACTAGATATGGTAGATGATATTGACAAAGTGGATTTTTAAAACAAATGATAGAAACGGTATATAATTAGAGATATAGAAAGTTCGTGGTTGATGGAAACGAATTCAAAGATTATATATAGATCATTCTTGATGCGAATATGAAGATATTTCCGGTAACGCGTTATAGTTTTGAGTGTATTATTAATAAAATAAGGTGGTACCGCGGGTAAAACTCGTCCTTAGGGATTCGAGTTTTTTATTTGCACTAAGTTATATATATAAATTTAAGTTATCAATATTAACTGTTTATAGTTAGGGGGATTTTATGCAAGAAAAAATAAATAGTTATCGTTGTAAAAGTTAATTATTAAGATACTTTTAAGATAAGTATCAAGAGTATAATTGTTTTAACTAAAAAAATTTAGAAGAAAGGAGCTTTAAAATGAAATTTGAAGAATTAGATAAAAGAAAAAACAGTGAAGTAGAAAGCGATTTAACTGAAAAATTTTTAAAAGAAGATTTATTTGAAAAAACAATAGAAAATAGAAAAGGAGCTAAGGATTTTGTATTCTATGATGGCCCTGCAACTGCTAATGGAATGCCTGGTATTCATCATATACTTTCTAAGCTTTTAAAAGATACTTTTTGTAAGTATAAAACGATGAAAGGATACCGTGTACTTAGAAAAGTAGGTTGGGATACACATGGATTACCTGTTGAGGTACAAGTTGAAAAAGAACTTGGATTTAGTGGTAAAGGTGATATCGAAAAATATGGTATAAAAGAATTTAATAAAAAGTGTAAAGAAAGTGTATGGAAAAATGAAGCAGCATTTAAAGACTTTACAAATAAAATGGGACAGTTTATAGATTTAAAACACCCATATATAACTTATGATAATGATTATATAGAAACAGAATGGTGGATACTTAAGAAATTCTTTGATGCAGGATTAATCTATAATGGGCTTAAAATACTTCCATATTGTCCTAGATGTGGTACAGGGCTTGCAAGTCATGAGGTTGCTCAAGGGTATAAAGAAATAACTGTTAATACAGTAACAGTACCATTTAAAGTTAAAAATCAAGATAATACATACTTGCTTATTTGGACAACAACACCTTGGACACTTATGTCTAATGTTGCTGCATGTGTAAACCCAAATGAAAAATATGTAAAGTGTTTATCTAAAGGATACAATTTTATAGTAGCAGAAAAATTAGCGCATAATGTCCTTGGTGATGAATTTGAAGTTGTAGAAGAATATTTAGGTAAAGATTTGGAATATCTTGAATATGAACAATATATGGATATTTTAAAAGTAAATAAAAAAGCATTTTATGTAGTATGCGATGATTATGTAACTATGGAAGATGGAACAGGTATAGTACATATCGCACCTGCTTTTGGTCAAGATGACTATGAAGTTGGCCTTAAATATGACCTTCCAATACTTAATCCTGTAGATGAAAATGGCTGTTATACAGAAGGACCTTGGAAGGGTAGATTAGTTGTTGATAGTGAACTTGAAATAGAAATAATAAAATATCTTTCAGAGCAAGATAAAATATTTAAAAAACAAAAAATGGTACATAATTATCCACATTGTTGGAGATGTAAAACACCACTTGTTTACTATTCTAAACCTAGTTTATATATAAAAGTAACTGATTTTAAAGATAAAATAATTAAGGCTAATAAAACTGTCAATTGGTATCCTGATTACGTAGGAGAAAAAAGATTTGGTAATTGGCTAGAAAATTTAAATGATTGGGCAATATCTAGAAATAGATATTGGGGTACTCCAATTCCACTTTGGGAATGTGAATGTGGTAATAAAGAAATGATAGGCTCAAGAAAAGAATTAAAAGAGAAGGCAATAGAAGATATAGATGAGACTATTGAATTACATAGACCTTATGTTGATGATGTGCATATTAAGTGCCCTAAATGTGGTAAAACTATGTCACGTGTTAAAGAAGTTATGGATTGTTGGTTCGATTCTGGTGCAATGCCTTTTGCTCAATATCACTATCCATTTGAAAACAAAGAACTTTTTGAAAGTCAATTTCCAGCAGATTTCATAAGCGAAGGAATTGACCAGACAAGAGGATGGTTTTATTCACTACTTGTAATATCAACATTTATAACAGGAAAAAGTCCATATAAGAATGTACTAGTAAACGATTTGATAACTGATAAGTATGGACAAAAAATGCATAAAAGTAAGGGTAATGCAGTTGAACCATTTACAGTATTAAATAAATATGGTGCAGATGCTATTAGATGGTATATGTTATATGCGTCTCCTGTTTGGACACAACTTAGATTTGATGAAGATGGAATTAAAGAAGTTGAATCTAAATTTTTCAGTACTTTAAAAAATACTTATACATTCTTTATGATGTATGCGAATATTGATAACATTGATCCAAAAGAGTATGAAATAGATTATAATACTATAGATGAAATAGATAAATGGTTAATATCTAAGTATAATAAACTTGTTAAAAATGTAACAATTGCTATGGATAAATATGATCTTACTATTGCAACAAGAGAGATACAAAACTTTGTATCAGAGGATTTATCTAATTGGTATATAAGACGTAATAGGAGAAGATTTTGGGCAAGTGAAAATGATAATTCTAAACTTGCAGTTTATAAAGTAACTTATGATATATTAGTAGGTATATGTAAACTTATCGCGCCAATCGCACCATTTACTAGTGAGGAAATTTATACTAAATTAACAGGAAAAGAATCTGTACATTTAGCTGATTATCCAACTTATGATGAAAAATTAATAAATGAAAAAATAGAATCTAGAATGGATTTAGTAAGAGACTTAATAAGTCTTGGTAGAAATATAAGGGAAGATGTTAAAATAAAAGTAAGACAACCTTTAAGTGAAGCTTTATTAGATTCTAAAAATGAAAGTTTAATAAGCGATTTAACTGACTTAATAAAAGAGGAATTAAATGTTAAAGAAGTTAAATTTATAAATGATGTTGAAAATTATATGAATTTTATGGTCAAACCAAACTTTAAGGAAGTAGGAAAAATATTTGGACCACTTATGGGCGAATATACAAAGAAGTTACTTGATTTATCTATGGATGATATAAATAAATTAAAGAATAACGATACTATAAAAATGTCTATAGGTGATAAAGAATATGATATTAGTTCTAATATGGTAGATATAAAAACTAATTCTAAAGAAGGTTTTGATGTTGCAACCGATAGTAATAATTTCATAATTTTAAATACAGAACTTACAAATGATCTTGTTATGGAAGGTATCGCACGTGAATTAGTATCTAAAGTTCAAAATTTAAGAAAAACTAAAGATTTTGATATTGCTGATAGAATAACTTTATACTATAGTGGTGATGATGAAGTTACAGAAGCTGTTACTAAATTTGATGAATTTATAAAAAATGAAACTTTATCTACTGATATAGTTGTAAAGTTTAATTTACCAAACGAAGTAGATTTGAATGGCCATACTACATATATTGATGTTACTAAAAATGATTAAATAAAAATGCTCAAGTTTTGAGCATTTTTAATTTCTGTATCTTATATTTACATTGGATATATTGAATATGATTCCTGTCATAATCATATAACTAAGTAAGCTAGATCCTCCATAACTTATGAATGGTAAAGTTATACCAGTAATTGGCATAATTCCAATAGTCATTCCTATATTTTGTAGTTGTTGATATATAAGCATTCCTAGAATACCACTTATTACGTATTTGTTTATATTTTTTGGACTTTCAATTGCAAGTCTAACTAATCTTAGATCAAAAAATGTAATTAAACCAATTAAAATTGTAGATCCTATAAATCCAAAATTATTAGCAAATACAGCAAATATAAAATCAGTTTGTGGTTCCGGAAAGTATATTGGTGTATTAAAAAGTCCAAATCCTATTAATCCACCACTACCAATAGACGTAATTCCATTTTCAAGTTGATATCCGCTACCACTCGACCAATCTAGTAATCTGTCAACTCTAAGGAAAAAAGATGATCCAAATATTTTTATAAATAATTCATTGTTTATAAAATATGTAATTAAAATAAATGAAATTATAAGCGCAAATAACGAAAAAGCTATTATAAACCATCTATATCTAATACCAGAAATAAAAAGCATTATAACTGTAATTATTAAATATATTAAAACAACGCCTGTGTCTGGTTCTAAAAAAGTTAAAATAGATGGAATTAAAACTACAATACATACCTTAAGTAAAAATATGAACTCATCTTTTAATTTGGGATTTGGATATTTCTCTTTAAATTTATTAATCATATTAGCAAGTACTATAATTAATATAATTTTCATAAATTCGCTAGGTTGTATATTACCAATACCTGGTATTTTAAACCAACATCTAGCATTATTAATATCTGCTCCAAAAAAAAGTACAAGTATCAAAGCTAAAACACCTATAATATAAAAAATCCAGGCATTTTTAAATAAAAATTGATTACCTATAAACATAATAAAATAAATTAATATAAATCCTATTACATACCATATAATTTGTTTTATTACAAGGCTATTATCGGTAATTAAATTTTGCGCACTTAATATTGATATAATACTTATAATAGCAAATAAAATAATACATAAAAAAATACTTTTATCAACTTTATATTTAGATATTTTATCTTTCATATAAACCTCCATTATTATCTTACACTATTTTTAATATTTATACAACAAATAAAAATAAGAATAACTTGACATAGATATTATTTGATGATAGAATACTTGCTTTGAAAGGAGAATTTTAATGAATGATGATAAGGTAAAAGTGTTTTACAAAATGTTAGAAAAAATTTCGAAAGATTCACAAGAACATTTAATGTATAAAATTTTTTATAGTATTAATGATTTAGATAAATCGATAGAATTTCTAAAGAAATTAGAAATGCTTCCTAAGAATAGTTTAAAAATGTTGCTAGCTTATTATACTGCAGATCAAAAAAAAGTAACTTTAGAGTTAGAGGATAATGAAACTTATAATTCAATATTAAAAAAAGGTATTAAACTTTCACAAGAACTTGGATTATCAAATTCATTAGAATTATGCATTTTATATACATATTTACTTTGGAATGGCTATTTTTCAACAACAAAAGTTAAACCTTTTGAAGGAAAAGTTGTATCAAATCCTTTTTCATATAATGATGAAAAAAATATCGGAATATGTTTAAATTATAGTGATTTATTAAAAGATTTCATAAATATGTCTAAATATTCTTCAGCTATTATTGTTAATAAACCTTCTAATATAAAGATAAATTATTCGCCAGAAATTATGAGAAATATAAAGGTAAATATGTTAAAAGCAATGAAAAAGAATTTATCATTTCACGCTAATTTATGTGCGTCAAATTTAGTAATCGATAAAGAAGGCGCTTACATATATGATCCTACAAATATTCTTTTGTTTGAATTAGAAAATGTTAAAAAAGCAAAATTAATTAATGGAGAAGGAACGTGCAAAATTAATTCATATTATACACACATTTATAATTTATCAAAAAAATCTAAATCAACATTAGATTATATGTATTTTTCAGATAATTTAAAATCACCATATTCTAGAAAAGATTTTATATTTTCATTTGAAATGTGTATGGAATTATTTAAAGATAATATTAAATTAATATATGATTACTATAAGGATATTTATAAAGAACTAAAAAATTTAAATCTTAAACAAGAAAAATATACTTTAAAAAAATAACAATTTACCAAAAATAAAATATATTTATTTTTTAATTAAAATATAGTATAATGAAATAGGTGATTGATTTGAGAATAGAATATTTAATTATTATTATAGTATGTCTAATAATAGCTATAGCAATTACAAGGTCAAAAAAGAAAGATTTTAAACTTGAAGCAAATAAATTAATAATGCTATTGGGTGGAAAAGATAATGTAATAAATTATGAGTTTAATAAATCTAGATTTATAGTTAATTTAAAGGATGTATCGAAAGCAAATAAAGAGGGAATACAAAAGATGGGCGCACAAGGAATTGTCGAAATAGATAATCAACTTAAGATAATTTTAGGCCCTAATGCAAAACAAATAAAAAAGCATATAAATGAATTAAGGTGATATTTCGTCACTTTTTTTCATTTTTCGACAAGTTTCGACAAAATATTTTGATATCATCAATATGGTGACTAACTATAAAAAGTCAAGTCATTTTCTCAAAAATTTTAAAAAGCTTTTTGTTCCACGTCAAAAAGATTTCACAAAGTGAAATTTTTGAAAAATTGAGGAATCAATTATTTCAATAAAGACGGGTCAAAATCATTGTTGTATTTCTCAAGAGAGTAAATAACTCTAATAAGTTTTTTACAAACGTGAGATAAAGCAACGCGATGACATTTACCTTCAGAACGTTTCTTAAGATAATAGTCATAAAAAGTTGGTGAATATCTTAAAACTAACATGGCAGTATTCATAAGAGAATATCTAAGATGACCGGAACCATGTTTAACCATCTTTCCATTAAAATGTAAAGTGCCAGATTCAATAATACTAGGTTCAAGACCAGCAAAAGCTAACATTTTATTTGGACTAGAGAAATTAGAAATAATTCCATATTCAGACAAAATAGAAGCAGCAGATAATTCACCTAATCCAGGAATGGATAACATTCTAGGATTTAGTTCTTTGATAATTGTTGAAATTTGTTTATTTATTGGATCAATTTTATCATTAAAATTGTTAATAAGAGAGACATAAGTAGAAATGAGTAAATCAGAATTATCATCAAAATAACCAATGGTATTTTTAGCAAGTTCTTTTAATTTAGCAAATTTAGCATAAGAAAATTTACCATGAGAGGCTTTTCTTAAAGAATCATAATCTTTCATTAAAGCGATATGAGAAGCATTTTTATACTTATCTAAAATGAATAAAAGAGAGTTAGAAATTATATTGTTAAAAAAAGGCTTTAATTCAGGGAAAGACTTGTCTAACTCATTAGTTAGTAAAACTTCAAATTTACTTCTTTCTTTAATTAATATTTCTCTACTTCTACATAGTGACTTTAATGTATAAATGTTGTATAATAAATACGAATTTGGTTTGTAAGGAACAGACATAAGATAATTTGCGATAGAAATACAGTCGGCTTTATCAGTCTTAGTTCTACGTAAGCTACGAGCTTTTAAAAACTGATGAATGACAAGAGGATTGATTTTCATAAAAGAAAGACCTTGATCAATTAAAACCAGTTCCAAATTCAAAGAATAATGTCCAGTTGCTTCAAAAGCAATGCGGACATCTGATTTATTATAAGGTTTCAATTGGTCCAAAAAATATTGAAAACCTTTTTTATTATTATCAAAAGATGAATTTTCAACAATTACTTGACCTACATTTGAGATAATGCAGAAATCGTGTTTGTACTTTGATATATCAATACCAACAAAATATATCAACAATAAGCACCTCCTTAATTAGTTTTTTGCACTGATAGTTTGCCACAAGGTTTTTAATCATGTAATCACGTAATTTAATAAAACATCGATTAGTAAAAACTAACGTGTTAACTAACTAATTAACAATTAAATTAAAAATCTGTGGTTTGAGTCACCTAGACCAGTCCATAAAAGTGGCTGTAATAAAATAGGAACAAATCCACAGTGCGAGAATTATTATACTTCTAGAAGTATAATAATTCAAAAATATTAATAGAAAGGGATCAATCAATAAGAAATTAATTAATATTTCTATAAGATTGATTATACGTGATATTATGAATTTATTTCAATTAGTTTTTTTAGATGTAATACTTCTTACATTTCCTATTTTTATTTATCTTATTTATTTATCTGAAAATAAAAATATAAAAAGTAAATCTAAAAAAATGTATTATAAATTAGCTCTTATAACATCATTTTTTTTACTTTATAATTACGGTTGGAATAGCCCCAAAAATATTTCATTATTAGTATTAAATATAATAGTAATATTGTTATATCTAGAGGATTGTTATATATCAAGCAATATTATTTCATTATCTATAGTAGTATTATATAGTACATATTTTAGTCATACCTGGATATTTTTCATATCATATATACTTATTGCTATTGTGTATATTGTAAAAAAAACATTCAAATTAAACAATATATTTCTTTTAGAAACTACAATTTTAATTAATTGTGTATTTTATACATATTGGATATATAGATACAATTATACATATTTTGATTTAAGAAAAATTATATTAGTAATTATCAGTTATGTATTTATAGCTAATATTATTTATCAAATATATGAAACAGGAAAATCCATATTAGAAACTCATTTTAAGTTTAAAGAACTACAACAAGAAAAACAAATTAGATTGTCATTATTTAAAATAACTCATGAAATAAAAAATCCTATTGCAGTATGTAAAGGATATTTAGATATGATGAATATAAATGATGCAAAACAGGTTTCAAGATATGTACCAATAATAAAATCAGAAATAGAAAGACTTTTGAGCTTACTTCAGGACTTTCTACTTATAAATAAAAGTAATTTAGATGTAGATATTATGGATATTAATATGCTAATAGAAGATTCCATATATAAATTAAAACCTATATTAAATGAAAATAATATTAAATTAAGCCTAAATATTTTAGATGATGAAATATTTATAAAGGGTGATTATAATAGATTATCTCAGGTACTTATAAATATAATTAAAAATAGTGTAGAAGCTATACCGAAGGGGAATTGTGGTAATATTGTAATTTCTTCTAAAGTAAAAAATAATAAATATTTTCTTACGATAGAAGATAATGGAATAGGTATGACTAAAGATATATTGAAAAAAATGAAAGAGCCTTTTTTTACTACAAAGCTTAGAGGTTCAGGGCTTGGTGTATCGTTGATTTATGAAATATTAGAAGCTCATCATACTAAAATAGAATATCAATCAGAACCTGGTATAGGAACAAAAGCTATTCTTCAATTTCCATTATTAGATGAGGCTGACAACATTAATTAATTTAACAAAAAATTAAAGAAATTTATAAGGATGTGATTAAAAGTTATTTATATGCTTAATAGGAAAAAAGATTGAAATATGTTATAATTAGTATTAGGAGAAAAAATATTAATATAAAAATAATTTATAACAATTATATATTTTGATAATTGGTATGGTGATAATGTGACAAAAAAAGAGGAACTTTTAGAATCGACGAATGTTGCAAAAAGAGGAATCGAATATAGTGATTTTAACGATATAAATGATGATTATTATAAGGCTTATGAAAAGAGATACCAGCAGGTGTATAAACACAATTATCTTTGGTCATCAAAAGAACCTACTTTGGATGTTATTGAAACAATACTTGAAGAAAAAATATCAACAAATGCAAAAATATTAGATCTTGGTTGTGGTGAAGGACGAGATGCTATATATTTATTAAATAAAAATTATGATGTCCTTGCTATTGATTATTCAAATACAGTTATAGAAAAATGCAAAGAATTATCGAATTATAAATATAATGATAAGTTTAGGCAATTTGATATTATTAATGATAGCTTAAATGCCAAATTTGACTTTATTTATTCCATAGCTGTTATTCATATGTTTGTTAATAAAGAGCATAGAAATAAATTTTACAAATTTATATATAATCATCTAAACGAAATTGGTAGTGCTTTAATAGTATCGATGGGTGATGGAATAAAAGAGTATAAATCAGATATAAATAAATCTTTTGATGATGTTGAAAGAGTAGTAATTAATAATGATAAAAAAGTAAATATTGCTGCTACGTCTTGTAATATTGTTAATTGGAATACATTTGAAAAAGAACTATTAAGTAATGATTTAATTATTAAAAGAAAATGGATTTCAAAAAAAGTACCTGAATTTAATTCAGCAATGTGCGTTATTGTTTGCAGAAAAGAAAGATGATAATAAATGCTATATAAATAGAATTTGTTGATGACTATTTACCTAAATATAGATACAAGATTATATTGACTAATATAGTCTTTTTTTATATAATAATAAATAGAATAGGGTGGTAAAATGAAAGGGAAACTAATTGTAATAGAGGGTACTGATTGTAGTGGAAAAGAAACTCAAACTAAAATGTTGATAGAAAAATTAAATTCAAAAAATATAAAGTGTGTACGATTTAGTTTTCCAATGTATGATACTCCTACCGGAAAAATAATTGGAGGTCCATATTTAGGCAAGGAATATATTTGTGATTGTTGGTTCGACGAAGGGGCAATTAATGTCGATCCAAAAGTATCAGCGCTTTATTATACAGCTGATAGATTATATAATATAGATAAAATAAATAATGAATTAAATAAAGGAGTAAACGTAATATTAGATAGATATGTATATTCAAATTTAGCCCATCAAGGGGGAAAAATAAAAAATAAAAAAGATAGATTTGATATATATAATTTTTTGCATAAGCTAGAATTTGAATTTTTGTCTTTACCTCAGGCAGATATAAAAGTATTTTTACATATGCCATATCAAGCAGCACATGTATTGAGGCAAAATAGATTAGAAAAATTAGATCAACTTGAAAAATCCAAAGAATATTTAATTTCGTCTGAAAAAGCTTATAAAGAAATATCTAAAATATATAATTTTAAGACTATAGAATGTAGCGCAAATAATACTCCAAAAAAAATAGAAGAAATAAATACAGAGTTATATAATTATGTTATATCAAATTTGTAATATTTAAATAACTGTGTTATAATTATCGAGTTAGAGGTGATTATGTGGTAGAGTTTTTTAAAAATTGTTTTAAAAAAATTGTAAAATATTTTAAGACAAATATACTTATGACTACATTTATAATTACATCATTAATAAATGGATATATTGTAAGGGCATTTACGGTAAATAATTTTTTTCATTTAAAACCAATACTTGCTGATTTGGTATTCTTGCTTATAGTTACATCATTTGGATATTTTATTAAGCCTAAAAATCAGTTTAAATACTTTTTAACAGTTTCTATAGTACTTGTATCGATTTGTTTAATTAATACAGTTTATTATAGTAATTATCTATCATTTGCTTCCGTTTCATTTTTAAAAACTGCAACGGAGCTTAAAGGATATACCGATGCAGTATTTGAAAATATATTGGAACTTAAAGATTTTATTTATTTACTACAAATATTAATACTTACATTTGTGCATATACAATTAAAGAAAAACAAATATTATGATAAAGTAAAAGAAATAGAAAATGGTAAAGTAAGATTTTTAAATATGATAGTGGTAGCTTTAATTACTTTAGGATTTTTTATTTCAATGCTTTCATCTAAGGATTTAAGTAGGCTTAACAATCAATGGAATAGATCTTCTATTGTTATGGAATTTGGAATATATATTTACCAAGGTAACGATTTATTTTCATCTATAAAAACTACTGTAAATGAAATGTTTGGATATGATGAAGCATATAAGACGTTTAGAGAATATTATGAAAATGTTGACAGTACTCATGAAAAAAATGATTATACAGATTTATTTAAAGGTAAAAATGTAATTGTTATACACGGTGAAAGTATTCAAGGCTTCACTATGAATTTAAAATTTAATAATGAAGAGTTAACTCCAAATTTAAATAAAATGGCAAGTGAAGGTATATATTTTTCTAATTTTTATTCAGAAGAGAGTGTTGGAAATAGTAGTGATAGTGAATTTACTTCTTTATCTTCTCTTTTACCATCATCAAGTGGAACAGTATTTATGAACTATTTTAATAGGGATTATGAAACAATTTTGAAACTCCTTAAAGAAAAAAATTACTATACATTCTCAATGCATGCTAATAGAGGAGATGCTTGGAATAGACAAGTTACATATAGATACTTAGGATATGATGATTTTTATTATTATACTAAAGATTATGAAATGGATGAGAAGATAGGCTTAGGATTGTCAGACAAATCATTCTTCAGACAATCTATAGAAAAAATAAAAGATATAAGTGCTTCTCATAATAATTTTTACGGAACTTTAATAATGCTTACAAATCATACTCCATTCAATATAGGAGATAACAGTTCATATAGTGTTGATTATATAACTAATGAAGTAAATAGTGAAACAGGCGAAACTATAGAAGTTGTTAATGAATGGCTTGAGGGAACTAAGATGGGAAATTATTTAAAATCAG
The DNA here is from genome assembly GCA_947628565.1 of uncultured Bacilli bacterium. Classification (GTDB taxonomy): domain Bacteria; phylum Bacillota_I; class Bacilli_A; order RF39; family UBA660; genus UMGS1613. The sequence goes on from CANRAH010000003.1 coordinate 85,571, forward strand.
TTCATTATGCTGATGAAGCAATTGGTGAATTGATGCAAGGATTAGATGAAGCTGGAATTTTAGATAATACAATTATAGTTTTATACGGCGACCATGATTCTAAATTAAAACCATCTGAGTTTAAAAAATTATATGAAAGTGAGTATTATCAAGACGTACTTATAGATCCAGAAGATACAGTTGGAGTAATTGATGATTTTACATATGAGATAAATAGAGAAGTACCACTTATAATTTGGTCAAAAGATATAATAGGAACAAAATATAATAAAGAAATTACAGAAGTTATGGGCATGATAGATGTAATGCCAACACTTTCAAATATGCTTGGAGTATCTCCAAAATATAATCTTGGTAATGATATATTCAATGTCGATGAAAATGTTGTTGTATTCCCTAGTGGAAATTTCATAACAAATAAATTATATTACAATAGTTCGAAAGAATTATTTAGACAATTGGATTTAGATGCTTCTATTGAAAAGGATTATATAGATTATTATAGTAAATATGCTGAGAATTTAATAAATATTTCAAATGGTATAATTACATATGATTTAATTAAGGCCTTTGAAACAGGAGAAGAAACACAAATAAAGGGAACTTAGACAAAAAGTTCTCTTTTTTTTATAAAAATATAGTAGTTATTTTTTCATTGTGTTATAATGGATACGGAGGGTTGTATGGCAAAAGTAACTAAAAAAACAAATGAAATAGAAAAATTGGGCATCGATAAAGATGCTATAATAAAAGAAATAAAAGGTGAAATAAAAGAACAAGTATTGGATGAACTTTCAAAAGAAATAGAGTATGAAACTCGAAATAAATTAGATAAGATGGAAAAAAGAATATATAAATATAAAAATTTCTCTATATTAAAAAGAAATGTTATTATATTAATATTTTTAGCCGTAATTATATTTGAAACGAAAATACTTTATGATAATAAATTACTATATGGTCAAGCTAAGGAAGAAAATGATCAAATAATAGAAAATAGCAATAGTGATGACGATAATCAAAATACCTTAGATAAAGATTTAAATTGGTATATAGATAAATATAAATATTTACTTGATAATATTAAAACATCATTAAATGATGATTCATATTACTTATACAAAAATGATTTAACAAGAGATACTATCGATAATAAAGTTAAATTAAATATGGCATATGAATTACTTGATAAATCATCATTTATAGATAATGGAGTTATCAGAGTAAATGAGGACAAATTGAAAAATTCATATAAAAAAATATTTGGTGAGATAGATAGTTATACTCCAGAAAATTTTAGTAGTAATTGTATAAATTTTATATATAATGATTCTTTAAAAAGCTATATAGCTATCAATGAAACTTGCAATAAAAATGAAGAAGAGATTTTAAGAAAAATCACAAATATAACTTTAGAGGATAATAGATTAATATTTGAATTGAGTGTTGGAATATTAAATCTTGAAAATAAAAATTTAACTAATATTAATGGTGATATTATCGAGGAAAATTATTCAAATGATATAGATGATATAGCAGATAGATTAAATAAATATGAATTTATATTTGAACATAAAAATGATGAATATTATATTAGTGAAATAAAAAGGATAGGTTAGCATGGATGATAAAATAATAAAAAAAATAAGCTTAGATTTAGATGTAAGTGAAAAGCAAGTTAACTCAACTTTGCGTCTTTTAGAAGAGGGGAACACAATCCCTTTTATTGCGCGTTATAGGAAAAATTTGACAGGAGCGCTTGATGAGGAAAAAATAAGGACAATTGAAGAGGTTTATACATATCAAGTAAATCTTCAAAAAAGGAAAGATGATGTAATAAGATTAATAGATGAAAAAGGACTTTTAACTGATGAATTGAAAAATGAAATTTTAAATGCATCTAAGTTAATAGAGATAGAGGATTTATATAGGCCGTTTAAAGAAAAGAAAAAAACAAAAGCTACTGAAGCTATAAAAAATGGATTAGAGCCATTAGCAAAAGAAATTATGAAATTTCCTGTTAATGGAGATATAAAAACTTTGGCAAGTAAATATTTAAATGATTCTGTTAAGACTATATTAGATGCTATAACAGGAGCAAAATATATTATTGCTGAAGAAATAAGTGATAATGCAAAATTTAGAAAAATTATAAGAGATAATACATATAACTATGGAAAGATAAAAAGTAGTTTAAAGAAAAATAGTGAAGATTTAAATAAAGTATACGATATGTATTATGATTATGAAGAAAAAATTAAAAGTATAAAACCTCATAGAATTCTTGCGTTAAACAGAGGAGAAAATGAAGGAATACTTAATGTTAGTATAAATTATGACAAAAAAAGTGTTCAAAATTTTCTTGAGAAAAGAATTATTAAAAATGATAAATCATATGTTGTTGACATTGTAAAAGAAGCCATAGAAGATTCTTATAAAAGATTAATAGAACCATCAATTGAAAGAGAGATAAGAAGTGATTTAACATTAATTGGTGAAAAAGCGGCAATCGATAATTTTAAAAGAAATTTAGAATCTTTATTGCTTACTCCTCCATTAAAAGAAAGGGTTGTACTTGCTTTTGATCCTGGATATATAAATGGATGCAAATTGGCTGTTATTGATAAATCAGGTAAATATTTAGATAGTACAGTTATTAAACCTTTTATCAAAAGTACAAATCAAGAAAAAATTATAAATGATTCAATGATTATAGTTAAAGCGCTTATAGATAAATACAAAGTTGATATTATAGCTATAGGTAATGGAACAGCCTCAAGAGAATCAGAAAAATTTGTATCAGAGATGATAAAAAAATATAATCTAAATGTTAAATATGTAATAGTATCTGAATCAGGTGCATCAATATATAGTGCATCTAAAGTAGCTATAGAGGAATTTCCAGATTTAGCAGTTGAAAAAAGAAGCGCTGTAAGTATAGGAAGAAGACTTCAAGATCCATTATCAGAACTTGTTAAAATTCCACCTGAAGGGATAGGGGTAGGACTTTATCAGCACGATGTTTCACAGAAAAAGTTAAGTGAAAATTTGGACTTTGTAGTAGAAAAAACAGTAAATAATGTTGGTGTTAATATAAATACAGCAAGTGCATCTTTATTAAAATACGTATCCGGAATTACTAAAAAAAATATAGATAAAATATTAGAGTATAGAAATTCAAAAGGAAGATTTAACTCAAGAAAAGAATTAGAAAAACTTCTGAGTGATAAAGCGTATGAACAATCAATAGGATTCCTTAGAATAACAGATGGTGACAATATATTAGATTCTACTAAAATACATCCTGAAAGTTATGATATAGCTTTAAAATTATTAGATGATTTAAATATGTCCGTTAAAGATATTGGAAGTAAAGAACTTATTTTAAAATTAGATAATATTAATATAAATGAATATAAGGATAAATTAAATACTGATTACTATACACTTGAAGACTTAATAAAATCTTTAAAAAGTCCTAATAGAGATCCAAGGGATGAAATGCCACAGCCAATACTTAAAAGTGATATATTAGAACTTAAAGATTTAAAAATTGGAATGCATTTGCAAGGAACAGTTAGAAATGTAGTTGATTTTGGTGCATTTATAGATATAGGTCTTCATGAGGATGGACTTGTTCATATATCTAAAATAACAGATAAATATATTAGTCATCCAAGTGATGTTTTAAATGTAGGAGATATAGTTGATTGCTATGTAGATGATATTAAATTTGATAAAAGTAAAGTATCACTTACTTTAATTAAGCCAAATTAAAAATAAATTTAGAAAAAAATGTGATTGAATTCACATTTTTTTAATATTTTTAAAACTTTTTAATAAAAATAATTTTTTTATAAATTCATAAAAAAGATTGATATGATTAATATGGTAGCAAATAAGTTCCATATAATATAAGGTATAAGTAATTTTGCGGATGTTTTATTTAATTCTTTAGCTTCATAATATAGAAACAATGAACTAATAAAAACAATTATTGTATCAATTAAAGCTAGGAAAGGGCTTTTAAGTGTAAAAAATAGAAATGAAAATATTTGATTTGAAAAATAATTAACTAAAAGAGTTTTATTAAAATCACTTGTATCTTTATAACTCATATCTTTATATATAAGATACATACTAATAGCGATTAAAATATAAAGAATACTCCATACTATAGGAAAAACAATGCTGGGTGGAGCAAATGGTGGTTTATTTAAACTTTTATAAAAAACAGTATCACTTTTAAAAATAAATCCACTTATAAACCATGGTATAAGACAAATTAGAAATTTTAAAATATTTTTCATAGTACACCTCTTTACATCTTATGATAAATGTATTAAAATATTATTGATTGGGTGATAAAATGAATATTACTTTAAGTAAAAATGATGAAGTAGTTATGAAATTGCTTCATTACTTTATAACTATAGAAGGGTATAATCCTGTTGTTTTACACGGTGCAAAGGATGAAATATGGCTTGAAAATAATGATGCCGATTATAAAATAATAAGAATCGTATCAGGATATATTCATAATAATGAACAACTTGATTTTGATATATTTAGAACAAAACAAATTTTAAAAAAGATAAAAAGGAAAATGATGTCATTTAAAATGGAAGCGCTTAGTATATTTGTAAATTTAGGCGATAATGTAAAATTGAATGACAAGGATTTTGATAATATTAAATGCGCAAATGTAAAGGAAATAAAAGATTTATCAAAATATTCTTTTATAATAAACAAATTCCCCAATATATTAGAAGTTGAAAATAGTAATGAAGAGGGATTAGAACTTTTTATAAAATTGACAGATGATATAAATAAGAAAAATTATGAAGAAACAAAAAAAGCTGAAGATGTATTTTCTAAAAAGAAACCTGTTATGACATATGTTTTTATGGCTATATGTTTTGCTTTATATTTTATAACAGCTATTTTATCATCTAATTTTATGGATATGAATTTAAATGTATTAGTACGATTTGGAGCTTTAATAAATATCAATATGATGGATAGCAAGTTTGAACTATATAGGATATTTACATCTGTGTTCTTGCATGCAGGCTTGATACATTTGTTGTGTAATATGTATTCTCTATATGTTATAGGTCCTCAACTAGAAAGCTTTTTTGGAAAAGTAAAATATACATTAATATTTATAGGTAGTGGAGTAATTGGTAATTTGCTTTCACTTGCATTTTTACAGGATGGATATGTTGCAGTTGGCGCAAGTGGAGCAATATTTGGATTGCTTGGAGCATTACTATATTTTGGATATCATTATAGAGTGTATTTAAGTGGAGTTATTAAAAGTCAGATTATACCACTTATAATATTGAACCTAATAATAGGATTTATGGTATCAAATATAAATAATTTGGCTCATATAGGAGGACTTATAGGTGGAGTGCTTTTAGCCAATGCATTAGGAGTTAAATATAAAAGTGAAAAAACTGATATAATAAATGGAATAATAATGACATTGATATTTGTTGGATTTTTAATTTATATGATATTTTTTAGATAGAATTAATTTCTATCTTTTTAATATAATTAACTGGTGATAAAGTGAAAAAAATATTAATAATTTTTATATTGCTTTTAGTATGTGGTTGTAAAAATAAACTTACTTGTACTTATGAAGAAAATTATAACGATATAAAAATAAAAAACAAAATAATATTTAATTTTAAAGATAATACATATAAACAAACTGATATTATGATATTTAAAACAGAAGAAGATGCTGATAAATATTTTAGTGAAATTAAAGAATATATAGAACTTTATAACTTAACATTGGAGAAAAATAAAATAATTTCTACTATCGAAGATGAAATAAAACTAAAGGGTAGTAAAAAGGAATTAAAAAAAGAGTATGAATCTTATGATTATAGTTGTAAATAGAATTAAATTAAATTTTTAAAAGTAGGATAATTTCTACTTTTAAAAATTTTTGTTTTTAGCACAAAACACTTGACAGTGCTAGAAAGTAGTGTTATACTTATTTCAGCACTCGGATAAAGATAGTGCTAAAAAATGGTTATATAAAGTAAAAAAACTTATATAATAAAAGTGAGGTGATATGATGTTAAGCGAAAGAGAAGAATATTTACTTAAACTTATTGTTGAAGATTATATCAAAAGTGCAAGGCCAGTAAGCTCTAAAGCTTTGGAGCATATAATGAAGTGTTCAAGTGCAACGATTAGATCTGAAATGAATTATTTAGAAGAAATAGGTCTCTTAGAAAAAACACATATATCATCTGGCAGAGTTCCAAGTGAAAAAGGATATAGGTATTATGTCGATAACATTATGAAACCAAAAGAATTAAATGGTGAAGATATGTTAAAACTTAAGACTATAGTCGACAATAAATCTCTAGTTGTAAATGATATAATTTTAAAAAGTATGGAAATTATATCTGAACTTACACACTATACTACAATAGTCTTAGGTAAACAATCTAGTGAAAACTTGGTACAAAAAATTGAAGTTATTCCTATAGATAAAAACAATATAGTTGCGATAATAGTAACAGATAAAGGTCATGTAGAGCATAAAAATGTTTACATACCAGGTGATGTAGATTCATATGAAATTAAACAAACTGTTGATTTAATAAATAAACTTATTGTAGGAACTAGTATTGATATGGTAAGTGAAGTATTGGAATATCAAGTAAAACCTATTATAGGAAAATATGTACATCAACATGAAGTTTTGTATAATGCGTTTTACAACGCGTTTACTGATTTTGCAAATGAATCTATTAAAATGAGTGGGACAAAAAATATACTTATGCAACCTGAATTTAATAATGCTGATAAAATAAGAGAAATTATTAGTAAGTTTGAAGATAAAGATATTGTTGAAAGTATTAAAGAAGAGGATAACGGAATTAATATTTATATAGGAAGTGAAAATAATTTTGACGATGATGTTACAATTATTAAAACTAAATATATGGTAAATGGAGAGGAAGGAACTATTGCTTTAATTGGACCAAAAAGAATGGAATATGAAAGAGTAATAACACTTCTTAATTATATAAAAGAAAATATAGGAAGCAAATAGAAAAGAGGTCTAAATGGAAGAAAATATAAACGATAAAGATATACACACTTGTGAAAAAAATTGTAATGATAATTGTGAATGTGAAGAGTGCAACTGTGAAGATTATAAGTGTGATAATAAATTAGAAAAAAAGAAAAAAAAGGATGAAAAACATAAATATAAGGAAGAAATAGAAAGATTAAAGCTTGAAAACAAGAAAAAAGAAGAAGAAGTATTAATTGCAAAAGCGGATCTTATTAATTATAGAAAAAGAAAAGACGAAGAAATAAGTAGAATGCTTAAATTTTGTAATGAAGACTTAATTAAACAAATTCTTCCAATTATGGATAATTTTGAAAGAGCAATAAAGCTTGATGATGATAATTTAGAAGATGAGGTTTCTAAATTCTTGGAAGGATTTAAAATGATTTATTGCAGTATGCAAAATATAATGAATAACTTTGAAGTTAAACAAATAGATGGTGCAAATAAACCATTTGATCCTAGTTATCATAATGCAATTATGGTTGAGCATAAAGAGGGTGTTGAGCCTGGCATGGTACTAGAAGTACTACAAAAAGGTTATATCTATAAAGATAAAGTAATAAGACCAGCGATGGTTAAGGTTAGTGAATAGGAAAGGTGATAATATGAGTAAAACTATAGGTATAGATTTAGGTACAACTAATAGTTGTGTAAGTATTTATGAAGGTGGAGAAGCTAAAGTTATAGTTAATGCTGACGGTGATAGAACTACCCCTTCAGTAGTAGCATTTAAAAAAGGAGATATATTAGTAGGAAAAACAGCAAAACATCAATCTGTTACAAATCCAGATACAATATCTTCAATTAAAAGGTTAATGGGTACTAATAAGAAAGTAAAAGCAAACGGAAAAGAATATTCGCCAGAAGAGATAAGTGCTATGATTCTTGGTGATTTGAAAAAAACAGCTGAAGCATATTTAGGTGAAAAAGTTACAAATGCTGTTATAACTGTTCCAGCATATTTCAATGACTCTCAAAGACAAGCAACTAAAAATGCTGGTAAAATTGCAGGACTTAATGTTGAAAGAATAATAAATGAACCAACTGCTGCAGCTTTAGCATATGGCCTTGATAAGCAAGATAAATCTCAAACAATCTTAGTATATGATCTTGGTGGAGGTACATTCGATGTATCTATTCTAGAGTTAGGTGATGGTGTATTCGAGGTTAAATCAACTAGTGGTAATAATAAGCTTGGTGGAGATGATTTTGACCAAAGAATAATGGATTATATAATCGATGATATCAAAAAAGAACATGATGTAGACTTAAGTGATAATAAAATGGCTTTACAAAGAATCAAAGAAGAAGCTGAAAAAGCTAAAAAAACACTTTCAAATGTTACATCAACAGAAATTTCTTTACCATTTATTACAGCTGATTTAAACTATGAAACAACTTTGACACGTGCTAAATTTGAAAGCTTAATTAGTGATTTAGTTGATTCTACACTTGAACCGGTTAGAAAAGCTTTAAAAGATGCTAAATTAACTAGTAAAGATATAGATAAAGTAATTTTAGTAGGTGGTTCTACTCGTATACCTTGTGTACAAGAATTAGTTAAAAAAGAGCTTGGTAAAGAACCATCTAAAGAAGTTAATCCAGACGAAGTTGTTGCTATGGGTGCAGCTATTCAAGGAGGAGTTCTTACAGGTGATGTTAATGATATAGTATTGCTTGATGTTACACCACTTTCACTTGGAATAGAAACATTAGGTGGAGTTTGCACTGTATTAATACCAAGAAATACTACTATTCCAACTAGTAAGTCACAAGTATTCTCAACAGCAGCAGATAATCAACCAGCTGTAGATATTCACATTTTACAAGGTGAAAGACAAATGGCTGCCGACAATAAAACGCTTGGAAATTTCCAACTTACAAATATCCCACCAGCACCTCGTGGAATTCCACAAATCGAAGTTACATTTGATATAGATGCTAATGGTATAGTAAATGTTAAAGCTAAAGATTTAGGTACTCAAAAAGAACAATCAATAACAATTACATCTTCAACTAATTTAAGTGATGATGAAATTGATAAGATGGTAAAAGAAGCAGAAGAAAATCGTGAAGCTGATGAAAAACGTAAAGCAGAAGCTGATGCAAGAAATGAAGCTGAACAAATGATTTTTGCAACAGAAAAAGCAATTAAAGACTTAGGAGACAAAGTTGACTCTAAAGATAAAGAAAAAGCAGAATCTGAAATTAAAGATTTAAAAGAAGCATTAGAAAAAGATGATGTGGATGATATAAAATCAAAGACAGAAAAATTAAATGAATCAGCAATGGCTCTTGCAACAAAAGTTTACGAAGAAGCAGCTAAAAAAGCTCAAGAAGAATCTAATACAGAAGAAAAAGAAGAGGATAAAAAGGATAAAGGGAAAGATAAAAAATCAAAAAAAGATGATGTAGTAGATGCAGATTATGAAGAAAAATAATAGAAGTTCTAGGTAACTAGAACTTCTTAAATTAAGGAGAGAATATGGAATATAAAACTAGACAAGATGTGCCAAATGAATATAAATGGAATTTATTACTCATGTATGAAAATGAAAATGAAATAGAAGAAGACATAAAAAAAGTAAATAATCTAACTGATAAAATATTAAAGTATAAATCCCACATTATGGATAACAGTGATACATTATATGAATTTTTGAAATTAACTGAAGAACAGGATAGAATTTTAACGAAACTTTACGTTTATTCAAAAATGGATTTTGATGTAGATACTAAGAATAACAAGAGTAAAGCTTTAAAGATGAGAATAGAAAAATTAAATGAAAGTTTAAGTGAAAAATATTCATTTATAGAACCTGAAATTTTGGAAAGTAGTTTTGATGTTGCTTTAAAATATATTAAAGATAATGAAGCTTTAAACGAATATAAATTTTATTTGGAACAAATATTTAGGTATAAACCACATTCATTAACTATTGATGAAGAAAAAATTTATGCAAAAGCATTGAATGCTTTTGGAAACTGTGCTGAAATATTTAATAATATTGATAATGCGGATATAAATTTAGGTATTATAAAAGATGAACAAGGAAATGATGTAAAACTTACATCAAGTAATTATATAAAATTTATGAAAAGTAAAGATAGAGATGTAAGAAAGAATGCTTTTCATAAAATGTATAATTATTATAAATCACTAAAAAATACTTTATCATCTTGCTTAGTTGGTCAAATTAAAGAGTCGGCATTCATAACAAATGTAAAAAAATATAATTCTACATTAGAAAGAAGTTTATTTGACGATGATATAAATGTAGATGTATATAATAATTTAATAGATACTATTCATAAAAATATGGATATTATGTATGATTATATGGCTTTGAGAAAAAAGGTATTAGGTGTTGATAAACTTCATATGTATGATATATATGTTGATTTAGTTGAGTCTAACAAGGAATCAATATCTTTTGATGAAGGTAAGAAAATACTTTTTGAAGCTTTAAAACCATTAGGAGATAAATATTTAAATGATTTAAAAAAGGCATTTGAAGAAAGATGGATAGATATATATCCATCAGAGGGTAAAAAGTCAGGAGCATACTCTTGGGGGTGCTATGATTCTAAACCATATTTGCTATTAAATTATAATGATACCTTTGATTCAGTAAGTACTTTAGGTCATGAATTAGGGCATTCTATGCATTCATATTATTCAAAAAGTCAAAATTATGTTGATTCTAATTATCCAATATTTCTTGCTGAGATAGCATCAACTGTAAATGAAGTACTTATAAACGAATATATGTATAAGAAAGCAAAATCAAACGAAGAAAAGATATACTATTTAACGGAATTTTTAGATACTGTTAGAACTACTATATTTAGGCAAACAATGTTCGCCGAATTTGAAACAATTATGCATCAAAAAGAAAATGAAGGAGTACCTTTGACAGAGGAAGAAATTTCAAATACATATTATGAATTAAATAAATTATATTATGGTAATGACGTAGTAAGCGATGATGATATTAGATATGAATGGTCTAGAATACCTCACTTTTATACTCCATTTTATGTGTATAAATATGCAACAGGGTTATCAAGTGCCCTTTCAATAGCAAAAAGGATATTAGAAGGAGATACTGAAACTCGTGATAATTATTTAGAGTTTTTAAAAAGTGGTGGTAATGATTATCCACTTAATATTCTAAAAAAAGTTGGTGTTGATATGACTAGTTCAAAACCAATAGATGATGCGCTTTCAATGTTTAAAGAAAAATTAGAAGAATTAAAAAAATTAGTTTAAAAAGGAGGATGTTGTATGAATAAAAGAGATTATTATGAGGTTTTAGGTGTTGATAAAAATGCGTCTTCTGATGAAATAAAGAGTGCATTTAGACGCCTTGCAAAGAAATACCATCCAGATGTATCTAAAGAACCTAATGCAGCAGAAAAATTCAAAGAAGCACAAGAAGCATATGCTATTTTAAGTGACGAAAGTAAACGTAAACAATATGATCAATATGGCCATGCTGCATTTGATCAGATGAACGGAGGATCTGGTTTTGATTTTTCTGATTTTGATTTTAGTGATATTTTAAGCGAAATATTTGGTCAATCATTCGGTGGTGCTTTTTCTGGATTTGGTAATTTTTCTAATTTTGGTTCTAGGGGTCAAACTAGATCTTCTCGTGGCCAAGACAGACTTATGAAAATGGATTTGACATTTGAAGAAGCTGTATTTGGATGTAAGAAAGTTATAAACTTAGATGTTTATAACGAATGTCCTGAATGTAAAGGAAAGGGTGGAAAAGGCGAAAAAACTTGTCCAACATGTTATGGTAATGGAACAGTAACTAAAGAACAAAATACTCTTTTTGGTGCATTTATGACAAGAACTACTTGCCCTGATTGTAAAGGAAAAGGTAAGGTATTTGACTCTAAGTGTTCAAAATGTAAAGGTACAGGAAAAGTCAGAGAAAATAAAGATATAGAAGTTAAAATACCAGCAGGAGTAGATAATGGAACTCAGTTAAGACTTCAAGGTAAAGGTGATAGTGGAATAAATGGTGGAGCAAATGGAGATTTATATTTAGATTTTAGAGTAAAGGATCATGTGCTTTTTGAAAGAGAAGGAAATGATATCTATTTAGAGCTCCCTATCACTATAACTGATGCTGTTTTAGGATGTAAAAAAGAAGTCCCAACATTATATGGAAATGTAAAGCTTTCAATTGATGCAGGGGCTACTACAGGAGATAAACACAGATTAAGAGGAAAAGGTGTAGAGGATATAAGAACAGGTACAAAAGGAAATATGTACGTAGTTTTAAATGTAGTAATACCTGATAAATTAGATAAAAAGCAAAAAAAATTATTTGAAGAATTAAGTGAAACAGATTTGAAAACAGGTGAGTTTAAGAAAATAGATGACTATTTAAAGAAAAATAAATAGTCTTTTTTATATTTTATATAAAGAGCTAAAAAGTACTATTAATATGACTAAATTTAGATTAAAAAATTTCCATATTTTTTTCACATAAAAAAGTTCAAATTATATTGACTTTTATATTTCATTTAACTATAATAAGAGGCAATATTTATGGAGGTGCTTTATGAAATTAAATCTACCAGTTATACTACTTAAAGGCACCATTTTAATGCCAGAGGAAGAATTAAAACTTGAATTTAGTGATGAGGTTAGTAAGAGTATTATTGATGAAGCAGAGCTTTTTCATGGTAATAAAATACTTATTATAACGAAGACATCACTTGATGAAAATTTGATTATTCAAGAGCTACCACTATTTGGTACTCTTTCATTCATATCAAAAAAATTAGAATTACCTAATGGTAATGTTAGAATAACATTAAAAGGTAAAACTCGTGCGCAAGTACTTGAATATTTAAATCCTAACAAGGATGTATTAGAATCTATTATATATGTTTATCCTAAAAATAAAATTTCAGATGAAATAAAAAATGGAATAGTAAGAAAACTATTTTTTGAATTAAATCGTTGCATTAAAAATATACCTTATATGAGTGATAGTTTAATATCTTTGTTGGAAAATAAAAATGAATTAGATGAAATCACAGATATTATTGTAAGTCATATTCCTATTGAATCAAAAAGAAAATTAGAATATTTATCAGAAATAAATTCAATAAAACGTGCTGAAATGATTTTAGAGGATTTATATAGAGAAGAACAACTATCAAATATAGAAAGAAATATTGATACTAAAGTAAAAAAAGAATTAGATGATGACCAAAAAAATTTCTATATAAAAGAAAAAATAAAATTATTACGTGAAGAATTAGGGGAATCATCACTAATAGAAGAAAACTTAAAAAGCTTAAAAAACAAAGCTGAAAGTTTAAATATAAATGAGTCTCTTAAAAATAAAATATTATATGAAATTGATCGATATGAGAATATGCCTAGTATATCACCAGAGGTACCTATATTAAAAAATTATATAGACTTTTTCTTGGATTTGCCATGGAATATTTATACTAAAGACATAGATGATTTAAATTTAGTTAAAGAATCTCTAGAAAAAACTCATTATGGGATGAAAGATGTTAAGGAAAGAATAATTGAATACTTAGCTATAAAAAAGCATTCTAAAAATATTAACGCACCAATTCTTTGTTTGGTTGGACCAAGTGGAGTTGGTAAAACTACTTTTGCAAGACAAATTGCTGAAAGTTTGGGTAGAAAGTTTGTTAAAATATCACTTGGTGGCGTTGATGACGCATCAGTAATAAAAGGACATATCAGGACATATTTAGGTGCAAAAGAAGGCGCAATTTTAGATGGAATAAGAAGAGCTAAAAGTTCTAATCCCGTATTTTTAATTGATGAAATAGATAAGATGTCTTGCAATATTAAAGGGGATCCTGAAAGCGCATTGTTAGATGTTTTGGATTTTAATCAAAATAAAGAATTTAAAGATAATTATTTAGAAGAAAATTATGATTTATCACAAGTTTTATTTATTACAACAGCAAATGATGTAAGTAAACTATCAAACGCATTTCTAAATAGGTTAGAAATAATAAACATAAACGGTTATACAGAATTTGAAAAATTAAAAATTGCAAAAGATTACTTAATACCTTCGCTTTGCTCAAAACATGGCGTGAATAATATAAAGATTAATGACGATGAAATAATTAAAATAATTAAATTTTATACAAAAGAAAGTGGAGTAAGACAACTCGAAGCAATGTTATCTAAGATAATTAGAAAAATTGTAACGAATAAATATATAAATAATAAACGTATTAATTTGAATGTTACAGATGTATCTACATATTTGGGTAAAATGATTTATACACCTATTTCAATTAAAGAAAGTATTGGGCTAGTAAATGTGCTTGCATGTACACAATATGGTGGAGATGTAATTAAATTAGAAGTAAATAGTTATAAAGGAAATGAAGATATTATTTTAACTGGTTCTATGGGAGATACTTTAAAAGAAAGTGTGGAAGTAGCTTTAGGATATATAAAATCTAATTATGAAATTTTTGGTATAAATTATGAGCAATTTAAAAATACAATTCATATAAATATGCCAAATATATCTTATAAAAAAGATGGCCCTAGCGCAGGAGTTGCAATTACAACTGCCATAATAAGTGCTTTATCAAATTTTAAAGTTAGTAATAAAATTGCTTTTACTGGAGAAATTACCTTAAGAGGAAATATATTAAAAATAGGCGGTTTTAAAGAAAAGGTAATAGGAGCATATTTAAATGATATAGATTTAATATTTATGCCAAAAGGTAATATAGATGATTTAGATGATATAACAGACGATATAAAAAATAAAATAAAATTTGTACCAATCGAAGATTATATGGAAATATTTAATTACTTGAAGAAAAATTAAATATTATAGTGTACTTTAACTTTATAATCTTTTTTTTTGTAAATTTTTAATGTATAATTAATATAGGTGATAGTATGCAAGGCTTAGGTAAAATAATAGGTATAGAAGATAATACTATAATTCTTAAATTACATATAAAATTAGAAGAATTTCCAAACATAATAAATTTATATGTAATAATAGAAGATAGTAAAACCAAATTTGTAGGTGAGGTTATAGATATAAAAGACGGTATTGCATATATAAGCTTATGCGGAGAATATATAAATGGTAAATTTTCATTTGGTGTATCTAAAATGCCATCTTTTAAATCAATTGTTAAATTGATATCTAAAGAAAAAGTTGCAAATATTATCGGAATGTCCAACTATGGTGAAAAAAAAGAATTATATATAGGTGAAAGTCCAATATATGAAGGGATTAAAATAGGTGTTGATATAAATAATTTCTTTAGTAATCATTTTGCAATATTTGGTTCTACTGGTAGTGGTAAATCTTGCAGTGTAGCTAGAATATTTCAAAATTTATTTGAAAGAGAGTCATCGATAGCCTATAGAGCTAGTATATTAATTTTTGATGCATATGGAGAATATTATAATGCTTTCAATTTATTAAATAAAAAAGTCAAAGAAATAAGGTTTAAAACGTATACAACTAATATTTATGATAATATGCCAAAAGTAAAAATTCCACTCTGGTTACTTAACGTTGATGATATAGCGTTAATTCTTGATGTTCAAAATAGGTCATCTATTCCAATAATTGAGAAAGCTTTAAGACTTGTTTCATTATTTGCTAAAGATGAGGCAAGTGTTATTAAAAGTAAGAATGATATAATTGCAAGAGCTATTTTAGATATACTTTCAAGTGGAAAAGCTCCAGCTCAGATACGAGATCAAATATTTTCATGTTTAACACATTATAACACTAAAGATTTAAATTTAGAGTCACCGATATATCAACCTGGTTATACAAGAACATTAAAACAATGCTTATTAATAGATAATACTGGAAAAATAAGAGAAATGGAATTGCTAACTACTTTTATAAGTGAATTTATAACTGAAGATGTAGAATTAAAATTACCTGATGGAAGCTTTAAATATACATTAAAAGATTTGTATGATGCATTCGAATTTGCATTAATATCTGAAGGAATATTGAATAGTGATAAAATATTTGATGAATATAATATATTGAAAGTAAGATTAAGAAGTCTTTTAAATAGTGATTATGCAAAATTTTTCGATGTAGAAGATTATGAAAGCAAAGATGAATTTATAAAAGAAATACTTACTATGGAAAATGGCATGAGAGCGCAACTTATTAATTTTAATATTAATTATGTAGATGATAGATTTGGAAAAGTTATTACTAAGATATATTCAAGAATATTTTTTGAATATGTAAAAAATTTAAAAAAAAGAGGAGCTTTGCCAATACATATTGTACTTGAAGAAGCCCATAGATATGTCCAAAATGATAATGATATAAATGTTATTGGATATAATATATTTGATAGAATAACAAAAGAAGGAAGAAAATATGGTGTAATATTAGGACTTATTTCTCAAAGACCTTCTGAGCTTTCTCAAACAGCTATTTCACAGTGTAGTAATTTTCTAGTATTTAAAATGTTACATCCTGTTGATGTTGAATATATTGAACATTTACTTCCTAATATGACTAGAGAAGTAATTAAAAAAATAAGATTATTAAAACCAGGCATGTGTATAGCATTCGGTAGTGGATTTAAACTTCCGTCATTAATAAAACTTGATATGCCAAATCCAGCTCCTACAAGTAGTAGTTGTGATATTAGTAATATTTGGTTTATAGATAGAAAATAGTACTTTTTAAGTACTATTTATTTTGTTCTAACTTAAAAAAATAAACATAATCTTTATTGATAGGAGATGTTTATGAAAAATATAATACCATTTAAAAAGGATATAGTTTTTAAAACTAAAATAAGTGAAATCACAAGTATATCACTTGAAAATACTCTTAATATAGATGATGATATTATAAAAGGTGACTTTATAATAAGTGGGGATTATAAAATAAGTGATAATAGTACTACAGTTGAACCTTTTGATATAACGATACCATTTGAAATATCTATAGACGATAGGTATGATTGTAAAAGAGCATTAGTAGATATAGATGATTTTTATTATGAAATTGTAGATAATAATGTATTATCAATATCTATAGATGTTCTTTTAGATAAACTCCAAGAAAAACCACTTATGGAATTAACAGATATGAGAGTACCAATAGATGTTTTAGAAAGTGAGGATGATACTTTGGTAGACGATATTAAATTAGAGGATAGTAAATCCTTAGAAGAAAAAGAAGAGATTGTAGAAGAAGAAGTTAAAGAAACTAATATACAAAACGAGGTTGAAGATGTAAAGGAAGAAAGAAAAGAAGAAGTTGTTACAACGACAGATGAAGTTAAAGAAGAATTCGTAGAAGAAAAAATCAACTCATTATTTAATCAATTTTCTAAAGATAGTGAGGTATATGTAAGTTATAATGTATTTATATTAAGAGATGGTGATACGCTTGATTCAGTTATGGAAAAATATAATATATCTTTAGAAGAATTAAAAAAATATAATGATTTAAGTAATTTACAATTAGGAGATAAGTTAATTATACCTAATACATATGAAAGAGATTAGTGAACTTTTAAAAAGAGGAGATATTAGAGCTTTAGGATATAAAAAAGAAGGAAATGTTATAATTGCGGATACAAATGTTGGAAAAGTAGTAATAAAAAAAAATAAAAATAAGGATTATATTTATAATTATTTAAGTAATCGTAATTTTAATTATTATCCTGAAATATTAGAAAACCAAAATTATATAGTGTCTAAATATATTGAAGATATTGATATACCAAAAGAGCAAAAAATGATGGATTTAATTGATTTAGTATCGTTGTTGCACAGTAAAACCACTCATTATAAAGAAATAAGTGAAGACGAATATAAAAAAATATATGAAGATTTAGCTAATAATTATGAATATTTATATGAGTATTATAATGATATCATATCTTTGATAGATGAAAAAGTTTTTATGAGCCCCAGTGAATATTTACTTGCAAGAAATATAAGTTTTATTTTTAAATCAATTGAAATAGGTAAGGGATATGTTGAAAATTGGCTTACAAGTATTACTGGATTAAATAAAATGAGAGTAAGTGTAGTTCATAATAATTTAAATTTGTCACATTTTATAAGGAATGATAAAGCTTATTTAATAAGTTGGGATAAATCTAAAATAGATATACCTATATTTGATTTATATAATTTATATAATAGTCATTTTTCAGATTTAGATTTTTTAGAATTACTTAAAAGATATGAAAGTGTTTATCCTTTAAAAAAATATGAATTAGAATTATTATTTATACTTATTACAATGCCAGATAAGATAGAATTTAATGATACTGAATATAATATGTGTAAAAAAATTAGTAATGAAATAGATAGACTTTATAAAAGTAATGAACTTATAGAAGAATATAAAAAATCAATCATAAAAAATTGATTTTTTTGATAGTATGATATTTTTTTTTTAAATATTATGTTATAATTGTTAGTGTAAAATATAGGGAATTGAAGGAGTAAAATAATGGATAATGAAAGTAATGATAATTTAATAAAAGATGAATCTATAGAAGAAAAAAATAATATAGAAATATTAGAACCAATTGATTCATCTAACGATAGTAATATTATTGTTGAAAATAGTAATACTGATAATAACACTAATAAAGATAATAATCATAAATTTAAAAAAGGTAGAAAAAAGAATTTTTTCATTATTATAAGTGTTATATTATTAATTGAATTCATTATTATTTTAATAATGAATTATATGAAACAAGATAATGCAAAAGTTATAGAAAACAATCCAGAAAATGATATAGAAAACAATTATAATTTAATTATTAAAGCATATGGGGATAAAGTTACTTTAAAAGTAAATGATTACATGATTTCTAATGATGGTAAGATTCCAAAATTTGAAGATATAAAGGACACTATTGATTTTACCGATCATAAAGTTGAATGTAAAATTAATATAATAAATGATGATGGAAGTGTATATTTAACTGAATGCTACATAGATAATAATGAAGCACCAAAAAATTTATCTTATGGAAAATTTATAAATGAATTACAAAAGACAGGAGATAAAATATATATTTATAAAGCTCCATACAGTTTTACTGATGAAGATACTGGGACGACAAAAAGTGGATATTATTATGATTTTACTACAATTATGCACAACGATAGTAATATAGGTGATTATGAATATGTAGGAGAATATGAATGCTCTAGTCTTTCTTGCAAAGTGTATGATTATAGTGAATATTTAAATAAGGCTCTTATTATAGATGATGGATATAAACTATATGATGCATCTACTAAAGAAAGTCAAGAATTATATTTAGATGATGTAATTTATCCTCAAATTTCTTTTATAGAAGATAGTGATAAAGTATATGGATTAAGTATTTTAAACGAACAAGGATTATATGCATTTTTTAACTTTGATTCTTTAAAATTTGATACAGATTTTAATTATAAATATATATATACTTTGAAATCCATAGCTAATAAGGGATATATTTTATTAAATAAAGATGTTAATACTTATTTATTAAATTATAAAACAGGAAAAATAGAAAAAACTATAGAACAAAATTTATTCTTTGAAGAAATATTTATAGATAATGCAGTTTTTTATTTAACTAAGTATGAAAAAGAAAATAATTTATTAGATAGTAATTTTAAGACAATTATTAAAAGTGAAAATGGGTATAATTTTGCTGTAAACACTGATAATACTATAACTATTAATTTATATGATGATAATAAATTTAGTTTATATAATTTGTCAGGTGAAGTTATTAAAACAAGTAAAGAGTATAAACAAATAA
>CANRAH010000004.1 GCA_947628565.1 uncultured Bacilli bacterium
AAACACTAGTAAGGCGTTATATTATGAATAATAAAGGTCAAACACTAGTAAGGCGTTATATTATGAATAATAAAGGTCAAACACTTATATTATTTGTATTATTATTACCGATAATATTTATAATATTTTCATTGATAATTGATTTAGGACTTTTACATATCGATAAACGCTCTATAGAAAATAACCTTTATGATGCAGTTGAATATTATTTAACAAGCGATGATATAAATAAAGAAGAAAAAGTAAAAGAAGTATTAAAAAATAATTTAAATGATATCGATATATTTATCGATGATACTTCGGATTATGTATTAATTAAAGTAACTAAAGAAAGAAATTCTGCATTTAGTAAAATATTTAACTTAAATAAAGTTACGATTTCATATAAGGGTTTAAAAAATACTAATAAAATTATAAAAGGGTGATAATATGGCTTTAAATAAAGCAAAAATATTTACAATAACATCAGTAAAAGGTGGAGTAGGAAAAACTACAACACTTATTAATCTTGCAGGAGTATATTCTAAAATGGGTAAAAATGTATTGATAATAGATTTAGATTTCTTTTCTGGAGATGTATCTTATTTGTTAAATTTACCTGCGCAGAATGATATATATAGTTTGTATGAAGATATAAGTTCAAATAAATTTAATTCTTTAGATGATTATATTTTAAATTACAATAAAAATATAAAACTTTTGGCAGCTCCTAAAGACCCTAGATTCGCGCGTAAAATAGATAATAAAGTTTTAAACTTAATACTATATAAAGCATCTCTTAGATTTGATGTAATATTGATTGATACAAATCATATTTTAACAGATATAAATCTTTTCGCCCTTGATTATAGTGATCAAATTATATATATAATTAATAATGATTCAGTTAATTTAAAAAACATGAAAACTTTTGTATCCATTTTATCTGAAATGGGTAAAACAAATTATAAGATAGTATTAAATAATTCAGGCAATAAGAAAAAATATTATAGTAATTTCGATATAAAAAATATAATAAATAAAAATATAGATTATGTTATTCCAAGTGATTTTTATATTAAAAATATAGATAAATATATAAATCAAGGATCAATTTTAACGCTTGATGAAACTATTTCTGATAAATATAAAAAATCTATGAAAGTATTTGATGAAATTGCTAATAATTTGATTAAAGAAAGTAGGTGATAGTTTGTGAGCAAATCTTTTGTACAGGAATTTAACGTTAAAGAAAAAACTAATGTTTTATATGATACTAATGATTATGAAACATTTCAAAATAAGGAATTGTTAGACGAACTAAGAGCTGAAATAATTCAAAATTTAATCGATAAAAATGATTATAATAATATAAATAAAGAAGAATATATAAAAAAAGAAGTATCTTCCGTTTTGGAAGGAAAGGATTTGACAGTATCTGAAAGATTATATTTAAATAATTTAATAGATAATGAAATAAATGGTTATGGACCAATTACAGAACTTTTAGAAGATCCTAGTATTACTGAAATCATGGTTAATGGAACAAATGAAATATATATTGAGTTAGATGGTAAACTTATAAAAGATGAAAGTGTTTCATTTATAAATAATAAACATATAATTAGAACAATTCAAAGATTAATTCAACCTATAGGAAGAACTATTGATACAACTAATCCTATGGTAGATGCTCGTCTTAAAGATGGTTCAAGACTTAATGCTATAATAGAACCTTTAAGTATAAATGGCCCAGTACTTACAATTCGCAAATTTAAAAAAGAATTAGAAAATATAGATGATTTTTTAAGAAATGGTACAATGACCCCATATATGGCAAGATTTATTGAAGCATGTGTAAAATGTAAAATGAATATAATAGTATGTGGTGGTACTGGATCAGGAAAAACTACATTATTGAATGTAATGTCTTCTTTTATAGGAAATGATGAAAGAATTATAACAATAGAGGATGCTGCTGAATTAAAACTTGAACAAGAACATGTTATATCGCTTGAAACAAGAAATGTTAACTATGAGGGAATGGGTGAAGTAACAATAAGAGATTTGGTTATAAATTCACTTCGTATGAGACCAGATAGAATAATTGTTGGTGAAGTTCGTGGTAAAGAAGCATTTGATATGTTGCAAGCAATGAATACAGGACATGAGGGAAGTATGACAACTCTTCATGCTAACGGCCCTAAGGATGCTTTAAATAGATTAGAAACTATGGTACTTATGGCTGGAATTGAAATCCCTATTAAAGCAATAAGAGAATATATTGAAAATGCAATTGATATAGTTATTAATATATCTAGAATGTCGGATGGTAAAAGAAAAATTACTAGTATATCAGAAATAGTCGGTTTTGATAATGATGAAATAAAATTAAATGAAATATTTTCATTTAAACAAAAAGGTATTTCACAAACTGGACAAATTTTGGGAGAATTTAACTTAAATGATTTATCTCCTAAATCATATGAAAGAATAAAATCTCGAGGTATATCTTTAAACGATATATTTGGAAAATAGAAAGGGTATTATGGAAGAAGGTTTTAATATAAATTATAACTTAAATACTAACGAAGATATAAGTGTTATTTATACACCTTCTTCTATAGTTAAAAGTTATAATTATAAATTAATAAAAAATGGTAATACAATAGAGTCCAATAATTTGGATGGTAAATTAGAAATTTTATTAAACGAAGAAGGAAACTATAAAATTGAAATTTTATACTTAGATTCTTCAAAAAATGAAGTTATAGAAACTAGTCCTATATATAGAATAGATAAAACTTCACCAATTATTAGTATAACTAATAAAACATATAAGATAAAAGAAAACGAAGATATAAACTTTGGCGAAGTTAGTGCATTTGATACTTACGATGGAGATTTATCAAGCAAAATTACAACAAATATTAATGATATAGATTTTACTAATCCAGGTATAAAAAAAATAGAATATAGAGTATCGGATTCTTCTGGAAATGAAGCAATAGATTATTCTTATGTAACAGTTATTTCAAGTAATAATAATGCATTAAAATATACAAAATTTGGTATAGCAATTATATTTATATTATTTATAATATTAATTTTAAAATTTATAAGAAGTATAAAACTTGAAAGAAGATTTTCAAAATTTACGATAAACTCATCTAAAAATAGTTCAAATTCTATACTTGATATTATAAGTGATAAGTATACAAAAATAGAGAAAAAGTTGAGTGTTGTATTGAGTAAATCTGCTTTTGTAAAAAGCATTTCTAAAAGATATAATAAATATGTGGATATAACTGATGATATTGATGAATATATATTAATTGCAAGAAAAATATTAATAGGTTTTTTATATTTAATAGTTGTTTTTATAGTTATGATTATAAATTCTAAAATAATGAAATCATATGAGATATTATTAATATTTTTATTAGGCTATTATACTATGGATTTAATATACATATATAAATATAAAAATTATAAGAAAAAGGTCGAAAATGATTTTTTACAAGCAATAAATATTATGAATAATGCTTTTAAATCAAGTATGAGTATTACTCAAGCTGTCGATTTAGTCTATGAAAATCTTGATGGCCCAATTGCAAATGAATTTAAAAAGATAAGTTTAGAACTTTCATATGGTTTAGACTATGAAGTTGCATTTAAAAGATTTGCAAAACGAATAAAAATAAAAGAAGCACTATATTTGACTTCCAGTTTATCTGTTTTAAATAAAACTGGTGGAGATATAGTAAAAGTTTTTGAATCGATTGAAAAAACTTTATATAGTAAGAAAAAACTTGAAGATGAATTAAAATCATTAACAAGTAGTTCAAAATTAATTATGTATGTATTAATTATTGTTCCACCTTTATTTGTCATTTTTGTTAGCTTTTTAAATCCAAGTTATTTTGTACCATTAATTTCAAATGCAATTGGTTTTATTCTAATATTAATTATGATTATTATTTATATTGCATATATAATAGTGGTAAGGCACGTTATGAAAGTTAAGGTGTAAACATGAATAATATTGTAAAAAAAATATATAGATCAAAGGATATAAATACAATTCAAAACAAAATAACTTTACTTGGTTCTGAACGCAAAGTAAAATTTAATGCACTTGATTTTTTAAGCTTTAGGTTATTAACTACAATTTTTCTTACTATAATATTGTTATTTTCAAATATTGAATATTTTATAATACCGTTTTTAATTGTCATATATTATAATTTTATTTATTATTATTTAATAACTTATCAAATATCTAAAAGGAGAAGAAAGTTAGATGATGAAGCACTTACTTTCTTTGAAGTGCTAAATTTGACTTTGAAATCTGGAAGAAATTTGACAAATTCATTGGATATTACATGCAAAAATGTTGATAGTGAACTATCAAGAGAATTTAAAAAAGTTTTATGCGAGGTTGAATATGGCAAAACATTGATGGAAGCATTGGATGCCTTAAGACGTAGAATTCCATCTGAAACTATAAATGATATCATTCTAAATATAATGCAAACAAGTGTATTTGGTAATAGTATAGTAGAAACTATGAATAATCAAATTGATTATTTAAGAGAAAAGCAAATAATGGAGGTAAAATCTGAAATAAATAAAATTCCAAATAAGGTAAGTATTATATCGGTTATATTTATAATACCGTTAATATTACTTATTATACTTGGACCATTTATTGTTGAACTTTTAGGATAGGAGAGAATTTATGAAATATTATATGGCTGGAATAAAAGGGGCTGGAATGAGTGCTTTAGCGCTTTTACTTTCAGATTTAGATTTTAAAGTCGTAGGATATGATGATGCTAAAGAGCATAGATTTACAGAAGATAATTTAATTAAAAGAGGCATAAAAATATATACAGGTCCAAATGATGAACTTGACTTAGATACTACTGTTATATATTCTCCAGCACTTAACTTAAATACACATCCTGAACTTATTAAAGCAACTAATATGGGATTAAAAATATATGAGTATCAAGAAATGTTAGGTAAACTTACCAAAAAATTTAAAACTATTTGTATAGCTGGTTGTCATGGAAAAACTACCACAACATCGATGCTTTCACATATTATGGAGGAACTTGTTGGATGTAACTATATAATAGGTGATGGTGTAGGGCATGGTGATTTAAGCTCGAATAAATTTATACTTGAAGCTTGTGAATATAGAAGACATTTTTTATCATATGATCCTGAATATGTTGTAATAACTAATATTGAAATGGATCATACGGATTATTATAAGAGTATGGATGATTTGATTTTAGCATATCAAGAATTTGCAAATAAAGCGGATAAGATGGTTATTGCTTGTGGTGATGATCCTTATACTCATTTACTTGAAGTTAATCCACAGATATACTATTATGGATTAAACGATGATAATGACATTATTGCAAAAAACGTTGAATATAGAGAAGATGGAACAAGTTTTGATGCATTTGTTGAAGGAGAATTTTATGGGCATTTTGATTTACCATTGTTTGGCAAACATATGCTTTTAAATGCTCTTGCAGTTGTTGCTATATGCCATTATGAAAGATTAGATAGTAAGGATGTTTCTAAATCTTTAAAAACGTTTAAAGGTGCAAATAGAAGATTTAAGGAAACATTTATTAAAGATAATGTAATAATAGATGATTATGCTCATCATCCAACAGAAATTAAAGTTACAATTAAAGCCGCAAGACAAAAATATCCAAATAAAAAAATAATTGCTATTTTCAAGCCACATACTTTTTCTAGGGTTTTAGAGTTTAAGGAT
Source organism: uncultured Bacilli bacterium (assembly GCA_947628565.1). Taxonomy (GTDB): domain Bacteria; phylum Bacillota_I; class Bacilli_A; order RF39; family UBA660; genus UMGS1613. The sequence goes on from CANRAH010000004.1 coordinate 5,783, forward strand.
GAATTTGCGCAAGCATTAAATCTTGCTGATAAAGCATATGTTATGGATATTAATTATGATAGAGAAAATCCTGATGATTATAAAGGCGTTAGTGCATATACAATAATTGATGAATTAAACAATGGTGAATATATTAAAATGGGTGAGGCCTCAAAGCTTTTAGAATATAACAATTCTGTTATATTGTTTATGAGTAGTAAAGAAATATATTTACTTGAGGATGAATATAAAAAATTATTAGAAAAATAAAAAAATGAAATTATTTCATTTTTTTATTATATATTAGGATATAAAAGAATATGCGTTAAATGCAATAAATATAACTATTAAAATAATATTAAGTACATTGAATACTTTACTTGCTTTTTTTCCTGTTACAACACTAAGGCCAAATAATAAAACAAGTAGAATTATGAATAATCCTGATATAGTATAATTTCTTTTATCTTCAACATAATTGGTAAATACTAATAAATAAATATAATATCCGATGCATAGTAAATTAATCTCTCCAATAATATTTAAAACAGATATTCCTTTTTTCTTTCTTTCATTATTTTCTTGTTTTATTTCATCAAAATTAAATTTCATCTGTCTTGTAATTTCTAATATTTGTGTTTTGCCTAAAGATTCTTCTTTATTTTCAACTTTTTTTTCTTCATCATATATTTTTTTTGCTTCAACTACATCTTTTGTCAAGTCCGATGTAGATTTTTTTCTTTCTTTTACCATTTCTTCAATATCATCGTGTCTATTTTTTCTTTCTTTTCTTGTCATAATATCTGTAAATGATGATGTTTTATCTAAATCTTGTTCTTTAATTTCAGATAAATCTATTTTTTTCTTATCCATACTATCACCATATTAATTATAACTTAAATTTTAAAAAAAATAAAGATATTTATATTTAAATAAGAATTATTTAAATATATGGTTAATTGACATTTTATATGAGAAATGGTATAGTTAGTATGTTAATATATTGAATAAATAAGATTTTTAGCTTAAGCTTATCAATTTAAAATGTGAAAATTGAGTTAATAATATAAAGGAATTTATGAAAAGAGTTGATGGGTTTGGAAAGAAGGATTAAGATGATTAATATTATTCTGTTTGCTTTATATATAATTTTATCTGCAAGTGGACTTATATTATTTAAATTAGGGACATTAAATCCTAACATTCACTTAAATATTTTAAATTTAAATTTTAACTTTTCTATTAAATCTATTATTGGCATGGTTTGTTATATGACATCATTTTTGCTTTGGATGTTAATTGTTTCTAGAATGAATTTAACTATTGCGATGCCACTTTCAGTAGCATTTGTAAATACTCTTGTTATACTTGGATCAATATTTATTTTAAATGAAAAAATTACGCTTTTACAAGGATTGGGTATTTTTATCGTTATAATTGGTGTTGCAATTATGACATATGGTAAAAATTAGTAAAATGGTAAAAGATTATAATCATATATATTTTGTAATTTAGTTTAAATGTGCTATAATTAAGAAGGTGGTAAAATGAATAATGTCAATATTACAACAATACTTTTAATGATATTTATACCATTTGTGTTTGTTGCAACTATTATACCCTTTGTGAAGCTTATTGCAAATCATGTCGGAGCTATTGATATTCCAAATGAAAGAAAAGTTCATAAGAAACCTATGCCTAGATTAGGTGGGCTTGGAATATATTTAGGATTTTTACTTGGATATATGATTTTTGGCGAGCAAACTCCAACTATGAATTCAATTTTAATAGGAAGTTTTGTTCTAATAATCACTGGCATGATTGATGATATAAAGCCATTGAAAGCAACACAAAAATTAATAGGTCAAGTACTTGCAGCATTTATAGTTGTATTTTATGGTAATATTTTGCTTAGAGATGTAAGCTTTTTTGGAATATATATAGATTTCAAAATATTTGCTTATCCAATAACTGTTATATTTATTTTAGGATGTATTAATTGTTTAAATTTAATTGATGGTTTAGATGGTCTTGCTGGCGGAATAAGTTCAATATTTTTTCTTACTATTGGAATAATAGCTTATTTTCAAGGCAGAATTGGATTGTCAGTTGTCCTTACTTTTATTATGTTAGGTTCAACACTTGGATTTTTATTTCATAATTTTTATCCAGCCAAAATTTTTATGGGTGATTCTGGATCTATGTTTTTAGGGTTTATAATATCTATAATAACACTTCTAGGATTTAAAACTATTTTAACATCATCTATAATTATTCCTATGTTTATATTAATAGTACCAATACTTGATACATTATGTGCAATAATAAGAAGAAAATTAAAAGGAGAAAGTATAGGTGTTCCAGATAAAAGCCATTTTCATCATCAATTACTTAGAAGGAATTATAGTGTAAGAACAACTGTGTTAATCATATATCTTATTACCTTATTATTTTCTTTTGCATCAATAATTTGGTTGTTGGTTGATAGAAATATGGGATATATCATTTATGCTATTTTAACACTTGGACTTTTAATATTTGTATTTAAAACAGATATATTAGTTGAACATAAAAAAAATAAAAATAATAATTAAAATAAATTAGTATTTAAAGGAATGGAAGGTAAAAATGAGAACTGAAAAATCATTTAAAAACGTATTAACTAGCGTAATTCCTTATTTTTTTATAACTGTATTAGGCTTTTTAAGACTTAAAGTTATGTTGAATTCGTTGGGTGAAGAAATATATGCACTTAATCAAATCTTTATTCAGATTTTCTCATATATATCTTTGCTTGAGGCAGGAGTAGGGACTTTAATAACTCAACTTTATTATCAGTATTTTGCGAAGTTAAACAAAAAGAAAATATGTGAAATTTATTCTTATTCAAAAAAATTGTTAAAGAAAATATCATTTATAATGATATTTTGTGGTTTATTAATATCATTCTTTTTAAAGTACTTAACTAATAATAATTTAACTTTATATTATATGCAGTTTGTTTTTGTACTTTATTTATTTAGAAGCGTTTTGGAGTATCTAATGTATGCTCCTAGATTTGTAATTACGGCAGACCAAAAAGCATATAAAATAAATTTAAGTACTAATCTTTTTAAAATTTTTGAAATGTTAGTTGAATTAGCTCTATTATTAGTATATAAAAATTATATAATAATTTTACTTGTGACTATTGTAATTAGGTATATTACATATTATGTATCTAATAAAATAGTATATAAAGACTATCCTTGGTTAAAAGAGGTTGAATCTACACAAAAATTAAAAGTAAAACAAATGGGTGCAGTAATGTCTCATAAACTTGCAGGTACAGTTTATAGTAATACTGACATATTATTGGCCTCTTCATTTTTAAAGCCTATATATGTTGTTATTTATTCATCTTATAATTATATTATAAAATTTATAAATGATGTTATTTATATGGTAGGTAGCGCTATTACAGCAAGTGTTGGTAATGTATTATACAAGGATGAAGATGAAAAAAAATATATTACATTTGAAAAAATTAATGCAATATTTATATTCTTTTCAATGCTATTTGCAGTATCACTTTATGCATGTACAACTCCATTTGTAAAATTATGGATAGGAGAAGATAAAATTATTAATAATTTTACGCTTTTATTAATGGTATTAACTTTATATTTTTCTGTAATTAGCAGACCGTTTTTAATAATAAGAGATTCAAAAGCTTTATATAAAGAAACAAGGAAAATAGCAATTAGTGAAGCTGTTATAAATCTAATTCTTTCATTAGTTTTGATAAAGAATTTTAAAATTGCAGGATTACTTTTTGCAACTGTAGTTTCCACATTATTAACTACTATCATATTTTATCCAATATATATTTATAAAAATGTATTTAAAAAGAGCTGTTTTGGTTATTTTGTGAAATTGTTATTAAGTTTTATAAGTACAATATTATGTTGCTATATATTTAATTTATTGAATATAAATTTTGGCAATAATTATATTATATGGTTTTTAATTTCATTACTATGTTTTGTTTTAATTTGCTTAGCTCTATTGATTATAAACTTTATAATTAATCCGTATTTTAAAACATTTTCAAAAGACATATTTGAATTTTTGAAAGGAGTAATACATGTCAAAAATAAAGAAAATAATTAAGAGATTCATTAATAAATTTTTTCATATTTTTAAAATAAATGATAAAAAAATAGTATTTCAGGGAAATCCTAATATGTTAGATGGTAACCCTAAAGCAATTTATGATTATATGAAAAAGAATAATCCTGATTATAGATTAGTATGTATTGTAAATAAAAGTGTTGATGTTTCAAATTTGCCTAAAAGTGATTATGCCTTTTATAGAACTTTTAAAGAATATTTTCATTTAGCAACTGCAAAGTATTGGATTAGAAGTCAAAGTATAGGCGGATTAATTGAAAAAAGAAAAGGACAAGTTTATATACAGACATGGCACGGGCATGGTGCTTTAAAAAAAATGTCATATGATTTGGAAAATTTAAAAGATTTAGATAAAACTGTTGAACTTGAACATGTAAGAGATTGGGATTATTATATATCAACTGATAAACTTGATGGAGAAGTTATTGTTTCGTCTACTAAATATAGTGGGAAAATTGTCGAATTAGGAGCGCCTTCCCTTGATATTTTAGTTAATGAATGCAACAATGAAAAATTAAAAGAAAGTATAAAAAATAAAATTGGAATATCAAAAGATAATAACAAAAAAATTGTATTATATGCTCCTACTTTTAGGGATTTAAATTTAAAATCTGATTTAGTTAGCGTTCCTATACAGATGCTAAAAAAATTAAAAGATTATGTAGTTTTAGTAAGACTTCATCCTTTAATTGAAAATAAAATTGATAAATCTTTATTTTCAGATAATTTTATTAATGTATGTAGTTATCCTGATGTTACAGATTTGTTATTAATATCTGATTTACTGATATCAGATTATTCTAACGTTATATATGAATATTCACTTTTAAATAGACCAATTATATTATATGCATATGATTTAGAATCTTATGAAAAAGAAAGAGGATTTTATATTGACTATAATTCATTACCAGGAATTATAGTCAAAGATGAAAAAAGTTTATATGAAACATTGAGGCAAGAAAAATATTTAGATGAAAAATATAAAACTAAATTAAATAAATTTAATGATAAATATAATAAAAATAACGATGGAACTGTAACTAAAAGAATTGTTGATTTAATAGTGTCTGGATATTTTAATGAAAGCAGGAATGCAAAATGATACCAAAGAAAATACATTATGTTTGGGTTGGTGGAAAAGAAAAACCTAAAAATATAAGAAAATGCATGAAAAGTTGGAAAAAGCATTTAAAAGATTATGAAATTATTGAGTGGAACGAGAATAATTTTGACATTAACTCACATCCTTTCGTTAAGGCTGCATACAATGCTAAAAAATGGGCATTTGTAAGCGACTATATTAGAGCTTATGTTATATATAACGAAGGAGGTATTTATTTAGATACTGATGTTATAGTATTAGATAATTTTGATAAATTTTTAAATAATAAGACTTTTGTTGGATTTGAAAATATGGATCATCCTTTTACTGCAGTTTTTGGTTCAGAGCCTAAACAACCATTGATTAAGGATATGCTAAATTATTACGATAATTTACAAGATTATAAATTTTCATTTGAAAATAATAATACAATATCTGTATCTGATTTGTTAATTAACAAGTATGGATGCAAAAAAGATAATAAATATCAAATTATAAAAAATAATATAGCAGTTTATCCTGATTATATATTCTGCAATCCTTCAAAAAAATCTGTCACAATTCATATATTTACCGGAACTTGGTTAGAAAAAGCCAAACCTATTAAAAGAAAAATAGCAACTTATTTAAAATTAAAATTGAATAAAAGATGGAAAGCAAATATATATAGCAAATTATTTAGATGATTTTAGAAAGAAGGTTATCATGAAAGTTTATTGTCTAATACCTACATATAATGATGGCAAATTTATAACTTATACCTTGGATTCATTAAGAAATCAAGACTATGAAAATTATGAAGTTATTATTGTAGATGATGGATCAACTGATAATACTTCAAGTATTATAAAAGAATATAAAAAAAAATATGATAAAAAAAATAGAATTAAATATATATATCAAGAAAATAAAGATCAGTTAAATGCACTTAAAACAGCAAGCAAATATATAAAAGATTTGAATTCTTTAACATATATTTTGCACTCAGATGATGTTATATGTGATAATGCATTTTCAAATGCTGTTAAATATATGAGTGAAAATGACTGTGATGCAATTATTTCGGATATAATTATAATAGATGGAAATAATAAAATTACAGGGAAAAAGAAAGTAAAAAAATATGAAAAAAAGAAATATATACTACCTTTAGAGCTTTTATGGTTAGGTAGAAATTTATATATGGATACTGCTTTTTTTAGAACTGATATTTTTTTGAAAAATGTTTATTATAATTATTTGACTTGGAATGGACCATTTTGGTTAAATTTAGATAATAATAACATGTGCAATGTTAAAAAAGTTAATTTTAGTTTTTTTAAGTATAGAGTTTTTGAACAAAATTATATTAATAACTTTATGGGTAAGTTATGTGTGATTAATGGTGAAATTAGAGTTGTAACTAGACTTTTAAAATATTATTATATTCCTTTTTATAATTTACAATATTTAATTTATAGAGTGTTTAATAAAATAGGGCTTGAAAGCATGTTTAGACCTATATACTTTAATAAAGAAACTAAAAATAAGAGTAAAATTATAAAATTTGTTTTAAATAAAAGATTTACCGATGAACAAATAAATAATAATTTATATTTATCGTCTCTTATTAAATTTTATTCAAATTTAAATAATAGAGTTGTAACTTTTGATAATTTTAAAGATTCTATAATTTATGAAGGCAGTGACCTTAGAATATTTAATAAGAATTTAATTAATGATTCTTTACCTATATTTTATAAAGATATTTTAGATGAAATGAAAAAAGGATTTAAGACTATATTGGTTAATTCAAAAGATGAAAAAGAAAAAATGGATAAAGTAATTAGATTTTTAAGCATTTATCCATATGTAGACATACAAATAAATACTAATAGATAACTACAGGAGGAATTTATGATAAATACATTAAAGAACAAATGCACAATGGATAATATAAAAAAAATACTTATAATTTTTTTGCTATTACAACCATTACTTGATACCTATATTTTATTTGAAGAGGAGACAATCAATATTTTTAAGATGTCTCCATCTACAATTATTCGTATCATTTTTGTTGCTATAATGGCAATTATGAGTGTATTTGCAATTAAATCTAAGAAACAGTGGGTAGGATATATTACTTATATATCTTTATTGGTTATATATTCTATATTTCATTTGTATAATGCCACACAGTTTAGTTTTATTACTTCAAACAATTTTAATTATTCAATATTTTCTGAAATTTTTTATATAATTAGAATGCTCATACCTATATTTATAATTATTATTTCATATAACATTAAGTTTTCTTCGCCTGATATTAATCGTATTGTAAATATTATGACTATTTTAGTATCAGGAACAATAGTATTAACTAATATTTTAAAAATTTCCATAGGGGCTTATGAAACTAAAATTATATCGTATAGTATTTTTGATTGGTTTAAAAAAGGATTATATATTAATAATACATTTTACGATGTAGCAACTAGGGGATATTTTTCATTTGCTAATATGATAAGCTGTTTACTTTTAGGAACAACATCTATGCTATTTTATCAATTGTTTAAAAAATTTAATTTTAAAACAGTTCTCATGATAATAATTCAAATGTTAGCAATGTTTATGCTTGGAACAAAAGTATCGACTTTTGGATTTTTACTTGCGTTAATTGCTATGACATTTGTGTATTTGTTTTTTGTAATTATAAAGCATGAAATTAAATTTAATTATAAACCATTATTACTTGTTGTAGTTTTATTTGCATCTTGGTTTTTGATTTATAATTATTCACCATGCAAAAATAGAATTGAAGGGACTAATATAATAGAGGAAAATGAAGGAACTGATAAGGATGAAAAAAATAGCAAAAAAATTGATGAAATGAAAAACATCATTGTAGATGAAAATGATGATTTATCCGAAGAAGTGAAAAAAGAAATAATTACAAAATTTGTTAAAGACAATTATGTTGATTTTGCAATTAAAGAAGATTACATTATAAATAAATATCCATATCAATATGATCCATATTTCTGGTTTGAAATAATGCAACAACCATATTATAAAAAAACAGATAATAGATTTTTAATGTCAAGTATACTAGATAGATTAAAAGAATTAAATAACAAAAAAGTTATGGATGATTTATTTGGAATAACTTATAGTAGAATGAGTGATATAGGCGTTTTAGAAAGAGATTTTCAAGAACAATTTTATACTTTAGGTATATTTGGTTCAATTTTAACTGTTGGTATTTATTTGATAATATTAATTGTTTGTGGCTTATATTTAATTTTTAATTTTAAAAAAGAAAAATTTAAATTTAAAAATATAAGTTTATTTATATGTTTATTTTCTGCACTTGCAGGGGCATATTATTGTGGTAATACATTAGATAATTTAACTTTTTCAATTATTTTTGCATTCTTATTTGGACAACTTGTTAGAAATTTATTTGTAAATAATGAAAAAAAAGATTTAAATGATGATGAAATAACCATTTTAGCGCTTCATTTAGGTGTAGGTGGAGTTGAAAAGTATATATCATCATTATGTAAAATGTTAAATAAACAATATAAAATAAAAATAATTTCAACATACAAAGTTTTAGACAAACCAACTTTTAAATTTGATAATGTTGATATACAATATTTGATTATGGATAAACCTCATGTTGCAGAGATGAAAGATGCTATAAAAAATAAGAATATATTTAAATTTATAAAATTTGCATTCAAAAATTTAAATATATATATTTTGAAATTAGTGCGAAACATAAAAGCCGTAAAAAATATTAAATCTAAATATGTTATAACTACAAGAATTTTTCATAATAATATTGTAAATTTTGAATTGGATAAAAATTATGTAAAAATAGCAACAGAACACAATTCGCCTAATGATCAAAAATATGTAAAAAAATTAATTGATTCTATTAAACATTTTGATTATATGGTATTGGTATCAGAAGAATTAAAAAAATTTTATGAAGACAAAGTAAAACCAAAATGTATATATATACCTAATGTAATTGATTCTATGCCTGATATTCAATCAAACTTAAAAGAAAATATAATTGTAAATATTGGCAGGCTTGAAGCTGAAAAGGCACAAGAAGATCTAATAGACGTTTTAAAAATTGTTAAAGAAAAAATAGATGATATAAAATTATATATTATCGGTGATGGTTCGTTAAAAAAGAAATTATTAAAAAAAATACGTGAAAATAATTTAGAAAAAAATATTGAATTAACTGGATTTCTAAATAAGGAAGGAATGGAAAAATATTTAAAAAACGCAAAATTATTTGTTATGACTTCTAAAAGTGAATCCTTTGGATTAGTACTTATTGAAGCAATGAGCTATAAAATCCCATGTATTGCTTTTTCACAAGCGGATGGTCCAAGAGAGGTACTAAAAGATGGTGTTGGAATTTTAATTGAAGATAGAAATAAATCTAAAATGGCTCTTGAAATAGTTAAACTTTTAAAAAATGATAAACTTTTAAAAGAATATTCCATAAAAGGATATGAAAAATCAAAAGAATACTTAAGTTGTAATGTACAGAAATTGTGGATTAATTTATTGAAGTAAGAGGTGTTTATTTTGAAAGAATATTTAAATAAGGTCTATAAGAAAAGTAAATATGAATATTTTTCATATTTAAAAAAGCTAATTACCAAAGGAGAAAAAAAATTTATAATAACAGCAAATCCAGAAATTTTTATGTTGATTGAAAAGGACAATGTTATAAAAGATATGTTTAACGATGAAAATGTTTCAATTGTACCTGATGGAGTTAGTATAATTAAAGCTTGTAAAATGCTTGATATTAACGTTAAAGAAAGAATTGCTGGCATAGATATCGCTGTTAAATTATTAGAATATTCAAATGAACTAAAGTTATCATTATATCTTTTTGGAGCAAAAAAAGAGGTATTAAATGAACTTGAAAAGGTAATAAAGATTAAATATCCTAATATAAATTTATTAGGAACAACTGATGGTTATGTAAAAGATAAAGATAAAGTTATGAAAGAGATTTCAAAGAAAAATCCAGATGTTGTTTTAGTTGCGCTTGGTGTTCCAGCTCAAGAAAAACTTATATACGATAATTTAAATTTATTTAAAAAAGGTATATTTGTTGGGGTTGGTGGATCTTTTGATGTAATAAGTGGAACAAAAAAAAGAGCTCCTAAAATATTTATTAAATTAAATTTAGAATGGTTATATCGTATTATAAAGGAGCCTAAAAGAATAAAAAGATTTTATAATAGTAATATAAAATTTATTTTAAAAATTAAAAAATCTAAATAATGCATATAAAAGTTTTTTGAAAATATAACAAAAAGCTTTTTTTTAATATTCCTTTTTGTTATAATATATATAGATATGTAAGTAGGTGTAACATATGAAAAATTTATTTCAATTTAATAAAGTAATATATAAAGGAAACATAAATTGTGACTTTTATATTTATTGTTTAAAAAAGGATTTACTTTTAATAAGATTTGCCTTTTATAATGTTTTTTATTATATATTATCTTTAATTTTTAATTCAAAGAAAAATCTATATGAAAAGAATAAATTTAAATATTTAAAAAAAGTAAAAAATTTAGATAATAAAATAAAAGAATTCAATAAAAATATAAAATATAATAATTATATTGAAGATAAAAAAGATATAGTTGTAGAAAGTGTGCCTAGAATTTTTATTGATGATAATATATCTAATAATATTATTGCTTATGAACTTGATGAAAATTATGTAGTGAAGTTAGATAATTATAACAATAAAATAAAAAAAATTAATAAAGTAAATAAACTTTATATTAGAAAATTTAGTAATTTAAAAAATATTAAATGTAAGAAATTATTTTTTGTAAATAATAATAAAGTTATATATAAAGAAAAAATGCATAATATAAGTTCTAATATTATTAATTTATTTGTAATATTAATATTATCAATTATATTAACTGTTATAAGTTTTTGTTACACTAATTATTTTTTGAATTTAGATTTTATCAAATCGTATTTTAATCCTTTACTATTTGTTTTAAATTTCTTTATAGTTTTCTTATCAATGCTATTTTTATCTATTCTTGTTAAAAGGATTCATATAGCGTATATAATAAATTCAGCATTTATATTAATTCTTGGTATAGCAAATCAGACTAAATTAATGTATAGAGATGATATAGTAAAATTTGAAGATATAAAAGTTATAAAAGAAGCAATGATAATGAGTACAAGGTATGATATTGTAATAAGATGGTATTCAGTTTTATTTATAATTTTTACAATCTGTATGTTCTTTATACTTAAAAGATATATTTCAAAATATAATTTTAATTTGAAAAAGCATATATGTTATATAGTACTATCATTTATTTTGATAATGATATCATATATGGGAGTATATAAAAATGAAAAATTATATAATAAAGTTGGCGATGAAAGATTAATCAATATTTGGATTCAGACACGACAATATCAAATAAGAGGACTTTTATATCCATTTGTCTATACTATAAAGGATTCAATAGATGTAAAGCCAGAAAATTATGATGAAAATAAGGCAAAGGAAATATTAAATAATTATACTTATCAAAATATAGACGATGATAAAAAAGTTAATATAATAGCTATTATGCTTGAGGCATACAATGATTTTTCCAAATTTAACGTTATTGATTTTAATGATGATGTTTATGAAAAATTTCATAAAATAATGGAAAAATCAATAAGTGGTAATCTTGTTACAACAATATTTGGTGGTGGCACAATTGAAACAGAAAGACAATTTTTAACTGGATATTATAATCATCCATCATATAGAAAAAATACCAATTCTTATGCCTGGTATTTCAAAGAGCAAGGTTATATAGTAGAGGCAATGCATCCAATATATGGTGCTTTCTATAATAGGGCAAGTGCTAATATAAATTTAGGATTTGATAAATATTATAATTATGAAAATACTTTTTCTAAAGTTCAAAGCGAATTTTTAAATGATTATCCATTTTTCGATTATATAATTGAAGGTTATGAAAAGGCTAAAAAAAATAAAACCCCATATTTTAATTTTTCTGTGACATATCAAAATCATGGGCCATATAATTCGTATGACTACGATGGTAAAAAGTTTTATTTTGATAATGATGGTTACGACATAGATGGTTATAATACTATTAATGAATATTTTGTTGGTATTCAAAAGACAAATGAGGCGTTAGAAAAGCTCATAAACTATTTTGAAAATGAAGATGAACCAACAATAGTTATAATATTTGGAGATCATAATCCTTATTTAGGAGAAGGAAATAAAATTTATAGTGATTTAGGTATAAACTTAGATTTAGATACTGAAGAAGGTTTTGAAAATTATTATGAAACTCCATATATAATATATGGGAATAATGCAAGTAAAAATTTATTTAATAATAGTTTTATTGGAAAAGGTGAAAATATAACTCCAATATTTCTTATGAATGAAGTGTTTAATTTGATGGGTCAAAAAGGTAATGAGTATTTACAGTATATGAATGACTTAAAATCTAAAATTGATGTTATAAGTGAAATTTACTACAAAGTAGATGGAAAATTCACTTCAAAGTTAGATAGTGATAATCAAAAATTGATAGACGAATATAATAGTGTTAATTATTATTATAGTAGAAATTTTAAAAAAATAGATAGTTAGAGGTATGTATGATAAAGGTAATGACTGTTTTTGGAACAAGACCGGAAGCAATAAAAATGGCTCCACTTGTTAAAGAATTAAAAAGTAGAAAAGAAATAGAATGTATTGTTTGCGTAACAGCGCAACATAGAGAAATGCTAGATCAAGTATTAAAAACATTTGATATTGTTCCAGATTATGATTTGAACATAATGAAACAAGGGCAGACACTAAGTGATATAACTTCAAAAGTACTTGAAGGACTTGAAGATGTTATTAAGGAAGTAAATCCCAATATAGTACTCGTTCATGGAGATACTACAACAACTTTTGCAGGAGCATTAGCTGCCTTTTACAATAAAGTTGATATAGGTCACGTTGAGGCTGGACTTAGGACATACGATAAATATTCTCCATTTCCTGAAGAGATGAATAGACAAATGGTTTCATGTATGGCTGATATGTATTTTGCGCCAACAAAACTTAGTGCTTCAAATTTAATAAAAGAAGGAAGAAATGAAGAGAATATATATATTACTGGAAACACGGCAATTGATGCTATGAAATATACGATAAATAAAGAATATAATAATGAAATTTTTGATTGGATTGAAGGATCTAGAATGTTACTTTTAACAGTTCATAGAAGAGAAAATTTAGGTGAACCTATGAGGAATATTTTCAAAGCAATAAAGAAAATAGTTAATGAATTCGATGATGTTAAAGTAATTTATCCAATGCATTTAAATCCTAAAGTTCGTGAAATAGCTAATGAAATTTTCAAAGATTGTGATAAAGTTAAATTAATAGAACCTTTAGAGGTTTTTGACTTCCATAATTTTCAAAATAAATCATATTTAATACTTACTGATAGTGGAGGCATACAAGAGGAAGCTCCAGCCTTAGGAAAGCCAGTTTTGGTTTTAAGAAACACAACGGAAAGACCTGAGGGAATAGAAGCAGGTACTTTAAAACTAGTAGGTACGGATACAAATGTTATATATAATGAAATAAAAGAATTGCTTGTTAATAAAAATAGTTATGATGAAATGAGTAAAGCAAGTAATCCTTATGGTGATGGAACTGCAAGCATTAAAATTGCGGATGCAATTATATCTAGATATAGTAAATAGGTGGTATTATGGATTTAATTTCACTAATTATTCCTTGTTACAATGAAGAAAAAAATATAAGTATTTTATATAAGCAAATTTTAAATTCTTTCAAAGATACTAAATATAAGTTAGAAATTATATTTGTAAATGATGGCTCTTACGATAATACCTTACTTGAACTAAAAAAATTATTAAATAAAAAAAATTTTAAAATTAAGATAATAAATTTTTCTAGAAATTTTGGTAAAGAGGCAAGTATTTATGCAGGACTTGAAAATTGCAGTGGTAAATATGCAGTACTATTAGATGCTGATTTACAACAATCTCCTAAATTGATATTAAATATGCTAAATGTTGTTTCAAATGATCCAAATATAGATGCTGTAGTATATTATCAAAGTGAAAGAATAGAGTCAAGATTTACTTCGTTTTTAAAGGGTTCGTTTTATAAAATTATTGATAAACTTTCTTATGTAAATTTTAAGTCTGGTGCAAGCGATTTTAGATTAGTAAACAGAAAAATTATAGATACGATAATTAAGATGAAAGAACATAATAGATTCTCAAAAGGATTGTTTGCATATGCAGGATTTAATGTTTGTTATTTACCATATGTACCAGATAAAAGAGCAAATGGGGAAACTAAGTGGAATAAAAAAAGTTTATTTAGTTATGGAATATCTGGTATTATATCATTTTCTGATAAAATTTTAAGATATTCTTTAATCTGTGGAATGTTTTTGAATTTAATGTCTTTAATATATTTAATTACATTAATAATTTTATATTTAATAAAAATAAAATTAAGTTTTTGGTTAGTTATTATTGGTATAATGCTATTATTAAACTCGATACAATTAATATTTATGGGCATTATAGGGGAATATATAAATAGAATTTATTCAGAAGTAAGAAATAGACCTATTTATATTACAAAAGACATATTGAAAAATTATTAAATAATATCACTTGATTTAAAATACTATTTATGATATAGTTTTATAGTAGGTGAAGTAGTGAATGATTGAAATATTAAAAAAATATAAATTTGAAATACTGTTTTTTATTTTAGTAATAGCGTTATTTACATATTGTGGGTTAAATTCTTTTATATCTGGCGATGATTTACATTATTCATTTTATCTTGGTATGGAACGTAGAGTAAGAAATTTAAGCGAAGTAATCACAACTCAAAAATCAGAATATTTAACTGTAAATGGAAGATTTTTTGTTCATTGCGCTGTTCAGGCAATATTAATCTTTGGTAAAAGTTTATTTACTATATTGAATTCGTTCTTTATAGTAATAACAATATATTTTGCTAATAAAATAGTAGAATTGAAATCAAAAGATTTAAAAATTAAAAGAATTTTTATGCTATTTATAATTCTTGGACTTATTTTGTCTATTGCCAATATAAAATATATAATGTATTGGGTTGCTGGGTCTCTTAATTATAACTGGATATTAGCGCTTTTATTAATATTTATATATTATTATATGGCTAAAGGTTTAAATAAAAATAAAATATTGAATTGTATTATCTTTTTTTCATTTTCAATATTGCATGAAGTTGTTTATGTGTTTTTTCTATTTTTCATTATTTCAGATTTAATTAAATTAGCAGTTGAAAATGGAAAAGATACAAAAATAAAAGATATGCTTTGGTATATACTATATCTTTTATTTGCAACGTTAGGTGGATTAGTTGTGCTTAAAGCACCAGGTGTTGCAGTAAGAGTAACTAATGCACCATCGTTTTATGACATGTCTTTTATGGAAAGAACTTTATCATCAATACCAGTAGTGTCTAAAAATTTATTTAGAATTTTGTATTCTGAAAACATAGTTCCTACGATTTTTGTAATCTTATTTATAATTTATAGTCTTAAAAATAAAAGTATAATTGTAAAAGTTTTTGGATTTTTAATATTTGTTTATGCCCTAACAGCATATATGTTTGATAGTGGATGGACTTATTTTATTTTGGCAGCAGCGATATTTATAAATTATATATTAATTTGTTATTTGAACAAAGAAAATGATTTGAGTGTCTTTATGATAGCAACTTATGCATTAGTTTTTTCGATGATTATGACATCCGAATATGCTTGTGAAAGACCAAATGGATATATGTTCATGTGGATGATTATAAATATATGTATAATGTTGAATCGAATATTTAATAAAAAAATATTTATAAAAGGTATTGAGTTAGTTGGAATATTATTTGCAGCATTTATGATTTATAGAGAATGTAAATGCTTTAGTTATATCGGAAGTGTTTATAGAACAAGATTGCAACAAATAAAAATAGCAAATGAAGAAAAACTCGACACTCTAAAACTTAAATTAATAGATTCAAAATATAATAATTATCATCCTTCTATAAATCCAGCTGCATCTTCCTTATTTAAATTGTATTACGGTATAGATGAAGATATGGAAGTTGAATACGTTCAATAAATGGTATTTTCAAGTTTAATTAGCATATAATACAGTAAAAGTAAATACTTTTTGAACAAAAAAATGATAATTTGACAAAAAAATGTAAATATGCTATAATCTTTATATCGATGGCACATTATTCTAGTCATTATATTTATTATGAGGACGGGGCTAAAAATCCGTTAAAGAGCATATCGATGAAACTTTTGGTGCTTGCTTTTATCGCCCAGATAGGGGTGAGTGCTGAAAATGAGAATGTTGGGCATCCATAATGGCATATGAAAATGACCCACCATTCGTGGAGACCTATTATTGTGTTTGGCCTATACGGAATAACTGACGGACCATATACGAGTTAGGATTAAACCTACCAGGCGATGAAAGTTGTGGGTAGTGTAGCTTGTCTTGAGTGAGCAATAGGGATAATTGATTTACGGACTAGTAAATTTATAGCTAGAATCTACATAGTTTGCAATTTGAAATATTGTTTGCAAAAAAGAATTAATAATAAATAAATGGTGAGGAAATCTCCTAGAGTGTTGTTAATATGGGATTAGAGTGCGTACTAAGTGGCAATCAAGTAGCATATATGGTGACAATATGCTGAATTCTTTTAAGGGGAACCGCTTATTGGTAACGATAAGTAGAATTTAGGGAAAACCGACTTGACCTATGACGTAAAGTTAACTATATTAACGCCAAAAATAGAAATGATAAAATTAATTATCATTTTTTTATTTTGCATTTTATACAATATTGATTAATATTTTCATTTATGATATATTATAATTGGTGATTATATGAATAATAAAGATAATGATTTTTCAAAAACACAAAAAGAAAATAATACTAAAATATATATATTTGTAATTATATTGTATATTATAGTTATTATACTTTCAGTTTTATTAATATTTAGCATTAATAACCAAAAAAAAGTTATAATTAATAATAAAGAAGAAACAAATAGTTCTATAAACGAAGTAGGCTTTTTAAATAAATCATATAGCACTTTTAAATTAGAATGTAGTGGGACGATGTTATGAAAAAGAAAAAAAGATTGGCAAATTATGGTTGGATAATAAAAATAACAATACTTGCTTTTGTAATTTCAATAATATTCACATTTATATCAGAAACAGCAATACCAAATGTAAATATTGTTATTGGAGTATTATTAGCTTTATTATTTATATTGATTGGTGTTATTTTTGATATGATTGGCGTTGCTGTAGCTCAAGCTGATGAAGCAAAATTTCATTCTATGGCAACAAAAAAAGTTAAGGGCGCAAAAACTGCAATTATGCTAAAAAAGAATGCAGATAAAGTATCTAGTTTTTGTAATGATGTTATTGGAGATATATGCGGAATTATTTCTGGATCTACAGGTGTTGTAATTGCTACAAATATCTCTGAGCTAACAAATGCTAATAGTCTTTTAATTACATTAATTATAATGGGAATAATATCAGCTTTAACCATTGGTGGAAAGGCTTTAGAAAAAGGAATTGCGCTTAGAGAAAGTGATAAAATATTATATATTGTATCTAAAATTTTAAGTATATTTAAAAATTCTTAGAGGTGAATATGAAAACATTAGGATTTACTTTGGTAGAACTTTTAGCGGTTTTGGTTATATTGTCTTTGATTTTTGTTTTGGTTTTTCCAAGCGTAAATGATATAATTAATCAAGCAGAAGATACCGTCTTTAATGAACAAATAAATACTATACTAAATTCAGCATATGATTTTTCATTGAGTAATTTAAATTATTTGCCAAGTAGTGGTGAAAAAAAATATATAACACTTGCGCAATTAAAAAATCAAGGGTTAATCGATATTAATTTGAAAGATCCAAGTATTAATGAAAATTTTCAAGATGACCTTGTAATTAGCATTTATAATGTAAAAAAAGGATATAAAACTAACGATAAATATTCTAAACTTTATGGTAATTATTTATTCAGAGTTGAATATGACAATTATTTAGATGATTATATAAATAAACCAGAAATATTATTAAATGATTTAATTCCTAATTCAAATGGTGATTATATAACTACTGTAAGTTTAAATGAAACGGTAAAAAGTGCTGAATATAAAGCTACATCAACAGATGGGATAGATATAACTGATAAAGTTGTAATTAACATAAAATATAATGATAGTTTTGTAAGTAATATTGATACTAGCTCATTTGGAATATATTATGTATATTACACGGTTGTCGATAGCAACGGCTATTCTAATACTATAACTAGATATATCATAATTGGAGATACAACATTGCCAGATATAAATTTTCCTTCAAAAACCGAAATAAAATTAGGCTCAATAAGTGAATTTGATTTATTGAAAGACGTTTCTTGTACAGATAATAGTGGATTTTGTGATATAACTATAAGCTCTTTAGATAATTTTGATGTAAATGTTTTAGGGACGTATTTGATTGAATATACTATTAAAGATCCAAGTGGAAATACTTTGGTAAAAAAAAGAGTCATATCAGTCGTTGAATGATATATAAAATAAGCTTTTATGCTTATTTTCTTTTGACTTTGATAAAAAAAATATGTTATAATGATTAAGGTGAATAGATATGGTAAAATATGATGAAAGCTCAATTAAAATATTAGAAGGACTTGAAGCAGTTAGAAAAAGACCAGGTATGTATATTGGTTCAACTGATAAAAGAGGCCTTCATCATTTAGTTTGGGAAATAGTAGATAACTCTATAGACGAGGTTATAAATGGTTTTGGAAAAAGAATTAAAATAATATTACATAAAGACCATAGCGTTAGCGTTGAAGATGAAGGCCGTGGTGTCCCTGTAGGAATGCATTCATCTGGAATTTCAACACCTGAAGTTATTTATACAGTACTTCACGCAGGTGGCAAATTTGAAACAAGCGGATATACCGTATCTGGAGGATTACACGGTGTTGGAGCTTCAGTTGTAAATGCGCTATCCAAATGGATGGAAGTAACAATTAAAAGAGATGGATATGAATATTTTATAAGATTTAAAGATGGTGGTAAAGTAGATATACCATTAACGAAAAAAGATAAAACAAGTAAAACAGGAACAAAAGTTAGATTTATGCCTGATGATGAAATATTCTCAACTACAAACTTTTCTTTTACGACTATTTGTGAAAGAATGCAAGAAAGTGCTTTTTTGCTTGAAGGACTAACTATAGATGTTACTGACGAAGAAGATAATAAACATGAAAGTTTTTGCTATACGGATGGGCTTAAATCTTTTGTCGAATATGTAGATGAGGATAAAACAGAATTACATAAAGCAACTGTACTTTCAGGGGCAAAAGAAAAAATAGAGGTTAAGGTTGCATTTCAATATACTGATTCATATGCTGAAAATATAATATCATTTGTAAATAATGTTAAAACCATAGATGGTGGTACACATGAAATAGGATTTAAAAGTGCTTTAACACGTGTCTTTAATGAATATGCAAAAAACAACGGCTATTTAAAAGCTAAGGATAAAAATTTAGAAGGACCAGATACAAGAGAAGGCTTAACGGCAGTTATAAGTTTAAAAATTCCTGAAGAATTGTTACAATTTGAAGGTCAAACAAAATCAAAATTAGGTACACCTGTTGCGCGTACTGTAGTAGATAGTGTAGTGTCTGAAAAGCTTTCATTTTTCTTAGAAGAAAATAAAGCAATTGCTACTTTGATAATTCAAAAAATGGTTAAAAGTAAAATGGTAAGAGAAGCAGCAAGAAAGGCAAGAGATGAAGCTAGAAATGGCAAAGATAAAAGCAAGAAAGAAAGAATAATAAGCGGAAAATTAACTCCTGCTCAAAGTAAAAACCCTAAAATTAATGAGTTATTTTTAGTAGAGGGAGATTCAGCTGGTGGTTCAGCAAAAACAGGTAGAGATAGAAAGTATCAAGCTATTCTTCCATTAAGAGGTAAAGTTTTAAATACTGAAAAAGCATCACTTGATGAAGCTTATAAAAATGAAGAGATAAATACTATGATACATGCTATAGGAGCTGGTGTTGGATCTGACTTTGAAATAGAAGATTCTAATTATGATAAAGTAATAATTATGACTGATGCAGATGTTGATGGCTCTCACATACAAATATTACTTTTAACATTTTTCTATAGATATATGAAACCTTTGATAGAAACTGGACATCTTTATATAGCTATGCCCCCTTTATATAAAATTGAATGTGGTAAAATTGGTGAGTATGCTTGGACGGAAGATGATAGGAAAAATTTACTTGAAAAATTTAAGGGCAAACCAACAAAAACACAAAGATATAAAGGTTTAGGAGAAATGGATGCAACTCAACTTTGGGAAACTACTATGGATCCTAAAACACGTAGTTTGATTAAAGTAAGTATAAATGATGCCGCACTTGCAGAAAAAAGAGTATCAGTTCTTATGGGTGATAAAGTAGATCCAAGAAAAGAATGGATTGAAGAAAATGTAGAATTCTCACTTGAGGATAATTATAAAATAAATTAGGAGTGAATTATGAAATCAAAAGACGAAACAAAAGAAATATTAGGTAAAATTTATGATTATACTCTTGAAGAAATTATGGGTGAAAGATTTGGAGAGTATGCTAAAGACATTATTCAAAATCGTGCAATTCCTGATGTAAGAGATGGATTGAAACCAGTTCAAAGAAGAATTTTATATGCTATGTTTAGGGATAAAAATACCTACGATAAACCTCATAAAAAGTCAGCAACAGCAGTAGGTAATGTAATGGGACATTATCATCCACATGGTGATTCAAGTATATATGAAGCTATGGTTCATATGAGTCAGTGGTGGAAACAAAACGAGTGCTACATTGATATGCATGGTAATAACGGTTCTATGGATGGAGATGGAGCCGCAGCAATGCGTTATACTGAAGCTAGACTTTCTAAAATAAGTGGTGAACTTTTAAAAGATATAGATAAAGATACAATAGAATGGGCTCCAAATTTTGATGATACACTATATGAGCCCGTTGTATTACCCGCAAAATATCCAAATTTACTTGTAAATGGTGCAAAAGGTATATCTGCAGGATATGCAACGGAAATTCCACCGCATAATTTAGGAGAAGTAATAGATGCAACAATAAAAAGAATAGAAAATCCAAATTGTGATATAGAAACTATTTTGGCTATAATAAAAGGTCCTGATTTTCCAACTGGTGCAGTGGTAGAAGGAAAAAAGGAAATAGAAGAAGCTCTTAAAACAGGTAAGGGTAGGATAGTAATTCGATCTAAATATGAAATTAACGAAGATAAAAAATGTAAACAAATAATAGTTCATGAAATACCTTTTGAAGTTAACAAAGCTTTGTTAGTTAAAAAAATTGCAGATATAATATATGATAAAAAGCTAGATGGAATCCTTGAAGTTAGAGATGAATCCGATAGGGAAGAAAAAGTAAGAATAGCAATAGATTTAAAAAAGGATGCTAATCATGAAAATATTCTTAACTATTTATTTAAAAATACTGATCTTCAAATAAGCTATACATATAATATGATTGCTATAGTAAATAGAAGACCAATGGTCGTAGGAATTTTGGATATAATTGATGCGTATATTCGTCATCAAAAAGAAGTAATTACAAGACGTACAAGGTTTGATCTTGAACATGCTAAAGCACGTATGCATATAGTTGAAGGATTAATAAAAATGCTTGATATACTTGATGAAGTTATACATACAATACGTTCAAGTAAAAACAGAGTTGATGCTGAAAAAAACTTAGTTGATACTTATGAATTTACAGAAAAACAAGCAGAAGAAATAGTTAAGCTTCAATTATACAGATTAACTAATACAGATGTAAATGTATTAAAAGAAGAACAAGAAAATCTTTTAAAGGCAATATCAATACTTGAAAGTATATTATCTTCAGAAGAAAAATTAAAAAATGTTATGAAAGCTGAACTTAGAACAATTAAAAATGAGTATGCTACTCCAAGACTAACAGAGATTAAAGATGAAATAACAGAAATAAAAATTGATACAACCTCTATGATTCCTAAGGAAGATTGTATTGTTGTAGTAACTAAAGATGGATATGTAAAAAGAGTATCAAAAAGAAGTTATTCTATGACTGATGATACGACAGGATTAAAAGAACAGGATTATGTAATTGGTATGTATGAGGTAAATACTATGGATGTCATACTAATGTTTACTGATATTGGTAATTATTTATATATACCTATTTATGAAATCCCTGATATGAAATGGAAAGATATTGGTAAGCATGTAAGTAACATAGTAAAAATTAATCCAGAAGAGAATATAATAGATGCAATTGTTATAAATAATTTTAATACTGACAAATATATCACAGTATTTACTAAAAATGGTATGGTAAAACGTACTTTAATAAGTGATTTAAAAGCTAGTCGTTATACTAAACCAATGCCTTATATGAAATTAAAGCAAGATGATGTTGTTGCAAATATTTCATATGACCAAGGAGATGATGTATTTATAACAACACATAATGGATATGGTTTAAGGTTTAGTATCGATGAAATACCTATTTTAGGAAGTCGTGCTAGTGGTGTTAAAGGAATTAGCTTAAAAAATGATGTAGTTGCTAGTGGTAGTATAATAAAAGATGAAGAATATATTTCAATTATAACTACTAAAAATACTGGTAAAAGAATAAAAATTTCTGAATTTGAAAAAATTTCAAGAGCGAGAAAAGGTATACAAGTTATAAGAGATGTAAAAACTAATCCATATTATATACTTAAATCGTTTGTCGTTAATTCAAGACATAATTTAGGATTGAAATTTAAAGAAGATATTGAAATAATAAAATTAACTGATTTGCCAATAACAGATAGACATTCAACAGGCACTCAACTTTCTAAACATGATATTTTAGATGTATTTATTTTAAAAGATTTAGAAAATATTAATGAAAAAAACGATACTTCAAACACGGAAAGTAAAGAAATTGAAAAGGAAAATATTTCTTTAAAAAGTGTCGATGAAAAAATAATGACTATTGATGATTTTTTAGATGATTTTAATATAGATGAATAATTTTTAATTTTCTTTAAATTTGACAAAAAGCAATATTTTTGCTATTATAACTTCATCTTTTAGGGGGGAAAAGTTATGCAAAAATTTGAATTAACTAAAAAAGATTTAACAGAATTTTATGAATTAATAGAAATTTCCAAATCTATAAAAACATTAACTTTTGAATTATGTAGTTTAGAAAATGATAATCTAAAAAATACAAGTGATTTTGAAAAAACGTTGGACTATTTAAAAATAGCAATACAAGTTGAAGATGAAAAATGTAAAAAATTATTTTCATCGGAGAACGAATGTAAGAAGTGGTTAAATTTTTTAAAAGAAGAAAAAGGAAAAAAAGTTAAAGAAAATGAAATCATTAGAATACATAATGAATTAATGTATAGAATTTATTTTAACTTGAATTCGACGGATTTTATTAGTAGTTTTTATTTAGCATGTGAAAATGATAATATAAATTCATTCCTTTTAATGCTAGATGATATTATTTTAAGAAAAAAAGATAGTTCATATTCATCATCAATTATTAAACTTAAATATGGTATTATATATACACATAGAGATATTGAAAGAATATTGTTAGGAAATAAATACGATGTACCTAAGGCAATACCGTCTGAAGCAAAATATATTGCAAAATTATGGATGTTAGATGATGACAATTATAGTTTATTTAATAATGAATTTCACAAGATTATGGCAATGCATGCAATTGAAAAAATTCTTATGATAAAAGATAGTGATATAGATAAAGCAAGTTTTTCATTCTCAATAATGTCATATGTAGAACTTTTAAAAGCAAACTTATTATTATTAGATAATGAAAATATTAAAGAAGTTTATAATCAATACCAAGATTTAATTTCAAAGAAATATTTATATGATGCCGATTGCGCTAAAACAGCTATATCGTTATGCTTTGATACAAGTGATGAATTAAAAAATAATTTTTATAGTGCTGATATAGAATATCAGAAAAAAATATAAATTTTAGACTGTTATTATGATTTTTATAACAGTCTTTTTTATAATTTTTATAAAAAATTGTTGATTATTATTTAAATGTGTTATAATTAATATGGAGGGTATATTATGGATTTTAATGATAATTTAAAAAAACTTGTAGAAGATAAAGATGAAACATTATCAAAAAGCGAAAATTTAAAAAATGAAAAAGATGAAGAACTTGCAAAAACTCGTGAGAATATTGAAAAAAAGTATAATCCTAAAATTAAAGAAAGTATAGAAAAACTAAAATCTTGTTATGATTTAATTGATGAATATTGTATGACTGTACAAAAATATTCGCAATTTAATGAAAAGGATATTGCATATATAATTACAAGTATTGTTAGAGCAATTGAATGTTTACCATACAAATATGAACTTGCAATAACGCGACAAGATAGTATGGTGTATTCAAACTATGATAGAATACGTAAAACTTTGTACAAACATTTAAGATTGATTGTAAAAGATTATATAAATTTTTCATATCCAGTTAATAAAAACAAAGTAGAAGATTTGATAGAAAGTAATGAGGCAATCTTATTAGCTACTTATAATGATGAAGATTTTTCAGATAATTTTCCTAAAAAAACAATTGAATTTTATTCCTTTGATAGTGAAAATCATACACTATATAGTCCTGTAAAATATGGTAAATTTGACTATATAAAAGAATTTATAGATGGAGTTATATCATATAAAATAGAAAATAATATCATTGATATTTCTCGTGAAGAATTGGATTTAATGTCTTTTAATTTTATAAGATCAAATGTTGCTTTGACTGCAAAAAAACGATCTCAATTAGAAAAAAAATATGAAACTGAAATGAGTAAAAAAATAGATAATTACAAAACTTATCAATATTATATTAAAAATCTGTAAGAGTATTTTTACTCTTTTTTTATTATCAATTTACATATTTTTGTTTAAATGCTATAATAAATTTGGTGATTTTATGGACCGTTTAAAATTAAAAGATAAATTACTACTTTTGCCACAAAAACCAGGATGTTATCTTATGAAAAATAAAGATGGGGTTATAATATATGTAGGTAAAGCAAAAAAATTAAAAAATAGAGTAAATTCATATTTTAGAGGTAAACATTATGGTAAAACAGCAAAACTTGTAAGTGAAATAGACGATTTTGAGTATATAGTTGTCAATAGTGAAATAGAATCATTAATTCTTGAAATTAATCTAATTAAAAAATATGATCCTAAATATAATATTTTGCTTAGAGATGATAAAACTTATCCTTATATTGAACTTACTGATGAGAAAGTTCCAACACTCAAGGTAATAAGAAATATAAATAGAAAAAAGAAAGCAAAATATTTATATGGACCATATCCAAATGTAACTGCAGCAAGAAGTACGGTTAATCTTTTAAATAGAATATATCCACTTAGAAAATGTAATTTGTATCAAAAAAGACCATGTTTATATTACCATATTGGTGAATGCTTAGGATATTGTTCGAATAATATTGATATAAAAGAAATTGAAAATATGAAAAACGAAATAATAAAATTTTTAAAAGGTGATCATTCGATTGTAACTAATAAATTAAAGGAAAAAATGCAAACGGAAAGCAATCTTTTACATTTTGAAAAAGCAAAAGAATATAAAGATTTACTTGACTATATTAATATTACCTTAACACATCAGGATGTAGAGCTTAAAGACAATGTCGATAGAGATATCTTTGGATATTATTTTGATAAAGGATATTTAAGTATACAAGTGTTTTTTATAAGAGGATCTAAAATTATTGAAAGAAAATCTGAAATATTTGATATAGTAGACAACATTGAAGAGGAATTAACACGTTATATAGCAAGATTTTATACAAATTTAAATAAACCAAAAGAGATACTTGTACCAAGTATAGTAGACGATAAACTTTTAAGTGAATATTTAAATTTAAATGTAAAAAAACCTATTAAGGGTGAAAAATTAAAACTTGTTAATAATGCATGTGAAAATGCTAAAATACTTTTAAATGAAAAATTTGAACTTATAAAAAAAGATGAAGAAAAAACTTATTTTGCAAATGATGAATTAAAAGACATATTATGTTTAGATAAATTATCTAGAATAGAAATATTTGATAATGCTCATCTTTTTGGAACATATAACGTATCTGGGATGGTTGTGTTTATTGATGGGAGACCAAGTAAAAATAATTATAGAAAATTTAAAATAAGTATTGATACTAATGATGATTATGCTACCATGAGAGAAGTCATTTATAGAAGATATTTTAGAGTACTTAAAGATAACTTAGAACATCCTGATCTAATAATTGTCGATGGTGGAGTAGGTCAGATAAATGTTGCCCGAGAAGTAATTAATAGTTTAAACCTAGATATACCTGTTGTTGGTCTTAAAAAAGATGATAAACATACAACAAGTGCTCTTTTAGCATTTGATCCAATTCAAGAGGTTAAAATAGATAAAAAAAGCAATGTGTTTTATTTGCTTGAAAGAATGCAGGATGAGGTACATGAATTCACAATTAATTATCACAAGCAAATAAGAAGTAAAGGTAGTCTTTCTAGTATACTTGATAATGTAGAAGGTATTGGAGATAAACGTAAAAAAGAATTACTTAAAAAATTTAAAACAATAAATAAAATGAAAGAAGCTACCTTAGAAGATTTAAATACTATATTACCTAAGGATGTAGCTATTAACTTAAAAGAATTTTTAAATAATTATGATAAATAATTACGAATAATATATGTAAAAAATTATATTTTTGATAAATTTCAAAATTAATATAAGTAAAATAAAATAATTTTAGAAATCAAATAAAATGATTTCTTTTTCGTTATTTTTATAGTATAATTGTTACAGGAGTTGATATTATGGCTAATAAAGCTATAACAAGTAGAGATGTAGACTTTGGGCAGTGGTATACTGATATAGTAAAAGCAGCACACTTAGCAGATTATTCTAATGTTAAAGGATGTACAGTATTTGAACCAAACGGGTATGCCATATGGGAAAAAATGCAACAAGTATTAGATAAAATGTTTAAAGAAACTGGCCATAAAAATGTATATATGCCTGTACTTATACCGGAAAATTTAATGAAAAAAGAAGGAGAACTGATAAATGGTTTTGCTCCTGAGGTCGCTTGGGTAACAATAGGAGGTCAAAAAATTCTTGAAGAGAAAATGTGTATTAGACCTACTAGCGAGACATTATTTAGTGATTATTATGCATCTAAAGTAAAGTCATATAGAGACTTACCACTTAAGTATAATCAATGGTGTAATGTAATGAGATGGGAAAAAGAAACAAGACCTTTTCTTAGAAGTCGTGAGTTTTTGTGGCAAGAAGGTCATACAGTTCATTCAACTAGTTCAGAAGCAGAAGAAGAAACTAGAAATATGCTTGAGATATATAAAAAATTTTTTGAAGATTATTTAGCAATACCAGTTATTACAGGTAAAAAAACTGAAAAAGAAAAATTTGCTGGAGCTGAATATACATTAACAGTAGAAGCACTTATGTATAACGGTGTAGCACTTCAATCTGGAACAAGTCATTATTTTGGACAAAAGTTTTCTAAAGCATATGATATTAAATTTTTAAATAAAGAAAATGAGCTTGAATATGCATATCAAACTTCTTGGGGAGTTACTACTAGAATGATAGGAGCGCTTATAATGGTTCATAGTGATGATGATGGTCTTGTATTACCCCCTAATATTGCTCCAAATCAAGTAGTAATTATTCCAATAGGAGATAATGATAAAGTAAAAGTTTTAAGCGATAAAATATATAATGATTTAAAAAAATCTAATATTAGTGTATATGTTGATGATTCGATTAAATCTCCAGGGTTTAAATTTGCAGAATCAGAAGTAAATGGAATTCCTGTGAGAATTGAAATAGGCGCTCGTGATATAGAAAATGGTAATATTACAGTAGCAAGACGTGATACTAAAGAAAAATATGAAGTACCAGTTGATACTGATATAGTAAATTATGTTCAAACACTTATGGACTCTATACAAGAAGATATGTATAATAAAGCAAAATTAAGGCGAGATAAAATGACTTTTGAAGCGCATAATTTAAAAGAAGTAGAAAGTATCATGGATAAACAACCTGGATTTATTAAAGCAATGTGGTGTGGAAGTGAAGAGTGCGAACTTAAAATGAAGGAAATACGAGGAACTAAATCTAGATGTATACTTGAAAATGCAAAAAAAATTGATGATAAATGTGTTGTATGTGGAAAGCATGCGAAAGATTTAGTAGTATGGGGAATACAATATTAATAAGTAAAATAATTTAATTAGTAAATTAAAAATTTTAAATAGGAGAGGTAAATAAAATGGAAGAAATTTTAATGGATACAGAGATGAAAATGGAAACAGCTATAGAAAATTTGGAGAAAAGATTTTTAAATATACGTGCAGGACGTGCTAATCCAGCTATGCTTGATTCAGTAATGGTAAATTATTATGGAGTAGATACACCTTTAAAACAACTTGCAACAATAAGTATTCCAGAAGCTAGACAGCTTTGCATAAAGCCATTTGATAGAAGTTCAATATCATCAATAGAAAAGGCAATATACGAATCAAATATAAGTATAACTCCAAATAATAATGGTGAAGTTATAATACTAAATATTCCAGCGCTTACGGAAGAAACAAGAAAAGGATACGTAAAGCAAGCAAAAGAATATGCTGAAGATTGTAGAATAGTTTTGAGAAACATCAGACAAGATGCAAATAATGATATTAAAAAATCTGAATTACCTGAAGATGATAAAAAAAATGCACAAGATGATATTCAAGAATTAATAAATAAGTTTAATAAAATAGTTGATGAAAAGTTTAAAGAAAAAGAATCTGAACTTATGTCAGTATAAAAAGACTTTAAACTTTTTATTTTATTTTTATAGTTATTGTGATATAATTATTTAGGTGATATTATGAATAAAAACATTGATAAAAACAGCCTTAACGAAGTAATAAATATATCAAAAAAAATATTAAAAATATTTTATTTGTTATTAATTATTTTAGGAGCATATTTAATTTTAAAAATAATGAAGGAATTAAATATTTATGGCGTAATAATAAAAATATTAAAAATATTAACACCTCTTTTCATAGGGATAATAATAGCCTGGCTTTTAAATCCTTTTATAAAATTATTAGAACGTAAGAAGGTTAGAAGATTAATTGGGACAATTTTTTCATACGTAATATTAATTAGTTGTATAGTATTTTTAATACAAGCTATAATACCACTTTTATATAATCAAATATTAGAACTTGTCTCAAATTTTCCAAATATTTTTTCTAATGTAAAGGATTGGACTCAAAATTTATTTGATAATTTAGATTCTACAATATTTAATGTGGATAATATAGAAAAAGGAATTACTTCTAAACTTGATGATATGTCTAATAGTCTATCGACATCATTGCCATCACTTATAATTAATTTTTTAACAAGTGCGGTTTCTTATATAGGAACATTTATAATGGGTTTAATAATTGGTTTTTTTCTTCTTTTAAGTTGTAATAATTTAGGTAATACACTACTTGATCTAGTTCCAAAAAAATTTAAAAATACTACAAGTGAACTTTGTTATAAAATTAATCAATCATTAAGAAATTATGTAAATGGAGCTTTAATAGATGCATTTATTGTATTTGCCGTATCAACTTTAGCATTCGCACTAATTGGCCTTAAAGCTCCTATTATATTTGGATTATTTTGTGGTGTTACGAATGTTATACCATATATTGGACCATATATTGGTGGAGCACCAGCTGTTATTGTAGGCTTTTCACAAGGAACTGGAGTTGGAGTTGCTGTTTTAGTTGCAGTTATTATAATTCAAATGATAGAAGGAAATGTTTTGCAAACATTAATAATAAGTAAAACTACGAAACTAAATCCAGTTACAATAATAATTGGACTATTGATATTTGGATATTTTTTTGGAATAGTAGGAATGCTTTTATCAACTCCAATTATAGGAGTAATTAAAGTTATCATTAAATATTTTGACGATAAATATAATTTTTTGAATTTTTATTCGGAGGAAAAATGAATTTTAAAAAAAGAAATATTAAATTATTTGTGCTATCAGGACATGCAAGATGTGGGAAAGGAACTGCTTTCCAAATAATAAAAAATTTTTATAAGGATAAAAAAGTTGTTGATGTTTCGTTTGCAAATCCATTAAAAGAATATGCAAAAAAAATAGTTTCTTGGGATGGAAATAGTGAAAGTAAACCAAGAGATTTATTACAAAATTTAGGTATTGAATTAATAAAATCAAAAATAGATGATAAACTCTTAATAAGAAGATTATTAGAAGATATTGAAGTATATTCGTATTTTTATGATATAATAGTCATCACAGATGCAAGACTAAAAGACGAAATACTAAGCATTAAAGAAAAATATAATGATGCTTTGACGATAAGAATTAATAGAAATGTAGAAAACGATTTAACAACTGATCAAAAAAAACATATAACAGAAACTGATTTAGATAATTATAATGATTTTGATTATATAATATCTAATGATAATTATGAATTATTAAAAGAAACTTTAGAGAATATATGTAAAGAGGTGTAATATGAGAAAAATTATAGCTATAGATGGGCCAGCTGGAAGTGGTAAAGGGACTGTTAGTAAAATTTTATCAAAGGAATGTAATTTACTTTATATCGATACTGGTGCTATGTATAGAGCTATTGCTTATTTAACTCTTAAATATAATATAGATATTAAAGATGAGGATAGTATAGTAAAACTTGCTTCATCTTCAAAAATTCGTTTTGATGGAGATTCCATTTTTATAAATGATATAAATGTCACAGATGATATAAGAACTAACGAAGTTACAAGTATAGTATCTCCTATATCAAGTATAGTTAAACTAAGGGAAATACTTGTATCTATGCAAAGAGAACTAGCAAAAGATAATGATGTAATAATGGAAGGTAGAGATATAACTACCGTTGTATTTCCAGATGCGCAATATAAATTTTATTTGGATGCTTCACTTGATGAAAGAGTGAAAAGAAGATATAAACAGAATATGGAAAAGGGAATTATTTCAACTTTAGATGAAATAAAAACAAGTATAAGTGCAAGAGACTATAATGATATGAATAAAAAAGTAGGTGCTCTTACCAGGACAGAAGATCAAGTATATATTGATTCTACAAATTTAACGATATCTGAAGTAGTAGATAAAATTAAAAATATAATTGAGGTGAAATAATGAATTTAAAAGATTTATATATAGATTTTTTTGTAAGTCATGGTCATAAACAAATTCCAAGTGCGCCAGTAGTACCTGAAAATGATCCAAGTGTTCTTTTTAATACTGCTGGAATGCAACCATTAATTCCTTATTTAATGGGTAAAGAGCATCCTTGTGGAAAAAGACTTTGCAACTATCAAAAATGTGTTAGAACAAATGATTTAGAAAGTATTGGCGATACTTTCCATCATACGTTTTTTGAAATGTTAGGTAATTGGTCTTTAGGAGATTATTTTAAAAAAGAAGCTATTGAATGGAGCTTTGAATTTTTAACTAAAGTTCTAAAAATACCTAAAGAAAAACTTGCTGTTACTGTATTTAAAGGTAATGATTTAATTCCTAAAGATGAGGAAGCTATAAATATATGGTTAAGCCTTGGAATTAATAGAAAAAAAATATATGAAACCGTTGAAGACAATTTTTGGATAGCTGGTGAAACAGGGCCATGTGGTCCTGATACTGAAATGTTTTATTTCAGGAGTAATGATGAAATCCCAGAATATTTTGATCCAAACGATTCAAGATGGGTTGAAATTTGGAATGATGTATTTATGCAATATTATAAAGACGAAAACGGTAATGTGACACAATCTGAACGCAAAAATGTAGATACTGGTATGGGTCTTGAAAGAGTAGTAGCAACTCTTGAGGGCGTTTTAGATAATTATAAATCATCAATTTGGAGTGATGTCATTAGCCTAATTGAAAAAATATCAAATAAACCGTATGAAGGTAATGAAAAAGCGATGAGAATAATTGCTGATCATATTAGAACAGCGGTATTTATTTCATCAGATCCAGCTATGATAAAACCATCTAATACAGATCAAGGATATATTTTAAGAAGATTAATTAGAAGAGCAATTAGATATGCATCTAAATTAGAAATTGATCCTAACATTAATTGGGAAGAACAAATTGCATGTCTAATTATGGATAAATATAAAAAATATTATAGTGAACTCGAAACTAATTATAATGTTGTTTTAGAAGTTTTAAAAAATGAAAAAATTAAATTTAATAAAACATTGGAAAAGGGATTAAAAGAATTTGAAAGAATCACAAATAATTTGAATTCTAATGTTTTAAATAAAGATTTAGCATTTAAATTATATGATACGTATGGATTTCCAATAGAACTTACTTTAGAACTTGCAAGTGAAAAAAATATTAGTGTAGATGAAGAAGGATTTAAAGAAAAGTTTAAGGAGCATCAAGAAAAATCTAGAACTGCATCGCAAGGAAAATTTAAAGGCGGATTAGCATCAACTGGTGAAATTGAAACAAAATATCATACAGCTACACATTTACTTAATGCTGCTTTAAAAAAAGTTGTAGGAAACACAGTACATCAAATGGGAAGTAATATTAATCAGGATAGAATGAGATTCGATTTTTCTTGTGATCATAAATTATCTGATTTAGAAAAAACACAAGTTGAGGATTTAGTAAACGGTTGGATAAAAGATTCTATAGATGTTACTTTTAAGGAAATGAAAAAAGAGGATGCTATAAAAAGTGGTGCTGAATGCATGTTTATAGAAAAATATCCAGATATAGTAACTGTATATTCAATTGGTGATATATCAAAAGAATTATGTGGAGGACCTCACGTAAAAAATACAAGTGAAATTGGAAAATTTAAGATAATTAAAGAAGAAGCAAGTAGCGCTGGGGTTAGAAGAATTAAAGCAGTTATTGAAAAATAAAATATATGTAATGCATATATTTTATTTTTTTATTAAATATGTTATAATTGACTTGGAAGTGATTTTATGAATAAAAAAAATATATGTTATATTTTAATTCCAATTTTGTGTTTTATGCTTTTTGCATTATCATACATTAAAATAATAAATAATAATAATGATTCAATTAAATTTAAAAAAGAATATGAAAGTTTGAATGGTAAAGAAGCTTATGAAGGTCAAAAATATAAAAAACTTGAAATAAACTCTGATAATCCTGTTAAATATAAAAGTTCTAGTGAGCTTGCTGATATAATAAAAAATGGAACAGGAATTATTTATTTAGGATTTCCATCATCACCTTGGTGTAGAACTATGGTGCCAGTGTTACTTGATGTTTTAAAAGATAATAATATCGATACGTTATATTATTTAAATATCGAAAATGAAAGAGATTCATACGAAATTCAAGATGGTAAATTAGTATACTCAAAAGATAATAAAGGTAACGATATAAAAGGAACAAAAGGATATTTTGAATTATTAGATTTACTTGAACCATATTTAAGTGATTATATTATAACGTTAGATGACCAAACCTTAAATGTAAATGAAAAAAGAATATATGAACCAACAGTAATTTTTGTTAAAGAAGGTAATATAATTGGAGTGCATACTTCAACAATTATAAGCCAAATAACTGGATATGAAAAATTAACTGATGATGAATACGAAGAATTATATGGTATTTATGAAGATTATATATTAGATATGAATAGTGAGACTTGTAATACAGATGATGCCTGCTAATATATTTAATATTAACTATCAAAAAAAAATGGAGGAAATAATTTCATCACTGAAAGCAAAGCCTAAACTTTTACTTCATGCATGTTGTGCGCCTTGTAGCTCATATGTAATTGAATGTTTAAGTAATTGTTTTGAGATAACAATTTATTATTATAATCCAAATATATACCCAGATAGTGAATATAAAAGAAGATTACAAGAGTTAAAAAGATTTTTAAATGAATATATAACTGATAATAAAATAGAGTTAATTGAGACAACTTATGATCCTAATGAATATTATAATATAGTTAAAGGTATAGAAAATTTAGGTGAAAGAAGTTTAAGATGCAAAAAATGTTATGAATTTAGAATGAAGAAAGCTGCAATTTATGCAAAAGAGAATAATTTTGATTATTTTACTACGACACTTTCTATAAGCCCATATAAAAATTCGGCTTGGATTAATGAAATAGGTGGTAAATTGGAATCTGAACTTGGAATTAAATATTTATATTCTGATTTTAAAAAGAAAAATGGTTATAAAAGGTCTTTAGAATTATCAAAAAAATATAATTTATATAGACAAGATTATTGTGGATGTATATATTCTAAAACTGAAAATAAAAAAACAGATAAAATTATGATAAATTCAATATAAATTTAAGCAATTATTTGCTTTTTTTTGAAATTAAACTGTGCTATAATATTTATGGTGATATGATGAGTGAGTTTGAGCGATTAGAACTACTTGTTAAAGATAAAATAAATAAAATCCAATCAAAAAAAGTTTTAATACTTGGACTTGGTGGAGTTGGAAGTTATGCTGTTGAAGCTTTAGTACGTAGTGGAATTGAAAATTTCATAATAGTCGATAATGATAAAATAGATATAACTAATTTAAATAGACAGCTTATGACATATCAAAGCAATATTGGGAATTATAAAACTGATGAAATAGAAAAAAGAATATTAAGCATTAATAATAAAGCTAAAATAAAAAAAATAACAAAATTTATTACTTTAGAAAATATTAATAGTCTTTTTTTAGAAGATATTGATTATGTAATAGATGCGTGTGATACAGTTACTATTAAATTAGAATTAATTAGAATATGTAAAAATAAAAATATTAAATTGATATCATCAATGGGAACTGGTAATAAAATGGATCCTACAAAATTAAAAATAGTCGATATAAGAAAGACTAGTTATGATAGAATTGCTCGAATAATTAGAAAAATGGTAAAGGACGAAAAAATTAAAGGGAAAGTAATGGTTGTATCAAGTGATGAAAAAGCTTATACAAAAATAGAAAAGAAAATACCATCAAATGCATTCGTGCCTGGAACTGCTGGGTTACTGTGCGCAAGTTATGTAATAAATGATATAGTAGGTGATAATAATGTTTAACAGATTAGAAAATATAATTAAAAACGCTGAGGGTAACGTACTAGTTGTTGGACTTGATAAAATGTTATTGGATGCTTTTAATAATAACAATAAAGTTAATTTATACTCGATAAATTCGTGTAAGTCATCAGGCGGATTTTCTAAATCAAAAAAAAGGCAAACTAATAAAGGTAAAACTATTAATATAAAAAAATTGAGAAATTATATAAATAAAAAATCTGTAGATATTCTAATTTGCAATATGAATGAAATGATAGATTATTATAAATATTTTATTAAAGATAGTATATTTTTAAATAATAATGTAATATATATTTATTCAACAAACGAAATAGATAAAGAATTTATAATAAAAAGATATAAAAGATATAATGTTAATATTGATGTAAAAGATTATAAAACTGGATATATAATAACTATTGATAATAAAAAAGGTAAAAATAATTTTTTCATGGATAAATTATATTTTATAAAAGATAGTTTATATAATTTTGCAGATTTAATTGGGAATTTACTTGTAAGCTAAAAATAAAAAATGATTTAATCATTTTTTTATTTTCTCAATAGATTTAGCGTCTTCTTCTTTTAAATTTTTAATTTCATTTAATAAATTTTTAAGTTTTACATATTGTTCTTTTTTACTTTCTTCATATATATTGTTATAAATTTTATTTTCTAAATTTTTGCTTTTTCCTTTATCAGTTACTTCTTCAGAAGTAATAATAATTTTATTTTTTAATTGTTTTTCTTTTTTAATTTCGTTATTATTTTGTTTAATATAGCTATTTATCGTTAATACTTGAAATGTTGAAGCTAATAATACAGAAATATTTGATATTGTTAATAAAGTATTATTTAATATAGAAAAATATCCTAATGCTAGACTTAAATATAGTGGCCATTGTTTTATTTTACCAATTTTACTACTTTTTATATCTATATTTTTATATTTTGATTTGTATGATATATTAATTAAAGAGATTGTTAATTCTAATGACAATGGTAAAATATAAATAGGATTTAAGAATGATAAATTTATTCCCATTATTAAAGAATAAAATTTATCAGTTACTTGATCTAAAATTTTTCCATATTCACTTGAACTTTTGTGCTTTCTAGCGCTTTTTCCGTCAAAAAAATCTGTTAGTGCACCAAAACCAGCAATTATTCCTGAAGCAACAAGTAGTGGTAATATATTTAAAATGCTTGCTATAATCGATAATATTAATGTAATTAATGGAATAATCAATCTCAAAAAGCTCCACATATTAGCTCTTTGTTTTTTATTTGTTTTTTTATTAAAAAATTCTTTAAACATAACTATAGTGCCATTTTTGAATTCTATTAAATACTTTTTAAACATATACCCTCCAAAACACTTTGTTTTGTTTACTATTTTAACATATTTAAAATATAAATCAACATATTTATTTAAAATTTGAATATATTTAAGTGTATTAGCAATCTAATACATAGAAATGATAGTGTATGCGACTTTGTCGTTTATCATTTCTTTTTATTTGTTTCGACATAAATTGTAACTAATTAAGTTTATACTATTTATGGTGATGATATGAAAAAAAGATTTAAACCTAAGAAAAAATATAAACTTCAAAGAATTTTTGGTATTATGTTTGTACTTTTGATACTTATATTACTTATTGATAATATAGGAAATATAAAATTTAAAAAATCTAATCCTGAATTAATAAATAATATATTAAATGATTCATATTATTCATATAATATAGATAAAAATAGTATTATAGATAATTTAACTGATTACATAAATAAAAATATATTTAATTCTCCATTATTTTTTTTAAAAAATGAATTAAAATCTACAAATAGTACTAGTGATGACAATCTAAATGCGAGTTTTTCATATGTAAAAAACGAT
The DNA here is from genome assembly GCA_947628565.1 of uncultured Bacilli bacterium. Classification (GTDB taxonomy): domain Bacteria; phylum Bacillota_I; class Bacilli_A; order RF39; family UBA660; genus UMGS1613. Next base: position 43,467 of record CANRAH010000004.1, read on the forward strand.
TTACCATTAGTATACATTTATAATTCACATCAAATGGAGACATATACAAAAGAATATTTAGAAAATCACAATATAGTACCAGATGTATTAATGGCAGCTAATATGTTAAAAGATAAACTAGAAAATTTAAATATTAAAACAATAGTTGAAGAAAATGATATATTATCCTATATGAAAGAAAATGGTTATAATCATGCTAAAAGTTATATAGCAAGTAGACATTTTTTAGAAATAGCTAAAAATAAATATAGTTCAATACAATTATTCATCGATTTGCATAGAGATGCTGCTTCCCACAGTGCAACGTATACTAAAATAAATGAAAAAGATTATGCTAAAATTTTGTTTGTTATAGGGCTTGAAAATAGTAATTATGAAAAAAATTTAAAAGTTGCAGAAAGAATAAATGATATTGTTAAAAGTAAATATGAAAATCTTTCAAGAGGAATAATGAAAAAAGAGGGAGCTGGAGTAAATGGTGTTTATAATCAAGATCTTGATCCTAACGTTATACTTATAGAAGTTGGAGGTAATAATAACAATATTGATGAAGTTAATAATACTTTGGATATACTTGCTAATGTGATAGGAGAATATTTGAATGAAAAAAGATAAAAAAGTTCAACTTTTAAAATTAATTTTTTCAATATTATTATTAAGCTTCGTTGTTGTATATTTTTCTGAACTAACTGGATATTATGAATATAAAAATTATGAAAAAACTCACTTAACAGAGGAACAAATAAAAAAATTTGAAGAAGATGTGAAAGCAGGAAAAGAAGTAGATCTAAATAAATATTTAATTTTAAAGGATAATGATTATAATAATTCATTATCAAAAATTGCATCAAAATTATCAGATAAAATAAGTTATGTAGTAGAAAATGGTGTCAAAAATACATTTAAATTTTTATCCAAACTTGTTGATGATTAAAATATATAGTATAATTATAGTGGTGATAATATGGATATTTTAAAAAAAGAAAATTGGTGGATATGGCTTTTGCTTTTAATTTTTTCAGGAGGTTCATCTACTATTGTACTCGGTGCTTTATTAAATGTATTTGATAAAAATACATGGTATTGTAAGTGGTATATTTGGGTAATTGGTTTTGTACTTGTTCTTCCTTTTGCAGTTATGCTATATACGTTTCAAATAAGCCTAATTGCAAAGACAGCAGCTAAATTGGATGTAAAAGGAAAAGATTACTATTTATCTCCTTATGTATGGATTATATTGATTATTATACCTTTCATTGGATGGATAATATTTGGAATATTATATTTCTATTTAATAATTGATATAATAGTCAAATTACATGATGGTAATGGTGAAAAATATATAGGATAACTTATATATTTTTTTTAACTTTTATGGTAAAATGATTATAGGTGATTTTATGGAACAGTTGACACGTTCACAACTTAGAAAAAACATAATGACAATTTTATATCAAATAAATATATATAAACTAAATCATATTGAATATAATATTGATGATATAATTAAAGATGTTAATCCTATTGATAATGAATTTGTAAAAGACATGGTTTATGGAGTAATAACTAACATTAATGAACTTGACAAAATTGCAAATAAATATTTAAAAAATTGGACAATAGATAGATTAGGAAATACAGATCAGTCAATAATAAGAATGGGAATATATGAATTACTTTATATGGATACTCCAGATATAGTTGCAATTAATGAAGCTGTTGAACTTGCAAAACTTTATAGCGATGATGATGTAAAAAATATGATTAATGCACTTTTAGATAAAATATATAAAGAGGTAAAAAATGGATAGTAAATATTTAACTGTAAGTTCTATAACAAGATATTTAAAAGCAAAATTTGATAGCGATGATAATTTAAGATTAGTATATTTAAAAGGTGAAATATCTAATATTAAATATCATACTACAGGGCATATATATTTTTCTATCAAAGATGATTTAAGTAAAATTAATGCTATCATGTTTTCTAGTAATGCAAAAAAATTATTATTTAAGCCACAAGACGGTTCGAAAGTACTTATTACTGGTAGAATAAGTATATATGAGCAAACAGGCGGATACCAAATTTATGTAGATGAAATGATAGAAGATGGTATAGGCAATTTATATATCGCATATGAGAAATTAAAAAAAGACTTGGAAAAAGAAGGATTATTTGATAAAAAATATAAAAAACAAATCCCAAAAATTCCAAATAGGGTAGGTGTTGTTACTGCCAAAACAGGTGCAGCTATTAAAGATATAATGTCTACTATAAAAAGAAGATTTCCAATATGTGAGGTTATACTTTTTCCATCTCTTGTGCAGGGAGATTCTGCTAAAGAAGACATAGTAAGAAATATTGAGATGGCTCAAAACTATAATCTAGATGTATTAATAGTTGGTAGGGGAGGAGGCTCTATCGAAGATTTATGGCCTTTCAATGAAGAAATTGTAGCGCGCGCTATATTCGCATCAAAAGTTCCAATTATAAGCGCTGTAGGGCACGAAATTGACTTTACAATAGCCGATTATGTTGCTGACATGCGAGCTCCAACTCCAACAGGTGCAGCAGAAATGGCAGTGCCAAATTTAAGTGATTTAATTAATCTTATAAATAATTTAAAAATAAGGTTAAATGAATCGATTAATAAAAAAGTTAACTATCAAAAATTATTACTTGATTCTATTAAAGGTTCTTACGCTTTAAAGAATCCTTTGATAATGTATGAAAACAAAAAGCAAAAATTGGATATATTATTAGATAATTTAAATAAAATATTGATAAAAAAATGTGATACTTTAAAACATAATTTGGAAATATTAAAAAAAAGTTATATATTAAATAATCCAAACTTGCTATATAAGGATAAAAAAGTTAAATTAAACAATTTAATTGATAAATTAGAATTAATTAATCCATTAGGATTGCTAAAAAAAGGATATTCTTTAACATATAGTGATGGTAAAGTTTTAAATAAAATTAATAATGTTAATGTAAATGATATATTAACTATTAAAATTTATGATGGTATAATAAAAGCAACAGTAAAAGATGTAGAGGAGAATAAAAATGACTAAAGAAAAAGAAATGACATTTGAGGAAAAATTAAAAGAATTAGAAAATATTGTTAATGAACTTGAATCAGGAGAAATAAACTTAGATTCATCAATAGAAAAATATACACAAGCAATGAAACTTGTAAAAGAGTGTGATGAAAAACTTAAAAATGTAGAAGAGCAAATAAATAAAATAGTTACTGAAAATGGTACTTTAGAAGATTTTGAAATAGAGTAAATATTAAATATGGGGGTTTTATGACAAATAATGAGATAGATAAATTACTTAATATGCTAGATAGCAAAACACTAAATGAAGTAAAAGAATTTCTTCTAAAACAAAAAAATAAAAATAATAATAATCTAAGACAACGCACATTTGAAAATTATATGTGCAATAAATGGAAAAAGTTTGATTGGCATGATTTAAATGGCACATTGATTTTTGAGGATAATAACAATATCACTTTTTCAAATGGAATAAGTTTTTATATTTTAAATAAAGGATTAGTTAATATTGCTTCACCCAAAATTATTAATAACATGACAAATTATGCTATCCAATCTCAACACAGAATTAGAAAAATGGATGAAGATTTAAAAGATAAACTTTTAAATAAAGCTGAAAGTTTTAAAACAGATTTAGTTGAAGTTCAATATGGTGAATGTGTTGATAAAGAAATAACAAAACTAACTTCATTTATAAATTATTCAAAAGTAATAGAATTTGATTTTAAAACTTTGGAATTAAGGACAGCAGAGATATTACTTGATAATCTAAAATTTAAAATAGATATTGAAAATCCATTATTATATGGTGAAAATGATAATGGAAAAGTATATATTTTAGGACATAAATATAATAATTAATACCTTTTGGTATTTTTTTCTTTTTATAATTTAATTATTTTTTTTCATAATAAAAATGTAGTCTAATAAAGGAGTTGTTTTTATGTTTTTTAAAAAATTAAAAAATAAAACTCTTATTTTTCTTTTAACATTATTTATTATTCCACAATCAATACTTGCTTATTCATCAAAAGTAATAGTTGGTGGTGAAACTGTTGGAATAAGACTTAACACAAATGGAATACTAATTGTAGGAGCATATGAAATAAATGGCCATAATTCATTAGTTGAAGCAGGGTTAAAATCAGGAGATATAATAAGTCAAATAAATAATAAAAATGTTCAAACTATAGATGAAATGGTCAACATAATAAATACTTGCAATTGTAAAAGCTTAAATTTATCTTATTCAAGAGGCAATAAAACTAAAAAAACCACCTTAAATTTATATGAAGATAATGGAACATTGAAAACTGGTTTATATGTTAAAGATTCAATTTCAGGTGTAGGGACTCTTACATTTATAGATCCTGAAACAAAATTGTTTGGTGTATTGGGTCATGAAATTGCAGATAATCAAACTGGCGAAATTATAGATATAAAAGATGGTTCTATATTTGATTCAAAAATTACTAGTATAACTCCAAGCGATAGAGGAAATCCTGGTGAAAAAAATGCAATACTTTATACAGATAAAGTTGATGGGCAAATATTTGAAAACACAAAAAAAGGAATATTTGGAACATATACAAGTAATATAGATACATCTAAACTTTATAATGTAATATCTTCAGTTGATGATATTAAAATAGGAGAAGCTAAAATTTTAACAGTTTTAAATGATAGAGATGTTAATGAATATTCGATTAAAATATTATCTGTAAACGAAACTCAAGATAAATTAAAAAACATACAATTTGAAATAACTGATAAAGAATTATTAGAAAAAACTAATGGAATAGTGCAGGGAATGAGTGGAAGTCCAATAATTCAAGGGGATAATATTATTGGTGCGGTAACGCATGTAGTTGTAGAAGATCCACATAAAGGTTATGGAATATTAATTACTAATATGTTAGAAGAAGCTGAAAACTAGGGAAACCTAGTTTTTTAATTAAATAAATGATATAATTTTAACGTGATATTTATGAGATTTAAAAAAATATATATTGAAATAACTAATGCTTGTAATTTAAATTGTGATTTTTGTATTAAAAATAAAAGAAAAATTAAATATATAAATATTGATGAATTTAAAACATTGTTAAATAAAGTAAAACCATATACTAATTATTTATATTTTCATGTTTTAGGAGAACCATTAATGCATAAAGATATAAATAAATTAATAGATATTGCTAGTGAAAATTTTAAAATTAATATTACTACAAATGGTTATCTAATAAATAGAATAAAATATAACAAAAACATAAGACAATTAAATATATCATTACATAGTTTTAATTCAAAATATAATATTGATTTGTTTGATTATTTAAATAATGTATTTGATTCAGTTGATAATTTAATTAAAAATAATACTTATATTTCTCTTAGATTATGGGTAAAAAATAAATATAATAATGATATTATTGATTATATAAATAATAGATATAATTCAAATATTAAATATGACGTACATAATTATAAGATAAATGATAAACTTTTTATAAATAATTTTAAAGAATTTATATGGCCAGATTTAAATAATAATATAAATAATAAAATTGGTAAATGTTATGGACTTATTGATCATATTGGTATACTTGTCGATGGTACCGTAATACCATGTTGTGTGGATAGCCTTGGTATTATAAATTTAGGTAATATATATATAGATAATCTTTCTAATATATTAAATAGTGATAGAGTAACTAATATGATAAATAATTTTAAAAATAACAAAAAATGTGAAGAATTATGTTTCCACTGCAAATTTATAGAAAAAAATTTTTGAATATGTTATAATTGACTTGAAGGAGTAGTGTAGTATGATAAAAGAATTTAAAAAATTTATCTCACGTGGAAATGTCATAGATCTTGCTGTTGGTGTTGTTATAGGTGGTGCTTTTAGTAAAATTGTAACTTCTTTAGTAGATAATATTATAATGCCTATCGTTGGAATCATAATAGGTGGTATTGATTTTAGTAATCTATATTGGAAAATTGGTTCAGCTAAGGTTGGATATGGTATCTTTATACAAAATATAGTTGATTTTTTAATAGTTGCATTTTGTATATTTATGTTTATTAAAATATTTAATAAAGTACTACATAAAAAAGAAGAAAAGCCACCAGTACCTGTTAAGAAAGATGAAGTAATATTGCTTGAAGAGATAAGAGATTTACTTAAAGATAATAAAAAAGTAACCAAAAAATAATATATTAAAAATTGGTTATTTAAAAAATAATAATAAGTTAAATATAATAAAAAGTCAACTAAAAATTTGGTTGGCTTTTTATGCAAATATGGCAAGAATACCACTTAATACCATTGCAATTATTATTATTATTACTATAATTTTTTGTACTTTTGATCCCATATAAACACCTCTAAATCTATTATAATATATTTTAATAAAAAATGGAATAAAAATATATTTTGTTAATAGGATTAATTAGGTGATTATAATGAAACTATTGGACAAACTTTTAAATAATGTAAAATTTGATAAAAAATATGTTTTATTTTCAATAATAATTGTATTATTTGGAATTGTAACTGGATCAATATTTATAGTAATATTGAATTCATCCGATAAAAATTTAGTAATAGAATATATACAAAAATTCATTGAATCAATAAAAGTAAATTTTAATTACATAGATATATTAAAAAACACTTTAATGAATAATTATTTAACTATATTTTTAATATCAATTATAGGCTTTACGTATTTTTTAATGCCATTAAATGTTTTAGTGCTATTTTATAAAGCTTTTATAATTGGCTTTAGTTTATCAGCTTTTATTTTAACCTATAAATTTAAAGGATTAATACTAAGTATTATATATATATTTCCACATTTAATAATAAATATATTATTAATTTCTTTGCTAGTTTCTTTTACTATAAAATTATCACTTAATATGATTAGAAGTATCATAAAGAAAAAAGATGTAAATATGAGAAAATATTTTAATAAATATTTATATATATTGATATTATTTATATTAATAATTACAATTACAAGTTTATATGAATCGTTTGTAGCGCCTTTTATTCTTAAACTAGTATTAAAAATAATATAATGTAATTCTAATAATGATTTGTGACTTTACTTTACACTTGACAAATGTAAATATTGTGATAAAATTATTATTAGGAGGGTATGAAATGAGTATTAAGTTATCTGATGTGTTACATGAACTTGGAATATCTAAAGTCAAACTCGCTAAATTTTTAGGTGTTTCTAGACAAATGATTTATAATTATTTGGAATTGGATGATATTGATAAATGGCCTAAAGATAAAAAAATATTACTTTTTAATTTATTAGGAATTAAAGATGCATCTGAGCTTGAAACAATAAAAATAAATACTGATTATATAACTGAAGTTGAATTAAGGCTAAATAGTTTGTGCGATAATAAAAATGATGAAAGTAGGGGAGTAAGCAACGATCTTTTAACTGGCATCAGTCCTAAAAATCAGGAATTAATTGTAGGAATAGTAGATTTAATTAAAGAATATTTAGAAGATAATGGTTCAGAAGGCGCTACTATAGTAAATTATTTTTATCATTATTTACAGGCAATGAATAATACTAAAGAATTAAAATATATTCTTGCATATGTTGCAAAAGAAACTGGCTTTGAAAAACCAATGGAATTCGCATTTGAAGAAGATGAACAATTTATATTTGAAAGTGTCATGTTTTCTGCAATGGTATTATATAGAAGTGGTAAAGCTTCAAAAAGCAAATTAGCCGAATCTCATAGACGTTTTGTAAATCAAATAGAACAAAAAATGGAAGAAAAATTAAGCCGTACTATGGAACTAAACAATGTTAAAGTTCAAGCATTAAAAGAACTTGGTTATACTGAAATAAATGAAAATAATGCATCTGAAATATTTGAAAAAATAGCAGAAATACAATCTAGAAAATCTGCATTTAAAAGAATAGATGAAGAATAAATATTTAAATTAAGAACACAAGTTCTTTTTTTATATACACTTCCCCTACTATATCTTTCCTTAAAATAGGGGAGAATTACTTAATTTAAATTAAGAACATATTAATGATAATTATATAAATTTATTTATGGATTATCTATAATTAATTTAAAATAAGTAATAAATAATAACATTTAAATATTATAATAAAATATAAATGTACTTAAATAATAATTTTAATTAAAACAATTAAAATTATTATTTAAAATATACAATCTAAAATAAAATATGGTATAATGAATATATATGATATAGATATATAAACAATATATAAAAATATATGATAAATTATTCATTTATAAATAAAAAATTTAATATCCTACAATATATATTATGTTAACTTCCTAATAGTGAATTTTTTTACCTAGTATATTTTTTATTTAATATATCATTTATAAATTTACCTAATATAATTATTAGCGCAATAGAAAATATTGCTTTTAATGTATCACTTTTTACATATATTATCACATATTGACTTATCATTAATGCTATTATCGCCGTAATTGAACCGATTAAATTATTTTCATATTGATTATAATTTAGTTTTAAATTTTCTAAATAAATTAATCCCTTAAATTCGATTGTAAACTCTTTCTTTGACTTATTTGTGTATTTTATATACTTTTCTTGTCCCAAAAAATTAATAAATTTAATTAATAGTTTATCATCTTTTATACATAATTTATTTTTTATTTCATTCATTTTTATTTTTTTATTGCAGTCATAATAAAAGCTATTAATTAAATAATTAATTATATCAGAATAAACTACTTTTTCGTCACTTATTTTTTTTTGTTGCTTTTTCATAATATTTTTATTTTTCATATTTACTCCTTTCAACAATTATTTTAACACATTTTTAAATTTTATGTATATAATTTTTATATTTGATAATAATATTACTGGGTGATTTAAATGAAAAAGAATAAAAAAGAATCTAACATGAATAAAAGTAATAGTATGAATAATAATGCTAATACTGAATCTTCTAGTTCTAAATCAAACAATTCTAGATCAAATTCTGATATAGATTGTAAATAACCCACAAAAAGAGACTTTTGTCTCTTTTTTGTTATTCCCCTACTCTAATTAAATAGTATATGATTTAATATCATAATAAATGAACCAATAATAAAATAAATAATTGTATTTCTTTTATTATAATTAACTGCTTCTTTATATAATTCATTTATTGAAATATTAATCATCATTCCAGCTATTATTGAATATATAATGCCAAGTAATGTATCATTAATGTATTTAGATAAAAATAAGTATGCAATTAATGCTCCAAATGGTTCTGATATACCAGATATAAATGTATATAAAAAGGCTTTAAATTTACTATTAGTAGAATAATATATTGGTATACTTATAGAAATACCTTCTGGAATATTATGTAATGCAATAGCAAGCGTAAGTACCATACCTAATTTTGCATTATTTGTTGTTGTAATAAAAGTAGCTATACCTTCTGGTAAATTATGAAAAATTATAACTAACATTGTTATAATCCCTAATTTATATAATTTTAAGCCATTTTTAGACGATTTTTCTACTTTTTTATCAATTATACTAGAAATTGCTATTCCTATTAAAAATCCTATTAATATTAAAAATAAAGCATATAATTTTGATTGCATTTTGATAATTAATAAAAATGAATTAGGAATTAAATCAATTATAGATATAGTAAGCATAACTCCACTTGCAAATCCTAGTGCTTTACTTACAATAGAATCCCTATCTTTATTTATATATATAAATAAAAATCCTATTAAAGTTGAAATTCCAGCTATTGTGGAAAGTAAAAATGCATACATATTACTTGACATTATATCACCAGTAAAATATATGCATTAAATTTATTTTAATAATTTAATTATTACTTTTTCATTTTCCTTAATATATCTTTATCACTGTTAGATACTCTATTTGATTCAATTATTTTTTGTATAGTTTTATTATATGTCCAATTGTCTAATTTATTATTTTTTAAAAATATAATAGTTTTTTCTTTATACTTTATATAACAAATTGAAATTAGCCAAGCAATGGCCATTTTAACATAGTAATAATCTTTATAATTTTCACATAATTTAAATATTTTATCAATGTAATCATCATTAATATAATAAGTTAAAATTAGTACATAACCAAATCTATTTATCCATGGATTAGGATTATTTATATATTTTTTTACTTCTTTAAATCCTATTTTTTTAAAATTATTATTTTTAAATATTTTTAAATTAGATACAGTTAAATCACAAACTGCCCAGTTATTTATATATTTTAAAAATTCATCAATGTATGGTTTTAAAGATAAAAAATCAAGTTTTAAATATCCAAGTATTAATCCGTGAATTACATTTTCTTCATAAAATTCATGTTTATTACATTTTATAAATTCTTTGTAGTCATTTTGAGCTATATATTTAGCTATTTTTTTTAATTCAAAGGTTCTAACACCAATTAAATTATTATCTAATATTAATTTAGAATGAAACTCTTTATATTTTAAATCCTGAAGATTAAAAAGATTATTTATTAATTCATCACGATTCATTATTTTAATTTTCCAAGAAAACTTTTACCAACAACTGGCATTTTTACATCAAAATTATCAGCTATAGTAGCTCCTATATCGGTAAAACAATCAAGTTCTTTTAAATGTTTAGGATCTTTAAATTTTTTAGAATAGATAAGTACTGGAACATTTTCTCTTGTATGGTCAGTTCCTTTATAAGAAGGATCATTTCCATGATCTGCAACTATCATAAGTAGATCATCTTCTTGCAAATCTTGTTTTATTCTTGGTAAATAATTATCAAATTCCTTTATAGCTTCTGCGTAACCTTTTATATCTCTTCTATGGCCATATTTAGAGTCAAAATCATTTAGATTAGCAAAACAAATTCCCTTAAAGTTTTCTTTTTCTACATCAAGAATTTTAGTAATTCCATCTAAATTATCTTTAGTTTTAATACTTTTAGTAATTCCACAGTTATTAAATATATCACTTATTTTACCAATAGCTATAACATCGTATCCACTATTTTTTAAATTGTCTAAAACAGTATCGCCTGCAGGATCCAATGCGTAATCGTGTCTATTTGGTGTTCGAATGAAATTTCCAACTTTGCCAATATAAGGACGTGCGATTATTCTTCCTACTTTCCATTCTTCTTTTAACGTAAGTTCACGAGCTATTTGACAATCCTTATATAGTTCTTCTAGTGGAATAACATCCTCATGAGCGGCTATTTGAAGAACAGAATCTGCTGATGTATAAACTATTAAAGAACCAGTTTTTATTTGTTCTTCACCTAATTCTTTAATTATTTCAGTACCACTAGCAGCATAATTTCCTATTATTTTTCTTCCAGTTCTTTTTTCAAGTTCATCAATTAATTCCTTAGGGAAACCTGTTTTTAAAAAACTTTTAAATGGTTTTATTGTACGTATGCCCATCAATTCTAAGTGACCAGTTAACGTATCTTTACCATTTGCTTTAGGATGAGCTTTTGTATAGTATGAATCTGTTTCTTTTATATTTTTATAATTTACTAAATTAAGGAATCCCATCTTTTCTAAATTAGGATAATCAATTGGATTATATTTTAAAATATGACCTAATGTATTTACACCTTCGTCATCAAATTTTTTTGCATCTATTGCTTCCCCTACTCCAAGAGAATCTAAAACTATTAAAAATATTCTACTAAATTTCATAAAAACCTTCCTATTCTATAGCTATATTATATCAAATATGTTGAATAAAATCTAGTTTAATTTCCATGTGGATGATATTCTTCGTAATTCTTTTTTAATTCTTCACGAGAAATATGAGTATAAATTTGAGTGGTTGAAATATCTGAATGTCCAAGTAACTCTTGTATCGTTCTTAAATCAGCACCATATTTAAGTAAATGACTTGCAAATGAATGCCTTAATATGTGAGGAGAAATGAATGACTTAATTTCTTTTTCATCAGCTATTTTTTTAATTATTTTAAAGAATCCTTGTCTTGTCATTTTTTTACCATGATTGTTTAAGAATAAATAATCCACTTGAACACCTTTTAATAAAAGTCCTCTATATTCATATATATATTTTTCTAGATATTCTTTAGCATATTCCCCTATTGGAATTGCACGTTCTTTATTTCCTTTTCCAAATACCCTTATTAAATCTAATGAAAAGTCAACATCTTCTAGTTTTAGATTAACAAGTTCACTTACCCTAATTCCTGTTGCATACATAAGTTCAAGCATTGCCTTATTTCTATAACTAAAAGGGTCTTTTAACTCTATATCAAGTAATTTTAACACTTCATCAACAGTTAAAGTTTTGGGTAATGTTTTTTTTGTTTTTGGAATATATAAAGAATCACTCGGATTATCTTTTACATATTTACTTATAAGTAAAAATTTGTAAAAACTTTTCAAACAAGAAATATTTCTTGATATAGATTTTTCTGTTAAATTTTCTTTATTTAAAGATTTAACATATTCTTTTAAATCTTTGTTACTTATATCTTTTATTTTTTTATTTTTATTATACTTTAAAAATTTGTTTAAATCTAATTTATAAGATAAAATAGTATTATTACTATAACCCTTATCTATCAATAGATATCTTAAAAATTCTTCTATAAGTTCATCTAAATTTTCCATATATCATACCTTCTATAAATATTATATCACTTTTTTAATTATTATGGTAAAATATTACTAGGTGGTACTATGGATTTACTTGCAATAAAAATGAGACCTAAATCTCTTAAAGATGTTATTGGTCAAAAACATTTAATCGGAGAAAATAAAGTAATAAGTAATTTAGTTAAAAATAAAAAATTATTTTCTATGATTTTATATGGTAAACCAGGAATTGGTAAAACTACTATAGCAATTGCAATTGCAGAGGAATTAAAATTAAATTATAGATTGCTTAATGCTGTTATAAATAACAAAAAGGATTTTGATATTGCCGTTGAAGAAGCAAAAATGTATAATGGTCTTGTTATCATAATGGATGAGATACATAGATTAAATAAAGATAAACAGGATTTACTATTACCATATCTAGAAAGTGGATTGATTACATTAATTGGTATGACTACATCAAATCCTTATCATGCTATTAATCCTGCAATTAGATCAAGATGCCAAATATTCGAATTAAAAGAACTAACTTGTGAAGACATAAAGGAAGCTTTATATAGAGCTATAAATCAGGAATTAAAAGATATTAAAATAGATGATGAATGTATAAATTATATAGCAAATATATCTAGTGGAGACTTAAGATATGCTTATAATATGTTAGAAGTTTCATACTTTAGTTTTGATAAAGTAATAACATTAGATTCATTAAAAAACATTAGTAATAAACCAAATTTATTTCATGATAAAAATGATGATGGATATTATGATGTTATAAGCGCTTTTCAAAAAAGTATTAGAGGTTCTGATGTAGATGCATCATTACACTATCTATCGAGACTTATTGAGGCAGAAGATTTAGATATTATATTTAGGAGAATGAGTGTAATAGCATATGAAGATATTGGTCTTGCAAACCCTAATATGGCCTTAAAGGTTGAAGCTTGCATAAATGCCTGTAATAGATTAGGATTACCAGAGGCACGTATCCCACTTGCAAAAACAGTAATAGAAATGGCTTTATCGCCTAAGTCAAACAGCGCTATAATGGCTATAGACGAGGCTTTAAATGATATAAGAAAAGGAAATACTGGTAATGTACCAAATCATATAAAAACGACCTCCCCAGATTATAAGTATGCTCACAATTATAAGAATCATGTAGTAAAGCAACAATATTTACCCGATAATTTAAAAGGTAAAAGATATTATAAACCACAAAATAATAAAAATGAGCTCATTTTAAAAGAAGTAAATGATAGAATTAAAGAAATTATTGATTAATATAAGTACTATTTAAGCATCATTGAATAAAAAAATAGCTAAAAAATAAAAAAATAAAAACAATCTTATTTTTTTATTTTTCATTAATGCCGTATAGAATCCTCTTTTTTAAAGAAAGATATTCTGAATAACTTCCAATCTCTAAATTTTTTATCTGTTTAGTTTTATTATCCGTAATTTCAGCATTAATAGTCAAAAACGAATTAAGTAGTTTTTCTTTATCTTCTTGATTTTCAATTATGTCTAGTTTATTTTTTAAACATTCAAACATTATATTAAATATATTATTTATAGAATTTTGCATTGAATCAAAATCAAAAAAATATGATGATGAGAATGTTATTTTAAATAAATAGTCCATATTTTTTAATAAAAGGTCTACATTTTCTACTGAAGTATATTTAGTAAGCTCTTTTATAGTATCTTTTAAATTACCTTTAAAATACTCTTTTTCCATATAATTTTTATCCAATATTGCTTCAATATTGGACATAATTAGTTTTTCTATAAAATAATTGTTATTTTTGTTATAATTGAAATATCTTTCTTCAAGTAATTGAGTATATCCTTCAGAATAGAACCTTTCAGCATCAGAATAAGGTATAACTTTAGAAGCTACATGTAATAGTTCATGAAAAATTGGATGTATATTTTTTAAAACAAATTTTTGGCAAAGTTTTTATCCCATTCAACATAACCATTAATTTGAGATTCTGATTTCTTAATACAACGAATGTCAAATAGTAATAATTTAAAATTTTCTTTAAATAACGAACTATCAAAATTATCGCAATCTCGTTTTAATGTCTTAAGAAAATATCTAACTGTTTTGCATAAAAGAGCAATATCATTTTTATTTTGTGCCTTTATAAGATGAGGAGATAATTCAACAGTTATATTATTATAATCATTATTTTTTACTCTATTCTCTGTTAAAAAGAAATTCATATTAATTACTTTAAATTTTATTGTTTCAAGTATTTCAATAAATCTATTTTTCATATTTCACCTATAAACTCAATATAAATAGTTCTAAAGCAAGCTCTTTATCTTTAGTTCCAGTTTTCATACCTATATCTAAATCTGCAAGTTCGTTTAAATATTTAAGTAATATTTCTGGATTATATTTATATCCTGAAATGATAGCTAAATGAACAGGATATTTATGCATATTTAATATTTCGGATATATTTTCTTCAGTATACCCTTTTTTTGAAAGTCTAGTTGCTTGATACATAAGTCTAAATTTACTTGCAAGAAGGGCTACTATACTTATTGGCTCTTTATTTATTTTTAAAAGTTCTTTATATGTTTTTAGTGATTCTTTTTTATTTTTATTTATAATATCATCTACAAATTTGAATATATCTATATTTATATTTTCGGATACTAAATCTTCAATGTCTTTTTTTGTTATAATTTTTTCATCAATTTTATATATTTTTAATTTTTCGACTTCATTATATATAAGTTCTAAATCATTACCTACTCTATCAATTAAAAAATTAATGGTATCAATATCTATTTTGTAATTATCAAACATTTCTTTAACAGTATTACTTATATTTTTAAGTGGATTAAATTCTTTTATTACTCCCTTTTCTTTAATTAATTTAACTATTTTTTTTGCATTATCTATCTTTTCATTTCTATCAATAAATATAATATTAGTATATTTATTTTCTTCTTTTAAGTATTCTTCAAGTAATTCTATATCATCAATTTTTTTTGATGTCCTACTAAATATAATAGAATTATCTACTATTATTAGCTTATTAGAAGAAAAAAGTGATATCGTAACTGCATCTTCAATTATTTCTTTTATAGTATTTTCATCCATATCATACCTTGAAATATTTATATCTTCAATGCCGAGTTTATTTATTATATTTTTCATTTCTTTATCTATTAAATAATTTTCCATTCCATATAATAAATAATTCATAAAATCACTTCCTATTTAAGCTCTTCTAATTTTACGCTTACAAGTTTACTAACTCCAGATTCTTGCATAGTAATTCCATAAAGTACATCTGCATATTCCATTGTTTTTTTCTTGTGAGTAATTATTAAAAATTGAGTTTTATTTTTTAGTTTTTTAATATATTCACCGAAAGCATCTACATTAACATCGTCAAGTGCTGCTTCTACTTCGTCTAGTACACAAAAAGGAACTGGTCGTGATTTAAGTATTGCAAATAACAGGCTAATCGCTGTAAATGTTTTTTCCCCTCCTGATAATAGATTAATACTTTTTAAAGTTTTTCCTGGAGGGCATGCAACTATTTCAATTCCTGATTCAAGTATATTATTTTTGTCAGTTAATGAAATTTCAGCATTTCCACCTTTAAATAACTCTTTAAATGTATTTTGGAAGTTTTCATTTATAAGTTTAAAGGTTTTCAAAAACTCTTGTTGCATAACCATATCCATTTCATCAATTATTTCAAGTAGTGTAGTTTCAGCTTTTGATAAATCTTCCTGTTGATGAATTAAAAATTCGTATCTTTCACTTACCTTATCGTATTCTTCTGGCGCTAAAATATTGACAGGACCTAAGTCTCTAATATTTTTCTTTAAACTATTTACTTTGTTTTTTGCTACATTAATATCCATATCAAGTTTATAATATTTTATTGCATTTTCATAAGTCATTTGATATGTTTCACTTAATGTTTGAAGAAGAGTATCAAGTTTAACATCCTGCCTATTTATCTCTATTTCTAACTCATGTATTAAATTATTTTTTTCAGTATATAATGAATTATCTTTCTTTAGTAATTTTTCAAACTCTTCAAGTTCGTTTGAAAGTCTTATTTTTTCATTATTTAATACATCTAATTCTGATTCTATCTTAGATTTTTCTTCTTTTGCAAAGTAATAATTATTTAGTATTTCTTCTTCTTCTTTATCTATAGTATTATTGAGTTTACTATTATTTGCATTTACTTGAATATTCAATTCTTCAAGCTGTTTATCTATATCTGTTATTAAATTATTTTTATTATTTATATTTTCTTCTATATTAACTTTTTCTTTATTTAATAAATATAATTTATCTTCTAATGCTTTAAAATCATAATCCAAAGTATTTATATCATTTTCTACATCCTTTTGATTATTTTCTAATTTTTCTTTTTCTTTTATTGAATTTTCTAGTTCATATTTATCAGTAATAATATTTCTAGTATTTAGTTTTCCACCTGTAAGAGCTCCTCCAACATGTATTATTTCACCATCTAAAGTTACAACTCTATATTTATAATTGATTTTTTTGCTTACTATATTTGCATTATCTATATTATCAACTACTATAACATTACCTAATTGATTTTCAATTATATTAAAGTATAATTTATCAAATTTAACAAGTTTGCTTAATACTTCGATAAAACCTTTGCATTTTTTTACTATTTCCATAGTTGATATATCTATTGTTTTTGGTTTAATTACATCTATAGGAAAAAATGTTACTCTACCTAAATTATTATTCTTTAAATAATTTATCGCCTCTTTAGCGCTTTGTGTATCTTTTGTAATTACATTTGAAATTGATGATGATAAAGCTACGGATAATGCCTTTGAATATTCTTTTGATACTTCTATAATTTGACCTACTGTACCATATATTCCACTGAATTTTGGATTTTCAATTACACATTTTACAGAATAAGGTAATTGTGAATTGTTATCAATATTTTCTTTTAATGTGTCAATTTTAGAATTTATTATGCTTAAATTTCTAACTACATCATTTAATTTAGAAATCATTTTACTTTTTTTATCTTTGATAGAAATTATATCGCTTTCAAGTTTATTTATATCAGTTAAAATTCCATCTAATTTATTTTTATTTACATTTATTTGATTAATACAATTGTCTTTATTGCTTTTTAAATTTAATTCGTCTTCTTTTAATCTTATTAAATTATTATGTAATTTATCGTTATCTATTTCATATTTTTTCTTTTCTATTATTATTTGCTTATTAGTATTCAACTTTTCAACTTTAGTCGTTATATCAAGCAACTCTTTTTGCTTATTTTTTATTTTTTCATCTATATCTAAAACTTTTATTTTATAAGATGAACTTTTAGCTTCATTTGATGAATTTAAAGTACTTAAAGATAAAATTTCGTTATTTAATTTTTCAATTTTATCTTTATTTTCTTGATACTTATAATTTATATTTGTTATTTCACTAGCTAATAAAGATACTTCTAAATCTTTTAACTCTTCATTTAAATCAGTATATTTTAATGCCTTCATTTTTTGTTCACGTAAAGGCTCTATTTGTATTTCTAATTCTTTTATTATATCATTTACTCTAGACATATTTTCATGAGTCTTATCTAATTTCTTTAAAGCCTCTTCTTTTCTTTTTTTATACTTTAAAACGCCAGCTGCTTCTTCAAATATTATTCTTCTATCCTCTGGTTTATTTGATAAAATTTCATCTATTTTACCCTGAGATATTATATTAAAAGATTCTTTGGCTACACCACTATCGATAAGTATATCACTTATATCCTTTAATCTACATTTTTCACCATTTAGAAAAAACTCGTTTGTTCCATCTTTATATAATCTTCGTTTTATAGATACTTCATCATATGAAATATTTAGATAATTATCTTGATTATCAAATATTAAAGTTACTGAAGCACTATTCATAGCATTACGACTTTTACTACCAGAAAATATGACATCAGCCATGCTCGTATCCGCACGTAATTGTTTTATTGATTGCTCACCAAGTACCCATCTTATGGCGTCAACTACATTACTTTTACCACTACCATTAGGGCCTACTATTCCAGTAATATTATTTTCAAGATCTATTACTGTATTATCAGCAAATGATTTAAACCCATGCGCGATTATTTTCTTTAAATACATATTATCACCATACTAACATTAATATTATACCAATAAAAATAGTTAAAAACAAGAAAAAACTATTAAGTTTATTAATAGTCTTTATTTAATTTAAATCTTTTAATCTTTTCTTTATCTCTTCTAATAAGTTTGGTATCTTTATCATTTTCTTCTAAATAGCAATTATCTAAATCATATCCAAAATTATTAAGCGCTTCAATTTTAGTACAAGCCAAATATGTATTATCACTTATATCATATAATCCTGCAACATCAAATAAGCCTACTTTATGATTCTTTGAATCGAAATCCTCATAATATAATAAAATTCTATTTTCTTTACATAATATTTTAAGCTTGATAAATTTTTTTTCAAATCTTCCTAAAAAAATTTTTAATCTATCTTTAACCAGCGTTACATCATAAAAATAATCATCTTTAATTTTTATAAGTTGTACTTCAATATAATCTTTTTCGTTAATTTTATATATATCGGAATCAAATATTAAAGTTGGCTTATATATATCGTTAATGTTTTCCATCCAAAACCTCCCTATATATATTAACTAGTTTAGCTCCCACACTTTTTATATCTTTTAATTTTGCAACATTGTATGCTTCTTCGGTTAAATCAGGCAACTTCCCATCAAGTATTTTTTTTAATTTTTCGTCGAATTCATCTAAATCTTTAGCTTTATATACATTTATACCATCTTTTAACCAATCATCAAATACAGGAATATCTCTAATAAGTGCAGGAATTTTAGCTGCACATGCTTCTATAATAGGAATACCTTCTGTTTCTTCTAAAGTAGGAAATAAGTATAAATCGCATCCACTATATGCTCCTCTTAATATCTCGGGTTCAACGTATCCTGCAAAAATTAAATTAGGAAGCTTTGTATTAATTGCTTTTCTTATTTTAATTGGACTAAATATAAGAGGAGAAGATCCAAACCATATAAATTTATATTGTGGATTTCGTTTTGCAAGTTCAACGAAATCTAATATTCCTTTTCTTTCTATATATAATCCAACACCCATAATTATCTTATCATTTTTACTATATCCAAATTTTTTTCTAAATTCTTCACCTAATTTTTTGTTTTTAGAAAAAAAGTCAATATCTATTCCATTACTTATATCTGTAATTGGAATTTTAATTCCATATCCTTCTAATAATTTTTTTGAATATGGTGTTGGAGTCAATATATGATCTCCTAAAGTATAGCACTTAATCAACCATTTTTTAAAAAGTGGAGAAACTAAGTTAGAAAATATAAATGAGTTTCTAAAATCTTCTTCTGTAGAATGAGCATGATAAATAACTTTTTTACCTTGCTTTTTGGCTTTTTTAGCTATTAAATAAGATTTAGGTCCATAAAAATTTACATGTAATATATCCCAATCATCTTTAGGATTTAAAGTATAATCGATTTTATTTTCTTCTAAAGCTCTTATTTGATGTTTTATAGCTTTACCTAATCCAGATTTTCTAATAATTTTTTCACTTTCTGTATATAATAAGACCTTCATTTAACCACCGATATTATTGTACCATAAAATAATTTAATAAACAACTCTAACTAATATAACGTCTTCTCCAATTTTTTCAATTTGATTCCATTTTATTACAGTTTCTTTATTTGAAGTAAAAAAAGAAATCAAAAATCTTTTCTTTTCAACTATTAAACCTGTTGTTTTTCCTTCCTCATCAACACTAAGATCAATAATATTACCAATATTTTTACCATCATTTAAATTTACAACAGTTTTATTTTGCAATTCTGAAAGTCTCATAACATCACCAATATATTATATGAGATAAAATATTATTTTCGCCTAAAATATAGCCAATATTTTTATGTTTTGTTATTAACTAATTTTATTTTTTATATTATTTAATGCGCTTTTTTCAATTCTAGAAATTTGAGCTTGAGATATGCCAATTTCATCAGCTAATTCCATTTGTGTTTTACCTATAATATACCTTTCAGTAATTATATATTTTTCTTTATCTTTTAAAGAATTAATTGCTTCTTTTAATGCAACTTTTTCTTCAATATTTTTCATTTTTGAATTTTTATCTTCTAATTGATCTGATAAATATATTGTGTCTCCACCATCACTATAAATAGGTTCATATATACTTACTATGTCTTTCATACTATCTAATGCATTTCCCACTTCAAATTCCGATAATCCCATTTTATTTGCTATTTCTAGCGTGGTTGGTTCTCTATTTAATTTGTTAGTTAATTCCTCTTTAATTATCAAAGCATGATACGCTATATCCTTAATGCTTCTTGCTACTCTAATGCTACTATTATCTCTAAGATATCTTTTAACTTCACCTAAAATCATAGGTACAGCATATGTTGAAAACTTAACATCAAAATTTAAATCAAAATTATCAATGGCTTTAATAAGTCCTATGCATCCTATCTGAAATAAATCATCCATATTATCACATCTATTGTTATATTTTTTTAGAATGCTTAAAACTAACTTTAAATTACCATTTACTAAATCATTCTTAGCATTTTGATCACCATCATTGTACTTTCTAAATAATTCTTTCATCTCTTCATTACTTAAAACTTTTAAATTCGCAGTATTCACGCCACAAATTTCTACTTTATGACGTGCCATAAATATCTCCTTTCAAGTATATTATGGTAATAATGAATTAATTTCAAACAAAAATTTAATAATATAACACAATAAAAGGTTAGTCAATCTAGACTAACCTTTTAAAATAATTTAGTATTTTAATATAATCCTTTAATATATCCTTCTTCTGTAATATCCATATTTAAATAAGCACTGTTTTTACCAAGCCCTGGCATAGTCATAATATTTCCCATTAAAACTACTATAAAACCAGCTCCACTAGATAATTTAATATCACTTATAGTCATATCAAAATTATTTGGTGCTCCAAGCAATTTTGGATTATCTGTAAATGAGTACTGTGTTTTAGCTATACAAACAGGTAAATTTTTAAATCCATTTTTTTCAATCAATTTTATTTTTTCATTTATTTCATTATTTATAATAACACTACGTGCTCTATATATTTCTTTAGATATTTTATTAATTTTATCAATTATCGAATCATCAAAAGAATATAATGACTTAAAATCAATTTTTCTATCACATATATCAATTATTTTTTTAGCTAAATTAATTGCACCTTCTCCTCCGTTTTTATGAGAAGTACATATTTCAAATTCACATCCCATACTAAGCACATAATCTTTTATATAATTGATTTCTTCTATTGTATCATTATCAAATTTATTTAAACATACAATAATATTTTTTGTATATTTACTCATATTTTCAATATGTCTTTCAAGATTTGAAATCCCTATTTTTAACGCTTCAATATTTTCTTTATTTATATCTTCTTTTAGTACTCCTCCATTATATTTTAAGCTTCTAATAGTTGAATTTATAACAATACAATTAGGTTTTAAATTTGCCACTTGACATTTAATATCTAAAAATTTTTCTGCTCCTAAATCTGAACCAAAACCAGCTTCTGTAACAACATAATCAGCTAATGAAAGAGCAATTTTTGTTGCTTTAATAGAATTGCATCCATGTGCGATATTTGCAAATGGACCCCCGTGTATTATTGCAGGATTATTTTCAAGCGTTTGTACCAAATTTGGCTTTATCGCATCTTTTAAAACCAATGCAATAGCTCCTTCACATTTTAAATCACGAGCAAAAATCATTCTGTTATACTTAGTATAACCTATTAAAATATTACCTATTCGCTTTTTTAAGTCTTCTATTCCATCCGACATACAAAGTATTGCCATCATTTCTGAAGCGACTGTAATATTATAGTGATCAATTCTTTTTAAATCATTACCATAATTAATTTCTACATTTCTAAGTGCTCTATCATTTAAATCTACGCATCTATTGAATACTACAGTATCAATCCCAAGTTCATTTCCTTGAAAAATATGATTATCTATTATTGCGCATAATAAATTATTTGCAAGTTCTATGGCATGTATGTCACCAGTAAAATGAAGATTTATATCCTCCATAGGCACAACTTGTGAATATCCACCACCTGTTGCCCCACCTTTTATTCCAAATACTGGCCCCATTGATGGTTCTCTAAGTACAACAATTGCTTTCTTACCAAGTTTATTTAATGCATCATCAATACCAATACTCATTGTAGTTTTACCTTCACCAAATGGAGTTGGATTAATTGACGTTACAAGAATTAATTTTGAATCTTTATTTGGATTTTTATCTATATTTATCTTTGCTTTATAATTTCCATAACATTCTATATTGTTTTCAATGTTTAATTTTCTTGCTATATCGTTTATATTTAGTAATTTAGCTTCATGACTTATTTCAATATCAGTTTTCATAACATCACCACTATAATTATACTAAAAAGAATAGAAAAAATCTATTCTTTGATTAACTAAAATCCTCTTCTTCTTAGGAATGATGGAATAATATCATCTGAATCGTCTGAGTCATCCGTTTGATTATGTGCAATAGGTCTAGAATCGGCTCTTGATTGAGTTGCACTTTGCACAGCTGAAACCTTTTCTTTTGCTTCATCTTCAAAACCTGTAGCTATAACAGTAACAATTATTTCATCATTTAAATTTTCATTTATAACAGCACCAAATATTGTATTCATATCAGTTTTAGCGCTATTCCTAATTACCTCTGCAGCTTCTTCAACTTCAAATAAAGTTAAATTATTTCCACCAGTTACATTTATAATCGCATCTGTTGCTCCATCGATACTAGTTTCAAGAAGTGGACTTGATATAGCTTGTTTTGCAGCTTCTTGAGCTCTGTTTTCTCCTACACCAATTCCAATACCAATTAAAGCTTTACCACGATTTTCCATAACTGTTTTTACGTCCGCAAAATCAAGATTAATAAGTCCAGCAACTGCAATTAAGTCTGATATTGACTGAACTCCACGTCTTAATACATTATCAACCTCTTTGAAAGAATCTAAAAGTGGTGTGGATTTATCTATTATTTCTCTTAATTTATCATTTGGTATAACAATTAAAGTATCTACGTTTTTCTTTAATTCTTCAAGGCCAGCATTTGCTTGTTCCATTCTTTTTTTACCTTCAAAAGAGAATGGTTTAGTAACTATACCTACAGTTAAAGCTCCAAGTTCTTGAGCAATATTTGCAATAATAGGAGCAGCTCCTGTTCCAGTTCCACCACCCATTCCACAAGTTACAAAGACCATATCAGCCCCTGCTAATGCTTCTTCTAGTTCTTTTTTACTTTCAAGTGCTGCTTCTCTACCAATTTCTGGTTTTGCTCCAGCACCTCTACCACCTGTTAAATTTTCACCAATTTGAATTTTTGTAGGTGCTTTAGAACAATTTAAAACTTGCAAATCAGTATTGGCTACTATGAACTCAACACCTTTAACTCCTGATTCTATCATTCGGTTTACGGCGTTATTTCCACCACCACCTACACCAATAACTTTAATTTTAGCAACTTGGTCCATTTCCAATCCAAACATATTTTCCTCCTCTATTCACTAAAGAAAAAACCAAATAATTTCCCTAGCATTGAATCTGATGTACTTAATTTTTTAGACGAAGCAATTTGATATGCTTCGTTTTCAGTAAACATACTAAAATCTTTATTTCTTAATTTCAATTTACTTAAAAGATAAACTATATTTCCTATACAAGATGAATATATATTATCTCTTATACCTAACATTTTGATATTACCAATATTTGCATTTTCTCCAAATATATCTTTTACAATATATTCAAATCCTTGCATATTACTAGTACCACCTGTTATAATGATATAATCTATTTTTCTACTTGTCAATAGATTTATTTCTTTTTTTGCTTCATTAAGTATTTCATCTAATCTAGACATTACTATTTCAGATAATTCAAATTGATTTATTTTTATATGATTTTCATTTGCATCTACTACATCTATTATATCGTTAACACTAGCATTTTTTTTATGAGCTAAAGCAAATTTAAGTTTTAAATTATTTGCTGTTTTTAGACTTATTTTATACATATATGATATATCATTATCTATACTTCTTCCACCCATATTTATTATACTACTTTTTACTAAAATACTTTTATTGTATAAAGAAACACTAGTAATATCACTTCCGATATTTATAATAGCGCCTATTTTATCTTCAAAATTTTTATTATTAAATGAGTATAAATCACCAATATTATTCAAAGAGATATCAACAACCTCTAAACCAATGCTTTCAAGTAAGCTTACCGTATCATAAACATTTTTCTTAGGAACTGTTACTAAAACAGCACGTGTACCAAGTACATTTGCTTGAAGTCCCTTTGGATTTTTAATAAATGCTTTATCATCCACACTATAATCAATTGGAAGTACTGTTACGAACTCTCTAGTATTTGATTGTATGGATTTAGTTGCAACCTCTAATACTTTTATTATATCATCACTACTAACAACTGAAGCATCATTAGTTATTTTTATGCTACCTTTTACAACAGAATATTCAGCATTAAAAGATGGTACTGATGTAATAACTCTTCTAATTTTTATACCAAGCATATTTTCTATTTCCTTAATTGCGCCTAGTATTGAATTTTTAGCCAGTTCTACATCCGTTATTATTCCCCTTTTTATACCTCTTGACTTAAAGGTAGATGATGCAAGTAAATTTAACTTATTTTGATAAAGTTCACAAACTACTATTTTTATAGAATTTGAACCTATATCAAGACTTGTATAAATATGCTTCATCATATCATCTCCTAGAATTCTATATTTATTATACTATAAAATAAATAAAAAGTAAAAGTTTTTTTTGATTTTACGTACTTTTACTTTAAATTTCTTGTATTATTATTATTATCATAGGTTTACTTTCGGTTTCCTTATATAAGTATTTTCCAAGTTTTTCTCTTATATCCGATTTCAACTTATTATAATCTATATAATTATCTTTAGTATTATATTTTATTTGCTCATTTACTATATTTTCTGATTCCTTAATTATATCAATATTTTCTTTTACATATATAAATCCTTTAGTCAAAATATTTACTTTATTTAAAATTGCTTTAGTTTTTTTATCAATAGTAGCATTTACAATTACAATACCACTATCACTTAACATTTCTCTATCTTTTAAAACTAAATCTCCTATATCACCAGCTGTTTTGCCATCAATAAGTATATCATCAACTTTTACATTTTCAGTATCGTTAGACAAATTACCATCTATGAATGTAGCAACTTCACCATTCAAGTTTAATAAAATATGGCTCGGTTCTATATTTAATTTACGAGCTAAGTTAGCATTTTCTACTTGATGGCGATATTCACCTATAACTGGAAAATAATATTTAGGGTTCATTAAATTTATCATAAGCATAATATCCTCGCTTGATGCGTGTGGGGATAATGTATTTTTAGGCAATAGTACTAATTTTGATCCTATTTTAGCTATTTTATTAAATATCTTTGTTTCAGTTATTTCAAGCCCATCATATTTTGGAGACAACATACAAACTGTATCTGTTTCACTTAAAGTTACAAATTTATCTGAATTTCTAAGTATTCTTTTCAAATTAGAAAAAGGTTTTTCTCTTTCATTAGATATAATTATAATAATACCATCATCATTTACATGACTAATAGGTTTTATTCTTAATTTATCAAAATTTATATAATTTAATTCAATTCCTTTAATTATAATATTTTCAAGTGATTTACCCATAATTACAACGTTTCTATTAGTTTTAGATATTTCATTAAATAATTCCTGTATTCTATATATTTGCGTTTCAAAAATATTAAATAATATTCGACCTTCATTTTCATCTAGCACGTTTCTAATTATGTTACTTACTTGATGTTTTGGAGACGTATAACCTATTTTATCAGCATAAATAGATTCATTTAAAAGACATAAAACCCCTTGTTTTCCAACATACGCAAGTTTACCAATATCCATGCTATATGGTCCCATCATAGATGGATCAAATAAATAATTACCACTAAATACAATTGCACCATCTGGTGTTGTCAATACATATAAATAACTATCTGGTAATGCGTGTGATACTTGTATTGGGAATATACTTACGCCATTGAAATCTATTTTTTTATGAGGTTTAATTTCAATAAGATTAGCATCTTTTATTTCGGATTCAATTAAATCTTGTTTTATTATTTCTAATGTAAATTTACCACCATATATTTTTAAATCTGGTAAATCTAATAATATATCTGATAAAGCTCCCATCTGTTCATCGTGACCATGAGTTACAAATACACCAACTATTCTATCTTTATTTTCTTTTAAATAATCATAATTGGGTATAATATAATCTACACCAAGCAATTTATCATCAGCATATTTTAAGCCAGCTTCAAAAACAAATATTTTTTTGTCGACTTCTACAATATACATGTTTTTACCTATTTCGTTTTGCCCTCCTAAAGCAAAAATTTTTATTTTACTCATAAAACTCCTTTCTTTTAGTTGTAAATAGCATTATAATTATACTAAAAAAGACATATTTTGTAAATAATTTTATAATAAAAGGCCATTAAGCCTTTTTATATATTTAATTTAATTGCCTAAAGTTTGAGCAAAAACAATACGGAATGAATCAATACTAGTCGCTTCTCCATTATAATTTCTAAAATAGAAGATTCCAGTTTCTACTCCTTCATCATCTGAACCACCGCGTCTAAACCAATCTGAATCTTTATTTCCATAATACATTTGATCTCCATACCACCCACTTGTTTCATCTAATGCATGCCCTATACATTGACCATCACATAAGTTAGAGAAAGTTGGAGTTGAATACTGATCATAATATTTTGAATCTGGCATTTTATCAAATCCTTCATCTTTAAAATTGCCAAAATTTAACCAACCCATAACAAATTCTCTTGAACCTCCACTCATATCATATATTCCATATATATTTCCGGTTGTTGAAGCACCAGTTCCTGTGTGTTGATCATCATATGAATAAAGGCCATATGAAGTTTTCTGATCACTAGAGTTACTTTGTTCACCTGCACTTTTGCCTGTATACCTATATTTTGAATTATTTAAATATATTTCTTTATTTGCATCCTGATAATCTGTATTTCCATATTTTCCGTAAATACTTTGTGATAGATATGCAACAGCTCCCCATTCACTGTTCTTCATCATATGAATGTCCGTTTTATTGGAATATATATTAAATTCAGGGACATTTTCCATACTCCTTGATGCATAGAAAAAATTTGCTACATTATTATATCTTATCGACTGTACATTTGGTAGTATTCTTAAGCCACTGGCATTATCACACTTTTCATTTGTGCAATTTAAATTATTTTTAATCGTACTTGAATATAATGTTTCATGGCTTGTTTCAAATTTTCCTACCCATATTCCTGATAATGTATCACTTCCAAATGTAAATCCTGGATGTATTATATATCCATCATTTGCTTCAGTTTTATCTTTATTTATAAAATTTACTTCTATTTCTCCTGGATTTGCTGCATCTATTCCATCTTTTCCATATGGGCCATCTATTTTATATTCAAATCTTGGTATCCAAACGAACATTGCTAGTATATCTGAACTATTGAAATCGTTATTTTCTTTTGGAACATTTAATATTGTCCCTTCATTTTTGCTTATACCTTCCTTAAGTATTACTGCATTCGCCCACTCTTGATTATCATAATCATACCATTTTTTAGTTGTATCTGCTACTTTCCAAGAACCATTTTCATATATTACAGGCGTTAATCCATTTAAAACTGGATCAGAACCGTTTAATATATCTTGATAGTAAGCTTCAATCTCAACACAATTATCATTATCAACTATATCATATGTAAACATTCCATCATAATGTATCTTAACTGATTTTAAATTTAAAGAGTTTTTATTGTCCAATGTAATATTTGAACCAATATATCCTTCTTTATTTAATTGTTCTAGCGTTACACAGTATATATTACCATTTATTTTATTAAATATATCTTTATTGTCTTCCACATATGATTGCGTTGAAGAAAAAATAAGCTTTTCTGTAAGACCATTAACATCATCATTTGCCCTTTTAATCGTATTTATTAAACTTGGAAAAACGACTAATGAAAGTAAAGCAATAATAATTATTACTCCTAATAATTCGATTAATGTAAAACCTCTTTTATTCATTTAATTACCTACCTTGAGATAATTATAAAAAAAAAATAGTGAAAAGTCAATCTATTCATCAAATAGATCAAAATATTCACCACTATCTAAATTTAATACTCCTTTTTTGCCTTCAAATACACTTACTATGTCTAAATATTTATTTAATTTTGTAAACTTTTTTAATCTAATATATACATAATTTCCGTCATTCATAGTTATTAAAAATCGATCATTATATGCATTAGGCTCGTATTTGATTTCTGACATTCTACGCAAAATATCGATATCCAATTTTTGCATTGATTTTATAAATTCATCGTATATAGTATTTGGTACTTGGTTTATAAGTAATAAAGAATCTTTTTCATCATCTACTTTAGTTCCATCATATAAAACTAACTTGTCAAAATTTAAATCGTAAAATAAAGGATAATTTTCTTTTATTTCTATATATATTTTATTAAAAAAGCCTTTAACTTTAATATTAGAAGAAATTATATATTTACTTTTATTTAATCTATTTTTTACTATACTTGGAATATTATTAATAAAATTAGGATAATCTTTCAATCCAGCAATATCTATTATCTCTTGATCAGTTAAATAAATATTTCCTTTTATATAAATATTTTTAATTTTTTGATTAAATAATATATATATAAAAGATATTACTAATATTAAAATAATAAAAAACATTAAAACTCTTTTTTTATTTAATTTCCTTTTTTTCTTCTTTTTTTTAGACATTAAATCACCTATTCAACAAATTCTTGTTCAACTTTTAATTCAATATTATATTTTTCTTTTACTCTACTTTTTATTTCATTTATTAATTTTTTTATGTCCTCTCCACTTGCATTACCGGTATTAATTATAAAATTTGCATGCTTTTCACTTACTTTAGCGCCACCTATATTTTTACCTTTATAACCTATTTCCTCAATTAATCTTCCTGCAAAATCTCCTTCTGGATTCCTAAAGACAGAACCTGCAGATGGATATTCTAAAGGTTGCGTTTCCAACCTTCTTGATTTTCTTTCATTTATAAGTTCCATAATTTCGTCTTGATTACCTTTTACTAAAGTTAAAGTAGCTTCAATTACAATATAACCTGGATGTTTTTGTAAAAACGATGTTCTGTAATGAAATTCTAATTCTTTATTTGTCATAGTCTTAAGTTCAAGATTAGGTGTCAAAACTTTAACACTAGATACAATATATCCCATATCAGTTTTATATGCACCAGCATTCATAAATATTGCGCCACCTATAGTTCCAGGTATACCCGCTGCAAATTCAAGGCCACTAAGTCCTAGTCTGGAAACCCTTATTGCAAGTTTATTTAACATATATCCTGCACCAACTATAATTTTATTATTGATTATTCGTAAATTGTTAAAATTATCAAGTTTAATAATTACTCCATTATAAGGAGCGTCATTAAAAATAACATTTGAACCATTTCCAAGTATCTTATATTTTATATTTTTACTTTTTAAAAATTTCAATAACTTTATTAGTCCACCTAAATCAAAAGGATATACTATTGCTATTGGCAAACCACCAACTTTATAAGTAGTATAATTTTTTAGTGCTTCATTTTCTATAACTTTACCAACATCAAGATTCCTCAATTCACTAGTTATTTGCATATCTATTTCCTATCTATTAATTTTTTTATATTTTCATAAATAACAGTCGAACTATTATCTATTTTAAATTTTTTTAAATTATTTTTTAATTCATTTATTTTTTTATCATCATATAGTATTTCATCTATTTTTCTAACTATAATATCACCTATAAGATCCTTTTCCTCAATCATATAAGCTGCATTAGAATCAATTAAATCTTTTGCATTTTTATATTGATGATTATTTGGAACATATGGACTTGGTATTAAAATTGAAGGTATACCAAGTTCGATAACTTCGCTTAATGTAGAGGCTCCAGCTCTAGTCACAATTATATCAGTATTTTTCATAATACCAACTAAAGAATCCACATAGGATACTACTTTTACATTTGATGGAAACTTTATTTTTTTAATCTTATCGTAATCACGTGTTCCAGTTACATATAATATTTCGTAATCTTTGTTATTAAATAATTTCATAGTGCTTATTAAAAATTCATTTACTAAACTTGCTCCAAGAGATCCCATAACAAATAAAACTAATTTTTTGCTTTTTGATAAATTAAATTTTTCTTTTGGTATAACACTTGCATCCTTAGCATTTTCACTACAAGGATTACCTGTAAAAATTGTTTTATCTTTTGGAAATTCATTTATACTTGATTTAAATGATACACCTATTAAATCAGCATATTTAGCTAAAAATAAGTTAGCACGTCCAGCCACACTATTTTGTTCATGGATAAACGTTTTTATTTTAAGAGAATGAGCGGACATTATAACAGGAACAGTTACATATCCACCAACACCAATTACAACATCTGGCTTAAATTCACTTATTATTTTTTTACATTCTTTTCGTGCTTTTAATAAACATTTGATTGTTTTAAAATTTTTAAATATATTTTTTCTATTAAATCCATAAATTTCAATACTTTTAAATGGAATATTATGTTTTGGAACTATATCACATTCCATGCGATTATGTGTTCCAATATATAAAAATTCACTATCTTTTTCCTTCTCTTTTATTTTATTTATAATCGCTAAGGCAGGATAAATATGGCCTCCTGTTCCACCAGCACTAATAACAACTCTCATGTTATCACCTATCTTAATTATACCATAATTATATTCAATTACAATAAATATTATAAATAAAAAAACTAATTTGTAAATATAAAATGAAATTAATATAAAAATAGTGATTACTTATCACTATTAATTTTTTTTACCTTTTGATTTGATTTTTCATATTCTATATTAATAGTATCATCGAGTTTTTCATTATCTCTTATAAACTCTTTGATAACATTATTCCTTAATATAGATAATTCATTTATTCTTTCCACTTTTCTTTTTTTTCTTTCTTCAAGATTAGAATTTTCTAAATCTAATTTTTCTATTGTTTTTTTATCGTGCTTTTGATTTTTATGAAGTATTTGAGTATCCCTTTTTAGTTTCTTTTTGGCATAATTTAAATGAATATCCAAATCTCGTGCATCAAGTGCTTTTTTCTCTTTTTTTGAATCAACATAATCATTAATAGTGAGATATGATGTAAATGTGCTTGCTCCAAAAAGTGCTAAAAATGGAAGTACATTAAAACCTTTATAAATAGCCGAAATTGTTATAATTGTAATAAAAATTGAAAGTAATGTAAATAAAATTAAAATAACTAATTTTATTTTTAACCTTTTATTAATTATTTTAGAATATTCTTTAGCATCATTTAAATATAGTATATCTCTATTTAAATTACTAATTTCACTTATTAAAAAATTAGTTCCTTGACTTAATTTATATTTATTAATCTCGTTTTTTTTAATTTTTTCTTCTATTTCATTTATTTCTTGTTTTAATTTTTCTATTTCTATATTTGCTTTATCCATAAAACCCTCATTTCAAATAAATATTATATACAATTAATTTTAAATGTCAACATTAGAATCCACTTCTTTTAAACATTTTTTCTAAATCATTTTTTGAATAATATATTGTCGTTGGTCTACCATGTGGACAGTTAAATGGATTATTACATTTTCTAAGATCACTAATTAAATTTTCCATCTCTTCTATTGTTAATGAAGTATTTGCTTTAATAGACATTTTACATGCCATAGTAGCAGCCATATTATCATTAAATTTATCTAAATCAAAATTTTTCTCCTTTTGTATTACAAGTTCAATCACTTTTTTAATAGCATTATCTTCATTGCCTGTTGGTATCCAAGTAGGATAAGCTTTTACAATTATAGAATTGATGCCAAATTCTTCTATATCAAAATTTAGCTCTCTTAAAAATTCCAAATTTTCTTTTAAAATAATAAATTCAGATGCTTTATATTCTATAGTAAGTGGGAAAATCATTTGAATCTTTTTATTTGTCTTTTTTGATAATTTCTCTTTTACTTTTTCATAATTTATTCTTTCTTTTGCTGCATGTTGATCTATTATATACATTCCATATTCATTTTGACAAATTATATATGTGCCAAATACTGATCCAACTGGATATAAATTTGGCATTGTTTTAGTTGGTTCATCATAATTTATACAATTGTCATTTTCTTGATTTAAAGTGTTTGTTAAATCGTTATTTATATGATATTCTTCTACATCTTCATATATTTTATTACTAGTATCAAAATCAAGTTTTATCTCCTGATAAGATTCTAAATATGTTGGTTTTTCTTCAATGTGTGGTATCAATGTTTTAACTTTTAATTTATCTTTTATCGTATTTTCTACAAGTTCTAATAAATTTTCAATGTTACCAAATTTAATATCCATTTTTGTAGGATGTATATTAACATCAACTAGTGTTGTATCAACTTTAATATTTAAAACAACAATAGGATAATAATTATCTGGCTTATAAGAATGATATGAATCATTTATAGTTCTATTTAATTCCGTATTTTTAACTACTCTACCATTTACAATAGTAATAATATTATTCCTATTTGATCTATAAACTTCAGGCAAACTTATATATCCGCTTATTTCATAATCAGAATTACTTGATGAAATTTCAAGCATTTTTTTTGCAATATTAATTCCATATATATTTTTTATGCATTTAAGTAAATTATTAGAACCATCTGTCCTTAAAATTTCTTTATCATCATTTATGAGAGTAAATCTAATTTCAGGATGAGAAAGTGCGATTTTATTTATATATTCTACTATATTTGAAAGTTCGGTATATAGACTTTTTAAATGTTTTAATCTAGCTGGTGTATTATAAAATAAATCTTTAACACTTATAATAGTACCCTTTCTTGCATCTGAAGATTCTTTTTTTAAAACTTTGCCACCTTTTATATTTACATGAGTTCCAATATCCCCTTTAGATGTCAATAAATCAATATTAGAAACTGATGCTATTGAAGCAAGTGCCTCACCCCTGAAACCTAAAGTATGAATATGATATAGATCATCTTCATCTATTATTTTACTTGTAGCATGTCTATTAAAGGCCATTACAGCATCATCACTATCCATGCCACAGCCATTATCAGTCACTTTTATTTCTTTAACTCCTGATTCTTTTAATTCTATTTTTATTTCTGTACTTTTAGCATCAATACTATTTTCAGTTAATTCTTTAACAACAGAAGCGCATCTTTCAACAACTTCACCTGCAGCTATTTTATTTGCTAAAATCTCATCCATTATTTTTATTACAGCCATTTTATCACCTAAATTAATTATACAATAAATATAAATCAAAAACTAGTAAAATTTATTAATTTGACAAAAAGTACATTTTGTTATATTATATGTTCCATTAAAGGGGGATATTTATGAATTTTAGTTTAGGAGAACTTGAAGATTTGTTCTTACAAATGCAAGAAATATTAAATCAATTTGAAACTTTTAGATATGACGAAAGAATGTATAAAATTTATTTAGGAAATGGTGATATTATTAATTATCAAATACCAAAAAGTTCGATTGCACATCTATTAGGAGTAAAGATTGATAAATTACAAGCAACTTCACTTTTCAAAAGTACTGACTCTATTTCACTTTTAAAAGAATTGTGTGAAAATCCATATCGTATTTATACAAGTGCAAATAAAGGTATAATTAGTTATGACAGTATATTTTCACAGTTTATTAAAGCTAAAGTTGACTATTTTTTTAACAATATAAAAATTAATATTTATGATACACTTTTCGTTGTAAAATATAGTAAAGAAAGAATTTATTATATGGGTGAAAATGGTGAAAACTATGATTATATTATTGTAAAAGAAGATCAAAATAAACGAATTGGTATTCTTTGCTTAAAAAATAATGGAGACTTCTATGTACCAATGAGCAACCAAGTATTTATAAATTTTGAAAGTGCAAAAGAAGCTATTAAAAAATTAGTATTAAATCAAGATATAACTATTATTTCAGGATGTTCAATATTAAATGAATATGATGAATTTAATAAGCCCATTAATCTTAGATTAGATATTAAACATAAAAAAGTTCAACTTTTAGGGCAAATTTCTAAAGAATTTAATGCTCATACTGATATATTAAAAGACTATATACATTATCTTGGAAAAGCTATTGGAAATTTAAATGATCGTGCTGAGAATGAAAATTTAATTCCAAGTATTGTTAAGCGTATGAAAGAAGGCAAGGCAATAAACCAAACAATGTATGAAAATACAGAATTTTTTCAAATAGTACAAGCATATAATGATTCACTTCATGAAGAATTATCAAAAAGCACAGGTAAAAAATATAGTGAATTAATTTCAGAACTAAAAGAATTAAAAGAACAATTGGCTATATTAAAAAAAGAACATGAAACTTTATCAACTCAATTTTTCGAATTACAAGTTCAAAATGAGCAAACAAATGAAAAAAATAAAGTATTAAATCAAAAATTAAATGCTATTGTAAGAATAATAGGACCAGAGTCATAACTTTGGTCCTATATTATTTCATTTATTATATTAGGATTAGATAATACATTATAAAGCTTATCTATTTCTTCTTTTGTATTATAAAAATACAAACTCATTCTACAAGTATTCTTAATACCAAGCTCATCTTTAAGTATTTTGGCACAATGATTACCTGCTCTAACACAAATATTATATTTATTTAAATAAATAGCTAAATCTTGAGGAAAAATACCTTCCATATTAAAAGTAATAATACCACTTTCTGATTTTTCATTATAAATGATAATATTAGGAATTGTTTTTAATTTAGATATTGCATATTTTTTTAAATCCTTCTCATATTTTTCAATATTAGATATCCCTATCTTATTTAAATAATTTAAGACGCTACCAAAACCTATAACTCCAGCAATGTTTGGAGTTCCAGCTTCAAGTAATTGTGGCATTTCATTATATTCATATGTCCCATCATATTCAAAAGTAGAGTTCATTCCTCCCCCAACGATTATTGGTTTTATATCATTCATATAATCTTCTTTTACATATAATACACCAACGCCAGTAGGACCACACATTTTATGAGCAGAAAATGCTAAAAAATCCATATCCAAATCATTAACATCTATTTTTTTATGTGGGACTGATTGAGATCCATCAATTATAACTTTTATATTTTTCGTATGAGCATATTCTATTATCTCTTTAATAGGTCTAACATCACCTACTACATTTGTAATATGAGCTATACTGATTACTTTAGTATTATTGTTTATAGCCTTTTTTACATTTTCTAATGTAACTTCATGATTTTCGTTCAATTTAATATAATTTACTTTTATTCCAATTTCATTTGCAAGCAAAAACCAAGGAAGTATATTCGATGCATGCTCGCTTTTTGTTATTAATACTTCATCATTTTTGTTTAAATTATATTTAAAATATCCAAATATTATTTTATTTAAAGCATCAGTTGCATTATTCGTAAAAACTATTTGTGAACTTTTTTTAGCATTTATAAGTTTTTTTACAAGATCTCTCGTATTTTCATATAAAGAATCTACTTTAAGAGAAATATCATAATCTCCTCTATGCGCGTTTGCACTATAATTATTATAATAATCGCTAATGCTTTCTGCTAATATGTAAGGTTTAAGTGTAGTTGCTCCATTATCAAAATAAATTATACCATTTTTCAAAATATAAAAATCTTCTCTATTCATATTTCACCCCCAATACTTATTAATGTTTTTAAGTATAATATTCACTATTTTTTTGTTACTTATATCACTTGTCAAAAATCCTTTAATAAGTAATTTAACTGCCATATCATAGCTAATACCACGACTTAATAAATAAAATAATTCTTCGTCGCTAAACTTACCAATTAGAGCTGAATGGCTAGCTTTTGTATCATTACAATCTATATATAAATTTGGTCTTATTTCTGATTTGTTGTTTGTTAAATTAATAATTCTATTAGCTTGATTTACCAAACAACCTTCAATATCTTTTGGAACAAACGAAGATACTTGAAAAATTATATTACCATCTTTGATACATATGCCATTATTTTTAATATTGCTTGTTGTATTTAAATTTTCATGAAAGATATGATAGTCATATGTTTCTTTATTTTTACTTATAGTTTTGAAATTATAATCTATTTTAGAATTGATACCATTCAATTTAACTATTATCATTTCTTTTATTTCTTCAACATTTTGAAATTTAATTACATTTAAATAACTATTTTCATTTAAATTATATTTATATTGTATTTTACCAGATATACCATTAGTTATTATATTTAAATTTAAGTTTACATTTTTGTTTAAAGTAATGTCAAAATTTAATTTTGTCGTTTCCCTTAATTCTAACTCAAGTTCTAAATCACAGCTTTTTTCAATATTTAATTTTATTTCATCAATAGCGAATATGCCC
Source organism: uncultured Bacilli bacterium (assembly GCA_947628565.1). Taxonomy (GTDB): domain Bacteria; phylum Bacillota_I; class Bacilli_A; order RF39; family UBA660; genus UMGS1613. Next base: position 81,106 of record CANRAH010000004.1, read on the forward strand.
AAACACTCATCTTTAAAATATTCTACATTTATATTTTTGTCTACTTTTACTACTTCTAAATTATCATTTACCACTTTTATTTTATTCATGATTTATTTTTTCCTTTATAGCACATTCACCAATAGAAATATATTTTTTATTATTTATATTTTCAAAACCGTATTTTTCAATCTCATTTACTAAAGAAAAATCACCAGTTTCTTCAATTTTACCGTTTTTGATTATATGAACATGAGTAGGTTTAATATAATTAAGTAATCTTTCATAATGGGTAATTAAAAGTATTCCTGGATTATATTTTTTAAAATATTCATAAACTTTAGTCCCTATAAGTTTTAAACTATCAACGTCTAAGCCAGAATCTATTTCATCTAACATAATCATTGAAGGTTTAAGTATGTACATTTGAAGTATTTCATTCTTTTTACGTTCGCCACCACTAAACCCCTGATTTACGCATCTATGTATCATACTTTTATCCATTTTTAACTCTTCTGTAGTATTATCTAATTCTTTGATAAAATCAAATAATTTAAATTTTTCTTTTTCTCTAATACTTAATGCATTTCTTAAAAAATCTGCATTTGTAACACCTTCTATCTCTAAAGGTGATTGCATACCTAAAAATATACCAAGTCGACTTCTTTCATCAACTTCTAATTCATTTATAAGTATATCATTAAAATAAATTTTACCACTTTCAATAGTATAATTAGGATCTCCCATAATTACTTTAGTTAAAGTACTTTTTCCTACACCATTTGGACCCATTAAAACATGTATTTCACCACTTTTAATAGTTAAATTAAAATCTTTTAATATTATCTTATTATCAATTGATACAGTTAAATTTTCTATTTTTAGTGTATTCATAGTGTCATCTCCTTTTTAATTATACTAAATAATAATGAAAAAATAAAGAATTTAAAATTATTTGTTTAAAATTATTAAAAATTATCATAATATCATGAATATTCGCAGTATTCACATATAAAAGTGCTGAAAAGCATTTTTTTAATATAATTAAATATAGTGACAAAAAGAAAAATTTTTGTTAAAATTAATATGGTGATTATATGAATTGTATATTTTGTGATATTTTAAATGGAAAAATCGACTCATATAAAATTTATGAGGACGATTATGTATTTGCTTTTTTAGATATTAATCCTGATTGTGATGGTCATACTTTAATTATTCCAAAAAAGCATTTTAAGGATTTAGATGATATAGACTTAAATACTTTATCAAAAATAAATGAAGCAAGTAAAAAAATTAAAAAATTATTAGAAGAAAAACTAAATTGTGATGGAATTTCGTTACTTCAAAATAACGGAGAAGTTCAAGAAGTTAAACATTATCATATGCATATAAAACCATATTACAGCAATAAAAAATCAATTGAACTTATTAAAAATGAAAAGTACATATCTAATGTAAAAGAAATTTATGATAAAATAAAAAGAAGTTAAACTTCTTTATTTTTATATCTATTAACTTCAATAAGTAAAAATAGCATTGTCAAAAAACACACCGAACTAAGTACTAATACCAAAGATAAATACTTATCTTTTTCTTTTGTTAAAATATCTAACATTGTAGTGTCGTATCTTTGAACAGAATTTTCTTTAATATCGTATAAATAATATCCTTCGTAACCTGTAATAGTATTAGTAGCATAAAGTAAATAATAATCTTTTATATTTTCGAGTTGATAAGCTATTATATCTTGATCATTTATTTTAATATTTTTCTTTTTATATTTACTATTATTAGCTTCGTGTATATATAAACTCATTAAATCAAAGCTAATTTCTTTATATTCTTTATATTCTCCACTTTTACTATCATATGAAAATAATTTTATATTTCCATCCTCATCTTTTAACCCAACTAAAATAATTCCAGTAACGTCATTTTTCAAAGCAGGAATTTCCACGTTATCTATAAGTACAGACGATTTTTGATATCCTTCTTTTAAAGGAAGCAATTCCTCTTTTTTTAAAACTCTATAATTTTTACCATCTACAGTTACATTTATAGGATCTTTTTCTTCAACATTTAATATCAATTTATAAATACGTTCATTACCATTTTCTGCAGTAACAATTACATTTATAGTATTAACACCTTCACTAACGATTACTTCACCTATACCTTTAACATTAGCTTTATTGTGTTCTGGTTCTGCTTTTATATTGATTTTCTCCTGACCTGGCTCTAAATCGAGTTGATATTCCAAAGTATCCTTATTAAAATCTATATTATATCCATCAATACTTAAGCTTTTTAAATAATTATTATTACTATATGTAGGATTTACATTAACAGAAGGTGGAGTACTATTAGCAACTACAGTTATTTTAATAGTCCTATTAAAATTAATTTCTTGTTCATTGTTATCTCCATCCATAGTAACACCATTTTTGGTATCTACAATTATAGTAGCAGTGCCTGCTTTTTTGGCAGTAAAATATACAGCATCGCATCCACCTTCACACCAATCTATCTCTTTACCACCAGAAAGTACACTATTATCGCTTGATCTTACTGAAAGTCCAGATTCATAACTATTAAAATTAAATGTTAATTTAACTGTTTGACCAACTTTGACAGTTGTTGGACTTGCACTTATAGAAAAATATTCAGCTTTAGCATTTACAATAAATATAACTGATAAAAATATTGTAAATAATATTTTATTTATAATTTTTTTCATTTATACCTCCTATTGACTTATTGAACTTTTATTTAAAAATGTATTCTTAATTCTAGCATAATCTATTGCGCTTATACTTCCATTTTTATTTACATCAGCTGCTTCTTTATATGCTCCACTTAAACTTGATTTACCTAAAAATGTATTCTTAACTCTAGCATAATCTAATGGGCTTATTTTACCATCACCATTAACATCACCATATATAACTACTTCATAATCACGTGTTTCATCACCAACAGTTATCGTAACCTTATCACCTGTACATATAACTCCAGTGCTTTTGATATTACCATCACTAGATTTAGTTTGAACTATTGCTGAAGGATTAGCAATATTAATTTTATCTTTAATAAATTCTATACCGTTTCCAATAGTAAATCCACTTAAATACTTATCATTGTTTTTAATTCCAGAATTATTTAAAGTAGTTAAAACATCTACAGGATCTTCAAGTTTTTCGCCTGTTAAAGTAACATTAATATTATATGTTTTTTCACTTCCATTTTCAGCAATCACTTTAATTGTTTTTACCGTATCCTTTTCAATTTTAAATGTACCAAGGCCTTCTATTTTAGCTTTTGAATTAACAGATTGTGCGTCTAATACTAAAGTACTATTATTGATATCTAAGTTATAATTATAAGTCGTAATAGCCCCATCGAAACCTGCAATATTATTACCATTTATGGACATGCTTTTTAAATAATTATTAGGATTCCCTAAATTTGGTAATTTGGTTTGCTCTGGCATATCTAAATATACAGGTATATAAAATACATAATTGAAATCAAGCAAATTAGAATCAAAATATGATTTATATGTTGTATATGCTTCACTAGATGGTGCTTGTATACCTGTTTGATATTGATGAACAAAGTCAGATCCACTTTGAGAATTTATATTTGATACTACATCCCATTTTTTAAAATATATAGTATCCTGACCAATTCTAAGATATTTTTCCGTAATCCAAAGTGCACCACCAACAATAGCTTTATATTCTGTGTCCCATGGCCTTTTAGTTGCCTCGTCTATCTTACTTGCAAAATCAAGACCATTGTATACTGGATTTTTACTGCTCGTTGCACCTATATTATAAAAATTATACATCCCATTATATTCGCCATTTATTGCAGTTCCAGGTGTACTACCATTGCCTACTTCTTGTCTTGATAGAGAGGCTAAATATGTTGGCGATGCATTTGATTCCTTTCCAGCTGTTAAAAAATCATCAATAAAGTTAGACAAATATCCATTACCAAATATAGAAGTAACGCCTTTTTTATATAAATCTTCTCCTATATCAGCATCATATGATAATTTTTCAAATTGAAAAATATACATATCACTTAAAAAATTTCTAGGATCTACATAATAAGCTATTGTATCATAATTAGCTGCATACCAAGTACTACCATCAAATGGAGTAAATGTATCTGTATAATAATCATAAGATCCACTCCAAGTATTTAAATATCCTTCATTATTTGTACTACCTGTAACTTGAATTAAACTCCTACCTAAAGAATTTTCTTCATTTATTACATCATCAAATTTCAATTTAGTATTTACAGCCTTAAAAGTCCAATTAGGGTGTGCCTTTTTTAATATTGCTAATTTTTCAAAATAACTTTCTGGAAAACCTGCTATTTCAAATTCAGATTTTAATTCATCTGTTAAAGCATTAGTTACAAGATTTGCATTACAATAATATCCATAATATGTTGTAGATTTTTTTAAATAATAATATCCAACATATACATAATAGTCACTACAAGTACTTTTATTATTAGAAGGTACTTTTTGGTAATCAGTATATACTGTTACCTCATCGCCTGTATCTAACCATACCATAGATGAATTTGTTGAATTTAAATTGCTATCTTTGTATAAGCAAAGTCCTGTTGATGTTAAAGAACCTTTATATACATCACATTTCGAATCAGGCGGATTTATAACGCTTGCTTTATATGTTTCTGCATTGACATTATCAATAAATAAAAATAAAGGTATAACTAAAATAAACATAAATAAATATTTATATTTAATATTCATTATACCACCTACCTTCATCTTATATTATATCAAAAAAAGGAGTATTTGTACACCCCTTTAAGCCCTCTTAATCCTAATCAAATTTATATATTATAATATTTTTATTTCCGTATTTTCTTTGCTTAAATATTTTAAGATTAACATTATTTAAATTTTCATTTTCATATTCACACACAATAATGCCATCATTATTAAGCAAATTATAATTTACTATATCCCTAATTGTATCATTAATTAAATTCAACTTATATGGTGGATCTAAAAATATTATATCAAATTTGATATTTCTATCTTTAAAAGATTTTAGTGCATCTTTATAATCCTTTTTTTCAACTATAATATTTTCTATGCCACTAATATTTTTATTGATAGTATTTATTGACAAGCTGTTATTATCTATTAAATATGCTACTTTTGCACCATTACTTATAGCCTCTATTCCAAGTGCTCCACTACCTGCAAACAAATCAAGAACACAACTATTCAAAATTTTATCTTGAATAATTGCAAATAAAGATTCTTTTATTCTATCCATAGTGGGTCTTGTACCATCTATATTAAATCCTTCCAATTTTCTACCTTTATATTTACCACTTATTATACGCATTCTACCACCATTAATATTATAACAAATTTCGAATTTATTTTAAAGCTTGCATAACCTCCGAAATCATTTCAAATGTAGATAAAGCTTTATTTATTTTATCACTCGTTCTTAATTTATAATTTGTTCTCATCTCTTCTTTAAATCTGTTAAATGAAGAAGGGTCTCTATTCAAAGTCTTATACCAATATGAATTTTCATGTAAATATTTTATGTAAAGTGGGTTACTTTTTAATTTAAATTGAACATCTAATGTCATTAATCCTCAAAATGTTTATATAAAGGTCTTGGCTTATATGTTGGTTTTTCAGAACTATTGCCATCTTTTTTAGAGAAATCCTGTACTACACCCAAAACCCTTTGAACATTTCCTATACCTTCTTTAAGACCATCTAAATCAACATTTTTAAACCAATTTACAACTTCACTTAATGTAAGACCAGCAACCCCTGCTTTTACAGCATTCTTTTCATTATTATTTTGTGGTTCATTTTTATTTATATAATCTTTCCATACATTTTCATCCTCACCATATAAATCATACATTTCATAAAATTTTTGCCACGTCATATCATTTGATTTAACATATTTTATTAGGCTTGGATTTTTCTTAACAAACTCTTTAAATTCTTCTTTTTTCATATGACCACCTAGTATAGTTTATGTCATATATTTTAAATATTTTACTAATATTTTTCCCCAATTACATAAGGATAATCTATTGATGTAATTATTGCTTCAGTTAAAACATTTAAATCATTTACATTCCCCTTCATTTTCACATTTAAGTAATTTCCTGTATGCCCCATTATAAAACCATCTTTATACATTTCTGGTAAAAATGTAACATTTTTATTGATAAATTTATTAAAATATTCTATTTCTAATTTTTTACTTAATTCAAGTAAAATTTTAACTCTAGATTTTTTAGTAGCATCATCGATGACATTAGGAAGCTCACAGGCTTTTGTTCCTTTTCTAAGTGAAAATGGAAAAACATGTATTTTAGAAAATTTTATTTTTTTAATAGTATCAATAGTTTCATTAAATTCCTCTATTCCTTCTTCTGGGAATCCAACTATTATATCTGTAGTAATTGAAATCAATGGTCGTATTTTTCTTATCATTTTTATTTTATCTATAAAATATTTCTTATCGTATTTCCTATTCATTAACTTTAATATCTTATTTGAACCTGATTGAATAGGTATATGCATATGATCTACTAATATTTTACTATTCTTTAATACTTGCAAAAATTCATCTGTTAATTCAGTTATTTCTATTGACGATATTCTAAGCCTTTTTAATCCCTCAATCTTTTCTATTTCAAGAAGTAATTTTGAAAAGTTATAATCTTTTAAATCAGCACCATAATGCCCTGTGTGAATACCGGTTAAAACTATTTCTTTATGTCCATCATTAACAAGATTTGTTATCTCTTTTATTACAGTTTTAGGATCTTTACTTCTAACTTTGCCTCTTGCAAATGGAATAATACAATAACTACAGTAATTTTCACATCCATCTTCTATTTTTACAAATGCTCTTGTTTTATTGAAATTATCAAGACACATATCTTCAAATTTTTTATCCATAATATCCTGTACGTCTATTATATTTTTTTTAGTTTTTTTATATTTTTCTATATATTCCACTATTTTAGATTTACCACTATTTCCAAGTATTATGGATATATCCAAATCGTTTAACAAATCCTTATTTACTTGTGTCATACATCCAACTGCAATAATAATTTTATTTGGATAATTTCTTTTTACTCTTCTTATTAGTTTTAAAGATTTATTATCACTTGTATTAGTTACCGTACAAGTATTTATTATATATATATCAGCATCGTTTTCATTTGACGCAATAAATCCGTTTTTAATTAAAATATCATTTATTACATTACTTTCATATGTGTTTACTTTACAACCTAATGTATATATATAAAATTTCATACCACCACATCCGAAAATATTTTATAATAAAAGAATAAAAAATACAAGTATTAACTTGCATTATTCTTTTTTGATATAGCTATTCCATCACCTTGCTTTATAAAAGTGGTAGAATAATTATTATTATTATTTAAAAATTCAATATATTTTCTTATTTTTTTAACTAGTTGCTTTGTATTCCTGTTATTAGTTTTTGAATCATCTAAAACAAGTCCATGAAATGACATATTATCGCTAATTACGACACCACCTAATTTTAAATTTTTATCAAACTTTTCAAAAAATTTAATATATTGACTTTTTGCAGCATCGATAAATATTAAATCAAAAGTATCTATTATATCTACTAAAAGAGCATCATTATTTATAATATTAATTCTGTCATTTAAATTGAATTTCTTAATATTATCTAATGCCATTAAATATCTATCATAATCTTTTTCAATAGTAGTTATTTTTATATCCTCATTAACTAATGCCATTTTTATTGCTGAATAACCTATTGCGCTACCAATTTCAAGTATATTTTTAATATTGTTTTCCTTAATATAGTTAACAAGGAATTCTATTCCATCCTTTTGCATTATAGGGATATTGTTTTCTTTAGCAAAATTTTCTATATCATCTAATTGTAAGTGTACCATAATCCAGCCTTCTTTAAATCTTCTCTAACTGATAAATGTTCACTATATGTTTTGGAAAAATAAACTTTTCCTTGAACATCAGATACGAAATAAAAATAATCACTTTCCTCTGGATATAAAGCTGCTTTTATAGAATCTATGCTTGGATTACATATAGGCCCTATTGGAAGTTTCCCTGCAAGATAATTACTTCTTGTATTATAATCATTTTTATCATTAATTTCAGATTCATATAGATCTCTGTCAGATAAATCTATTTTTGCAGCATAATACGTTGTAACATCACTGCCAAGTGACATATTATTATTTAATCTATTATAAAATACACCTGCTATTCCTGCTCTATCGGATGATGCTTTTCCCTCAAGTTCAACAATAGACGCCAAAGTTAAAATTTGATGTATAGAATACGAATTATTCTCTAAATCTTCTTTTAAAGGAGTTAATTTTAAATTCATTTCATCTAACATAGTTTTAAATATATCTTTAATTGATACATCTTTGTTTTTAAATTCATAAGTATTAGGATACAAATATCCTTCAAGTGAATAATATATTTTATCATCTAAAATACTAGAATCTATAAACCAATACGTATCTATCAATGAATTTAAATAATCTTTATCCTTTAAAACATTATAAACTTCATCTACAGTATTATTAGTATATTCCGAAATAGTATTTGCAATATTTCTAATGTTTTTTCCTTCTTTAAAAGTTATCACTATTGCGTCCGGATTATAAGTATTACCTAAAGAAAATATTGAAACAATTTTTTTTACGTCCATATTCTTACTTAACTTATAAGTTCCTGCTTCAATATTTGATATATGATTTAATTTTATATATATTTTAAAGCAAAGTTCATTTTTAATAAGTCCTTCACTTTTTAATTTTTTAATAACATCATAGTAAGTACTTCCACTATCAACTTTAAATTCTATTTCAGTCTTATCGTTATTTACTGACTTTAAATTTACATTATAAAATACTAAACATCCTACCAAAAATAAAGCAAGTATACCAAGTATACTAGCAATTATAACTACAACTTTTTTCATTGTTTTACTCACTTGCTGGAGCTTCCTGATCTGATTCTTTTTGTAATTCATCTAATATAGTTTCGATAATTTTCCATTCCTTTTCAGTTTCAATTGGCATTAATTTTGTTTCATCTTGATCAGGATTATAAATTGATGCATATACTTTAGTATTTCCTTCTTCATCAATAGTATTATCTGTATAAACTATATAATTTTTTTTAGTTTCATCTGATTCAAATGTAAATAAAACTTCACATTCTATTTCTTTTCCTTCATCATTAATTATCTTAAATGTCATTGTTTCTTCTTTCATAATATCCTCCCTTTTCCTTATCCAAATATGTTTGAAGAATTATATTAGCGGCTAGTGAATCTATTTTCTTTTTTCTTTTTTTTCTAGATACATCAAATTCTAACATATAATTAGTAGCTTCTTTCGTTGATAATCTTTCATCTTGTAATACTACATCTATATTAAAAACTTTTTCTAATTTATCTTTAAATTCTAGAGTAGCTTTACATCTATCACCTATAGTATTATTCATATTTTTAGGAAATCCAAGTATAATCTTACCAATTTCATACTCACTTATTATAGGTTTAAGTTCGTTTAATAAATAATCATAATCAGACTCTTTACATCTTATAGTCTTATACGCATTCGCTATTAAATGAGTTTCATCACTAATTGAAATTCCAAGACTACGAGTTCCTAAATCTAATCCAATATACCTCATCTTTTATTTAAAAAATCCTCAACTAATATTTCTAAAATTTTTGTCCTATCAATTTTTGTTATTTTACTTCTTGCTTCTTTATGTGAAGAAATATATCCAGGATCTCCACTCATGAGATAACCTACAATTTGATTTACTGGATTATATCCTCTATCAGCTAAAATTGAAGCTACTTCTTTAACAATACTAGAGACATATTCATTTTGAAATTCATTTGAGTCATATATCTTTGTATCTCCCATAAAATCACTTCCGTATAATAATATTCTAACATGTTTTATACTTTTTGTAAATAATTAAAATTTTTTTATTTTTTCAAATAATCCAATTTGTTCTCCTTCAAATTTTTTAAAAGAATTTTCTAATTTATTTTTTACTTCTTTTAAATTAATTGTTTTTTCATAATTACTTATAAATAAAGCTAAATCTCTTAGTCCTCTATAATTAATTTTAGCCTCTCCAGTTTTATAATTTATTTTATAAACAGCTTTTTCAAATAAATCATTTATAGCTATATCAAGCATTTTAGATTCAAATGGTTTAGATTGTCTTACATCACTTAAATAATTTCTAATATCTAATACATTAGTTCCTTGCAGATTAAATTTAGAGCTTCCAATACTATAATGATTAGCTAATTTTTCTAGAAATATTACATCATTAGAATGTTGACATAATTTATGTTTTAAATAAAAAACATCAAAATATTTTTTCATATCGGAATATACAACATTTAATTTTTGATATTTTTTATTGTACTTATATGAAATTCTAATTTTACCAGTAAAATTCATATCCATTAATCCATTTTGTATTAAAAACATTCTAAGACTATCTTCATTATTAAAACGCATAGTAAACTCATCAATTTTATCAAGTGACTTTAAATCTAATTTTATTTCTTCTATACTATCTTTAGTTAAAAGCGCTAATTTATAACTAACCATTTCTATCTTCTCCTTGGAGCTATTTCTTCCTCATAATCATAACCGTAATTATAATTTAATTCTATTCTAATAATTCTTCGATTTAATTCATATTCTAGATATGATATTTTTTTTAGTAAAATATTTGAATATTTTTCATCTAAATATTTCATATATTTGTACTGTATAACATCTTTATACTTACTTAAATCATTTAACGCTTCTTTATATTGAGTGCCATCATCGTCGTCACCATTGGTTGTATTAATTATAAATTTTAAATATAAATCAAGTCTATTTTTTATTTTTTTCTTTAAAACTGTCTGAACCATAGATGGTTTTACAAGTATCATTTTATTTACTATAATGCCATCATATTTTATCTTATTTTGCGGAAGAAAACCAAATCCTTTTAACTTATCATAATCAATTTTTGCATTAAATTTCTTTTTTCTTTTCTTTATTTTATAATGAATATTTTTCATAAAATCATTCCTTTTCTAATAAATCTGGTCTTCTTTTTTCAGTTCTTTTTATCTGTTCAGTATGTCTCCAGTCATCTATATTCTTGTGATGTCCTGATAAAAGGACATCTGGAACTTTCATACCTCTAAATTCATTAGGTTTAGTATATACTGGATAATCAAGTAAATTATTATTAAATGAATCATTTTGGTGAGATTCTTTTCTAAGAACGCCATCAATTAATCTTACAACACTATCGATAACTAACATAGAAGGTATTTCTCCACCAGTTAAAACAAAGTCACCAATGCTTATTTCGTAATCAGCAAGTGTTCTAATTCTTTCATCAAATCCCTCATAATGTCCACAAATTATAATTAAATGTTCAAATTTAGAAAACTCATATGCTTTTTTTGAATTATATACAGTTCCTTGCGGAGTAAGTAATATAATTTTTGAATTTTCTTTTTTAAGGCTATCCACAGCATTAAAGATAGGTTCTGGCATTAAAACCATGCCTTCTCCTCCACCAATTTGATAATCATCAACTCTCTTATGTTTATCAAAAGAATAATCTCTTATATTGTGAATTTCTATATTCACTTTACCTTTTTGTATTGCTCTTTTAATTATAGATTCGGTCAAAAATCCTTGAAACATATCGGGAAAAAGTGTCAAAACATCAATTTTCATAATCTAGCCCCTTTATGTATTTTATTTCTATTTTTTTATTTTCCAAATCAATTTTTTTTACAAATTCATCTATATATGGTACAAGATGGCGATGTTTACCTTCTATTACAAGTATTTCATAGGCTTTAGATATCAAAATATCTTTTATTTTTCCCTTATATTCATTGTTATCATAAACGTCAAGCCCTATCAAATCTTCATTCAAATATCCGCTAAATTTATAATCAGATCTATCAATATAAATACCAAATCCTTTTAATTTTAACGCGTCATCGATATTATTTATACCAACTAAAGTAATCATATCATATTTGTTATTTTTACGATATGAATCAATAGTGTATGAAATACCATTAACATTTATTTTATTATCTTTTTTGAATACATCCTCTTTATATTTAAAATCACTCAAAATTTTTATTTCACCTTTCAAGGCATGAGTATTTGCAATTTTTCCAATATATATTAAGTCCATAATATTACCTACTATCTATTTCATATAAAATTATACTAGTTGCAACTCCTACGTTTAAACTTTCACAATTTTTGTTCATATTTATATAAATATAATCATCACAAAGAGATAAGATATCATCTGCAACACCTTTTCCTTCGTTACCAACTATTATAACAAATTTTTCACTTATTTCAACATCTTTTATGCTTTTTCCACCATTTACTTTAGTTGAAAGTATTTGATACCCATTATTTTTTAGTTGTAATAATTCATTTTTTAAATTTTTTCTTACTATATTTATGTTGAATATCATACCTTGTGTTGCTCTTAATACTTTAGAATTATATATATCAACAGTGTTTTCACTTATAAGTATAGTATCTATATTAAAAGCAACTGCGCTTCTTATAATGGTTCCAAAATTTCCTGGATCTTGAATATCATCAAGTACAAGAATTTTGGATCCAATTTTATTTTTTTCTATCTTTTTACATATACCCATAACTTTAGGAGGATTGTCTAATTCGCTTATATACCTTAATATATTTTCTTTTACATATATTTTATCAATATCCATATCAATATTTGTATTTTCTTCCAAAATTAAAGTTTTAAGATAATGATTTTTATATGCTTCTTTAACTAAATGTTCTCCTTCAATTAAGAATTCTTGAGCCATATCTCTATATTTTTTTATGTTTAATTTTTTTATATTTTTTATTTGATTATTTTCTTTAGAAGTATATACCATAAATCCTCCAAACACTACGAATATTATATCAATGATATCTTTATTTTGCAAACAATTTTAAAAAAAATATAAAAGGGCATGCTAATATACACTTGTGCAGCCCTCAACTATATCTGTAGCCTCAAAATCTGTAATTATCTTATTATATTTATTATTACTAGATGTAATTTTTATCTTTAATTCATCATTCATATTTTCATTTGTTCTTGAGTCAATTATATCGGAATTAAGATATCCAAAATTAACTAAATCATCCAATGTTAGATATTTACAAGTATCTACATCTGGTAATAAATTTAGATTATCATTAGCCCATGCTCTAGCAGCATCTATTATTAAATTTACCTGTACTTCATATATATCATCTTTTGATCCTTTTAATAGTTTAATTATTGATGTAGATGTTAAAAGCGCTAAAGCAGCTAATATAACTATTACAGCCAAAAGTTCTACTAGTGTAAATCCTAATTTTTTCAATCGAATCATCTACTTTCCTAATATATTATATCTTAAACATAAATCTTTTACAATATTAAACTTTATCAATATGTAAACAGAAATTAGAATTTAAATTATAAAAAGATAATTTTTTTAATTTCTATATTCAAACTCATAATCTAAAATACGTACTATGTCTCCTTCTTGTATTCCCATTTCTTTCAACTTATCATCTATACCAAGACGTTTTAATTTATTTGAAAATCTACGAGCTGATTCATCAGCTGAGAACCAAGTCATCTTAAGTAATTTTTCTATTTTTTCACCAGTAACTACAAATATATTATTTTCTTTGTGTATTTCAAATGGCTCTTCATCATTAAATTTATATAATACATGACTTTCAAATTTTTCTTCTTCATAAAGTGGTTCTTTTTTTATTTTATCTAGCATATCTGCAAGTTTAATTAAAACTTTATCTATTCCTTCACCTTTAATTGCACTTATCTCATATACTTCACAATTAACAGCCTTTTTGAATTTATTTAAATTTTCTTTTGAATTTGGCATATCCATTTTATTTGCAATAACTATTTGAGGTTTTTCAAGTAATTTTTTACTAAATGTTCCAAGCTCATTATTAATTATATTATAATCTTCTATAGGATTTCTCAAATCATTTGCCGACATATCAATGATATGCGCAATTACCCTTGTACGCTCTATATGTTTTAAAAATTTATCTCCTAATCCTTCACCTTTTGATGCTCCTTCAATTAATCCAGGCAAATCAGCTACAACGAAAGTTCTATTATCCTTAGTTCGTACAACTCCAAGATTAGGTGTTAAAGTAGTAAAAGGATAATCTGCAATTTTAGGTTTTGCAGAACTTATCTTACTTATAAATGTACTTTTCCCTACACTAGGGAAACCTACAAGTCCAACATCAGCTAATAACTTAAGTTCTACTTTAACCTTTTTTTCCTCTCCTGGCTCACCGTTTTCACAATATGCAGGGGCTTTATTATTACGTGTTTGAAAAGCCATATTACCTCTTCCACCACGGCCACCATAAGCAGCAATTACTCTATCACCTTTCTTTGTTAAATCTCCAATAATCAAATTAGTCTTTTCATCTGTAATTACTGTTCCAACTGGAACTTTAATAATTAAATCTTGTGCATTTTTCCCATTGCATCCTTTTCCTTTACCATGCTCTCCATTTTCTGCTCTATATATTTTTTTATATCTTAAATCAAGTAAAGTATTTAGTCCTTCATCCACTTCAAATACAATGTTTCCACCGCATCCACCATTTCCTCCAAATGGTCCTCCCATTTCAACATATTTTTCTCTTCTAAATGCCATGCAGCCATTTCCACCACATCCAGCATATAATTCAAGCATTACTTCATCTATAAACATAATATCACCAACAATCTAATTATACCTTAAATATAAAAAAAAAGAAACAAGATGTTATTTAATTTTTCTTGCTTCTAAATAAAATCTTTTATCATTACTATGCCCCATTGAAAAAGTTTTTCTAGGAAGAGCTCCATCAAGTATAACTGTTTTAAATAATTCTTCTTTTTTCATAGGTTCAAGTAAAAATCCTATATTGTTTTCTTTGCTACCTAATTCTTTAGTAACATCATCACCATGTACATAATCAATTTTACCACCGTTCTCTTTTAAATATTCATCTAAAAATATTTGAAGAGATCCAACAGCGATATTTGATTTAGGATTTTTAATCCATAAAAAGCCATTTGAATCTTTAGTAATATATTCAATTTTTTGACCATCGCATTCTTCATAAGATACATCATAAAATTCTTTTAATTTATCCATTAAATGTTCAGGATTTACATTGAATACTACTCTATTAATAGCTTCAAATTGAAGTGCATCACTGTGTAAATTCACAAGTTCTACTAAAGCATATCTTGCCTTACTATTTAAAGCTTCATCACCAATTTCTTTCTTTAAATTTTCATAGCAAGCTTTTGCTGTTGCAAGAGAGTGATTACCATCTCCCATTGCAAATAATAATACATCTTTATCATTTAAGCCATATTTTTTATTAAATTCATCTTTATCGGCTAGTTTTGTTAATTTTTCTATAACTTCATCTGATGTATTATCATCAAGCAAGTATCCTTTTATATGACCACCATTTTTCATCAAATCAAAATCATATACTTTATCATTGTCAGTAACTTTGTTTTTAAGTGACTCAATTATATCTTTTTTATCGTCATCAATTAAAATCATTATATGTGGTAATTCTAATGTTGCATTTTGTCTAACCTTTACTCTAGGTGGTATTCTTTCGATTACAGTTTTTTCTGTAGCTCTAATCATACTAGTAGAACCTACCTCGTATGAATAGCCTTCAAGATCTACCATACCAATAATTCCTTCTCTTACTTTACCATCACTTTGTAATCTTTCTATATAAAGCAATGAATCTTTATATTCCTTAAAGAAATCTGTACTAGTTAGTTTTTGCATATTTTCATTTATTTTAGCTATTTTTTCTTCTACATCGCTATCCTCTAGATAAATTTCTGGTAAAGTCAAATTAAGCGTTGAAGGGCTATTACCAACTATTTTTTTTACATCCATCCAGTAATCTGGTTCTGATGTATACTGATCGCATGCAACAACACTCCACTTTGTCATATCGCAATCTTTAGGTAATAAAATATCTGCCTTTTTAAAAGGTATATTCATAAAATCATCTCCGAAATTTATTATATCATAAGATAATTTTAAGCGCAATATATTATATTTTTTTCTTTTCCTTATTAACTTTATTTTGTTTTAAATGATTATAATATAAGTTTTTTATTGGATCTGGTAATTTTTCTAAATCAACATAAAAATTTTTTAAAATAAATTCTTTATTTTCATCAACTATTTGTTTTATTGGCTTATTAACAAAATAAATTTTATTATATTCATCATATAATTCATTATTTCTATTTAATTTTATATCTACTCTTAAATCTTCACCACTAAGCTCTAAATATATATTAAACAAATTATCTTTCACATTAAAATAAGAAATTGGTCGATCAGTTTCTATTTCACCAAGAATATCTTGATAATACTCTAGTGTTGAAAAAATTTCTAGTATTTTATTATAATTCATTTTTACAAATCTTTTTGAACTTTCATCCATATCTGGTATATATATATCTTTTGAATTTTTATCTTTATATATTGAAGTACATTTCCTAACATAATCACCAAATTGAAAATGTATTTTATAAATATGTATACTAGACTTATCATAGTTACTCTTATAAAAATATTCATATTTACCTAGAGTTAAAAATCTAGGGTTAAATACTGTTTTAAATTCTTTCATTTCATCATTTATAACTTGAATTAAATCATAAATACTAACAATGTTTTCATTTTCATTTTTTGTTTTTTTTTCCTTTAAATATTCTTTTATTTCATTTAATAACTTATAATAATTTTCCATATAATTCCTCCTACATTTACATTATAGCATAATTTAAAAAAAAATACATCAACTGATATATTTTTCTGTTAAAAGTGCGCTTGGAATATCTCCAACAACATTAAGCGCTGTTCCAGGTGGATCTACAATCCATCCTATCGTAGCTATTATAGGAAATGCGGGAAGTGGAAAACTATACATAGATACAATTAACATCTCTCCTATAAAAGCCCCTCCAGGAATACCAGACATTACGACTCCTGATAAAGTTGAAATTAATATCGCTATTAAATAAGTATCAATACCTGTGAAACTTTTACCAAATATTGCAAATAAAAATGCTATTTTCAAAATTGAAGCCATACTAGAGCCTTCCATATGTATAGTAGCTCCTATTGGTAATACCGTTTTTGCTACATCATCGTCAATGTTCATTTTTGCAGCACATTCTAAATTTGATGGCAAACTTGCTATTGAAGAACAAGTTCCAAGTGATGTTACCGTTGGAGTAAATATATTTTTATAAAAATCTTTTACTCCTTTTTTTCCACGCGCTATATAACTATATATTGTATAAAACAAAATAAAATAAATTATAGCTATCACATAATAAAATATCATAGATCTAAGATAACCACTTAAAATTTTACTACCATACTCACCTATCAAAGATGCAAAATAAGCTAAAAGGCCTATTGGAGCATAATACATTATTATTTTAATTACATTCATCATGATTTTAGATATTGTATTTAAAGAGTTAGAAACACTTTCTTTCTTATCTTTAAGCATTAATACAGCAAAGCTGAAAATTATAGTAAATATTATAAGTGGCAGCATATTATTTTTAGAAAGTAAAAGATTAAATTCATTTACTGATATCATGTCTACTATGTTATCCATAATATTAATAGATTCTTTTGACGCTTCAGAAAATTCTATATTTACATTTCCAATAGGATTAACTATTTTAACACTAACAAGCATAAAAACAGAAGCAACAACACTAGTTATAACAAATACTAAAAACATATAAATAAATATTTTACCTATTTTTTTCAAACTTTTAATACGCGTAATACTACTTGATATAGTAAAAAATACAAGTGGTACTACTATTGTATATAACATATTTATAAATATTGTTCCAAAAGGCTTTAATAACATAGCTTTTTCTTTAAATATAATTCCTATTATTGAACCGATTATTATTGAAATTAATAAAATTATTGGAAATTTATATGCATTATATATTTTTTTAAGCATAAAACACCCTCCATTTATATATATGAAAAAAGTTAATATATTATACTAACTTTAAGGGTGTCCAATTTAATTATATCACTTTAAAGATGTAATTAAAAGACTATTTTTTTATATCTTGTTTTGTTATAATTATGGTGATTTTAGAATAGTTTTAGGAGGTATTTATGACAAAATATGTATTTGTAACAGGAGGTGTAGTATCAGGCCTTGGTAAAGGTATCACTGCATCAAGTATTGCTTTATTACTTAAGTCACGTGGTTATAAAGTATTTATGCAAAAGTTTGATCCATATATAAATGTAGATCCAGGTACCATGAATCCAATTCAACATGGCGAGGTATTTGTTACATATGACGGATGCGAAACAGATTTAGATTTAGGGCATTATGAAAGATTTATCGATGAAGAGTTAAATTTCACATCTAATATTACTAGTGGTAAAATATATAAATCCGTTATCGATAAAGAACGTCACGGAGATTATTTAGGAGCAACTGTTCAGATGGTACCACATATAACTAATGAAATAAAAAATAAAGTTTATGAAGCAGGTATTACAAGTGGTGCAGATATAGTTATTACCGAAATTGGAGGTACCGTTGGAGATATAGAATCTCAGAGTTTTATAGAAGCATTAAGACAAATTCAATATGAAAAAGGAATAGAAAATACTTTCTTTGTACATTGTACTTTAGTACCTTATATATATGGATCTGATGAGCTTAAAACTAAACCTACACAAAATAGTGTTAGAGATTTAAGAAATATGGGTATTAGACCAGATGCACTTGTATGTCGTGCTCCATACAATACTGGTGATTCTATAAAGAAAAAATTATCATTATTCTGCTCTGTTAAAGAAGAGAATGTTATAGATTCAATAGATGTTAAAAACATTTATGAAATTCCAATTAATTATTATAATCAAAAAATAGATGAAATAATTTTAAAACAATTTAAATTACCTATTAAAAAAGCAAATCTAGATTATTGGAAAAAACTTATAACTATATCTGATAATTTAAAAGACGAAATTGAAATTGCATTGGTTGGAAAATATGTTGAATTGCATGATGCATATATATCAGTAGTTGAATCTTTAAAGCATGCTGGATATAAATATAACACTAAAATTAATATAAACTGGATAGATTCAGAAAAATTAGAGGATTCCAAAGTTAACTTAAAAGAAATATTCAAAAATTCAAAAGGTATATTAGTACCAGGAGGATTCGGTTCACGTGGAATTGAAGGAAAAATTAAAGCAATTAAATATGCTAGAGAAAATAATATTCCTTTTCTTGGAATATGTTTAGGTATGCAACTTTCCGTTATTGAATTTGCAAGAAATGTATGTGGTATTACTGATGCATCATCTACTGAATTTGACCCTACTACAAAAAATCCAATAATAGATTTAATGGCCGATCAAAAATCAATTGTCAACATGGGTGGTACACTTAGGCTTGGAAATTATGAATGCACTTTAAAAAAAGGAACATTAGCCTACAAAGACTATGGAACAGATAAAGTATTAGAACGTCATAGACACAGATATGAATTTAATAATAAATATAAAGATATTCTAGAGGAAAAAGGTATGGTATTTTCAGGAATAAATGAAAAGGCAAATCTTGTTGAAATAATTGAATTACCTAATTTAAAGCATTTTATTGCATCACAGTTTCATCCTGAGTTTAAATCTAGACCTACTCGTCCTCATCCATTATTTGATTCATTTATAAAAGCAAGTTGTGGAAAATAATAATTGTATCATAAAAAAACAACATTTAAAAATTGAAGTTGTAAGATAAAAGTATACACAAAAAAAGTGTATGCTTTTATTTTTGATATAATTAAGATAAGGAGATGATA
>CANRAH010000005.1 GCA_947628565.1 uncultured Bacilli bacterium
CACTGTTCGTATATTGTATAATTTAATTATATAATATACTTACTTTTTTACAGGCCTTGTAGTATATTTTGGAATATTTTATATAAATATTAAATTAAATTAATATTATTTTATCACCGTTTTTTATATTATTTTCTTTTACTGAACCCTTAGTAAATATAGTTCCTGTACTAGACATAAGTACAGAATCTTTCTTTAAAGGATAATGTCCTAACGATAATTCATTTATTGCCTTTACTATTAAATCAGTAGCAACTTTAATACTTTTAGAAACAGGAATATAAATATTGTATTCTTCTTCTATCATAGGTACTACAACTACAACTAATATTTTATTCGTCATCGTCATCCTCCTCTGTATCAGAATTGTTAAGGACTTTTATAAGAATTGGGTTCCCTTTCTTTATAGCATAACCAAACCTATTACCAATTTCTTCTTTTATATATTTTGGATTTTTAGAAAGCTTAATGGTATATTGATCTGAAATACCATCTCCTATCCAAATACCATGGTTACTTGAGACAACTGTTTTAAACCAATTTTCATATTCAAAACTTTTTATATTATCTATAACATCAACTATAACTATACTAATTTTTCTTAAATCCTTAATCATAGTAATCATGCTATCTAACTTATCCTGTAAATCAGGCGATAATTTGTTTTTAAATTGTGTAATTCCAACTATAATTATAAGTAAATCCTGACAATTTTTAATTGAATCTACATTATAATTATTAGAAATATATGTTTCATTTAATTTTTCTATATATGAATATATTTTTTTAAATATTTCATCAAAGTTTTCTTTATAATAATTTACTTTAAATACTTCATTTTCAAATAATTTTTCTGCATCTAAAACATTAATTGAAACATTTTGACTTTTTTCACATACTTTAATAAATTCAGGTATAAATGTTTCAAATGCAGTAGTTTCTGTTGATGATATTATAGTTACTGGTTTTGTCCTTAAATCAAATGTAGAAACTTTTAAACTATTTTTTTCTACACCCACAGGTATACTATCCAATCCCTTAATATAATCTTTTACTACATCAAAATTTACTATTTTAGGTAATATTGGTACTTTTTTTGCTTTATTTTCAAATTTTTTATTTAATTCATCACATAACTTTTTAATATATTCAGCATTATTATCATTAGTTTTGAAACTAGCTGATTGGAATTCATAAATTTCTTTAAATTTAATTAATCCTCTTCCCTTTATCTTTGATGGATAAAGGCCATGTGTATTACCTACAATATCAGAATAATCATTTTCATCATTAAGCTGTAATACTAAATTTTGTTTGAAATTCTGTTTTAGTTTATATCTTATAAAATTTACTCCATTTGTAGTAAGTATAAACATAACTCCGTATTTATGTCCTTCTCTAGTAATACTATTAAAATCATCAGAGAAATCCGGATACATTTCATCAAAAGCCTCATAAAGATTTATTATTACAACTATATTAGGCATCATTTTCCCACTATTTTTTATATATGAAGAATAGCTACCACCATATTCAGAAAATAATTTTTTACGTGTATCTATTTCTTCTTTCAACATCTTAAATAAATTGTTTATCTTTTCCGTATCACTCGAAAGTAATACATCACCTATTTGTGGCGCATTTTCAAATAATTTAAGTGTTTCAGCTCCAAAATCCATTACATAAAAATTTACTTCATCTGGAGTATGTCTTATAATAGTTGAATATATAATTGTTTGAAGTAAATCATCTTTACCCATTCCTGCAGCCCCATATATTATAGCATTTCCATCGTTAGATAAAGGCAATGTAAGTAAATGTTGTGACTGTGAATTTGGAGCATCATATTCTCCTATAACAGGATTAATAATGCATGGCTCACTTATATAATTATATTTTTTTTCAAGTTCATCTACATATATTTTATCTGGTATTTTAGGTAACCATAAATCTTTAGCAAATACATTTTGCTCTTTACCCAAATTATATAAATAATTTACTATATTAGAAAGTTCTTCTCCATTTGCTTTTGCATTAATGTTTGTTTCTTCCTTATCTACATTTTTTATTACATATCCAACATTATTTATAAAACTTATATTTGTATCTATTTTTCTTTTTATTTTATCTGTATTTTGATATGGAACTCCTGCATAAGCGGATTGTCCTAAAGCGAAAAATTCATTATATCCAACTTGAAGATAAAATCTACCAACATTGTGTAATGCAGCTGCATCAGGGCATTTAATCATATCAACACTATCTGATTTGTCTTGAACCTTTAAGCAAACTCTAAATTTGGTATTAGACCAAATTTGATCATCTACTACTCCACTTGGTTTTTGTGTTGCAAGAATCAAGTGAACACCAAGTGAACGACCTATACGCGCTGTTGAAATTAATTGTTCCATAAATTCTGGTTGCTGTGTTTTTAACTCTGCAAATTCATCACTTATAATAAATAAATGTGGAACTGGTATTTCAACTTTTCCTTCTCTTCTTAATTTTTGATATTTATATATATCAATCGTACTTTCATTTAATTTTTGTCTTGCATCATTAAATATTGTTTGTCTTCTTTTAAGTTCACTTTCAATAGATGCTAAACTTCTTTTCATGTCATTTACATCTAGATTTGTTATTGTTCCTGCAAGATGTGGAATATGTACACCTGTTTCTTTGTTTTCAAATGCCCCAGCTAATCCTCCACCTTTATAATCTATAAGTACAAATGCTACTTCATCTGGATGATAATTTACTGCCATTGAAAGTATATAAGTTATTATAAATTCAGATTTACCTGATCCTGTCATACCTGCTACAAGTCCATGTGGTCCATGAAACTTTTCATGCAAATCAAGTTTAAATAATTCACCATTCGTATCTACACCAACAGGAGCCGACAAACTCGTTATTGGATTATTATTTTTCCATCTGTTTAAAGGATTTAACTGTTCTATTTTTCCTACACTATACATTTCCAAAAATCCTAATTTATCTGGCAAAGAATATCTATCTTTCGCCATTTCTATAGGTATATTAGCAACAACCTTATTTATTTCTTTAATATTTAAATCTCCAATAAAATCGGCTTTAAAAGTTTGTTGTTTATCACTCGTAAGTTCATTTTCAAAGACTACAGACTGATTTAAATCTACATTAATAAATGTTGTACATTCATTAGGTAATCCTAAAAGCCTTTCTTGTACGATTAACATACTAAATCCTAAATTAATTTTTTGAGATAATGTATCCTTTATTATCTCAATATTCCTTAATGATTGATAATCATCAGTTATTAATAAAAAATAAGGTTTATAACTTTTATAATCTTCACTTCTTAACTTGGTAGTATCCCCATCTTCATATTTTCTATTTTGAAGATAATTATCTAAATATATAGATATTTGATTGGCTTCATCTACATCCGTTGAAAAAAATCTAATAGTTTTATCATCATCGCTTAAATATGGTGATGTTTTTAAAAATTTCCATTTATACTCATTTTCTTTAGAAGTCATTATAACTATCTTTAAATCTTCATAACTATAAAAGGTCATAAGTTGTAATAAAAGGCCTTCAATAAATATCTTTGTTATTTCAGATTTACCTATTATAGCCGATATATATTTTTTAGTTAAATTTACAGTTACAGGCACATCAGTCATAACTTTAGTTTCTGCGCCCAATTTGTCTAAAACTTCTCTTAAATTATTTTTTGTAAGTGAAAAATGTTCTATAGGATAATTAACCTT
Organism: uncultured Bacilli bacterium; assembly: GCA_947628565.1. Taxonomy (GTDB): domain Bacteria; phylum Bacillota_I; class Bacilli_A; order RF39; family UBA660; genus UMGS1613. Next base: position 3,756 of record CANRAH010000005.1, read on the forward strand.
AACAAAAGGTTCAACATTACCAATTCCAATTCTCAAATTAAGAAAGTCATCATGTTCTATTTTACGTTCCCATAAATTTCTTTTTCTATTTATTATTATTTGTTTACAATCTGCTAGTGACAAATTATTTTCTATCAATGATTGTCTTTGCCTTGATACAATATTTCTTATATATTGTCTTCTTTCTTCTATATATTCATTATATTTCTTTATTCTCAATGCTTCTCTTTTCTTTTTTTGTCTAGATGCATATTGTTTTTGTAATAAAGGCCAAAAAAGCATACTTAAAAGCATTGCACCACAAGTTATCAATGATGGTAAAGCAGATTTTACTGTTTGTGTTCCCTCAATAACATTGTTTACAGCAGTTATTCCAGATACCATTGATGTTAAACCCATCGTTATCATAGGACCTATAGTATAAGCAAGTGGCATTTCATCTTGCTTTTCTTGCTCTGGTGGTGGATCGATATCTACGGTATCCTCCTCAACGCTCGTTCTAAATCTAGGCATCCTGAAAAAATATTCCGATTTATCGTACACTCTTATACTAGTATCTTCTTCTTTCTCTTGTTCTTCATTTGGAATATTTAATGGTGCTCTTTTCCTTAATACTTGGGTATTATAATTTATCACACCTTTTGGATTATTTAAAATTATGTAATTACCACATATAATTATTTTTAATCCCATTATGCAAACAACATCACCTATATTAAGATTGGAACTTTCCATTGCAATACCATTAACAAATAACACTCCATTATTATTAAGGTTTTTACAGCTCCAAACCCCATTAACCGATTGAATTAAACATTGCTTATCAGAAATATATTTATTATTATAGTTTATAGTATTATTAGTACCACTACCTACGTAAATTTGGCAGTTACTGCCAACTTCAAATTCACTTGAATTAGCATCGTATACAGGAGATGTATGTAAAATATAACTGTATTGTTCGCCCTCTACCTGTAACTCATAAAATTCGTATTCTTCAAGAGCAATTTCAGAAACATTATTTCCATTATATATTATCTTAGTTTCAAAATTGCTTTTTAAAATCCATTTCCCATCTTTTGCCTCTATATTAATAAGATTTCTTTTTATATTGTTTTTGTCTTTATCTTCAATCCAAAAACTTCCATTTATCTCAAGTGGAAGATTTGTATTATATATTTTTCCATATTTTATTAATGATACCCTCATAATATAACCTCTTTATTCTATATAAATTATACAATTTAAGATGATTATATAATTTATATATTCCGTTTTGGAATTTGTAAAGATTAATAAAAAATCAAGGTTTATTACCTCGATTTTACTTAATAAAATTCACTTAATTTTTATTCGCCTATTACAACACCTTTTTCATCAAAGTTATAGTCTTTTTTACTCTCAGTGTAATTAGGCAATCCTGGACCTATTGGTGGTATTTTATCTAATTCAGTTTCATCTGATTCGTTTTTAACGGCAATTACTGTACCATTTTCATCAAATTCATAATCATTAGACTGTTCTAATTCTTTTCTTCCTACTGATATAACTGTACCATTTTCGTCAAATTTTATTTCATTCAATTTTAAATCATTTTCTGAATTAGATTCTTCCACACTGACTACTGTACCATTTTCATCAAATTCAATATTTTTAAATATATTGGATGTATTATTAGTACTATTTTCTATATTTTCTTTATATTCTTTATGAAAAGGATTATCCATAACATAATTATTTTCTACACTAATTACTGTACCATTTTCATCAAATTTGATATTATCTAAATTGTTGCTTTTTTCTTCGTTAACTGGTTCTGCTATCCTAACAACCCCATTTTCATCAAATAATAACTTAGAGTAAGAACTATTTGATGTAAGAAATGGCGTATTTTTATTTTTTTCACTTTTACTAATATTACCTGTCAACCTATTTAATATTGACATAAATTTTGTTTCTTCTTCATTCTTAAAGCCCATAAAATCAATATTTTCTATATCAGTATGATTAAAGGTCAACGTTTGATTAGGTAAAAGCATCCCCTCTGGATAAACACAACCTACATAATCATTAATTTTTAAATTTCCGTTAAATTCAACTGAATAATAGCCTGTTATCATATATTTTTTGTTTTTTCCTTTTAATGTACAAATTGTTCCTATGGGTAAATATTTTTCTTCCATTTTAACACCTCTTTTTATCCTAAAATGATTATACAAAAAAAAGTAAAAAAAAGCAATAACTATTTTATTGCACTTTCTCTTAATAAAATTGAATAATCCTCTATATCATAAAGATTAGAACTTAATTCATTGCTTGTTTCTGAAAACAATTTAGAACTTTTATAAATTTTATTGCTAATTAATTTCATTTTATCTAAATCTTCTTGTAATTTATCATCAAGATTTTTTAAATATTTTTTATATTCGAAATCAGATGGTATATCCAATTGATTACTTATTGAAATAGCTTTTTGCAAATTATTTACAGAATTTTCAAAATTGGAACTAATTAAACCATTAATTTCATTTTGGTTATAATAAATTTTCGTCATAATATCTCACCCTATATTTTTTATATCATTTTGATATTTATCTGCTGCAACTAATAAATGATTACCATATTTATTCAAAGTATTAATCAATTTAGCATATTGTATTTTTTCTATATTTGCTCTTCTAATAAAACCATTTGCAGATGTTCCTACCCATTCCATTGTATTACTACTGATATTAGATATTCTAGTAAACATTGCATTAAACTCTTCATTTAATTCCTTAGTTAGTCTCAAAATATCTTGACCACTATCGTTTAATTTATCAGTATCTACTATTAAATTAGCCATAATTTTTATCACATACCTTCTATACTATTATCTATATCTTTTAATTCTTTGTTTATTTCTACTAAAATAGTATTTTCCAAATATTTTTTCCTACTTATTAAATCTTGTCTAATCGAACTAGTCTCTTCATCATCGATTGCCTTTGAATCTACTGTATATATGTCTTTTAATTTTTGAGATGGAACTTCTAGAGCATCTATAATATTATTCAAATAATTTATTATTAGATTTACATTATATTTTAAATTTGCATACTTTTTTTTATCACTCAAAATCTTACTAACATCATTCATTATATCACCCTTTATTTATAATCACGATTTTCAATCTTTCCTGTTGATTGTTTTATATAAAATGACATATCACTATTTATACCCTCAAATCTCGACTTCAATTTAATAAAGTCATCTGCATAACTAATAATATTTTTATTTATAATATTAAAATTCGTTTTGAAATTTTCAAATTTATTTCTATAATTAGTAGCTTCTTCACATATATAAAATTCCTTAGTTCTATCAATAACATCAATAATTTGATTTAAAGTTTTACTAATTCTTTCGGCATAACCATAAATATCTAATGCAATCTTATCTATGCCATCATTATTTATTCCAATATTATTTTGCATCACATCACCTATCTTCTAAATATATTTTATATTATTTAAAAAATAAATGCAATAAAAAGTGTACTATTTATACACTTTTTGTAAATTTTCCTCGTTAAATTGTTTTTGAACATTTTTTATGCTTGAAGTTGCTTCTGATTTTAATGATTCTGCTCTTTCGTTCAAATATGAAATTTTTTGTTCATCTAAAAATTCTAAGCTGTAATTTTTAGCGATGTTTCCATCATCTAGTTTTATATTTGATCTATATTCCAAAAACATTTCTTCTATACTTTCTTGACTACAATTTAAACATTTTGATAATTGGTAAAAGAAATTATCTTGTATTTCTATATATTTATTGATAAATTCTTCATTATATTCATATTTTTCTTGTTCATCATATTTTAAATGATTATTTAAATCGTTTTCAAATAATGATATTAAATAAAATACGTCTTCTAGTGTAGCATTCTTGCCGACTATATTTTTAGATAAATTTCTATAAAATAATTTAGATAACGTTTGACAAATTGAACTTTTAACATTGTAATTTATTTCATCAACTAATTCGCTTGTCTTTAATGTGCCTGTTTGCTCTTGATATGCTTTATAAAAGTCATTTGGTGCTTGTTGCATTACTTCAATTGAATACATCAAATTTAAAATCTCTAATTTATCACTCGCACTAGACACATTAAAATATTTATATAAATCATCTAAAGTTCTTTTGAAGGAAAGTTCTTCCGTATCATTTACATTATAATTATCATTTAATATATTTACTAAACTTAAGCTTTCCAAATAACCTATCATATTTTTATATACTAATAAATCATGCCCAGTATAATTCATCATATTTTTTTCAGCAGATGCCTCATACAACCAAGAAAAATTTAAAGAATTTACTTTTAAATTATTAAAACTATAACTTAATCCAAAATTATTTTTTAAATTAGGATTATTTTTTAAATCACAATTGCATCCTTTTTGTAACAAATGGTTTATTTCGTGTATAAATACATCTTTATCTGTTTCATTACCATTAATCATCTGAGCAATTTTTAGCATATTAGGTGATAATATTAAACAATTGTCATCAGTTACAAACGCATTGTTTACGGATGATAATTGATTAAATATTTTTAAATCACTTAAAACACATTTAACTCTTTCAACATTTATGCTTTTATTTTCTTTTATATAATTATTAATCGTATTTACAATAATTTCACATATTGACTTTAATTCCTTTGTTTTTAAATCTTTATATATTGTTATTGATAATGATTTTTTATATTTTTCATTATTATTTTTTACCGTACTATATAAAGAATCAATTGTTATACTACTTAATGAACTTTTATGCGAAGTAACTAAATTTAATTTATTATATTCAGTTAATGAACTATTAAAATCATATAATTTCTCATATTCATAATAAGTTACCAAACTATTTAAATATTCATTAAAGCCATTAAAATTTTCAATCTTAAAATCTATTGGTGTTTTTGTTATATTGCCATATTCTAAATCTGTCATAGGTCCTTTTTTATCAATTATTTTTTCAGAATCTTCACTATCACTATAATTACCTTTATATTCTTCAATATTACCATCATCTAAAGTATATTCAGCATCTGGTGTTTGCTTTAAAGTAAAATTCCTGTTATTTGATAAACTACCACATCCATTTAAAATAATCGTACCTGATATTAAAATAGGTATTAGCGCTAATTTCCTTGTTTTATATAAATTTAGCTTATTAACATATTCCTTTTTCATTCCGATTTCCCCCTTTTGAAATTGAATTGTATATTACCACTTTTGAAAAAAAAAGTCAAATTAAAAGGTAAATAACTAATTTACCTTTTTAAAACTTATTTTTTGTTTTATTAATATTATCTATATTAATAACTGATTATCTTGAAGATTCTTGATATTCAGAATATGCTGAACTTGTGCTATCAGCTGTTTTTCTAATACTTGAAGCTACATTTGCATCTTTAGATTCATATGCTTCTTGTACTAATGTTAATTGATCGTTAAATGCTAACATTTGGCTACAAATCGCACTACAAGCAACTTTTACTGCTTCAATGTATGTTCTCATAGCCTCTGCATATTCTCCTTTAAATGCTATTTCAGGATTATAATTTTCAAGTTCATTTAATGCACTTTTTATATTATCAACATAAGTTCTTACAGCCTGTTTCATAGTTGGTATATGACCAACATTAATTCCGACAACAGTTGTACCATTTCTAAATGCTGATTGTATCTCATCTAGAGTTCTATTTACAGTATTAGTAAATGTGTCTTTTATTTTGCCAACACCAGATTGAATGGCATTATTAGCTATATTTTCTACTCTCTGTATTTCTGTTATCCAAGACATAATATTCTCCTTTCTATACTAAAATGAAACAACATCATCGTTTTCTTGAACTAATTGTTCATCTTGTTGAGCCCAGTTTTCTATCATTTCAGAAACTAAAGATTCAATATTTTTTTTGATTAAATTTAATTCTTGTGTAACAACATCAGTTGCCTTATATAAATTATTTTCAAAATTTGCTTCTGCTTTTCCTTGCCATCCAGCTTGAAAAGTTTGAGTTACTGAATCAGTGTTATTTAAAGCCTCAATTGCATGAGTTATTGCTTGTCTATTTATTCCATCCAAATAATCATACGCACCTTTAACACTAACACCTATACTTAAATCTGATATACCAAGCTTGTTTTCAGCTGATGCCATTTTTTTCAATGAACTGCCAACAATATTTAAACTCGTATCAATTACACCCATTTTTTCACCACCTTACCTTATACCTATAATACAAGTATACAATAATTTGAATTTTATTTCAATAATATTTTTGCAGTTTTACATTTTCTATATCAAAATAAGTCTCGTTCCATTTCTAATATTTGTTTCCCTAACCAATGAATTGATTCCATACCTTTCTCCGTTTGTATCAAATAATGATGTATATTTTGTTCCATCATATATACCATTTGTAAGTTCTTTAATAGCTTTATTTAATAAAACTATAATATTACCTATCTTTTTATTTATTGGTATATATATATTATAAACTTCATCAATATCAGGAACAACCACTTCAACAAGTATTTTATTTTTCATTTTGATCACCCCTGTCAATAACATACTTTATAATAGTATGTGCACCTTTTGTTATTGCAAATGCCATAAAATCAAAATCTGTCTTTTTATCTTCCAAAGATAAATTACTTATATTTATTGACATTTGTGTGCCAACCTCATTACCTAACCATATACCATTAGAAGTATCTACCTGAGATTGATACCATGTTTCTAATTGTAAGTTCTTATAATCAGAATAATTATCAACAAATATAAAGAAGCTTTGATTGAATGTAGAAGAAGCCATAAATAAATTATTTATTATTTGTTTTCCTACCTGTGTCAATTGTGTTTTTAATCCCGCTGCACCTACAAACATATATAAATTTATCATATTACTTTTCTTCTCATTAACTATTTCGTTATTTATAATGGCCATTTCATTATCAAAATTACTCTTTATTACTTTTATATTTTCATAATCCCCATCAAAAGCATCTGAAAAATCAACTATTTTAAAATTAATATTAGGTATTTTTTTTATTAATTTAATAAGCGCTAATATAAAATCAAATTTATGAGGTAAATCATTTCCTATTACAATGTTGAATTTAGATTGTGTAAAATTATATGTAAATACATCTTTTGTATTTATATCATATCCAATAGGTAAATTTGATAATGATATATTATCTACTTTTAAGTCATCAATCGTTACTATATTAGGCACAGTTTTTATTTTCTTTGCTCTTGTGGTATATGCTGCACTCAATTGATCAGATGCACTCTTAACTACATTATTTAACTGTTTAACATCTGTTATTATTGCAGTTTGAAATTCATATCCAGTATCATCTTTTGAAATAATTCCTCTACCAAATGTCTTTGTTGGAATCAATCCCTTAGGAGCCCCTACAAGGCCTCTATAATCACTACCATCTGCAAGTTGTAAAGCAATTTTATTTGCAAAATATTGTGTTGTTCTCATTCTTATACTATTTGTAGTTGTGCAAGTTAAAATAAATTCTACACCATATTTTGAGCCATCTCTATACATTGTTTGAATAGCTTCAGCTAATTTATTATAAGTTTCACTGAATATTTCATAGTTATTAATTATAAACACTAATAAAGGATCCTTATTACCACTATTTTCACAATAATTCTTGTAATTACCTGCATAATCTGCATATTCATCTTTTCTTCTTTCAATTTCATCGTTTGCAAATGATAATATATTGATTATTTTTTCTTGTTCGTCAACTGTTGCTATGTCCCCAACATGAGGAAATTTATAGAACATTTTAAGTGTTTCAGCCCCACAATCAATTATATAAAAATTTACTTCATCTGGAGTATGCTCTATACTAGTAGACCAAAGAATAGTTACAACCAAATTTTCTTTACCACTACCACTTTGACCATAAATTACTGTATTATTTGATAAATCTAAATTCAATATTCCTTGTGATTGAGCATTAGGATTATCATATTCTCCTATTACTGGATTAATAAAATAAGGAATTGGCTTATAATTATACTTCTTCTTTATTTGATCTATAAATATTTCATTAGGTATTTTATCTAACCACATTTTTCTAGTTTTAATATTTTCTTTAATACCTAAATTATAGATATATTTTACTATATTTGTAAGTTGTTCTCCTAAATCTTCTGTTGTTTCTTTTTTTGCAACATCATTTATAGATTTAATTACATTACCAGTATTATTTACAAAGTTTATTGAATCATCAACTTTCTTTATTATTCTATCAGTAGGTATATATTTAGCTCCTCCCCATCCTGATTGACCAATATCGAAATAATCGTCGTAACCTACTTGAAGATAAAATCTACCAGTTTCTTTTATTGATGCAGCTTCTGGACGTTTTAACATCTCCATCGAATCGGATTTATCTTGAACCTTTAAACAAACCTTAAACTTTGAGTTAGACCATATTTGATCATTAACAACTCCACTTGGTTTTTGTGTTGCAAGAATCAAATGAACACCAAGTGAACGACCTATACGTGCAGTGGATACAAGTTCGTTTAAAAATTCTGGTTGTTGACTTTTAAGTTCTGCAAATTCATCACTTATTATAAATAAGTGTGCCATAGGTTCATCTATTAAACCTTCACGATATAATTTTTGATATTTATATATATCCATTGTGCTTTCATTTAATTTATCCTTAACCTCGTTAAATTTTCTTTGTCTTCTTTTGAGCTCACTAGAAATAGATACTAAAGTTCTATTCATTTCAGCAGTATCAAGATTTGTAATCGTTCCAACTAAATGAGGAATTTTAACTCCCGTTTCTTTATTTTCAAAAGCACCTGCAAGACCTCCACCTTTATAATCTATAAGAACGAACTGTACTTCATAAGGATGATAATTTACTGCCATTGAAAGTATATAAGTTATTATAAATTCAGATTTTCCTGAACCTGTAGATCCAGCTATTAGTCCATGCGGTCCATGAAATTTTTCATGTAAATCTAATTTAAATAATTCTCCATCTGAATGAACTCCAATAGGAGTAGATAAACTAACAACAGGATTATTTGTTTGCCATCTATTTAATATATTTAGCTGTTCTATTTTTCCTACTCCATACATATCTAAAAAAGATAAACTTGTTGGAAGAATTGATAATCCATCTTTAGTTAAAAGAGGGACATTAGATAATCTTACACTAATTGCATTCATATTAATATTTTTTTCATATTCATTTACAAATAAAACTTGTGACTGTGAACTAAGTTTTTTTTCTAGTACACAACTATCCTTTTCACCAATCTCAACGAACTTTTCACACTTATTAGGTAAATTTTTCATACTATTACCTATTGTTACTAATGAAAATCCAAAATTTACTTTATTTCTTTCTATGAAGTCTACTATTGATGTATTTTTTACAAATTTATAATCATCAGTTATTATTAAATAATATGGTAAACTATTTTTATATTTTTTTAATTTTTGTTCATCTTGATCACTTTCAATACTTCCTTCTGAATCAGAGCCTGATTCTGTTCTTTTCTTAAATTCTTCTTCCAAATAATTTGATACTTCTTTTAATTCATCTTGAGTAGTTGCAAAGAATCTAATGCTTTTATCATCACTCCAAGTATGTGGCAAAAATTTTGCAAATTCCCATCTTTTTTCATTTTGCTTATTAGTTAATATTACTATTTTTAAATCAGTTGCGCTATGAAGAGCTAAAATTTGAGTGATTATTCCGTTTATATAATCATCTTTATAAGTACAATTAAATACAAATGACAATATAGTTTGATTAGTTAAATTAACAGTTATAGGAACATCAGATAAATTTTTTGATTTTTTATCTACTTCATAAACCATTTCCTGCAAATTATCTACATCCAAAGTAAATCTTTCTTGAGGAGCACTTACATTAACAAAAGATTTAATTGTACCTATACCAAGTCTTACCTGTAAAAAGTCCTCATCAACAATTTCTCTTGACCAAAAATGTCTATTCTTTTTAAGAATTACATCAACGCATTCTTTTACAGATAAATTATTTTCTCTTAATATTTGAGCTTCCTCTTTTAATGCATTTTGTATTTTAGTATCCATTTTTTCCAAGTATGCTTTATATTTTGTTTGTCTTTCTTTTTCTCTTTTTTTCCTTTTTCGTTTTTGATACGCAGAAGTTATTCTTGGCATTATTAAACTTCCAAAAATCATTGATGCTACTGTTATTATTTGTGGTAAAACTTGAATCCAAGTGCTTTGTCCACTTGATATTGTAGATACAACAGAAAAACCCATCATAAGAGAAGAAGTTGCCATAGTAACACTTGAACCAATAGTAAGTAAAACAGGAAGTTCTTCTTGATTTTCACCATTAGGTGGTGCATCAATTTGAATTTCTACTGGATCAACAGTTGGAACCAAACGAGGTATATGATAAAAATATTCATCTTCCATATATAAATCTACATTAGCTTCCTCATCAGTGGCTGGTGTGTATTTAGTATTATCGATAACATCTAATTCCTGAAATGCACTAATACCTTTAACAACAACGCATTTTTTAGGATTATTTATTTTTATAAAATTCTTCATCCATATTATTTTTAATCCATTTATAAATATTACATCACCTAAAGTCAATTTTGCTGTAAGAACTCTATCACCATTTATATATGTTCTATATGTATCATCTGAGCTTCCTGCTATATACCACTCATTATTTACAAGCTTTATTTCAGCATGAAGTTGACTAGTTAAATTATTTGTATAATAAATATTTGTATTAGGAGAAGAACCAATAGTTATACTTTTTAAATTTTTTATATCTAATTTGTAAGTTTCATCCTCTTTACTTGGAAGTGCGAATAAAGTTACATACCCATCTTGACCTAATATTTTTAAAGAATAATAACTATAATTTTCAAGTATTACAGAATCTAAGCAATTAGTTCCATCTATTATATTTACTGTTCCATTACTCTTTAATTGCCATTTACCATTGTTTGCTTCAACAGTTACAAAATTATCGTTTTTTGTATTGTATCCAATATATGGTATTAAAAAGGAATCTTCTACTTTTTCTGGAAGATTAAACTTTGTTATTTTAAATCTATCAAGTATAAATATTTTCATAACTTTACTCCTTATCATTCTTTATAATAATTATACAAAAAAACTATTTTTTTTACAATAGTCTTTTAAATATTAAAATGGCATTTTCATTTTCCCATTTTTCATCATTTTCATCATTTTTTTCATTTGTTCAAATTGATTAAGCAATCTATTAACCTCTTCAACACTTCTATTTGATCCTTTAGCTATTCTTTGCTTTCTACTTGCTTTAAGTATTTCTGGATGTCTTCTTTCATATGGTGTCATTGAAAGTATTATAGCTTCTATATGTGCCATATCCTTAGGATCAATTTTAACACCTTTAAGTTCTTTAGGAATTCCTGGAATCATTTTAATCAAACTTTCAAGTGGTCCCATTCTTTTTATCTGTTTAAATGTACTTAAAAAATCTTCTAAATCAAACTTACCCTGTTCCATTTTTTTAGCAGTCTTTTTTGCCTCTTCCTCATCTATTACTTCTTCTGCTTTTTCTATCATGGAAATAATATCTCCCATTCCTAGTATTCTAGTTGCCATTCTATCAGGATAAAATTCATCTAATCCATCCATTTTTTCACTTACTCCAATAAATTTTATTGGAACATTTGTTAAATGACGAATTGAAAGTGCTGCTCCACCTCTTGTATCACCATCTAGTTTAGTTAGTATAGCACCTGTTAATGGTAGTTCATTATTAAATCCCTCGATAACATTTATAGCATCCTGTCCTACCATACTATCTAAAACGAGCAATATTTCATTAGGATTAACTGAATCATTGATATTTTTTAATTCTTCCATTAATTTATCATCTATATGAAGTCTTCCTGCTGTATCTATTAAAACATAATCAAATTTATTTTCTTTAGCATATTTTACTGCATTACTTGCTATTAAAACAGGATCCTCTTTACCTTCATCATAAACTTCTATGTTAAGTTCTCGACCTATAGTTTTTAATTGATCTATAGCAGCTGGACGATATACATCACAAGCAACAAGTAAAGGATTTTTCTTATATTTTTTTCTAAGTAACAAAGCAAGTTTTCCAATAGTAGTTGTTTTACCACTTCCTTGAAGTCCCACAAGCATAAGTATACTAGGATTTCCTTTAATATATATATCTTCTTTTTGACCACCTAATAACTCAACCAATTCATCTTTAAGTATTTTTACAAATTGTTCACCTGGACTTAAACTTTTAGTAACTTCTAATCCTATAGCTTTTTCTTTTACATTATTTATAAATTCTTTTACTACTTTATAATTTACATCAGCTTCAAGAAGAGCAAGTCTAATTTCCCTTGTTACTTCACTTATATTACTTTCAGTAATTTTTCCATAACCTCTTATTTTATTTACTGCATTTTGTAATCTTTCTCCTAAACTCTCAAACATTTTATCACCACTATATATTATATAAAAAAAAGAATAGTTTTGTCTATCCTTTTTAAAATAATCACTTTAATTACTTATTATTTTCTATCATTAATCCTTTATAATATTTCCATGCTAATACTCTAAAAGCCAATTTATCTATTTGAGCTTCACTAATTTTATTTTCATTAAGTGCGGTTTTAATTTCATTTATACTTTTTTCATAATCAGTTGTTATAATTAAATCATTTCCAGCTAAAATAGCATTAACAGTTGTATTTTCTAAATCGGTTAAAGCACCCATAGATATATCGTCAGTCATAATTATTCCTGTAAATTTTAAATCATCTCTTAATAAATTATGCACACCAACAGAAAGTGATGCTGGATTAGATGGATCTATACTACTTACAATATTATGGCTTACAAGTATAGCTTCAGCTTTAGCATTTATTCCTGCTATAAAAGGTGGTAAATCAGTAGTCTTTATATCTTCAAGTGATCTTGAATCAGTAACTTTAGACTGATGTGTATCAGCATTATTTCCATATCCTGGAAAATGCTTTAAAGTATACGATACACCTGTATTTTTACTTGCTTCTATTACTGCTTTTGCATATTCACTTGTAATATTAGTATCCTTTTGTAAGGATCTTTGATACATATAATCATCAGGTGATGTAGACACATCTACAACAGGAGCTAAATTGACATTAAGGCCTAAACTTTTTAAAAGATCACTTTTTTCTTTAGTATCTTGCTTTATTAAATCAATGCCACCTTCTTCATATAACTGACTTGGCGATTTGAAAGGTTCACTTCTTAAATTAGGATTACTACTTACTCTAACTACATTACCACCTTCTTCATCAACAGCTGTTAAAAGTGGTATTTTAGATTTTTCCTGTAACTTATTTATCATTGAAATAACTTCATCTTTGGTTTTGTTTTTAAAATCTTTTGCAAAAAATACAAAGCCACCAAAATTATATTTATTTAAATCATTCAATGCATTATCATAATATCTAACAAGTAGAATCTGCCCTATTTTTTCATCTAAAGATAGTTCATCTAATTTATTTTTAGCAAGTAAATAATATGTAGAAAATATTCCATTATCATTATTTGAATCTTTAATATCATTACTTATTTTATTATTTACTTTATAACTTATCACCTCTGCATCTTGAATACTCTTATTTTTATCAAGTAATCCAGAATATTCTAGCACTATAGAATCACCAACAGTAAATGTAACATCTTCATTTTTAAATTTATAAATAACATTGTTGCTATCTTGAATAGTTAATATACCATTTTCATTCGATAAAACTAAAGCTTCAATTTTATTTGTTTCAATGACTGTTTCTTTATCTTTGGTAAATAAAAATACTCCTATTCCTAATATTATTAATCCTATTAAACAAAATACAACTTTTTTATTCATTTAATCACCTACACTAATATTATACATTAATTATAATAAAATATGAAAAATAAATTTATTTTATGTATTTATACAATGTAAAATAAGAAAAAAAGTGTAAATTTACACTTTTAATCTAATAATTCTTGTTCTAGAGCTTCAAGTGGCTCTTCATTTAGGTTATCAAGTTCTAATTCATATGATGCATTTCTATATTTTTTAGCACCAGTTCCTGCTGGTATTAATTTACCAAGTATAACATTTTCTTTTAATCCTTCAAGTTTATCAACTTTTCCATGAATTGCAGCATCAGTAAGAATACGAGTTGTCTCTTGGAATGAAGCTGCTGATAAGAATGAATCTGTTTCCAAACTTGCCTTAGTAATTCCAAGTAAAATTGGTCTTCCTGTGGCAGGACGTTTTCCTTCAAGAATTAATCCTTTATTAACATCAGTAAATTTATTTATATTAACCATTGTTCCTGGTAAAAAGAATGAATCACCAGAATTAATAATCTTAATTTTAGAAATCATACGTTTAGCTATAATCTCTACGTGTTTATCTGAAATATCAACACCTTGAGAACGATAAACTTTTTGAGTTTCAGATAGAATATATTGTTGTGTTGTTATAGGATCTGTCACAACAAGTAATTCTTTTGGACTAATAGCTCCATAAGTAAGCCTTTGTCCAGCTTTTACCTCTTGACCTTCTTGAACAGTAAGTTTTACATTGTAATTTGTTGTATGTTTACGAGTTTCTACATCATTTTTAATATTAATAATGTACTTACCATTTTCCTCTTCTATCTTAGTTACAACGCCATTAATTTCAGCTATAGAAGCTTTACCTTTAGGATTACGAGCTTCAAATAACTCTTGAACACGAGGTAAACCTTGAGTGATATCATCACCAGCAACTCCACCTGTATTAAATGTACGCATTGTAAGTTGTGTTCCTGGTTCTCCGATTGATTGAGCAGCCATAATTCCTACAGCTTCTCCTTCTTCAACTATACTACCAGTTGCAAGATTTCTACCATAACATTTTTGACATACACCATGTTCAGTTTTACAAGTAAGTACAGTCCTAATTGGTACTTTTGTGATTCCAGCCTGAATTATTTTGTCAGCTAATTGTTCAGTTATATAAGTATTTCTTTCACAAATAACTTCTTTTGTTTCAGGATGTAAAATCTTTTTATTTGTATATCTACCTAAGATACGGTCGTATAATGATTCAATTACAGTTCCATCTGCTTCATTTATAAATGCCTCAACTATCGTTCCAGCTTCAGTTCCACAATCTTCTTCTCTTACAATTATATCTTGTGATACATCAACTAAACGACGAGTTAAATATCCAGCATCAGCTGTTTTTAAAGCTGTATCAACTGCACCCTTACGAGTTCCGTGTGTAGATAAGAAGAATTCAGAAACTGTTATACCTTCACTAAATGATGATATAACGGGAATTTCTTCAGATTGTCCATTTGGCTTAGAGAACAATCCTCTCATACCAACTAATTGTGTATATGAACCCATATCACCACGAGCTTTACTAGTCATCATTATACAGATAGGATTATCTTTATCCTCTTTAACCATACTTTCAAGTTCAGCTGAAATTTGCTTTTTAGTATCTGTCCATATAGAAATAACTTTTTGATATCTTTCTTCATCAGTAATAAGTCCACGTTTAAATTGTTTGTTAACCTGATCTACTAGTGCTTGACTATTAGCTATAATTTCAGGTTTTTTCTTAGATTCTTTAATATCACTAATTGCTATACTTATACCTGATAAAGTTGAATATTTAAATCCTAAATCCTTTAATTTGTCAAGCATAACAGAAGTTTCAGTTGTTTGATAGCGCTTATAAATTTGAGCAATTAACTTAGATAATACACCTTTATTAAATGCGTCAACTATAGGCATATCTTTAATTATTTCAGGAATATTTTCTCCTCTATTTATAAAGAATTTACTTGGAGTAATTTTTTCAATATTCTCACTTGTACCTTCAGCAATATATTGAAATGAATCTGGGAATATCTCATTAAATATTATCTTACCTGGAGTAGTAACTAAATACTTATCCATATATTTATCTGGGAATATTTTATGTTTAAATGAACTTACTGGTACAGCAATTCTTGTATGAAGTGTAATTTCACGTCTTTCATAACACATTAATGCTTCATTTGGATCTTTAAATACTCTACCCTCACCATCAAGTCCAGGTTTTTCAATAGTTATATAATAATTTCCAAGTACCATATCCTGTCCTGGTGTAACTATTGGTTTTCCATCTGATGGTTTTAAGATATTATTAGCACCTAACATAAGAATTCTAGCTTCTGCTTGTGCTTCTTCAGTTATAGGTACGTGAACAGCCATCTGGTCACCATCGAAATCCGCATTAAATGCTGCACACACAAGTGGATGAAGTCTTATACTTCTTCCCTCTATTAATTTTGGTTCAAATGCTTGAATACCAAGTCTATGTAGTGTTGGAGCACGGTTTAACATTACTGGATGTTCTTTTATTTTTTCCTCAACTACATCCCAAACTCTTGGATCTTGATTTTCAATCATTCTTTTAGCAATTTTAATATTGCTTGCAATTTCTTTTTGTACAAGTCCGTTTATTACATGTGGTTTGAATAACTCTAAAGCCATTTCTTTTGGTATTCCACACTCGTACATCTTTAAACTTGGTCCAACGACAATAACGCTACGTCCTGAATAGTCAACACGTTTTCCAAGTAAATTTTGACGGAAACGTCCTTGTTTACCTTTTAGCATACTTGCTAAAGATTTAAGTGGTCTATTACCAGCTCCAGTAATATTACGTCCGCGTCTACCATTATCAAATAAAGCATCAACAGCTTCTTGCAACATACGTTTTTCATTTTGAATAATAATAGATGGGGCACCTAATTCCATTAATTTTTTCAAACGATTGTTACGATTTATTACACGTCTATATAAATCGTTTAAATCAGATGTGGCAAATCTTCCACCATCAAGTTGAATCATTGGTCTAAGTTCTGGTGGAATTACAGGAAGAGCCGTCAAAATCATCCATTCTGGACGGTTTCCTGATTCCAAAAATGCATCTAAAACATCTAAACGCTTAATTAAACGTATTCTTTTTTGACTTTGTGAATCTTTAATTGATTCTATTTCAGCTTTAAGATTTGCTACCTCTTTTTCAAGATCAACCTCTTCAAGCAATTCTTTAATAGCTTCAGCACCCATACCTACTCTAAAACTATCACCATATTTTTCATAATAAGCACGGTACTCTTTATCACTTATTGTTTGCTTTTTTTCAAGTGGTGCTGGTCCTGGATCTAGTACTACATAACTTACGAAATATAATACCTCTTCAAGATCCCTTGGGCTCATATCAAGAACTAAACCCATTCTTGATGGTACACCCTTGAAAAACCAAATATGAGATACTGGAGTTGCAAGCTCAATATGTCCCATACGTTCACGACGTACTTTAGAACGAGTAACCTCAACTCCACATCTATCACATATAATGTTTTTATATCTTAGTCTTTTATATTTTCCACACGCACATTCAAAATCTTTAGTAGGACCAAATATTTTTTCACAATATAATCCGTCTCTTTCTGGTTTTAAAGTACGATAGTTTATAGTTTCTGCTTTTTTTACTTCACCATATGACCAAGAACGAATTTTTTCAGGTGAGGCAATGCTTATTTTTAATCCTTCAAAATTATTAACATCCATTATTCCTCATCTCCTTCTTGAATATCATCTATATCATCTATTGAATTTTCTTCAAATTCATCATAATCATCATATTCACTTTCAAACTCATCATGGTATTCTTCTTCATCATTCAAATTATCTTCAAATTCTTCAAAAGCTTCGTCATCTTTTGAATCATCATTAATCAATTTAGCATCTATTTTTTCTTCTTTAATATCTATTAAATTATCATCTTTATCTGCTTCTTCTAATTCTTTAAGTTCAACAAAATTTCCTTTGTCATTTAGGACTGTAATATCAAGTCCTAATGCTTGGAACTCTTTTATTAAAACTCTAAAGCTTTCAGGTACTCCAGATTTTGGAATTGGTGTTCCTTTTACTAACGCTTCATAAACTTTTACACGTCCAACAACATCGTCAGATTTAATAGTCATCATCTCTTGAAGTACATGAGCTGCACCATATGCATATAGTGCCCAAACTTCCATTTCTCCAAATCTTTGACCACCAAATTGTGCTTTACCACCTAAAGGTTGTTGTGTAACCATACTGTATGGTCCAGTAGAACGTGCATGAAGTTTATCATCAACCATGTGATGAAGTTTAATCATATACATTACTCCAACACTTATACGATTATCGAATGGTTCTCCTGTTCTTCCATCGTATAGAACAGTTTTTCCATCTTCATCTATTCCAGCTTCTTTTAAAGCATCAATAATTTCATCTCTATTAGCACCACTAAATACAGGTGTTGCTACATAAATACCTAATTTTTTAGCTGCTTGACCTAAGTGCATTTCTAGTATTTGTCCAATATTCATACGGCTTGGAACTCCAAGTGGGTTAAGTAAGATATCAACAGGTGTTCCATCAGCTAAATATGGCATATCTTCTGATGGTAAAATAAGTGAAATAACACCTTTATTTCCATGACGTCCTGCCATTTTATCTCCAACAGTTATTTTACGCTTTTGAGCGATATAAACACGAACTATCTTTGAAACTCCAGCTGGAAGTTCATCTGTATCTTCTTTAGTAAATACCTTTACATCGTGTACAATTCCTTCTCCACCATGTGGAACACGTAAAGAAGTATCTCTAACTTCACGAGTTTTCTCGCCAAATATAGCATGTAAAAGTTTTTCTTCGCTTGTTAATTCAGCCATTCCTTTTGGTGTAACCTTACCTACTAATATATCATCATCATGTACTTCAGTTCCTATACGAATAAGTCCATTTTCATCTAGATTCTTACGAGCTTCTTCTGATACATTTGGAATATCCCTTGTAAACTCTTCAGGTCCAAGCTTAGTATCACGACATTCAATCTGATAATCTTGAATATGTATTGATGTATAAACATCATCTCTAACTAATCTTTCATTTAATATAACAGCATCCTCATAATTGTATCCATTAAAATTCATGAAAGCAACAGTTACATTTCTACCTAAAGCCATTTCTCCTAAATCTGTAGAAGGTCCATCAGCTATAACTTGTCCTTTAAATACTTTATCATTTACTCTTACAATTGGTTTTTGATGATAACAAGTGCCAGCATTACTTCTTTCAAATCCATTTAAATAATATGTGTCAACTCCACCTTTAGTTTTAACAAGTATTTTTTCTGAATCCACATAATCTACTACACCATCAGCTTTAGCTATTACAACAGCTCCACTATCTTTAGCACTTATAGCTTCAATTCCTGTTCCAACAATTGGAGCTTCACACTTGATAAGTGGTATTGCTTGACGTTGCATGTTAGATCCCATAAGTGCACGTTTACCATCATCATGCTCCAAGAATGGAATACCAGCAGTAGTTATAGATACAACTTGTTGACTTGAAACGTCTATATAATCTACATCTGTACTTTTTATCATTATATTCTCGCCACGATAACGTACAGGAACTCTTTCGTCAACGAAGTTATCATTATCATCTAATTTTACTGTTGCCTGTGATATATGATATTCCAACTCTTCATCTGCAGTCATATATTTTATTTCATCTGTTAAATGTCCATTTGAAACTTTTCTATATGGAGTCATTATAAATCCATAATCATCTACTCTAGCATAAGATGCTAAAGCTGTGATAAGTCCTATATTTGGTCCTTCTGGAGATTCTATTGGGCAAAGTCTTCCATAATGTGATGGGTTAACATCACGAACTTCCATACCAGCTCTATCTCTAGACAAACCACCAGGCCCTAAACTTGATAAACGACGTTTGTTTGCAAGTTCTGCTACTGGATTTGTTTGATCCATAAATTGTGATAACTGACTGCTTCCAAAGAATTCCTTAATAGCAGCAGTTAAAGGTCTAATATTTATCAATGTTTTTGGAGTTACTTCATCTAGTTCTTGAGTACTCATTCTATCACGAATAACTCTTTCAATTCTAGATACACCAACTCTAAATTGGTTTTGTAAAAGTTCTCCTACTTGTCTTACACGTCTATTTGATAAATGGTCTATTTCATCATATGAACCTATTCCTTCATGTAAATTCAAATAATAAGAAACAGTTGCATATACATCTGAAATAGTAAGTCTTTTTTCAGTAATACTTTGATCATTACCAATAATTTTAATAACTTTTTCAGGGTTCTTTTTAGAATAAACATTTACAATTTGTACTTTATTATAAGAATCTAATTCTTGATTTATTAGTACCTCTTTTACACCATACCCATTTTCCATTATTGGTTTTAATGTTTCCAATACTTCTTTAGTTACTAAAGTACCTTTTTCACAAATAAGATTTCCATCTACTTTAATATCTTCTGCAAGTATAGAATCATATAATCTATCAATTACATTCAATTTTTTATTAAATTTGTAACGTCCTACCTTAGCTAAATCATACCTAAATGCATCAAAAAATCTAGATATTAATTGATTCTTTGCACTATCCAAAGTACTTGGCTCACCTGGTCTTAACTTTGAATGTATATCTATTAATGCTTCATCAGTATTTTTATTTGTATCTTTTTCTATGGTACGCATAATATAATCATCTTCACCAAATAAATCTACTATATCAGCATCGCTAGATAAACCTAAAGCTCTAAGTAAAGTAGTAACTGGAACTTTACGTGTTCTATCGATACGGCAGTATATTACATCTCTTGCATCCGTTTCATATTCAAGCCATGTACCACGTGTTGGTATTATCTGTGAAGTAATTATTGGTTTCCCATTCTTTTTATCTATTTCTCTAGAATAGTATGCGCTTGGTGAACGCACTAATTGTGATACAATAACACGTTCAGCACCGTTTATTATAAATGTACCACTATCTGTCATAATAGGCATATCGCCTAAATAAATTTCTTGCTCTTTAACCTCACCGGTCTCTTGGTTAAAAAGTCTTGCTTGCACTTTTAATGGTGCAGCATAGGTTGCATATCTGTCTTTGCAACCTTTAATTGAGTATCTTGGCTCTTCAAAAGAATATTCTCCAAATTCTAATGTCATATTTCCATTAAAACTTTCTACTGGGAAAATATCGTCGAATACTTCTTGTATTCCATTAGTCATAAATTCATTATATGACTTTTTTTGAATTTCCAACAAATTGGAAAGTTCAAGTGCATTTTTAGTTTTTGCATAACTTCTTCTTTCACGGTAATCACCGAATTTTTTTACTGTATAAGCCACTCTTTCACCCCATAAACTATATTTTATCTAGAACGCATATATTAGGAAAATAATATATGCCGCCAATTTATAATTTTACATCATTTCAATCAATAAGTCAATAAGTTTGTAAATCAATTACAAAAAAACCTTTACTTTTAATAATCAAATTTACCTTATAGTATTCCTCCATATCACGCATAACACTTTTTGCGCCTTGATCCTTACTTATTACAAATATTAAATGGCCTTTTTCTTTTAAATATTCTTTAGCATTTACAAGTATTTCATATAATATTTTTTTACCTACTCTAATTGGAGGATTAGTTATTATATAATCATATTTTTTAGTTACATTGCTATAAACATCACTTTCAAAAATGTTTACATTTACTTGATTTAATTTTGCATTTATTCTTGCTAAATTTAAAGCTCTTTCATTTATATCTAGCATATCAACTTGAGCATTTGTATTAGCTTTTATATATATACCAATAGGGCCATATCCACATCCAAAATCAAGTACATCGCCATTTATACTTTTTAAATCTATATTTTCAAGCAAAGTTCTTGTAGCAAAATCAAGTCCTCTTTTTGAAAATACATTATTATCAGTTTTAAATGTATAAAGTTTATTACCAATATTTGCTCTTGTTGTAACGATATTGCTTTTAACATCAGTTTCTTTATCAAAATAATGACTCATTTGATTCCCTTCACCATTTCTTTTATAACATCGTTTTGAGATTTTATTAAAAGTTCATCAAAAAATTTTTTTCTTAAATTTGAAAACTCTTTATCATAAAACAATTTACTTTTACCTAAAGGTAAATGAATTATGTTGTGCAACTTTTCAAATTCTACTAATTCATTTGGATTAATTTTATAGCGATTTAACGTTTCTAAATTGGTATAAAGAACATAATCCGCACTTTGTATATCCACTAAATATGACTTTTTAAATTCGTCATGCTTATACGCACCCATATAAACTAATATATCCGAATCATTTTTAGTAGTTAAAGCTATATAGTTAAAAGCACTATTAGAATCATATTTTAAACTTTCATATTGCTCTATTTTTTTACATAAACTCAAGTATTCTTTTATAATTGCGTTTTCTTCTAATTCTTCTTTTGTTTTTTTTAATTTCTTTAATTCTTGTTCTAAAGACAATAAAAAGTAATATTTTTTTCTTGCATTATTTACTTCATTATCAGTCATAATACCTCCTTAAAGAAACGGCGAAAGCCCATACTAATATTAGTACAGGCTTAAACCTTAAAAGTTCAATTATTTTAATTCAATAGTTGCGCCAGCTTCTTCAAATTTAGCTTTAAGTTCATTAGCTTCAGAAGTAGCAACTTTTTCTTTGATAACTCCACCATTATCAGCAATAGCTTTAGAATCTCCAAGACCTAATCCTGTAACTTCTTTAATTATTTTGATAACAGCTATTTTGTTAGCACCTGCACTTGCAAGTACTACGTCAACAGTGCTTGGAGCATCATTTTGAGCATCAGCTTGAGCAGGTGCTGCAGCAACAGCAACAGCTGTTGGGTCAACTCCAAATTCTTCCTTCATTAAATCTACTACTTCTTTAATTTCTAAAAGAGTCATTTCTTTTAGTGAATCAATAATTTCTTTTGCGCTTAATTTTGCCATAATTTTATCTCCTTTCAACATTTAATTATTTTTCTAAATTTTCACTATGTAAGTTTAAGCAAATTGCAAAATCCCTTGGGATAGCAAGTAACCCACTTGCAAACATTGTAAGTAATCCTTCTCTTGATGGAATAGTTGCAAGTTTTTTAAGTTCATCTATTAAAGTAATTTTACCATCTACTATACCAATTTTCATTTCAAGTTTATCATGAGTTTTAGAAAACTCAGCTACAGCTTTAATTGGTTCGATGATATCTTTACCAAAAGCAACAACTTTTGGACCATTTAATTCATCTGAAATATCAATATTTAAATCTTTTAAAGCTCTTGCAACTAAAGTATTTTTATAAACTTTAAGTTCAGAATTAGATTCTTTTAATTTTCTTCTAAGTTCCATTACCTCACTAACAGTTAAACCATTATTATTAAGGAAAATAAATGAACTAGATTCTTTTACATTATTAGATATTTCATCAATAATTTCTTGCTTTTTCTCTAATATTTTTGGATTTGCCATAAAACACCTCCTAATCATTTAATACCAATAAAAATGTCCTACATACACGTAGGACAAACTGAAACTTATTTTAAGTTCCTCGGTAGGATATTTAAGAATTCTCACCTACTGTCTACGGTACTATTATTTCCAACTCGAATTTATTTTAACATATTTTTTTTTGCTTGTAAATACTAAATTTCAAAACTTGATGAATCGATTTTAATTCCTGGACCCATAGTCGTTGAAATTGATATATTTAATATATATTTACCTTTAACTGCACTTGGCTTAGTCTTATTTATCAATGATACAAAAGATGTAATATTTTGAACTAATTTATCCGCATCGAATGATTTTTTACCAACTATAACTGCAACGTTTCCAAAAGAATCAGTTCTATATTCAACACGTCCTTTTTTAACATCTTCGACAGCCTTTTTAACATCCATAGTAACTGTTCCAGTTTTTGGATTTGGCATTAAACCACGAGGTCCTAAAATACGTCCTATTTTACCTAATGCAGGCATCATATCTGGTGTAGCTATCATAGTATCAAAATCAAACCAATTTTCATTAGCTATTTTATCTATTAAATCTACATCCCCTACATAATCAGCATTAGCATCTTTAGCCTCTTGTGCTTTAGCACCACGAGCAAGAACTAACACTTTTTTAGTTTTACCAATACCATTTGGAAGAACTGTAGCTCCTCTTAATTGTTGATCAGCCTTCTTTGTGTCTAAGTTAAGACGCATAACAAGTTCAACTGTTTCATCAAATTTAGCTACATTAGTTTCTTTTAATATTTTTATTGCTTCATCAATTGAATAAGCTTTACCTTTTTCTATTTTAGCTAAGGCCTCATTATATTTTTTTCCTCTTTTCATAATAACCTCCTATTTAATTTTTTATATTAATGATAATGAAAAGCGGAATTCATAATCTATCAATATTTCTATTCTTCTACTTGAACACCCATGTTTTTTGCAGTTCCACTTACAATTTTCATGGCTTCTTCTATTGTATAACAATTAAGATCTGGTAACTTTATCTCTGCAATTTGTCTTAATTGTTCTTTTGTCATCTTTCCAACAGATTCCTTAGAACCTTTATTTGATCCTTTTTTAATATTGCATATTTTCTTTATTAAAAATGGAGTTGGTGGAGTTTTAATTACAAACGTGAAACTTCTATCATCATAAATAGAAATTACAACTGGTAAAATATCTCCCATTTTATCTTTTGTTGCATCATTATATTTTGTACAAAATTCTTGTAAATTTATTCCAGCTGGTCCAAGAACAGTTCCAACAGGTGGAGCTGGTGTTGCTTTTCCGGCTGGGATTTGTAATTTTATCTCTTTAACTAATTGTGCCACGGAAAACACCTCCTATATTATTTTACTTTCCGTCGTGGTCCAAATGCTCCGCTTACTTGATAATAAATATCAAATCATTAGCTCCCACAAAATCTATATTTTTAAATATAGCCATATAAGAATAACACATTTTATATTTTTTTGCAATAGATTTAACAACGTTTTCTAAAAAAATCATTATAAATGCTAACACGATTTATCATAATTTTCATTTTTTTAGAATTTTCTTCTAAATATAAAGGGTTAATTCTTTTATTTAATTTTTTTATTTTAAAATATTTTATATCTAAATATTTATTTTTTATATGATTATCAAAATTATAACCACTTAAAATTTCTTCTCCATATACAAACAGCTTAATTTCATCTTTTACGATAATATTTAAAATAATTCTTTTATCTAAATAAGGCATCTTTTCAAGTAATATAGCTAATGGAAAATCTAATTTTAATATTTTAATATACCCATCTATATCTTTCGTATCCATAGATAAATTTAATTTTTTTAACACTTGGTACGCAAAATAATAGTCATTTTTTAAAAGCAATATCTTTGCGACTTTTAAAGCTTCATTGCTATCTAAAAAAGGCAATATATCATTTAGCATTTTATCTTTATGACTTTTATAAATCTTACTATTAAAATAATTTATAACAAATAAATTATACATATGATCTTTTTTAGAATAGTTAATTATCATATCCTCAATATTTTCAACAAAATCTAAATCAACTAAAGATGTTTCAATTAAAATATCTAAAATACGAATAGCTTCTTTATAATGATTAGATATAATTAATTCACAAATACTGCTTTTTATAAAATCTACATATTTAGAATTTATTTTTAAAATTGTTTTATTAGTTACAAGTCTTAAAAATTTTTGTTTATCTTTTATATAATATTCAAGTATAAAGTTAAGTATATCACTTTTGAATAATTCTACATATTTATATATAAATTCAAAATTATCTTTGGTTGAATTTATAATATATATTTTAAATACTTCATAAAAATTTTCCGAATTTATCAAGTGAATTATACTACCATTTTGAATATTATAATCAACATAATCCACTAACAAAGATTTATTATCTAATTTTAAAAGTTTATTTAATATATCATCTATATTAAAATTCTTAACCTGTTTCAAAAACTTATTTAAACATTTTTTATCATTATAATTTAATACATTATCAAATGAACTGTCCACATTATGCCTTCTCTATTTCAGTAAATAATACTTCTACGGTAGTCTCTTGTCCAAATAAATCAAGTGAAATTTCCATTTTTTGATTTACCATATCAACAAGTTTAACTTTTCCAAACATGTTAGCAAATGCTCCACTTATAACCTTTACTGTATCGCCAACATTTATTTCGTTTACAACATCAATTCTACTCATTCCCATGTTTCCAAGGATTTTATCCACTTCACTTTTAGTTAGTGGGAATGGTTTAGCTCCTTTACCACTTGAACCTATAAATCCTGTAACGCCTGGAGTATTACGCACAACAAACCATGCTTCGTCTGTCATAATCATTTCAACTAATATGTATCCAGGAAACATTTTTGAATCCTTTTCTACTTCTTTCCCATTTTTTACTACAATCTCTTTTGTAGATGGAACAACTACACGAAATATATAATCTTCCATTCCCATTGAGCTTGCACGCATTTCAAGTTTTTCTTTTACCTTATTCTCATGCCCTGAATAAGTATTAACAACATACCATTCTTTTTCCATTAACTAAACACCTTCACAATCAAACTTATTATTCCATCAGAAGCTGTAAAGAATGCCATAAAAAACAATATAATAGTTATAGTAGCAATAGAAAACTTAACCATTTCCAATTTTTTAGGCCATCTAACTTTCTTCATTTCTTTTTTTACATTTACAAAAAATCTAGCTAACTTTTTCATTTAACACCTACTTTAATATTATGATTTTTTTCTAAAATAAAAACACTTATATGTGCTTCCATTTAAATATTAACACAAACAAGTATTTGTGTCAATAGTTTTATTTAGTTTTTCTATATTGAATATTATATGTTATTCTTAATTTTAATTTAATTGGAACAAATCTTTCAAATAAATAAACAAGTTTCATCTTTAAGCCTGGAATTATAAGTAATTTTCTTTTAAACATTTTATTTAATGCATATTTAGCTACATATTCACTAGATAAAGCTTTTATTTTAAATTCACAATTAGCCACTTTATTAAAATTGGTATCAACAGGGCCAGGGCATAAACAACTTATATGAACATTGCTTTTCATTTCCCTTAATTCTTCATATAATGCAAGAGTTAAATGATATACATATGCTTTAGTTGAGTAATAGGTTGCCATTAAAGGGCCAGGTGTAAATGCACTTGCTGAAGATACGTTAAGTATATATCCATTATCTTTTTTTACAAAATCTTTCAAAAATAATTTTGTTAAATATTCTAAGGACTTTACATTTAAATCTATCATAGATAATTCTTTTTCTTCCGAAGTTTTAATAAACGATCCAATAAGTCCAAATCCTGCATTATTAATTAATATATCTATATTTTCGTTTTTAACTTCATTATATAGCTTTTTACAGTTATCAATATTACTTAAATCCATACATATTATATCTACTTTAGTTTTTAACTCTATTTTTAATTTTTCCATAGGTTCTTTACTTCTAGCCACTAATATTAAATCATAACCTTTATCGCTTAAAACACGGGCCATATCTCTACCTATACCACTACTTGCTCCTGTTATCAACGCTTTCATTTTATCACCTTTATTATTATAATCCAAAATTAAAGAAAAAACATAAAAATGTTTTCTCTAATTACTATTATCTTTTACAATCCAGCCATTAGGTAAATATCTTTCGCCAGTATATCCATATCCTCCAGCTACACTTATTACTTCTCCATCTACAACCATTGAACTAGATCCACCACCATCTAAATTACTTGCATTATATGCACCATAATCAAGAAGAATATTAGTAAGTTCTGCCATATCTACTCCTAAGCTGTGTCCTGGTCTTCTACCATCTATAACAAGAAGCAATACTATTCCATCTTTTCTTTGGCCTATAGCACTTCTTGGAGCAATTCCATATCCACCATTACCTTTAAAGGTTGCTGGTTCTCCATTTACTATCAAAAATGGTCCAAATGATACAGCATCACGTATACCCATATCTATTGCTTCTTTAGCGCTTGCTTTAGTTAAGACAAGTTTATCATCATTAGTAAATCCGATAATTCCTCCACCCCAACCGGTGTCACCATTATCACATACGATTTCACCATCGATTATTACTACACCAACAGGTGTATATTCATATGATGCATTATAGGAAAAACCACTAGCATTTATACCTGCTAAACCATTATTTTTCTTTATCAAATTTGGTAATTGCATACCACCAGCTTTTAAATTTGGTACTTGCGCAATTTCAACATTTTTAGGATCATAAACAACTAATAAATGTCCTTTATATCCGTTTCCTTCAATATCTATAACTTTATATATATCATTTCCAGGATCACGAGTTAACACCTCTTCATCATGAGGAGATAATATCTCTTGTTCATTTTTATTAGTGTTAGTATCTATATCTTCTTTATTTGATTCACCTTCAGGTTCAATAACAATATTATCAGCCATTATTCTATTTATACTTTTTTCATTAAAAAATATATACGCTAAATACTTATGAGACATAGTTGTCATAGCGCTAGTGACCCAAAGGTTTCTAAAATATGAAATAGGCCCATACATCAAAAATAAGCATACGATAGCCACTAAATCCATAAAGGAAAATATAGTAACACCAATAATTTTCTTTTTACTTTTTTTAGGTTTAGAAGTCTTTTCATCTTTTTTATTTTTAACTTCTTTTTTTATTTCTTCTTTTTTATCTGTTTCTTCATTTTTTTCGTTTGTTTCCATCTTTAAATTTAAATCATTATCTATTTTTGATGGATCAACCAACTTTATATTTAATAATTTTTTTTCTTTTACATTATTATTATTATTTTCAGGTAGTAAAATATCTTCCATAACTGGCATTTCTGACTTTTTCTTTATCGAAGATATCAAATCATCATCATTATTATTTATATTTATTGAAACCAAAGTTTTTTCTATATCATTATATATTTCTAAAACGTCATTTTCCTTATCCATATTCCACCTAATTAAATTTTAAATAATAATAAACTAATCTAAACCCGAAAATAAACACTAAACTCAATAAAAAAATAATACTAAATATTATAAATATCTTACTTTTATTCCTTCTCTTTTTACTCTTTTCTTTTTTCATATACATCACATTTTTATTATATTATGATTGTCGTTTTATGTCAAGATTATATATTTTATTAAATAAAAAAGAGCTTACGCTCCAAAATCATTTTGATAACTAATCATACTAGTAGTATCTACCCCAGGCATTTCTTTAAATTTATCTAATATTTTTAAATCTCTATCTTTAGATTCAACCTCAAATGTAAGTTCTACCATATCTTTAGTAATTGATTTACTTTTAATTTTTATCTTAGATAATTTTTTTAACTCTTTAAATATATCATCATCTATAGCACTATTATATTTAATGATAAATAGATATTGTGTATTTACTTTAAATCCCATAATGTATCCTATGAAATATAATATTCCTATTCCAAGAGATGCAATTATAGCAACTAAATATAGTCCTGCACCACTCATAATACCAGCAGTTATACTCCAAAACATAAATACCGTATCAGTTGGTTCTTTTATAGCAGTTCTAAATCTTACAATAGAAAGAGCTCCAACCATACCTAGTGATAAAGCTAAGTTAGAACTAATTGTTCTAATTACCATAGAAGTTACCATTGCAAGTAATATAATACATAAGGAAAAAGATTTAGAATAAACAACTCCACTATATGTTTTTCTATAAATAAACACAATGAAAACTCCAATAACAAATGCTACTAAAAGTGAAAACAATATTTTGTCTACAGAAATAGTTCCTGTAAATTCTTGTATAACACTTTTTTTAATCATATCTACAAAACTCATATTTTTACTCCTTTTTATTTTATACTTCTACACATAGCAAATTTAGAAAATGCTTGCCTAAACATAGGAACACTAGATAAAATAATTGCTATAGCAGAAGGTAAAACCTCATTAAATTTTACTTCTAATACAACTTCGTTTTCATCTATAACAGGATACGTCGTTGCATTTTTGTCATATATATTATAATTATATAATCCTGATTTTATATTAGAATCGAAAGTTATCCTAACATCCGATATAGGATATGTATAAGCTATTCTTTTATAATCAACAATAACCGAAGGCTTTAATTTTTTTAACTTTGTATCAACTAAAAATTTACATAATAAATTATCATCCTTAGGTATAGCGCCTTCTAGTCTATCCTCTATAATTCTATCACATATTTTTTTATTTATCAATATTTGATCTTTTGATGTTTTATTCTCATGCTTATACTTACATTCTAATCTTATGAAACTATAATCATCATTATATACTCTAATTCTATATTTTTTCCTATATTCTACCCCTTCAATTTTTTCATTGTATGCAGTTTGATTTTCATCATCAAAATATAAACTTCTAATAAAATAACTGTTATCCTCATTAACTGAGTTTGAATCAACATCCATTATTAACTTAAGTTTCTCTTTCAATATTGTGGCAACATTTTTGTTTATTATAAATTTTATTTCATTTCTATATTTTCTCATATTAATCACCAAAATACTTTTCCATTTCTGCATTACTCAAATTAAAGAAACTTTTAGCTGTTTTCTTCAAATAATCTTCTCTTAAGTTTGTATATTTTCTTAATTCTTCAATATTATTTTCCCATTCTTGCATAGTCATATTGTATCTTTTTTGATTTCGTTCCATCTCAGGCTTTAACATATTATATAATTCATCAATTTTCTTTAGTACTCTTTCTTTATTCCATACTTTCTTTAACTGATAACTAATTCGAGTTAAAAGAGTATCTTTAAATTCATCATTTTTTATAAGAGCACGCATAAGTGTAGTCGGTACTTTAAGTCTACTCATACCATCAGGTTGTACCGTAAAATTGAAATAATTCAAATTATAATTCCACATTGCAAAATCCAAATCATAAAAAATCATTTTTATCTTTCCAGAATCTACATCTTCGTGCCAATAAAATCTTGTATTTACTATGTCATTGTTAGTAATCCAATTCTCAGCTGCCCAAAAATCAGCATAACTTTCTATATCAAGTATACTTTTTACATATTCATAATTACTTTGTATACTTAAATCATGGGTCTGTACATATTTAATTAAATCGGAGTACTTAGTAATGGAACCTACAGTTACATTGTTATCTATTCTAACAATATTTGATTTTGAAGGATCAACATTATAATTATTTGAAATAAATGTTTCATCTACTTTTTCACGAATATTATAAACTCCATAATATTCACCATTTATATAAAGAATTATAGGTTTATAGGCTTGAACCTTTAAATTTGTAACTCCATCTACTAAAGATGTCATAAGTATATCTCTTATAAAGGCGGATTCCTGATCTTGAGATCCAGAACGCAAAACTAAAGTATCAAAATTTGAATAATCTCTATTTTCAAATACTTGATAATTCAGACTACCTTCTCCATACTTTTTCCTAAATTTTAAAGAATAACTTTTTTTTGCCAATCCTCTAGTAGAACCACCAAATAATTTTAATCCACAAGGAATACTAAAACTTTTTCCGTTTTCATAAAGTTCTGCATATGCACTAACTTCTAAATCTTCATTCCAAGGATTATTTTGAATTCTGTTAAAGTCACTTCCCTGCAAAGAAACTGACATAACTGGTAATGTATGATTTTCATTTATTATATATGACAAAGTAACTACATCACTTTCAAGCTTACCGCTTTTATAACTCATAGCTTTTACAACAGTAGTTTTATTAAGTAAAATGGGACCATCATATACTTTAGATTTCGTTGTTGGAGTACTACCATCTAAAGTGTAATAAATTGTCCCATTACCATTCATCTCTAAATTAATTCCATCAGTATCATTATACACGCCAGATGGAGTATTATACTTTGGAATATATGCTACACTATTTACTCCAGTACCATTTGCGCTATTAGGTGTTGGAGTTTTGAAATAATATACACCATAATCCTTTTTCCCCAAACTATATCCTAACGGAACATTTGCAATGAAAATTGAATCAATGATATCATTACCTTTTACTAAATATAATGATTCAACATCGGATAACTTAAAGTTAGCATGAGCATAGCTATTATTACTTAAATTAGTATCTCCACTTGCCATTATAATATAGTATTCACCAGATTTAAGAGAAACATCTGGGAGATTGAATTTTTTCAAATTATCGTCATTGTTAGTTAAATAATAATCTTTTAAGTTAATTGTTTCATTTGAATTATTTTTAAGTTCTATCCAATCATAATATGTATAACCATTTTGAGGTAAATATGAATAATTATTGTTCATAACCTCATTTATTATTAGTGTTTTACCGCTTTTAAGTTTATGCTTTGAAAATTCATCAATTCCAGAAGATGTATTTTCATATCCTGGGCTTATGTTACTAGTTTCAAAGAAATTTTCATCTTCATAAACCAGTGCTATACCATTTGGTATATTTTTATATTCTAATTTATCAATTATTTTTCCTTTATTATTAGTAAGAACCGCAGCTCCAGTCTTAGATTTTAAATTAAATCCTGAATATATCTCATCATCATTTGTATCATAATCATCCATATATATAGTAAGGATTTCACCTTTACCTAGAGTAACATCGGATAAGCAATATTTAAATGGTATGTCTATATCATTAGAAATACAATATCCATTCAAATTTGTTGCATCACCATTATTAATTATTTCTATATAACCTGAATAATCTCCATAACTGTTTTTAAAATTTCCATCATTTTTTGGTAATACTTCATTAATTTTAACAGTACCATCAACAATTAAAGATTTCTTATATTCTTCATATCCTTCTTTAGTATTAGCAAAACCTGGAGTAGCTTTAGCAGTCTCAAACCAAGTACCATTTAAATCACGTGCCATTACCTCGTTTTTTTTGATCGATTTTATATCAATCGCATCAATTACTTTTCCTTTTGCATTTACAAAAAATAAAGACTCTCCACCACTACTTAATTTAAAATTAGCATATAATCCATTTCTACTTTGACCTGTTAAATATACAACTAAATATGATTTAGCTTTTATTGTGACTTCTGGAAAAGCCCATTTTGTTTTATTATTTCTATCACTTAATCCATAGTTTTTTAAATTAATATCATAGTCATTTCCATTATATATTTCAATCCAATCGGAAACATCACCGTCTTCTGATGCAACCGCTCCTGAATTAGATGTCATAATCTCATTTATTACAAGTTTTGTATAACTAGCATCTCCTGTTGGTAGATCTTTTTCAAGAAGTTTATCTTCGGTATTATCTACGACAAACATATCGATTAATATGAATATAATAATAGCTATAATCATAATTAAAATTGATTTTTTATTTTTATTTATAAATGATTTATTTATACTCATACCTCACCTACTTATACAAATATTTTATCATAAAAAAAGAAATATTAAAATACTAATATTCTTATATTATAAGTTTATGTCAAGTATTTGTAAAAATAAATAATTTTTATGAACTTTAATTTTTTAATTATCTAATAAAAAATGAAACTAATTATATAGTTTCATAAACGCTAACTTGTTTTTTATCTTTTCCTAAACGTTCATATTTTACATATCCGCTTATTTTAGCATAAACAGTATCATCAGAACCGATTCCAGCATTAACACCTGGATAAATTCTAGTTCCTCTTTGACGATATATAATAGATCCTCCTGTTACATACTCACCATCGCTTGCTTTTGCTCCTAATCTTCTACCAGCAGAATCTCTACCATTTTTTGTTGATCCTTGACCTTTTTTATGGGCAAATAATTGGATATTTAATGTCATCAATTTCATGAGATGGCACCTCCCTATCTTATTTTAATATACTCTTTATAATTTTTTCTTAATTCTTGAAACATGCTTATCATATTTTCCATTAAAATATTTATAACATCATTATAATATAATATTCCAATTTCAAGAAATCCGTCATCCTCACTATAAACAATTGATTCACCATCTATTTTTATAATCGCATTAACTGTAGTTATTGCAATTGAAGAAATAGATGAACAGACAATATCAAATCCTTCATCTGCGTAATCAGCATGTCCTTTAATTCTAACGAAATTTATATAATTATCTTTTCTTTTAACATCGACTGTTATCATATTATTTTACCACGATTTTTTTGATTTCAACTTTAGTGTATGGTTGACGATGTCCTTGAGTTCTATGGTAATTTTTCTTTTGATTATATTTATAAACTATAATCTTTTTACCCTTACCATTTTTTACAACTTCACCTTCAACATAAGCATTAGTTAAAACAGGTGTTCCATAAATACCATTAGCCATTAAAACTTTATCAAATTTTACTTTGTCATTAGCTTCTTTGTCTAATTTTTCGATATAAAGAACTGTACCTTCTTCAACATAATATTGCTTTCCACCAGTTTCTATAACTGCTTTCATAAATCCTCCTTTTAAACTAAGACTCACCATTAAGGTACTTACGTTTCAAAACCTTTTCTGTGTGGTTGTAGAGTGAGGCCCTACACGTTTTAAATAATATCATAAATTGTTTGTAATGTCAAACATTTTCTTCAAAAAATAGTTTTCTGTCATATATTTTTCATCTATATAAAACAAATGTCTATAATCTTTTTTCATTTCAGATACATTATTAATTATTTTTTTATGTTTAAATTTAAACTCATTTAAATATCTTTCAAGTAAAAATTTATTAAAAATTTCTTTTCTTTCTTTATATAATTTATTGACTTCTAAAAATAGAAAAGATAAAACCAATATAAATAATTTATTGATTTTGAAAAACAGTATTGAAAATATAATTATCAAAATATAAGAAATTATTACTGAAATTAATAAACTATTTTTAAAACTCGTTATTTTATTTAATAATACATTAAGTATTTTAGATCCATCCAAAGGATATATTGGTATCAAATTAAATATTATTATGAAATAATTAATCATGTCAAAATATTCATAATCTATATATTGTTTAATTATCATATAAAAGATAAATTGAAATATGACTCCTGATATTGCAATCAAAAATTCCTCTATTAGTGGTCTATTTATTATTTCATTAAATTTAGTAAGTCCACCAAAAGGAAGAATAATAATTTTATCTATATTCCATTTAAAGAATAATGCCATTATTATATGTCCTAATTCATGAATTGTTATAATAAGCATAAAGTAACTTATAAATCTAAAATGGCCTATTAAAATAAATATTAACACACAAATTAAAAAAAGAGGATGCAAATATATTTTATTTAAGATATTCTTCATAATTTAATATATTTGAATCTTTTTTATACACTAAATATAGATTTTTATTAGCTTCACCTAAAACAGATCCTTTTTTTACATAATCATAAAGTTTAACATTCGTGTTATTAATATTTCCATACCATTCATCTATACCATCTACTCTTTGAACTATTATTGTATTGCCATATCCCTCTTTATCACCAATAAATACCACAATTCCACTTTCTTCAAGTGGCACTAAATAGTTATCATCAACGGTAAGTTTAACTCCATCCATATATTTTTCTTTATCATTATACACTAATTTTTCGCTGAAAACTGCATCTGTTTTTATTATGTTATCAAGTATATCAGTATTACCAATGTATTTGTTATAAAGCTTTTTTAAATACGTATACGAAATATTGTTATCATATACTTGTTTATAAAAATTATTTTTAAAACTTGTACTAGACTTTATTAAAATTAAAACTACAAGCATTAATATTATCGAAATTAAAGTTTTAGAAAAAAAGATTGTTCTTTTATTTTTCATGGCATCACCAATAAAAGTATATGATACACATTAAAAATATTAGAACAATTATTTTTCTTTTATCAAATGTTTATTTAAAGAGTAATATTGTACTCCAGATATAATTGACATTATAGTAGCTACAAAAAGTAATGCCTTTGAAACTGAAATATTCCAAAGTTCAAATGGTAAATTATAGAAAAATGTAAGTACAATTCCTACCATAAGACAAGCTGTTTTTATTTTTCCAGATTTAATTGCAGCTACAACTTTACCTTTACTTGCTGCAAGCATTTTAATTGAATTAACTACACTATCTCTAATAATTATTATTACTGGTATAATTGGATGTATAAATCCTTGAGATGCAAGTATAATTA
Organism: uncultured Bacilli bacterium; assembly: GCA_947628565.1. Taxonomy (GTDB): domain Bacteria; phylum Bacillota_I; class Bacilli_A; order RF39; family UBA660; genus UMGS1613. Next base: position 40,116 of record CANRAH010000005.1, read on the forward strand.
ATACTGAATTAACAAGAATTTTATCTGCAATAGCATCAATCATTTTACCAAAATCAGTAATCAAATTATATTTACGAGCAAAATAACCATCTAAAAAATCAGTTAAAGATGCTATTATAAATAATACTCCTGCAACTATATATTTCAAATCTATAACTATAGCTTCATTTACAAATATTTTAGGTATTTCAAGTCCAAATAATGTAGTTATATAATTACCACCTAATAAAATTATTATTATTATTATAGTAATTATAATTCTTGATATTGTAAGTTTATTAGGCAAGTTCATAAATATTAACTCCTTCATCCACTATTGTATTTGATATTTTTTCATCATCTTTCGTTACAAGTAAAACTATAATATATATAATAACTACTATAAAAAGAATAATTCCACTTACTATCAAATAACTTGGAACATTTTTTTGTTTACTCTTTTCCATCGTATAAGGTGATGAAATTTTAACTGTCTTTAGTTTTTTTTCTTTTTTTCTTTGTTCTTTCTCTGCTTTTTTTATATCATCCAATGAAATTTTAGATGTAAAATCAAATAAATATTCGTTAAATTCTTCTACCATTTCATCATAATCTAATCCTAAATATTTGGAATAATTTTTTATAAACATTTTCAAATAAAAAATATCTTTAAATGCCTCTTTATTTCCCTGTTCTATGTTTTCTAATTGAGATGGTCTAAGTTTCAAATCTAAAGCAGCTTCTTCTAGTGTAATTCCCATAGACTCACGTGCTTCTTTTAATTTTTCTCCAATCTCTTTCATTTTTACCTCAATTCTATAATAAAAATAATATTTTATAAGCCATGTTCTGTTCTCCTATATAGGAGCGACAAATATTTATCTACTTAAAACTAAGTCCCTAGATTAGTTCATTTCCTTTTCTAGAGTTCCCCTACCAAAATTTGGGTTTCTCACTCGCGGGGTTTACCACGTTCCACTTCCACAATTTCTTGCTTATTCGTCACTTTGGCACTTTTATACTTAATCTAACCATATTAAAACTTAGGTTATTTCAGAGCCGTTAGCTTACGCTACCAAAAGTTATTTTTTCCTTTTGCACGAACACTACAACCATCTCAGATTGTGTGAGCATGGACTTTCCTCTACATTATAAAAAATGCAGCATTTGTCAAAATATTATTCTTTGCCATAAATTATTTTTTCTAATTTTGAAATGCGTCTTAATATATCAGAATTAGAAACATTACCGCTACTACTTTCCTCAGATAAAACATCAAGTTTAGTCTTCAAGTTTCTGATTTCTTGTTTTAGCCTAATATTATCTTCAATAAGATCCTTCTTATCTTTTTCTAATTCACTAATTATAGAATTCATCTCTTCATAATCTTTTATTATAACATCTAAATATTTATCAACTTCTTGTGGACTATAACCTCTTGTATTTATTTTAAACTCTTTTTCTAAAATATCATTACTAGTCAAAATTACTCTATCTTTGTACATTACACTCCACCTCACTTATTCCTTTTAAATTATCTCAAAAAAAAAAGCTTTTGTCAATACAAGGAAATATATACTAGCTAAGGTAAATAACCTAAAATATATTAAAAACTACTTACCCTTAATTGAGTAAGTAGAAAGTTTTATATAACTTACATCATTTATCATATTATTAAATATACTCTCTATATGAGAATTATTATTCATCTTATCACCTCACCCATATATTAGCACTTTTAGATTTCAAAATGTTGTGTTTCGACAAAACTAGCTAAAACTTTCTAAAGTGATTTTTTTAAGTAGAAAAATTATTTATTTTATTGTATAATATTGTTGGTGATTTTATGAATTATCCGGGTGGTTTGAAAAAGGATTGCATAAAAACAAGAACATATAGTAATAGAGGAATGAATTTAGAATGGGATTTAAATGATTCTAATGAATATTATTTAATTAACAATATAGCTGTTATATACAAAAAACCTACCCCTATAACTATAAATAAAGTAGATTATAAGGCAAGAAATGATGCAGTTATTAAAGAAGCTCACTTTAAAACTCCATCAACCACTGATTACAATGGGATATATAAAGGAAAATATATAGATTTTGAGGCAAAGGAAACGAAAAGTTTAACAAGTTTTCCCTTAAATAATATACACAAACACCAGATTGAACACTTGAGAAGAATTAATGCACATGGTGGTATTGGATTTATAGTCATAAGATTTACATCACTTGATGAAACATATCTTTTGTTTATAAATGATTTGCTAGAATTTTTGGATAATAATACAAAGTCATCAATTCCTATTTCCTATTTTAAAGAAAAAGGACATATAATTAAAGGAGGAATATCTCCCAGACTTGACTATTTAAAAATAATTGATAAAGAGGTGTTTATATGAAAAAAGAAAAGAAAAAAGGTAAAGTTAAAAAGAAGGGGCAAAAAATAAAAAAACAAAATAGATTTACAAAAATTAAATCTATCTTCACAAAACATATAATAGACATATTATTAATTATCGCTCTTCTAGTAATATTTGCTTTATTAATGAAATTTTTAAGTCTTAAAAAAGCAATTATATTATTCGGTTTAATAGTTATATTTTATATGATTTTAAGATTTATTTTAGGAAGCTTTACAGTACCTAAAAGAGAAAGAAAGAAAACTCTAAAAAAACGTCTTAAAGTATTGTTTATAATTTTTCTTGGATTTTTTATAACTGGAATTATATGCGTTGTACTTTTTGCATCATATATTGTTATGAATGCTCCAGAATTTAACGAAGAACTACTCTACGTAAAAGAGCCATCAATAATTTTAAATAATAATGGTGAAGAAATTGCTAAATTAGGAGCTGAAAAACGTGTTGCTGTAACTTATGATGAACTTTCAGAAGTTTTAATAGATGCAATTATTGCAACGGAGGATTCAAGATTTTTTGAACATAATGGTGTTGACTGGGCAAGATTTTTAAAAGCTTCAATTTATCAAGTTTTAGGTTATCACGATGCTGGTGGTGGATCTACATTAACAATGCAAGTTTCAAAAAATGCATACACTGATAAAGAAGATGAAGGAATTGAAGGAATAATAAGAAAATTCACTGATTTGTACGTTTCAATGTTTATCCTTGAAAAGAATTATACAAAAGAACAAATTATGGAATTCTATGTCAATTCACAATGGCTTGGAAAAAATACTTTCGGTGTTGAACAGACAGCTCTTACCTACTTTGGAAAAAGCGTAAAAGATTTGAATGTTTCTGAAGCCGCCATGATTGCTGGTTTATTCCAAGCACCTGGAAGATATGATCCATACAAAAATCCGGAGGCTACAGAAGAAAGAAGAAAAAAAGTTTTATCACTTATGTTAAGACATGGTTACATAAATAAAAAAGAATACGAAGTAGCCTTAAAGATGACTGTAGATAAAATCGTATTACCTCAATCAGAAAGTATATATGCAAGTGGTGAGGTATCTCAATACCAATCATTTATAGATACTGTTGTTGAAGAAGTAAAAGAAAAAACTGGTAAGAATCCATATTCAACATCTATGATTATATATACAACTTTAAACACTGATGTTCAAGATTATTTAAATGATATTATGACAGGTAAATCATTTACTTGGGAAAATGATGTAATACAATCAGGAATTGCTATTGTAAATGTCAAAGACGGTAGTGTTGTTGCAATAGGTGGCAATAGATCTTCTAATATAATAGATTCTTATAACTTTGCAACAGATCTTAATAATCAAATTGGTTCAACAGCAAAACCTTTATATGATTATGGTCCTGCTATTGAATATAACAATTGGTATTCTGGACAATTAATCGTAGATGAACCATCATCATACACTGGTGGTAAAGCTGTTAAAAATTGGAATGGAACATTTGAAGGATTAGAAACAATGAGAATTGCTTTAAAAGGTTCAAGAAATATTCCAGCACTTAAAACATTTAAACAAAATGATAAATCTAAAGTTATAAATTTTGTTACTAATTTAGGTTTAACTCCTGAGATATATTCTTGTAATGACGGATATAAACTTTCATATAAATGGTTTAATAAAGCGGTATGTGTAAATAAAAACGATGTAAACGATGTTGTTAACCCTATTGTTTCAAATACATTACACGAAGCACATTCAATTGGTGGATATAATGGAGAATCTCCTCTTTCTATGGCAGCAGCTTATGCAGCATTTGCCAACGGAGGTGTATATACAGAACCATATACTTTTACTAAAATCGTATTCAAAGATACAAATGAAGAATTCGTAAACGATATCAAAAAGACTAAAGCTATGAGCGAAGAAACTGCATATATAATAAGTGATATGTTAGCAACAACTGCTACACAAGCTATGCTAAGATATTACAATATAAATGGTGTCAAATATGCTGCAAAAACAGGAACTACTAATTTTGATGATGCCACTTATAAAGCAAAAGGTATTCCAAGTAGTGCTGTTCACGATTTATGGACAGTTGGATTTAATACAGAATATGCAATTGGTTTATGGTATGGATATGAAGATAAAGATATAGATAAAGACCATTATAATACCATTAGTAGAGGAAATAACTTAAGATTGTTCCAAGCTGTTGGTAAAAAAGTATTCACAAATAAAGATAACTTTAAACAACCTAGTGGTGTTGTTGCTGTCGAGATAGAATCAGAAAATGTTACTGCTATGTTACCAAGTGAATTTACACCAAGTAATTTAAGACAAACTGAATTATTTATAAAAGGAACTGAACCTACCACAGTATCACCTAGATTCGACAAATTGAAACCTGTATCAAATTTAAAATCTACAGTAAATAATAATGAAGTTACACTTACTTGGGATTCAGTAGCCACACCTTTAATTAATACCGAAGCAGGTTTAAGATCAGAATTCAGTAAATTATTTGAAAATGCAAATTATTTAGATTCTTTCATATCAGGAAGATTAAATTATATTAATTCTTATGTTGGTGGTATTGGATACAACATTTATATTAAGAATGATGACGGTTCATTAAAACTACTAGATTTTGTAACTAGTAACAAATACACTACAACACTTGATATAGCTGGCGATTATACATTTGTAGTAAAAACTTCATATTCTATATTTAAAAGCAATATGAGTGATGGAGTTAGTGTTGATTGCAATATTAAATCATCAAGCGTAGTAATACCTCCTAAACCTACTCCAGATCCTGGCGAAACAGAGCCACCTGGTGAAACAAATTAAAAATCATTAAGAAATTCTTAATGATTTTTTTTACATATATTAATTAATTTGCAATCATCACATATAGGATTTTTAGATTTACATTTATATCTACCGAACAGAACCAATTGATGATGTAACCTTGATAAATTATAATTTTTAAACTTTTTCATTAACTTATTTTCTATTTGTAAAACATCGTCATTAGGATTTGCAATTTTTAATCTTTTGCTAACCCTTGATACGTGCGTATCAACAGCTATAACATTTTCGGAATAAAGATTCGATAAAACCACATTAGCAGTTTTTCTTCCTACACCACTTAAACTTTCTAGATACTTTCTATCATTTGGGACTATACCATTTTGATCTTGCAATAATGATTTGGCTATTTTAATAATATTAGAAGCCTTTTTGTTAAATGTACCTATTGGCTTTATTATTTCAATTATATCATCAATATTAGCATTACTAAGCTTTTCCAAAGTATCGTACTTTTTAAATAGTACTTCCGTTACCATATTAACTCTAGAGTCCTTTGTTTGCGCACTTAACATAACAGCAATTAATAACTCATAGTCCTTATTATAATTTAATTCACATCGAGGATTAGGAAATAATTCATCCATATAATTAATTATTAAATTATTCATTTAACCAATCATAATCAAATAATTCTTTATTTTTATTGGAATTATTGCTTTTAAACTTTCTTCTATCATTTTCTACATCCTCTTTTGTTTTTATACCTTTTCTACCCCATTCATAAATAATTTTATCTATATATCTTAAATTATTAACTCCATTATAAGTAGCCTCTTTTAATGCTAATTTTATAAGTTCTTCACTATATCCGTTATCTAGCCATCCAGTAATAATTTCATATTCCATAGGTGATAACGTCCTTGCAAACTCCGTTTCAAATACACTATATATATTTGAATCTTTTTTCTCATCAACATCAATAAGTGAAAAGGCAATTTTTTCAAATAAAGAATCTAAATTTATAAACTCACATCTTACATTATTAACCTTTTTCATTTCTATTTTCATAATGTTTTTTTCTGATAAAGATGATATTGTTTCTAACACTGTATTTAAATCAATTTTTAAATCATTAGATATTTGTTTAGGATTATAAATATTACTGTTTTGATTTATTAAATATATAATCAATACAAATTCGCTATCAGTTATATTTAATTTTTTATAATTAAACATTAATTCTTTAGGAATTTGATAATTTATGCTTTTTAATAATTCTATCAACTGACTCATAAAACCACCTACCTAAATTATATATTAATTATATTTTTAAATCAAGTAAAAAATAAAAGATGTAAACACCTTTTATTTTTCCTCTTTCTTAATTATATCAAATACTTTTTTTACCTCTAAATCATATTTTATATAATCTAAATTATCATTATATTGTTTTTTTACTTCTTCTTTTGTCATATTATATTTTATAGCTAATTTTTCTAGCTCATCATCAATTTCCTTATCAGTTACATTAATTTTTTCAACTTTAATGATTTCCTCTATTATTAATCTATATTTGATTCTCTTTAAGGCTTCTTCTTTATATTGCTCTTTCAAAACATCTTTTGAAGAATTTGTATATTTATAAAATTGTTCCAAAGATAATCCTTGCATAGATAAATGCTCACCAAATTGTTCAACAATTCTTTCCTCTTCGTCATTTACCATTGTATCAGGAACATCGATTACAGTTGTTTCTAATATTTTATTAAGTAAATTCTCTATGTGTTTTTCTTCTATTTGTGTTTCTTTACTTGCTTTTATATTTTCTTTAACTTGTTTTTCTAAAGCTTCTTTACTATCTATTCCTTCCATACCTAAGTCATCAAAAAATTCTTTATCTAGTTCTGGAATTTTAACTTCTTTTACTTCGTTTACTTTAACCTTAAATACAGCATCCTTACCTTTTAAATCTTCAGCTCGATAATCTTCTGGAAATTTTACCTTTACATCTTTTTTATCTCCAGCTTTAAGCCCAATTAATTGCTCTTCAAATCCAGGAATAAATGTGTTTGAACCAATACCAAGTGAATAGTTTTCAGCTTTACCACCTTCAAAAGCTACATCTCCTACAAAGCCTTCAAAATCAATAATAGCTATATCGCCATTCTCAATACTTCCATCTTTGACAATATTTTCTTTATAGTGTTCTCTCATATGATTTATCGAATCTTCTATTTCATCTTTAGTAACTTTAACTGTCTCTTTTTTTACACCTAAATTAGTATATTTACCAAGCTTTACTTCTGGTTTTAAAGTAATTATAAACAAATATTCAATATAATTTTCATTTACATCTTTTATATCTAATATTGGTTGAGCGGCAATTTCTAAATTTTTATTTTCCTCCAATAATTTATTATAAGCATCTTCTACGCAATAATTAGAAGCTTCCATATATAAAGATTCTATTCCGTATTTTTTTAAAAATACATTTTTAGGAGCTTTACCTGGCCTAAATCCATCTATTTTTGCTTTTGCATTTGCTTTCTTGAATGCCTTATCTAATGCTTCTTGCCATTTTTCACCTTCAATTTTAATTGCAATTTCCTTTAAATTTTTATTTTTTTCCATAAATAACCTCCAATACCTATATAGTATATAATAAATTTTAATTTTTAGCAATAGAAAAAAAGAGTTAGTTTTTAAGTTTTTCTAAAGCTTCTTTGTAATCTTGCTTAGTGATGAAACTGCCAACTACACAAATATCTGCTTTATCACATTTTTTTATAGTTTCATCATTGATTCCACCATCAACCTCTATTAAATACTTATAATTAAACTCTTTTCTTAAATTATATAGTTTTTCTATTTTTTCAACACTATTTTCAATAAATTTTTGACCTCCACGACCAGGTTCAACGCTCATAACTAAAATCAAATCTAAAAATTCTAAATACTTAGAAACTTCTTTTATATCCGTTGATGGTTTAATGGACATTCCAACTTTAATACCTAATTGTTTAATATAATTGATAACACTACTAACTTCACTAGCAGCTTCATAATGGAATGTAATAAACTCAGGATTAAATTGTTTAAATGAATCAATATATTTTTTTACATCACTTACCATTAAATGCACATCTTTAGGTTTCTTTGTATATTTTAAAATTTCATAAAATTCTTCATATGTATATGTTTTGTTTTCGACAAATATTCCATCCATAACATCTAAGTGTAGATAATCAATATCTAATGAATCCAATTTTGAAACCTCTACATTTTTTGGTTCCTTAATATCTAAAAATGATGCTGATATTGCTACTTTCATAAATCACCTTTTCTTTATAAATTTCAAATAATTTTCATATCTAGTTTTAAGTATATTTCCGTTTTTGACATTTTCCTTTACACCGCATTTTAATTCATTTACATGCATACAATCCTTATATTCACATAAATTTTCATAATTTCTAAATTCAATAAAATTATTTTTTATATCTATATCCTTAATTTTGTCGAATTCTAATGCAGAAAAGCCTGGCGTATCAGCTATAAGTCCTCCTAATGAATTAATTAATTCTGTGTGCCTTGTCGTATGCTTTCCTCTATTAAGAGCAAATGATACTTCACCTGTTTTAAGATTTAATTTAGAATCAAGGCGATTTAAAAGAGAACTTTTACCTGCACCACTTTGACCTACAAAAACAGTAATTTTATCCTTAAATATATTCTTAAGTTCGCTATCTGTATTAATAAAAACTTTATAACCTATTTTTCTATAATAATCAATATAGTTATTTATTTCTTTTAATTCATCAGAATTAAGTAAATCTAATTTTGTAAAACATATTATTGGAGTTACTTTGTTGTATTCTATTATATTTAAAAGTTTATCAAGCAAATTAGTAGAAAAATCAGGTATTTTTACGCTTGTTACGATAAGTGCTTGATCTACGTTTGCAATACTAGGCCTTGTAAGTTGATTTTTTCTATCTAATATATCAACTATAATTTTTTTTTCTTTGTCAATAATTACATCATCACCAACTAAAGGTGTTATATTCAAATTTCTAAATTTTCCTCTTGCTTTACAAACATACCTTTTGCCATCATCAAATACAGTATAATCATTACTTATTTGTTTTATAATTTTACTCATTATCTTCGTTTTCTTCCTCTTCAATATCTTGTTTCGAATTAGTAACTACCGTTATTGTAATTGATGTACCTTCTCTTACTTCATCTCCAACGGCTCTTGATTGAAGGATAATTGTTCCTTCTATGAAATTATTATCTTCTTCTGATCTAAATATACAAGTTATTTTATTGTCATCACAAAATTGTTGTACCAAATCTTTCGTATAAGTTCCATCTGTAAAATCTGGATATACAGATATAAGAACAGCATAAACAAGCTCTATTACATCGTTATTTTTTTGTAATCTAGCTCCTTCTTCAACACTTTGTGATATTATAGTATTTTCATCTATATTATCATCTTTTGTTACTTTCTTTGGAGTAGTTACAACTCTTATATTTTGTTCTTCTAAATATGCCTTTATAGTTTCTAAATTCTTACCTTCATAATTTTCTACTAAAACTGTATCTTCGTATGAAGAAACTTTTATAATTACTGAATTACCTTCTTTTAGTTTCGTATTTGATTTGGGGCTTGAAGATACAACCAATCCTTCTTCAACTTCCTCATCAAATACATATTGTACATCGCAAGAAAGACCAACGGCTTTTATTTTTTTACACGCATCTTTTTCGGTTAATCCAACAAGTTCATCAGGAACATAAACTGCTTTTGTTTTTTTTGATGAAAATACCCATATAAACCCTAATCCAAGTAATAATATTATAACACATACAGTGCCTATTATTTTTAAAGCCATGTTAATTCTTTTATCAGATTTATCTAAATCTTCTTCATCGCTTTTATCCTTTTTGTTTCCTTTTAATTCTAATTTTGTTATAGTTTTTGTATTTTCTAAATTTTGTTCTGGATTAGAATAAACCATTCTTTCTTCATTAGATCTTTCAGGATTTAAACAAGTTTTTAAATCCTCATACATTTCAGATACACTATCATATCTGTTCTTAGGATTTTTAGCACATGCTTTAAGTATTATATTCTCTACACTTTGTGGAATATCAGGATTAATCTTACAAACACTTGGAATCGGTTCTTTCATATGTTTAATTGCTATTTCAACCGCATTATCACCTTTAAATGGAACTTTGCCAGTTAAAAGTTCAAACATAAGTATACCAAGAGAATATATATCACTTTTAATAGTTGAACCACTACCACTTGCTTGTTCAGGTGGTAAATAATGTACAGAGCCCATGACTGAATTTGTTTGAGTAAGCTCATTACTATTCAAAGCCATAGCTATACCAAAGTCTGTAATTTTTACCCTTCCATCTTCTAAAATCATGACATTTTGGGGTTTTATATCTCTATGAATTATGTAACTATCGTGCGCACAAGCTATACCACTTGCAAGTTGCAACATTATATCTATAGCTTCTGTTAAATTAAGTGGTCCTCTTCTTTTTATTAAACTTTTTAAGGTCTTACCATTTACATATTCCATAATGATAAAGTATCTACCATTATCTTCACCTACATCATATACCTCTACAATATTAGGGTGCCTAAGTGAACTGGCTGAATTGGCTTCTCTTTGAAATCTTCTTACGAATTTTTCATCATCAGCTAAATCCCCTCTAAGTATTTTGACTGCAACTTCCCTTTCAAGTATTGTATCCCATGCAAGATACACATTTGCCATTCCACCTTCACCAATTGATTTTATAATCTTATATCGATTATCAATAAGTTCCCCTTTATTAATCATGACTTTCCTCCTTATTAATCTCTAAGTAAGCTACCGATATATTATCAGTCCCACCACGATTATTTGCTTTAAAAACTAATTTTTCTAATCTATCCTTAATAGAAGTATTTTCAGATAGAACTTTAGCTATTTGAACATCATCTAACATATTTGTAAGCCCATCACTGCACAAAAATATTCCATCTATATTAAGTTCTACACTAAATATATCCATCTCAACATTAGGACTAGATCCAAGTGCTTTCATAAGCACATTTTTTTTAGGATGATTTTTTGCTTCTTCTGGAGTAAGCTCACCACTTTTTACAAGTAAATTTACTAGCGTATGATCTATTGTTATCTTATGTAATTTTTTGTTTTTAAATATATATCCTGATGAATCTCCAATATTGCCTATAAGTAAGAATGAGTTAGTTAAAACAGCAAGCACTATAGTTGTTCCCATACCTTCACTTTCGCTGTGCTCCTTTTCATATTTAAATATTTGAGCATTAGCCTCGCTTACTGTACTTTGAATCCAATTAATAGCATCTTCCTTGTTTCCAACACTACTTATATTTGTAAATCTATCGCATATTAAATTTAAAGCTATTGATGATGCTATTTCACCATCTTTATGACCACCCATACCATCAGCCACTATAAGAAGTTTTTCACCTTGCATATTTTCACATATGCATACACTATCTTCATTTCTTAATCTGACTTTTCCTGGATCAGTTATATAATAATATTCCATACTTACACCTCCAGATAATGTGAACGCAATTGTCCACAAGCAGCATTAACTTTGCTACCGAATTCCCTTCTAATTGTTACACCTATATTGTTTTTCTTCAAAACATCATAAAATGCTAAAATAGAATCTTTACTACTCTTTTTATATTCTATATGACTTGTCTCATTATATGGTATTAAATTGACATAACAATTTATTCCTTTAAGTAAAGAAGAAAGTTTTAATGCACATTCTTTTGAATCATTTATATCTTTTAACATTATATATTCAAAAGTAACTCTTCTATTTGTCTTATTTATATAATATTTAACAGCATCAATAATTTCTTCTATTTTATACACTTTATTAATATTCATAATAGAATCCCTTATTTCGTTAGTTGGAGCATGAAGACTTATAGCTAAATTAACTTGCTTATCGAAATTTGCAAATTCTTTTATTTTAGGAACTATACCACAAGTTGACACCGTAATATGTCTACTTCCAATATCAAGTCCTTTACCTGAATTTACAATATCTATAAACTTTATTACATTATCATAATTATCAAAGGGTTCTCCTATTCCCATTAAAACTATATGTGTAATTTTTTTACTAATATCTTTACCAACCATAAGTATTTGAAGGACCATTTCGTATGTTTTTAAATTTCTAACTTTTTTAAGCCTACCACTTTCACAGAATTTGCACCCCATATTACATCCTACCTGTGTTGATATGCAAATACTTGTACCATAATCATGGTACATAACAACAGCTTCAACTTTTTCATTATCATCTAACTCAAATAAATATTTACTAACATCTACATCTTCTTTTTTATCTATTATTTTAAGTTTTCCAAAATAAAAATCTTGTTTTAACATATTAATAGTTTCCTTTGAAACATTTCTCATATCATCAAAACTATTAATACCCTTTTTATAAACCCAATCGAATACTTGAACAGCCTTAAATTTTTTATTGTTTTTATCTAAAAAATATCTCTCGAGTTCCTCAAGTGTTACTCCATATATATTATTCATAATTACACCTATAACAATTATATCAAAAATAACTATAAAGTCAAACTTTAAATATAAAATAAAGAAAAAAATATTTACTTTAAAAATAAATATTTTAAGTTCAAAGTTTAAATTTTACATATCGTATACCAAACGATTTATATATACTAGATGCCCTAGGTAATCCAAAAATTCTAGCAAATATTAAATTGTAAAATTCATCTATTAGTACAATAGATAAAAGAGTAACACATATTGCTATAAAAACTTTGTTTTTTATATGCTTTGCTAAATAAAAACAAAATGGTACTATAACATACATAAGTAAAAGCCCTGAAAGTCCAAAAAATAGTACACTTCTAAGACATACAAAACCATTAATATTTCCAAAGTTTAATATCTCTTCATTATAATTCCAATATCTATCTTTACATATAAGATATATACCTAATCCTGAAAAATATTCAAGTAAACCACATGTAAAAGTACTTACTAAAAATACTTTAAATGGCTTTTTCCTTATTTTATATGTTAAAAAATATATTAAAACGGCACCAATAGCATAAATATTTATCCAAGGTAAAAAATTACCTCCTCTATAATAGAAATACTTCATACCTCCATTAAAATAATAGAAGATAAATTCATATATAAATCCAAAGAAGCCACTTATAACTATTATTAAACTTATTATTGCAAACATCGTCTTTTTATCAAAAGAATGTTTATTTTCTATATAATTTTTCATATTTCACTCCAATAAATTATTAAATAAATTACCTGCCAGAAAAATATTGTCCTCTAGCTGGAAAATTTAAAATGTTTCTTGGATCAAAAGATCTTGATTGAAAATCAGAGTACCAAAAATAATCTGTCATATATAAGCCTGTTCCCATTTGCAAATGCAAATGAGCTCCAGTTGAGCAACCATCCCAAGTCTCTATACTAGGAACACCACCTGAATATGCAATAACTGTATCTTTAGTTACAGCTTGACCAACTGATACATTGATAGAAGATAAATGGAAATAACTTGATGTATATTTTTTACCATTAACAACATGTGCAATATATACCATATTTCCGCCACAAGAACTTTTTCTAGTTATTTTGACAACTATTCCGTCTGCTATTGAATATACTTTAGTACCATGACTTACTCCAATATCAATTCCATAATGAAAAGATGAACCATAATAAGATGAATATCCATAATTTGCATTTACTCTACCAGATGTAACTGGCATATAGAATCCAGATGAATTTGGAACAAAACTACCACTACTTGAATTATTTGGGTGATTATATCTATATTGACAATCATTTAAATCCTCTGTTTGACTACATTTATAAGTATTTTCATAAGTATTAATCATTTGTTTTAAATCAGAAATTTCACTTTTTATATCAATACTTGCATCTGAAATATTTTTTAAATCATTTCCAAGTTTACTTAATTGTTCAGAAAGTTCATCTTCAAGATTGTTTAACGAAACTTGCTTTGATGCTAATTCACTTATTTTTTGCTTATTTTGATTTGTTAAATTATTATATTCATTTATTTTACTTTGACAATAACTAGCTAATTGTTCAGAAACAGCTAAACGATAAATAAAGTCCGTAAAATTAGCTGCGTTAAATACATATTCTAAATAAAGATTATTTGAACTTGATAATTGATAATAATTTATTATAAGTTTTATATCTTCTTGCATATTATCTATTTTTGAAGATAATTCTTTTATTTCTTGATCTAACGTACTTATATCATTTTGTATTTGACTCTTCTCTCTATTTAAAGAATCTATTTTTTTATTTATAGTTTGTATTTCCGATTCTGTTTTATTTTTATCTGCCTCATTATTATTATATTTAGCCTCAGCATCACTTAATTCTTTTTTTAAATCACCTAAAGTTTTAGCTTGTATGTTTGTTTTACACATAAAAATCAAAATTAATGTGATTATAATACTAAATATGTAACGAAAATAATTTTTCATTGAAACCTCCAAAGATTTAATACATACTCCCTACTTAATTATATCATGATCGATATTAAAAACAATGAAAATTTATTGAAAATTATATTAAATTTTATTTATTAAACAAAATGACCTCGTGTAAAAATATATTTTACTACTTACAATAATTTATTAATTCTATAATGGTTGGATTACTATTTTTACTAACCACCCAATATTCATTCTTTTCATCAAAGTTGCATCTATAAACATCGTAAAATGGTGTATCATAATATATAACATTACCAGTAGTAGTTGTTCTAATTCTAAACATTGGAGCTTCATCATTCATTTTTACATTTACATAATCAGTAAATAATAAAATCATCATTGAGATAGTAAAAATAATTATTAATAAAAACAATCGTTTATACCATTTAATTGGATGTAATAGTCTTGAAATTCCAACCATAAATACCAATATTCCCAAAACAGAATAAATAGAACCCCAACTACTTTCACTTGGAAAAATCATAATTGCTGACATAGATATAAATAATCCAAATATAACTAAAATTAAAAATATTAAAATTTTATACTTATTTAATTTATTTAAAGAATAATCTATAGTATTTACAATATTTTCATCAAATTTTATTTTATCATTAACTTTTTCATCTATTTTTTTACCACTTAATAATTCATTAATTGAAATACAAAGTATTTCACATAGTGGTTTAAATAATGATAGATCTGGCATATTTTTACCAGTTTCCCAATTACTTACCGAGCGGTCTGTTACACCTAATTGTTCTGCTAAATCTGATTGAGTTATTCCTTTTGCTTTTCTACATTCAGCAATAAATTTTCCAATACGTTCTTGATCCATAATTTTCACTCCTTTCATCAACATATTTTATAGTGAAAAAATATGTTTGAACACGAAACAAAGCTTGAGTCCTTTTTTTATAATTACTTTTAACTAACTATAAATATTCTATCACTAAATATTGATAGTTTATACATTACATTTAAACATAATAAAAAGTTATGATGAAAATTTATCATAACTTTTCAAATATATGGCTATTATGCAAGAATTCTTATATAATTCTTTATTTCCCTTTCCGTAAGTATTTTACCTTGACTTATAACCTTTTCATCTATTATTAGTATTGGGGTATTCGATGCATTATAGCTTTTTAAAGATTTGTCATCATCTATAATTTCAATTTCAAAATTAGAATTTATTTTTTCTTGATCCAAAACTTTTTTTACATTTTTTAACAATTTAATTCTATTACTAGAATTTTTACCAATAACTTTTATTTTCATAAAATCTCTCCTTTATTTAATTTTATTTTATAGAATTATAAATTTATTACATTATCACCTTCTTTATAGATTATATTATATCTTTTAAATGTTAAAAATTTGTTAAAATTTTGTAAAATTTTTATAAAAAGCCACAAATATTATAATTGTGATCATAATTAATACTAACTATTTAGTATTTCTAATATCAAATTTTCAATTTAATAATTTATTTTTTACATTTAAAAAGTGAAATAAAATTATTTTATTTCACTTTAACATCAGTATATACACCCTTATGATCTGTTACTTTATCTAACATATCATCATCTATTAATCCTGCATTTTGTATTTCCCAATTTTTAGGAATAAATATATGATCTATAGCAGTTTTATTATCAAACTTATCTGCATTCGTTTTATCGTTAACTTCTACCCTTTTTAATCCTAATTTATCCAACGCATGTATAAATTCATCAAAATGGCTATCTGTGCCTACTTCCATATTAAAATCTCCAGTTAAAACTATTGGATAGTCTTTGCTTAATATCTTTATTATATCATAAATATTTTTCAATTGCTTTATCTGGATATTCTTTAGCTGATAATCTAAATGTGTATTTACTGCATATATATTACCAATACTTTCATCTTTTATTTCAGCAATAGTAATAATTCTAGGCATAATAGATCCTTTTTTTAAACTTTCTAATAAATCCTTGGGATTATTAGGAAACCAAGGCAATAAATTAGTTGTCGTTGTTAATACATCTTTATTTGTTATTATAGAGTTATTCTCGTTAAAAGATTCTATTACACCTATATTTTTAACTAATTTAGAACTACCATATCTATACTCACCATACAATTTATATGTTTTTAAATGATTTAGTAGTCTTTTAGAAAATACCCTAGTAAGTTCTTGTGTACCTAGAAAATAATACCCTGTTTTTTCTATATGATTAGCAAGTATTTGCGCATTATCTAATCCATCAGAAGTTAATCCTCCGGTTCTATTAGTTTTGCTGTTTTGTGTATTTAAAGTTCCTATTTTTATAGTAGACATAAATGTCCCTCCGATAAGTAATTATAGCATATCCTAAACTATTATTCAAATAACATAATTTACTACAACTAAAACTAATCAAAATACCGTACTGAATTTATATATGCCTTGTTTGATCGAATATAGTTATAATGCGTATACTTTTTAACAAATCATTTGTCATTTGATAAATAATTAGCTACATATCGTTTTTCCATACATAAAATTTATTAGAATCTAACATTTGTTGGAATACACATTTTTTAGGCTTTTTAGTTTTCTTATAAAAAGAGTCACATTTCAAATTTTAATGCTTTTATAGAGTATTATTTCAATTTATTAAATTTACTTACATATGGCTCATATATTTCTTTATAATCATTTAAGGACTTATCTACATCAATCATATAATTTTGCATAATTGCATTATATTGTTCATCATCATAAAATTCATTAACTAATTTTCCACCTAATGAAACAATAGTTTTCCAAGACGCTAAATTATCTTTATTACAACTTAACATAGCATCTTTTATTCCATATTTTTGTAAAACCTTAAGTCCTAAATATAAATTTATTTTATTATATCCTTTTCCTCTTTCAGATGGTCTTATACCATAACCTATATGTCCACCCAATTTTTTTAATTTATCATTAAGAATTAAACGAATATTAATCATACCTACTATTTTATTATCATTTTCTCTTACCAAAAAATATGTTATTTTTGGTACTTTTTCTTCATTGGGTATCGTATTATAATCTTCTTCTAATTTTTTTAACCAACCTTCATAATCATCTAAATATTTTTGAATGCCTCCACTACCATTAATATTAGAATTATATTTATAGTGCTCCTTAATATAATCAAGTGCGTCTTCCTTTCTTTCGATAGAGGGTGTTTCATATTTTAATTTTTCCATACTATCACCTTTTATTATTTCATTATATTTGTATTTTTCCTATATGATTTTATTATATCATACATTTTTATGAATAAAACACAAGTTTATTCTATAAAAAAGCTTCTATTGTGTGTATAATTTCTCACTATGTAGCTTGTAAAAATTTAATTATACATACTTGCATATTTAATAATTAATCTATCAAATATGTTTTTTCACTAACTCTTTTTGAATAAGTTTGCCTTTCTAACAAAAAAGTGCGGTATTATACTATATAAATAACTCCGTACTTTACGTGTAAATGTTTTAACTCATATAATGCTTATATCCTCTCACTTGTCATAATATTATTATAAATTTTTTAAATGCCAATTTTTAAAGGATAAGTTATTTATTTTTCAAAGTTCAAATAAATATATATTTTCTAAATATTTATCTCTAAATAAACGATTTCCTATATATTTTCCACCAAGATGTTTATAAAAATCATTTGCTGGATTTCCATTTAAACATCCTATAATAATTTTTTTTATTCCATGATTTAATATTTTTTGAGTAGCATAATCATATAACAATTTACCATAACCATTTTTTTGATATTCCTTTAGTATATATAAAGAATGTATTTCAGCTGCATTTTCATATTCTTTATTTTCTAAAGTGAAATAAACCCATCCAATTATTTTATTATCTAACGTTAAAACATAATAATTTGACTGACTATTAATATTATTTTTTAGTCTTTCAGCATTTTCTGTTTCTCCATTTAATAAATTAGTTAATAAATCATCATCGACTATTCCTTTGTAAGTGGTATTCCAAACCGTAGCAATACAATGCGCTAATTCTTGTGAATCTTCTTTTTTTCTTTTTCTAATTATTGGTTTCATATTATTTCCCCTATTTATAAAATTAATTAATAATAATTTATTAAATTTTCTAGAAATTTTTTATATTCATTAAATTCGTTATCATTTTCATTTATTTGTAAAACATACAATATTTTTCCATAAAGTATATTTAAATATTTTAATTTATCAATATTTATTTTTTTCTTTTCCATATGAGAATTTAAACCAAACTTTTTTATATAATATACTTCTTGTCTTATTGCTTTACGATATTTTGAACTAACTTGTGCTTTTTCATTTACTATAATTCCTGTTACATTTTGGCTTGCTGATTTATGAACAACATGTATTTTTTTATCATTTAATTCTAATCCCAACTTATATAGCATTTTTCTAACTTTAATTATTATTTCACTTGGATTAAAATTTCCTGAAAAAGTCATATCATCTGAATATCTTGTATATGATATGTTCTTTTCTTCACACCAATTTCCCAGTATCTCATCAAATTCTTTCATAACCAAATTAGAAATATATGCAGATGTTGGTGAACCTTGAGTTAAATGCTCATCATATGTACATAAATATGTTAATAACATCCCTACAGATTTTGGAAAATATTCTATAGAAAAGCAAGAATTATATATATCTACAAAAAATATATTTTCAAAGAAATCTACAATATCTAATTTCAATATTATTTTTTTATTAATATGTGGAATAGCATTATCTTTTAATGATAAACCTTTATGATATGCTTTAGCATATTTTGATATAGATTTATTGTTAAGGATATTAGTTAAAATTTGCTTTTGAATATGCTTTAAAAGTGAACTAGGTTCGTGTATAGTTCTATATTTACCATTCCTTTTTCTAATTTTATATATATTATAATTTTTTTCTATATTGTTACTAATAGAATATAATGTTTTTATATACTTCTTTTTATCTTTACAATTAAATAAATCGAGAGATAGTAAAAATTCATTACATTCTTTTGTTCCAATATATTTCCACATTTTTACTACCTCCACTGAATTGCAGCGCTAATGATATTATAATTTGGAGATGGACTAGCGAAGCTACTACACAACGTGTAGATAAGTCCTTTGGAAAATTACAATTAATCGTCTTAACTAATTTAATCCCTTAACGACTCGTTAAAGTAGGAATAAATCCAATCACCACTGCAAAAATATTATATCACATAATTTTATTTTTTATATAATTTTATTTTTCATATCTTTTTAATTAAAATAAAATCTCTCTTATCATTAAATATTCTAATGTTTTACACTTTTAACTATTATCATTTTATTTAATCATTTTACTTAATTATGATCTTTGACACTTTTTACCTCTTTCAATTCAAATCTATATTTTTGTTTAACATCTGGATATTTTTTATGATCTACTTCACTCAAAAACATTTCTAAAGGTCTTATATAAAGACTGTTATCTCCATATAAGGCTCTATACACAACATATTTTTCTTTTGTTTCGGAATGATTAGCAACATCAACGACTAAATAATAATCCCCTTTAAAATGTTTATAAATTCCATTAATTTTTAACTCGTTCATAAAATTATTTCTCCCTTCATTATATCTTCAGTATACCATATTTTAACAATATGCTTAATTATTTATATAAAATTTTTTTAAAGGTTCAAAGCACAAACTTTATACTTATATATTATTTGCTTAATATTTTATCATCAATAAAAACATAATTTAATCTTTTTCCCAATCCACTTAATAACTCATACGTTATTGTTCCAGACTTTGATGCTATCATTTCTGCTGTTACTTGATTATCAGCTCCTATTAAAGTAACTATATCCCCCTGTTTAATATTTTTTATATTGGAAACATTAATCACTAATTGATCCATACATATCATTCCAATTATTTCTGCATACTCATTTCCAACTAAAACTTTAACATTTTTACATGATAAATTTCTAGGATAACCATCAGCATATCCTATAGAAATAGTGGCTATCTTTTCTTTGTTCGATGCTTTGTATTTCCTTCCATAACTTACTGTTTCATTTTTATATATTTCTTTAATGCTTGATACTCTTGCTTTAAGAGATAATACTGGCAAAAGAGAAATATTTTTTTTACAATATGATTTTAAATCACTATGAACTCCATACATTATAATTCCTGTTCTTACATAATCAAATTCTAATTCTGAATAATTTAAAACTCCATAACTACTTTGAAGATGAACTTTACCAACATTAATATCGTTAGATTTTAATTCATCAATCAAACTATAAAATCTTTTAATTTGAAGATTTGTAAATTTAATATCACTTTTCTTATTACTGTCTGCAACACATAAATGAGAAAAAATTCCTAAAACGTCAATATTATCATAATTATAAATTTGTTTTATAAAATCAATTTTTGAATAATGAATTCCAATTCGATTCATTCCTGTATTTATTTTAATATGAACTTTAAGTTTTTTATTTAATTTAATGGTAGCTATATTCTTTGCATATTCTTCATCAACTATTGTTTGAATTAAATCATATTCTATAACATATTTTAAATTTTCTATACTAGTATATCCCAAAATAAGAATATTTCCTTTTATATTATTTTCTCTTAAAGAAATAGCCTCTTCTAAAGTTGCAACTGCAAAATCAAAAATACCAATGTTGTTAAGTTTATGAGAAATCTCTATCATACCATGCCCATAAGCATTTGCTTTAACTACCGCCATTATTTTTGTTTTAGGAGAAATTATTTTCTTTATTTCCATAATATTGTGCTTCAAATTATTTAAATCTATTTCAACCCAGGCTCTATCCATTAATAATTCATTTTTCATTTGTTTCCTCCTTTTTAGTAATACACACTAAAAATAAACTAATTTTTTTCAATATAATTATATGTAAAAAATATTTATAATACATATATCTATGTACGTCCAAAATGCATATTTGAGAATTGTATAATAATTTAAAAGAGATTATCCACAAATAAAGAGAAATTATCAAAAAAATGACAATTTCTTTTTATATTTAATCATAAAAATTATAATTTATCCTTCTAATTATTTTCAAATTTTACAGTAATATTACCATCACCTAAATCTTCTAAATTATCAATATGTCCTAGTTTAGTATAGCTATAACTTGTGTCAAATGATTTATAAAATATAACTAAACAATTATTACCGTATAACATTATATCTCCTGCAGTAATATGTTTAGGATTTGTTGAATTTGTAGTCAATGAATAATTCATATAAACATACTTTTCATTTTTATTTAATTCTTCCATATTAAATTCTTGTGGTAACAAATTCAAAAATTCTTTTACAGTTTCATTATCTTCAATTGTTGCACTATATTTCTTGTTGTTTATAATTACATTAATACTTTTAGCATTCTCCATTTTCTCTTTTTCCTCACCTTTATTCTCATCATTATAATTTTCAGTAACTTTTATAATTGAACTATTACTAAATATTTTAACTTGTAATATATCAAGTATAATAATTCCAATCAAAAATCCCAAAATAATTAAGGTAACCTTTACACTTTTTTTCATAATTTCACCATTTTTACAAATTAATATTTAAATATTTTATTCTTTTAAATAACTATTATAGTATATATTTTTCGTTTATATCATTAACTTCATAATTCATTGCTTTCAATGTTAATTACACTAATATGAATTAAATTGTTCTTCTAATTCTACTATTTTTTTCTTATTTATTATGTTTTCATCGTATGTGATAAAGATGTTTAAATTATATTTATTAATATAATCAAAATCACTATAGGCACTAATTATTCCATCAGTTTCAAGTAAATCATCTATCATACCTTTTAAGCAGTATTCACAGCATAAATCTTTTATAACGATTCTATATTCCTTTATATTATTTTTTGAATATTTATTAAAGGCAACAATCGATGGTATTTTTACTATATCTAAATATAATAATATTTCCATTTTTAAAAGTTTTAATGAAATAATATTAGAAGCATATTCAACATATATTTCGTTTTCTTCATTATTTATTTTAACACTTTTAACACCATCTAAAGTTTTTAAATAATATGCTAAATCATCATTCAAGAAATCCGAATATTCTATTTTTAATGTTAGTTTATCAATATTACATATCGTCCTTTTTTTTATATTTTATGCTTTTCTTATCACTATTTTCTACTTTTAACTGTTCATCAATACCTATACTATAACTAGCATTCTCATAATTTGCAATACAATTAGATAATATTGGATAATACTTAATTAGATCATTTATTGATTTTTCTAAAACAATAGGAGTACTATTGCCCAATAGTATATTATTATATTCGTCATCTGTTAATACTTTAAAATATCCAAATGAACATATATTTCCCAAATTATCTTTAAAATTTATTGTAAATGACGAATCAAATAATACAGCTGGGCTATTACCATATCCTTTTGGAAATATAATATTAAACGCATGATTTTCATTATTTCTTTTCCCTATAACAAATTGAGAATCTATCCCAAGAATTTTAAATATATTATGTGCTAACCCAGTGTTTTCAGAGCAAAAAGCAGCCTTATTTTTATAAAATTCTTTTATTGACAAACTTTTTTTACCAGTTTTCATTGCGTTAAAATAAAGTAGTTGCCTTTTTTCCAAAGTGTCATAAATATTATCTTTACTTTCTTTACTTGACATATAATTAAATATTTCAAGCATTAATGGCTTAAAGAGAAATAATTCATTTAAATAAGTTTTTTCTGTTGCTAATTTCTTTATTAATTCAAAATAAGGTAACACATCATCGTAAATTAAATTAGGGCATTCCTTATTTTTTAATGAAGCAACAGGTTTAAATTTAACTTTACTTGAAATATAATCATCAAAAATAGTTGTATATCCTTGACCAACTACTTTTTCTTGAGCAATACTTTCTAATTCTTCAATTCTTAATTTTATGAATGACATTATTTCTTCATCAGTTTTCAATTCAAGAATCTTTTTCTTTATTTCATCCTTTGTCATAAATACACTCCTCAGTTTTAATTATTATTATTTAAATCAATTCCATCAATACTTGCTTCATAAATCTATTGTTTTAAGTTTATATTATCGCCTTTTTCATGGAATTTAAAATTTTTTTAATGTTGATTGATTTTCTCGTAAAATAGTAATTATCACACATCGTTATCATCACCACTTTATTAACAAATAACATTCCAACTTTTTTATTGCAATCGATAAACATTTGTCTTTTCATAATCCGTAATATTGTTATTCTAGTTTTAGTTTTTCAGGTTGATTAAATAATTCTCCTAATTATTCTTTAAGAAGTTCTAACAATATTTACAGTCTCAGTTTTTAATCTCCCTAAATCTTGATCAAAGACTAATTTATCACATTTTAATTTATGTAAGTGAGATAATATTTTAAAATCATAATCAATCCATTCTAAATTGGAATTTTTTCATATATAATAAAATTATATTCTTTTATCAACAATATATTTATTTTTATAAATCACTTTTATATAAATATATTATAACATTTATTTTCAATATTTTTATAGTCTTAAATAAAAAATTTTAAATCTTATATTAGATATAGTTAATTATATAAGTTTGAAGACTTTTAAAATTTAAAAAAAAGCTAGGGTTATGACCTAGCTCCAAGGAATATTAATTTTAGCTTTTATTACATTTATCATCACTTTTAACTTTAAAATTAAACAAATCCATCCTTTTTATTAAATTAATTTAAAACATATTTTTTGCTACCTAAATGTTACCTAAAATATTTATCTAACTTTTTTCAGCATTTTCACAATCTTATTATTTTTTATATCAGAAATATATAAAACACCAGGTTTTGATCGAGTCATATCCACATTAAATAATATTTCTTTATCAAAATCATTTTCATGTTTTTCTAATAATTTTAACCAATATCAGGAGCAATTTTATAAGTTGGAGTTTCTAAAGAAAGGATTTCTTATATTACAACAGGTCCGTTTCGTTTAGCAATTGAATATTCGCTTTGTATTTTTTTAATAAAGTTATTTTAACTTTCCCTGTTTTTGTGATCGAGCAAATTCCAATTGTGGATGACTTTCAAAAAGATCAATCACCTCTTCTTGATATTGTAAAACAAATTCTCGTCTAGCTTCACTAGGATAATAACTCGTACGAAGAATCCAATCAGCTCTGTCAGGTTTTAGTCTTTGACATAAATCTCTAAAACTACGATATAAAGAGCTCATATCTATTCCTGAAATATGTTTATATTTGCGCATAGCTTTAATTTCACGAGCAGATATTTTCTTATACCTTTTTTTTATTTGTTTTAACTCTTTAATAGCGGTAACTACATATCCTGATGTTGATTCATCTGGTTTAATAGTGGTAGAACTTAAAGCATATTCTGAGCCTTGTGATGTTTTTGATAAGATAACTTTTGCCATTTCCTCTTTTTCTCTTATTCTGCTTGGTATTGTTGGTTTTACGTCAGCATACTTTCTTGAAATTTCAACAAGCTTTGGCTCTTGTGTTGCATCTAATGCATCTAATACAATTTTAGTTTCTTCCTCTTCTTCTCCGTCTTCAAAAAGCCAAGCAACTGCATTGTCTTTATTGTATAATTCATTAAAATCTTTATAACCTTTTATCCAATCCCTTGTTTCAGCGGACATTCCTCCATATTTAGAAGAATGTACTTCCAAATCCCTTTTTATTCTTAGCCTTTCGCCTTCCAATTCATTATAAAAAGCCTGAATTTCATCATAACTCATCTTCTTCATCATCTTCACCCACCTCATTAAGTATTTTTTCGTAATATTTAATTACTTCATCATATTCTTTATCATCTTCAATATTTCTTACAATAGGTATACCGTCATCGGTGATATCAAGTTTAGCAAAATAGATATCATCTCCTTCTTGAGCATTTTCATTCTCACAAAGAACTACATACTCTTGTTTACCCATAAGAAAACGCATAAGAACATTTTCATCTTCAAACTGAACTAAATTATTTTCCATATCTTCCTCCTATAATTCCATTTTAACTTATTTATATTATAATGTCAACAAGTTAAAATGAAATTATCACGATATTTATTTAAAGACAGTCTTTCTATACATTTATCATACATGTATAAAATCTAAGTTTCACTTTTCACCAACATAAAATGTTATGTTTTTTTATGTGCTAATACTGAGTACATAATATACATCTTCAGTTTTTGAATAGTTTCTATATCACTTTCACTTATAAAATCTTAATTACACCTCATTGTTCATTCAGGTAACTATATTTTACTTAAAATTATTTTATCTACAAATATTTATAAAACAAAAAGTGCTAGATCGAAAAACCTAGCTTCAATAGCAAACTGAAATTACACATTCCTAAATTTAAATATTTAAAAATTCTAGTTTTTTCAATAAAATTTAAACTAATAACAAAGAAAAATTAACCATGAGTGGTTGAACTACCTCACTATAATAGTTAAATATAACATGAAAAATTTTGGCCTATTATTACAAAATAAATGGATAAAGTAACTATAGTAACAAACATAATATTACTAAACTGACATTTTAGTTTTCTTTTTAAAAAAATTGTTTTCTCTATAAAAAAATGACAAAAATGATAAATTCAAATAAGGCATAATGTTTTTATCAAAATTACATATTCTAGATAAACATGCTGTATCAACTATAATGCATTCAATAAAACATTTATTAACCCAAAAACAAGATATTATGCTCTTCCTAAAAAATTATTATATTTTATATCAAAAAAAAATATATATGGCATTACCATATACTTATATTTTTTTTGATTTTATTGCTTCATCATATTCGTTTTGCAATAAATTTAATCTTTGTTGCCATTGTGGGTCTGTGGAAACTTTATGCTTAGCAACCTCAATTTTTTTTCTTAAATCTATCAAATGTATATCATGTTCTATATTATCTAACACATCATCTAGTCCCATTTCTAAACCAACATCATGACTGGACTCTAAAGATATTTTACGCGCTTCCAATGATGCACAATTTGCCTCATATTCTTTTCCTTCTTTCATAGCATCATATTGAATAATCTTTTGATATAATATCCTTGGGGCTGCTTCAATATGTTGTTCTGCCAACCCAGAAGTAAAATACGCTTGAGGATTTTTTACTACTTCCCTTAAATATTTTACAACTGAATCTATTTGATGAGGATTTTGCATGACATACTCATCTAGTGCTGCTAAAAACTCGTTTAAATCACCTAACTCTATAACACCATCAAAGGTTTCATTATTAAATAAACTAGAATAATACATACATTTATCATTATCTAAAATAGAATTCATTATAAAATTTTCATCCGAATAGCTATACATAATTAACCTCCTAAGTTAATACTATCACAAAACATAACCTTTTGCAAGAATTTAAAATATTAATCTTTCATCCTTTTTATTAAATTAATTTAAAACATATTTTTTCAGAATTTTACTATCTAAATGTTACCTAAAATTTTAGTTGATAATCTTACTCATACAAATTGTAATCTATTCCCATTAAATTTCCAACCATATATAGACGCCATCTTGTATTTGCGGTTTATATTTTAGACCACAATTAATATAGAAATCTCTATTGCCTAATGTTGGGCTTGCTTCTATGCATAACTTATCACCTTTTTTTAAATTTTTTTTACATTGTTCTAATATATTAGTTATTACTAACTTTCCATATCCTCTTCCTTGAAATTCTGGTTTAACTATAATATCTGTTAGTAATCCCTTACAAGAATAATCGCCAACCAATCTTCCCATTGCAACAATTTTATTTTCTTCATATATTCCTACTACAATCATCGTATAATTTAATGCTTTTTCTAATTGTTCTAATTTAATATCTTTCCAATTTACTGATTTTCTCATTTCATAAAAGTTCTGTGGAGTTATTTTATATTTTATTTGCATATAATTACCTCATTTTCAAATTACTATTTGGTTTGCTCAATATTATATCATGTTTTTTATTTAGTAGTTAAAAATATCATTTTATAAAAATTAAAAATTACACACTTCTAAATTTAAATATTTAAAAATTCTATTTTTTTCAATAAAATAAATTTTAAAACAAAACAATAAAATTTGAATTTATATTAAAGAAACCCTAGTAGTAATTCAACTACTAGGCATATTTTTTTATATAAATTATAATTTGTTATCTTTTTTTGACTAGTTTTTTTCATTCTTTTGTTCTTAATAATCTAATAACCTTATTATTCTAAAATTCTTTTTTTTCATATATTTTTTTAGATATTATATAAGATATATAAACCATAATAATAGCTACTATTATTAAAATTATTATTAAATAATCTTCTAAAAAGGCCAATGATTTTAAAACATTCGATAAATCTATATAATTTGCAAATAAACTACCAATAATAACTATCCCAAATACCAGTAAAAAAATACCAATTCTAGCTTTTTCTACACCAAATTTATAAATAATCGGATACATAAACGTTAAAACTAATAATGTTCCAAATAATGTACCAAACATTGTTACTAATATTTGTTCATAGTTAATAGTTTTTGTATTAACATAAGAAATAATAAAAGATAAAACAATTGTTATTATTGAAACAATAAGAGTCATTAAAATTGTTGTTATATATTTAGATTTTACACTATTTTTTCTTCCATTAGGTAGTGAAATAGAATAAGCATCCCATTTATTATAATTATCATAACTAAATGATGAAATCATTATCATTACACACATAAATGGTAAGATAAATGATATATCCATTTTCCCCATTAAACCCATTATAGTATATACAATAATTAATACTCCTAGTAATTTAAAATTACTTTTAATCATTGCTAAATCTTTTTTTATAAATCCTATCATTATTCTTCCCCCTTAATCATTAAAACCATAAGGTCATCTAAAGTTATTTTATCAATTATAGAAATATTATATTTGGTTTTAAATTCCTTTTTATTAGGAACCAATACCTCATATTCGTATTTTGATTTTTTATACTTAATATAATCTTTTTTATCAATATCTTTAAACTCTTTTTCCGTACATTTTACTATTCCATATTTATCCAATAATTCATTAGTAGTTTTAGATAAAACAATTTCTCCGTTATTTATAAAAGTTATATAATCAGCAATATGTTCTAAATCAGTAGTAATATGGCTAGAAATAAAAATAGAACACTCATCTTTTTCTAATATACTTTGAAATATTTGAATTACTTCTGCTCTAGCTACTGGATCAAGACCTGATGTTGGTTCATCTAATATTAAAAGTTTAGGATGATGAGAAAGTGCTGTTGCTATTTCTAATTTTTTTCTCATACCTTTGGAAAAAGTTTTAATTTGTTTATTAGATAATAAAGAAAATTCTTTTAAATAATCATTAAATATTTTAGTATCCCAATTTTTATAAATACCTTTCATTGTATTATTTATATCATTAGGTGTAAGAATTTCAGGAAAGAACATATCATCTAACACAACTCCAATATCTTCTTTTATTCTTTTTTCATCTTTACAATTATCTAATCCAAAAATTTTAATTTCACCGCTATATGATTTAATAATGTCTAATATAGCTTTTATGGTTGTAGTTTTTCCAGCACCATTTTCACCAATAAAACCCATAATCATACCTTTAGGCAAATTAAATGTTATATTTTTAAGTTCAAAGTTATCATATTTTTTACAAAGATTTTTAATTTCTAAAATATTTTCCATTTTTATTTATCCTCCTCATACAATATATTTAACATTTCATTTAGCGTTTTCTTGTTTATATTATTCATTTTGGCAATAACAACTGCTTTATCCATAAGTTCTTCTATCTTATTTAATTGTTCTTCTAAAGCGACATCTTTATTTATTTTGGCAACATAGAAACCTTTGGATGGAACATTTTTCACATAACCCTCTTTAACTAATTCTTCATAAGCATTTTTTGTTGTTATGACACTACAGCGAAGATCTTTAGCTAAAGTTCTTATGGATGGTAATAATTCATTTTCTTTTAATTCATTAGAAACTATTTTAACTTTTATTTGTTCTTTTATTTGTTCATAAATAGGAATACCATTTGAATTACTAATTATAATTTCCATAGTTCACCTCTTCTGTATATATACATTATATACGGGTTATACACAACTGTCAATACATATAATTAAAAAATATAAAAAAGCAAATCATTTAAGATATGCTCGATAAATTATAATTTGTATAAAATTATATCATAAAAGACAGATAACCTTCAAACTATCTGTCTATACTCTATATTATTATTTTTTTAGTTGTAACCCATCTTTGAAAGCATTTCCGACTCTCTCATTTACTTTATAATATCCATGAGTATATGGATCAAATGCAATAGCATTAACTAATGATATGTCAACATTATCTCCATTCATTACTTTGTCATCAGCAGTAACATTAACTACTTCGCCTATTACCCCACATTCTCCATATTCTATAAATTCACATTCTAAACATATTGGAAACTCATTGATAATTGGTGCATCAACATTTTCTGACTTTGTAGCAGTTAAGCCACTATTTTCAAATTTATTTGGCGTATTATTTCCAGATACGATTCCGAAATAATCTGCTTCTACAACATGGTTGCTATCAGCTATGCTAACAGTAAATGCTTTTCTCTCTTTAATATTTTTAACAGTTTTATGTGTTTCTGTTAAATTAAGTATTACTTGATTTCTTTCTAGCATTGTTCCCCATGCAGCATTCATTACATCAATACTTCCATCTTCATTATAAGTGGCAATCATTAATACTGGCATTGGGAATATTCCCTCTGTAACTTTAATATTCTTTCTCATAAAAGCCTCCTTTTATTTTTACTAATATTATCATAAAAATTGATAATTTGCAATAACTATTTGTTCTACAAATTACTATTTTTCTCACTAATTATTATACAATGAAAAAAGCAAACCTTACATATAGTTTGCCCATTTCAATTAATTATTATATTTTTCTTGAATTTTTTTAGGTAGTTCATCATACTTTATTTCTTCTCAAGAATTAACTCCAGTAATTTACATATATTCAATTTTTAAAAAAGCATCTTTAGAACATCCAGAACACAAAATTAAAGTTGTAACTTTGCTATTAAAAATATTACAATTTTTTTCATTAAATCACCATCTTAACAATTATTTATTTCTAATTGAAGAAATTTCACTAAGTTTAAATCTCCTTTATCTAAAAATATTCCATTTAATTTTTCTGTATTTTCTTTTAATTCAATACTAGAATTTCCAGTTAATAAAATAAATTTTGAATTATAATTATTATTTTTTAAAAATTTCAAAATAGTAAGACCATTATCACATCCCATATCATAATCAGAAATAATTACATCAAATTTAATCTTCTTAATATTATTAATAGCTTCTTCCACATTAGAAGCTGTTATAACATTTAAAAATTTATATTTTAAAGCATAAGATAAAGTCCCAAGAAAAATTTTACTATCATCCACTAACAATATTGTTTTCAGCATCATCACCTTCTTTTTTAATAGTGCTAACATATTTTACTTTAAAAAAATTATCATAATATATTTTTTTATCTTTAAATAAAGCAAATACATTTATTAAATAAAATATAAGTATTCCTAAAAAAGCTATAATAAGTAATAAAAATTCTTGTGTAGCATTTAAATTAAAATTATTAGCTATAAAGAAAATTATAATAAAAGTTATAAATATACTACCGAAATAATATAAAAATAAGAAAATGATTCGGAGTGTTATTTTAATAAATCTATATTTTTTAAATTCTAATCTTACATTTAAAAATTTACTACCTAAAGTTTGTCCGTTTTTAAAATATGGATAGATGATGAAGTAAATAACAAATACAAATAAAGGTATATACTTATCGCTTATAAACAAAGAAATAAATGTAAAAATAAGAATATATAAGAAACAATCTAAAGAAAACATTGTTATTCTTCTAAATCCAGATACTATTTTTCCTGCTTCTAATGAATCTTCATCTATTTTTTCTCTTGTGGGTAAGAAATTATCTACAAATCCCATTATAAAATATCCAATTATTCCTCCTAATGTATTCATAATTAAATCATCAACATCAAATACTCTATATGGATATGAATATAGCCCATACAATCCTGTAAGCTGTGTTAATTCAAAAAATAAACTTAAAATAAAACTTATAAATAATGTTTTCTTAAAATTACATTTAAAGTAATATCTTAAATACATTCCAAAAGGAATAGTCATAAAAATATTAAAGATAACTGTATAAAAACATGGCTCTTTTATCGCTTTTAAATAAGTGGTAGGTTCATTTATTACAAAAGATGATTCTCTTATAAAATCGTTAATAAATCCAAAAGGAATTAGTTTTATCATATTTGGTTTATATATTACCTCTTCTTTATTTGGTAAAGGTAAAATAACTAAAAAATATATTGTTATCAAATAAAGAATAAATGAATATACAATTAAAACTCTAAAGGGATTAATTGATCCGTATTTATGATATTGATGTAATACAAAGGGAATTGAAAATAATAATGCTATTAAAGGAAAAACTACAATAGCTGTTTTAATTGAAATAAAATAACTCATATTGTAAAAGGGATTAGTAAAAAACTAATCCCCCTCCTCCAATAATCAAATATATTACTAATAATTTGTAACATATTAATATCTTTCCTTTATTATACTTTTACTACAAGAATAAGTAATTAAGAAATATCCACCATAGATAATAACAATAAATATAGCTGTTGCGATAATAGATGGTAATAACTCATTTGTTCCAAATACTTCTAATATTTTAACTGCAAACATTATTCCAAAGATAGAATGAATTAAAGCAAGTATTAAAGGTAGCATAAAGAATATTGCAATTTGTCTAAATAATGCTTTATTAATCATTTTTTCATCTGTACCAATTTTTCTTAACATTTTAAATCTTTCTTTATTATCACTACTTTCAGATAATTCTTTTAAACCTAAAATTGCTGCACTACTAATTAAGAAAATTACTCCTAAATAAAGACCAATGAATGTAACCATAGCTGATAATCCTACTGTTGCTTCTTTAATAGCAAGTTTAGTTGAACCACTTGGAAGTAAATAAACACTCGCTTTTGACTCTTTATCTAACTCATTTATATTATTTTCTATTTCCATTATTTCATCTTTGTTTGTTGTTTTATAATTACCTATCAAATGATTTTGTACTAAATATTCTTCATCTATAATATTATCAGGCACTAAAATAATTCCTGTATTAATATGTTGACTAGACATTTCCAAAAATCCATCTTGGCATGAATCATATTTAGGTTTGAGAGTGTGTCCAAATAAATTGATGTTTTCATTATTGGCTAAAGCAAGATTCCTTATTTTAACCATAGAAGTGAAATCAGCAACAATCATGTATTCATCATTATTTAAAGAATATTCTTTAATACCATAAAATTTTGCTACTCTATTATAATCACTAATTTTCATAATAGATTCCATTGTATCATAAGCCAAAAAAGGAAATTGTGTTCTAACACTATCTAATCTTGAACCTAATGTATGATTTAATGTTAGATCTGGTGTTGCATAAGTATTTACTTCTATATAATCTTTAAAGTAAGAAGTAATATCAAAATCAAATAATTCAAACATTTCTTTGGCTGTATAGTGAGAGTTTTTTATTTGAGAATCATTATATCCATAATTTCTATATTTTTCATAATACTTATCCATATTCATATTAACTGTGAACATAGCATCTACTGGAGCAAGTTCTTTAATATTAGCATTCATAGAGTTTTTCATAGTAAGACAAGCAGATAATAAACAAATTGTTATGAATAACATTAAACAAATAATTGTTGTTGAAAATACTGTTGTGTTAATTTTGCTTGAAAATTGTCTTAATGTGAAACTATTTAATCCCTTATAGTAGAACTTCTTGATACTCATTGCAATTCTTAAAATTAATCCTGATAAAGACCAGAAAATAAAGAATGTACTTACTGCACCCATTATAATAGGTATTAATATGTCAGTAACTTCTTGTAAAGTTAAAAATTCTGCTGTTACCATGTGGTATGCTTTTCCAAGTACAATACAAGAAATTATGAAAATAATAATACATAAATAAGGATTTTTTAATTTAATTTTTTCACTTGTTTTTGCACCATTTAATAAATCAATTAATTTACATTTGCTAACACTATAAGTATTAAATATCATAACAAGTAAATACATAATACTAAAATAAATAATTGTTTTAATACAAGCAGATGATGAAAATACAAATGCAAACTTTGTGAGATTTGCTTCAAACATATTGGCAACAACTAAACTCATAGCTTGTGATAGTAACACCCCAAGTCCTAATCCAACCAAGAGTGAAATAATACCAATAAACAATGTTTCAAAAAATAATATTAAAGATATTTTTCTTTTACTCATACCTAAAGTTAAATAAATTCCAAACTCTTTATTTCTTCGTTTCATTAAGAATCTTGAAGCATATATAATAAGAAATCCTAATATAAATGATACAAATACACTAACCCCAGATAACATTGTCATCATAAGATCAATTAATTCTGCTGTTGATGATGAAACATCCATCATAACCGTTTGACTATCTAAGGCATTAAAAACATAGAATATTGCTACACCAAGAATAAGTGTAAAAAAGTAGATGGCATAGTCTTTAATACTTTTCTTGATGTTTTTAAGTGATAACTTACAAAGCATCATTCAAATCGCCACCAAGTAAAGTTACAACATCAATAATCTTATCAAAAAATTCTTTACGAGTATCGTTACCTTTACGAATCTCTTTAAAAATTTTACCATCTTTGATAAAGATTACTCTTCGTGCGTAACTAGCTGTGAAAGCATCATGTGTAACCATAAGTATAGTTGCTCCTAGTTCATCTAAATAGTTAAATTTTTCTAGTAACATTTTAGATGATTTAGAATCTAATGCTCCTGTTGGCTCATCTGCTAAAATAAGTTTAGGATCTGTAACAATAGCTCTTGCACTTGCTACTCTTTGTTTTTGTCCTCCACTCATTTGATATGGATACTTATTTAAAACATCTTTTATATCTAATTCTTCAGCAACTTTCTTTATCTTTTGTTCTATTGAAGATGGACTAACATTTTGAATAGACAAAGCAAGAGCAATATTTTCATAAGCTGTTAAAGTATCTAATAAATTAAAATCTTGGAAGATAAATCCTAATTCTTCTCTTCTAAATTTATTAAGTTCATTACCCTTTAATTTAGTAATATCAAATCCTCCGACAAAAATATGTCCTGCTGTAACTTTATCAATCGTAGAAATACAATTTAAAAGAGTTGTTTTACCTGAACCAGATGCTCCCATGATAGCCACAAATTCACCTTTTTCTACTTCAAAAGATAAATTATCAATCGCTTTTGTTAAAGATGAACGACTACCATAGTATTTTTCAATTTTGTCAACTTTTAAAATATTTTCCATAAAAATTTTTCTCCTTTCGTAAACATAATAATCCAAAAAAACTATTTTGTCGTTCGTTTAATATTACAGAACATTACAATTTTGTAACATTACTTTAAAACATCATAAAATTTGTTTTTTGCGAATGTTATATAAACTTTTGTATATTCATTATATTTAGACTCTATATCTATTTTATGTCCTAATTTTTTACACATATTTTTGGCAATAAATAATCCCATTCCAGTAGATTTATTAGTATTTCTTCCATTTTCTCCTGTAAATGATTTATCAAATACTTGTTTTAAATCCGATTTCTTAATTCCTATACCATTATCCTCAATTACTAAAGTTGTTTTTTCTTGTGCCTCTTGAACAAATATTTTAATATAAGAATTATCAATATTTCTTTTATACTTAATACTATTATTAACTATTTGACCTAAAATAAATTCTAACCATTTAGAATCCGTTAATATTTTATAATCAACATTTTCTACAATATAATCTATTTTATTTTCTAATAAGTCATCCATATTTTTAAGACCAACATTTTTAATAACTTTTGATAAATCTACTTCTTTTATTAGGTAATCCTTTTCAGCATTTTCACTTCTAGCATAATAAAGAACTTGATCTACATAATCCTCTAATCTTTTTAATTGTAATTTTGTTTTTTTATCAAATTGTTCTTTATGATTATTACTCATTAAAACTAAAGTAGAAAGTGGAATTTTAACTTCATGAATCCACATTTCAATATACTCTTTAAAATCTTGTAAATGTTCTTCTATTAGTCTTACATTTTCATTCATTGATTTATTGATTTCATATAATGCTTGATATAATAATTCTCCTTCATAAAATTCTGGTTTAGATAAAGTTTCTAAAACTAAATAACTTTTATCAAGAGATTCAATATTTGCAAGTAGATTATCATAAAATTTTTTCTTTCTAAAATAAGGTATTAATAAAATGAATAGAAAACAAATAACATATAGAAATGATGAAGAAATAATAACGGATCTGTCCACTTTAAATGCAAAGAAGATAAGTAAATTGAAAACATAACAAACAATAAATACTAATAACTTATATAAATTATCTTTAAAATACGCACCTATTTTCATGATAAAATGTATCCTAATCCTTTTCTTGTATCTATTGCATCAACATAACCTATTTCTTTTAATTTATTTCGGAGTCTACTTATATTAACTGTTAAAGCATTTTCATTAACATACTCTGAATTATCCCATAATGTTGTCATAAGTTCTTCTCGAGTTACAATTTTATTTTGATGATTTAATAAATAGGAAAAAATAATCATTTCGTTTTTCGTTAATTCTATTTCAATATCCTCTTTTTTAATTATTCCTTTTTGGGAATCAAATTTTAATTCTTTATAAATGAGTTCATTTCCATTTGTATTGTAATTTGTTTTTGTTCTTTTTAGTACTGCTCCAATTCTTAAAAGCAAAATATTAGGATTATATGGTTTAGTAATATAATCATCTGCACCATAAGAAATAGATAATGCTTCATCCGTTTCTGAATTAATACTTGTAACCATAATAACAGGAATATTAGATTCTTTCCTTAAATTTTGTAATAATGCCTCTCCATTTATAAAAGGTATATTTATATCAAGTAAAATTAAATCTGGAGATACTTCTAATATTTCATTTAAAGCATTTTTAAAATCTTTTAAAATAACCGCTTCATAATTATTATTTTCTAAAAGTTTAGAAAGTTCATTACAGATTAATTTTTCATCTTCAATTATCATAATTTTACTCATATATTTCACCACATTTCTCTTTATTATTATACCATGAATAAGGTTTATTTAACCTTACAGTTTTGTAACATTGGGAAATCAAGTTTTATTATATTTAATTATAGAACTATTAAGTTATAAAATAAAAAAGACTATCGATTTTTTACTTGATAATCTATATAATTTACGTTATATTTTTTGTACTTTTTGAATCCAATCTTCAACCAACGTTGAAGAAATATTTAAATTATTGTCTTTTCCTGTACCCATTTCTAGATCAGGTTTTGTTTTTGCGTGATAATCTGATCCACCAGAAATATATTTGTGATATTTTTTTGCTAATTGTTTAATTATTTCACGTTCTTCAGAAGAAAATAAAGGATACTCTGCTTCGATTCCATCTAATTTTGTCGTTATTAAAATTTTTTCTATTGTGTTTTTTTTATCCTCAAAAGGATATACAAATGGATGGGCTAAAAAGGCTAATCCTCCTGCTTCATGAATCCTATTAATAGTTTCTTCTAGAGACAAATATTCTTTAGTTTCATCATAGTAAAAAATACTATTCTTATTACTAGTATGCATTCTATAAAAATTTATAGGAGTAAAATTTCCATATTTTTTAATTAGCTCTTCATTTTCTTCATAATTTAAAATTTCTTTTGCAACTACGTAGGATGCCCATTGTTTTTCAGGATTTTTTTTATCAATATATAAATTTTTTTCATTATATTTAAATCCTAGTTTTTTAATCGTATTCTTTAAAGTTTTTAGAGTTTTTACTTGCAATTTTTTTTGATCAATTTTATGAATTTTTAATTTTTTATAATCAATTCCATAAGCTAATACTTCAATAGGAACTCCATTATAAATTGTTTTAAGCTCTGATCCTGGAATGATAACACCTGAAAAATTTTTTCTTAAATTTGGATGAGTCTCTAATTCTTCATAAGCAGCGATTTGATCGTGATCAGTTATTGATATTATTTCAAGTTTTTTATTTTCCGCTTTATGTAAGAGTTCATATAAGGTATCCGTGCCATCAGAATATTTAGTATGCATATGTAAATCTATCACTTTATTTCCTTCTTTCTAATTACTTTATATTCATATAATTACATCTTTATACTTCTATAAATTGTATTATATTTATATGCTTGCTTTAACAATCTTTTAACATTCTATAATATATATTATATCATATATTATTGTTTTTGATGATTAAAAGCATTATTTTATAAAAATTAAAAAGCTCTGTAATTTCAAGTAAAATACAAAAATGAGAGGACTTTCGCTCTCTCTTCAGGAGTGGTTAGTATTCACGCACTTCTAAGTTTATTTAAATACTGTTACCTTTATTTTAAATCTTTTAAAATTAGTTATTTAATATAATTATTAATAAAAGTTTAAAATTTTGGTAGTTGAGAATTAATCTTAACTATCTTTTTTATGACAGGATGACAATAGTAGTGATGTAGTTCTAACAATTTTCATATTATTACTTATATTATCTTATATATCCCTTAATTGTTCAAAAAGACTTAATCTTTCTTCTCTAAATACTGTTGAATCATCTTTGGATTTTATCATATCTATTACATTATCAATATCAAACCATTTTACTTCTGATAATTCTTCTTTTTGAATTATAAAATCCTTTTCATTTAAATTTGATTTTGCATAATAAAAATAAGTAATATGTGAATTTGAATCTCTTATTGTAAATTCTCTTTCTGCAAATGGTTTTAAATCATTTGTAGTAATATCTATACCAACCTCTTCTTTTACCTCTCTTAAGGC
Organism: uncultured Bacilli bacterium; assembly: GCA_947628565.1. Lineage (GTDB taxonomy): Bacteria > Bacillota_I > Bacilli_A > RF39 > UBA660 > UMGS1613. Next base: position 79,160 of record CANRAH010000005.1, read on the forward strand.
TGCTGACTCTAAACTCTCTCCTGCATCTACGTGTCCTGCACATAGAGCCCATTTATTTGGATTAAATCTTTTATTAGCACTTCTTTTTTGAAGTAACACTTGTTTTTTATCATTAATTATAAAAACTGCAACTTCATTATGTAACAAATTTTTGTCATGTGCTTCTTCTTTATCCATAATTTGTCCTGTAAAATTACCATCTTTATCAACTATTTCTATTAATTCCATAAGATTTATTTTCTCCTTCCAAACATTTCTTTTAATCTTTTCCTACAAAAACATTATAAATTTTATTATAGCGATATCCTAATTTTGCATGGGTAAAGTCTTTAACTAAAATACCAAGTTCTTCTAATTTATCAATTAATGTAGACACAGTATTTCTTGAAACTCCAGATTCTTCTTCAATTTCTTTTTTGGTAAATACAATTTGATGAATGATTGCAGACATTATTCTATAAATTGCATTACTGCTTAATTTTTCTATTAATTGCATATCTTCTTCGTAAATTTTTTGAATTATATTAATTTTTGCAATATTACTATTACATTATCCTATTATACATTGAAGAAAAAAATTTAATAAACCCTAACATATTACCTTTACGACTTTCATTCAAAAGCTTATGATAACTTGGTTTATATAATTCTATTACTTTGGAAAGAAATAGTATTGGTTCTTCATCTGTAAGTAATGCAAGCTGTATAGGTATTAAAGCTCTTCCTAATATTCCATTTCCATCTAAAAATGGATGTATTTATTCAAATTGATAATGAATTATAGCTATTTTTATCAAATCTGGTGTATCAATTTCTTCATTATTGATAAATAATTGAGAGTATTTATATTAATTAATATAGGTTAATCCACTAAACTAATTATAACACACTTTTTATTATATTTATTATTTTAGTATTAAATATACATTTTATAGTTTCTTTGCAGCCTTATAAAAACAAAAATGCTAGATCTTTCGACCTAGCTTGGGGGCATCAAAGTTTCGTACCTTTTTTATTTTTTTTATAACAATTTTATTTATTTTTAACCGAATTTTAATCTTTTATTTCATTTCAGATTAAATCGAATTCTTAAATTTTTAGAAATTTGCCACCCAATTGTAATTTTTCTATTTTTCTAACAAAAGATTATCAATTTCTTTATAATATTATTCAATAAAATTTATTATTTTTTGATATTTTTAATATTTTTTATATATTCTAATATTGCATTGGCTGTTTCTTCTACACCGATTGAAGAATCTATAAGTAAATCATAGTTTTTATAGTTTCCCCATGTTTTACCTGAAATTAATTTATAGTAAGCAGCTCTGTTTTTGTCTGATTTATTCATATTTTTTACTGCGTCTTTTTCTGAATCACCGTACATCTCTTGTAGTTTCTTTACTTTGTATTCTTCATCAGCATAAATAAATATTCTTACTAGATTTTTATTATCTTTTAATACATAATCAGCAGCACGACCTACTATTACGCAAGAACCATGCTCAGCAATTTTACTAATAATTTTGTCTTGTGCTTTAATAGCATATTTCACGGGTGATGTTGTTAAATATAAGTCATGCCATACATCTTTGGTAGAATTAATTTTAGAAACAAATTCTTTATCTAAACCACTTTCTTTAGCTGCTAAAGCTGTTAACTCTTTATAATAGTATGGAATATTAAGTTTTTTCGCTACTACTTCACCAATATATTTACCAGCCGATCCATGTTCTCTTGAAATAGTTATAATTACACCAGGTTTTGATGGTTTAATAACTACTTGTTCTTTATCGTTAATTGTTATACTAGGTAATTTTTTAAAGAATAAAATTGTTAAAGTACCTGATATTATCATTCCAATAAAATCTGCTATTGGAGCAGCCATAATGGACCTGTTACTCCCATAAATCTAGGTAATATTATGACTAATGGAACAAAGAAAACAATATCACGACATAGGGATACAATAGCTGATTTTAAAGGTTCACCAACTGCTTGGAAGAATATAGAAATTACTTTTATTAAACAGGTGAATGTTACTAACATTAGAAAAATTCTGAATGTTTTAATAGCAAATTCCATATAAAGATTATCAGATGTGCCAAACATTTTAATAATAATCTCAGGGCATAATTCAAACACGATAGTTGATAAGATCCCCACTATAATAGTAGCAATGATTACTAACTTAAATGTCTCTTTAACTCTATTATACTTTTTAGCACCATAATTATATCCAAGTATTGGTTGTGCTCCTAAAACAATACCTACTACAATATTTATTACAATACTAAATACTTTCATACATATACCAATAGTTGCAATAGGTATATCAGCCCCGTATTTACTTAAAGCACCATACTTTGCTAACATAATATTACAAACTAATGAAATAACAACAATCGACATTTGAGTAATAAATGTTGATACTCCAAGTTTAATAACATTACTAAACACTTCAAAATTAATTTTAAAACTTTCTCTATTTAGTTTGAATGTTTTTGTTCTAAAAAAGTAAATTACTGAAAGAATGAATGATGCAATTTGTCCTATTATAGTAGCCCAAGCTGCTCCTGCTATTCCCCAATTAAATCCAAATATAAATATTGGATCTAGTATTATATTTAAAATTGCTCCAAGTAATGTGGCTGCCATAGAAAATTTAGGTGATCCATCGGCACGTATTACACTATTTACAGAATTAGCAAGCATATAAAATGGTATGCCTAGTAAAATTATTTTAAAATAATCTCTTGCTAAATTAATTGTTACATCACTTGCCCCAAAACCGTATAAAAGTTTATCCATAAAGAAGTAACCTAATATCATAAATATTATACTTACTATAAACGTTACTAAAATACTATTCCCAATTGATTTATGAGAATTTTTAGTATCATTTCTTCCTTGACATAAAGATAAATATGCTGCTGAGCCGTCGCCGAAGCACCAAGCAAAAGCTACAGCAATAATCGTTATTGGATATACTACCGTTGTTGCAGCATTACCTAAATAACCAACACTACTATTCCCAACAAATATTTGATCAACTATATTATATAAAGAACTAATAAGTAGTGATAAAATGCAGGGAATAGAAAACTTAAATAATAATTTAGAAACTTTTTCTTGTCCTAAATATTTATTGTCGTTTTGATTTTCCATTTTCTCCTCCTTCTATGTTAATCACAGCCTTATTGCAAAAAATAAACGTATAAGAGTGTAAGTTCTTATACGCTTAAAGCTGTGACCGACTTAATAAGTATATAACATTTTAAAAATTTTTTCAAACTATTTTTTCTTTTTGTTCTTTTTCTTTTTTTCTTTTTTAAATTCTTTCAACTATTATAATATTGTTTTCACTTTTATCTACTTATTATGTTATTTATAAAATTATTTGTAATTTGTATTATTTTTTTAGTAAATCTCTTCAAGTATCAATACTCTTTTTGTTTTATCTTATCATTTGATTTGAGTTGTTTTCTAAATATTAATAAATATTAATTAAACTATTACAAATTAAATATAACAAAAATGAGCCAGCTTTCGCTGACTCTTCAGGGGCAAACTGAAATCACACACTCCTAAATTTAAATATTTAAAAAATCTATGATTTTCAACAAAATAAAGTTTAAAACGAGACAATAAAATTTAAACTAATATCAAAGAAAATTTAACTATGGGTGGTTAGATGGGTGATTGAACTACCCGATTAGAAAGAGGTGTTTTATGTTATTAAGTAATAATACTAATAAAGTAATTGATTTATTAAATATGTATGATAATTTAAATGATGTTGATAAAATAAAATTATCAATATATCTATTAGAAAATAAAAATTTTATTTGCAGTTTCAACATTAATGAATTAATTATACTATTAAAAGAAATATTAAATAATCTTGATATTAACTATAATAAAACCATTGTAAATTTTAATAAATACAAACATTTAGTGTTTCTATCATCAAAATATTTAGAATTAAATAATGACGAGAAGAAAAGATTTATTATTGAAATGTTATTTAATATTTATGAAAATGATTTTAAAATGAAAATAATTAATGAGAAAATAAATCAAGAACTAAATATATATGACTTTTATTATTCGTTACTAAACTATTAAATAATACCCAGTAGTAGTAATTCTACTACTGGGTATATTTTTTTTATTTATATAAATTTTAATGCACTACTGAATAGTAAATTCAACTGCTACATTATAACTTTTACTTTCCCCGTTATTATTTCTATAATCAACATTCTTTATAATTCTATATGTTCCACTTGACAAACTGCCATAACCATTTTCCCAATTTAAATCTATTTCTTTTGTTTCACCTGGTTTAAGATTAAATGCTGGTAGTGTAAAACTTAAATCAACATTTATTTTATACCACTTGTCATTTAGTTTTATCTCCATCTGGAATGGATTTCCATATTGATAAATTTTATTACTATTGTTTTTTAATAATAATGTAGCACCTGTGCTAGTTAATGTCTTATTTTTAATAGTTAGTACAACATCATTATTTGATGTTATTTCAGTTAAAGATTCTTCACCAATATCAAATTTATTTTTAGTTATTTCATTAACATTTTTTAAATTAAATGTTTTTATAATTTCAAATGCTTCATTATCACTAGTTTCATAATTTATAAAAGCAATATTTTCATCTATATCAGAAAAAGATATATCACCCCACATATTGCTACCATCATAGTAACCAATATTAGCAATTTTTCCATTATTTAAAGTTAAATTTCGTGTTTCTCTTCCTGTAGCGCAAACCTCAAAACCTTTATCATAATAATATAAAACAAAATAATTTTCTTCATTTTCTTTATAAATTTTTAAACCAAATTTATAATTATTTTCTAAAGATAATCCTTCATATTTCCAGTCTTTAGGAATATTTAGTTCTATAACTTTATTTTCAATTACTTTAGAGTAATTTATTATTTGATTTTTATTTTCTTCAATAGAACAAGCAAATTTTGTTCCTTTCCAAGTTGTAACTTTTTCATTATTATTACAATAATAATGATTTACAAATAATCCTTTGTCAATATATTTTACATCACCATCTTTATAATCTTTTCTGATTTTAATAAATGGACTATTATCAAATATTTTAGCCTGTAAAGTATCAAGCATAATAATTCCTACCAAAGCACCTAGAACAATTAAAGTAATTTTTAGACCTTTTTTCATATTCCCTCCACATTATTTTAACTGATTATACTTAACTTTTAAATTTTCATCTACATTAACAGAATATTTATATGTACTTAATAAATTGTTATCATAATCTTCAAATGAAATATTAATATTAGTAGTTCCTGACATTTTAGGTACTAAATGTACTTTATAAATATATGTTGAATTTTCAAAATCATTTTCATAGTCATATTTTGTATCTAAAATGTTTTCATTATCAATTTTTACATTAATATTTGGACTTGAATATCCACCGTTAGAATCAGTAAGCACTTTGGGATTTAAAGTTATATATTGGTATTTATTTTCTTTAACATAATCAACTTTATAAAAATCTAATACTTCTAACATCCTATCAATAGAATAATTATACGTTTCATTTTTCATAAAATCTTTTACTAAATACTTTTCTTCATTATTAATAGTAGCATATACTTTATCACTTTTCATACAAGTAAAATAATAATTATATAATTCATCTTCATAAAATAAATCTAATGCTTGATCGCAAATCTCTTTTGATTCATCAATTATAGTAATACTAGGATTATGAATTTTGTTATATTCATCATAATTATCATTATACAGTCTATTTCTAAATTTAACTAACATAACAGAACATAAAATAACAACTAATATAGAAATAATAATTGTAATATAACTCTTTTTAGAAATTTTATTTTTTTCTAGTAAAAAGATATTTCTCATTAATTTATTTACATCTTTTATTTTTAAAATGAAATACATTAAAGTAGCTCCTGAAACATTTAATATAATATCATCTATATCAAATCTACCTGAAGCTGTTAATAATTGCATTATTTCTATTCCTAATACTATTAAAATATTTGTTATGAAAAAATTTTTAAATTTATTTTGTTTTTTAAATAATAAAGGAAGAAAGAAAGCCATAGGCATTAAAGCAATAAAATTACCAAATAAATTAAGAAGTATTGTACGACTACTATACATACTATCAAATTCTTTTATAAATTCTATCATTGTTTTAAATGGAATTAAGTTAATAGAGTGTTTTAAAAAGTAAATAAATTCATCGCTAAACCAATTTATAATAGTTAAGCCATTTCTTCCCCACATATAGTCAAATAAAGTTAATGTAATAAGCAATACTATATATAAAGCAAAGAAAATCCATAAATTTATTTTCATAGGTTTATTGTCTGATTTGACCTTTGATAATAATACCCCACCTAAATATAGGAATAGACAACTTCCACATAATAGGAACAATCTACCAAACTCTGAAAAATGAAAATTTGGTATAAACTCTCCCATTAAATAGGCAAATCCAAATAAACAAGCTATAATATATAAAGCATTTGAAATATATCTTTTATTCATATTACATCTCACTTTCAAATTTATTATAGCAAAAGGAAAAGGAAAAATATACTATATGATTAGTTTATTATATTTTTTCTTTACAGTAATTAACAAATAAGAAATTATGTGAGTTATAATTATTGTTATTAGTATTTGTATATAAGGATTTACCTTAATATTTAAAAATTCAAAACAAATTGCTATTACAAAAGGATGTACTAAATAATAATATTTAGATAAACTTCTAAAATTAAATTTAGATTTTTTACTTTTTTGTTTTGTTAAATATATAACAAAAAATACTATAAAATATAATAAAAAGAAAAGTGATAATAAAAATAATATCATCACTTTTTTATCACCTAGTTATCCCTACTAGTATTATAGAATAATTTTTTTATTTTAGTTTTAATTAATTTATATTTGATAAATGATTAAGTAAAATGCCACATAATTGCCACATAAAGCATTTTTCATACCTCATAAACCCTTTAAAATAAACAAAAATGAGAGCTTTCGCTCTCTTCAGGGGGCTGAATATATATACACATAAAATAAATTATTGTCTGTTATTTTCTTATATTTTAAGCATTTTAAAATTAAATCTAATTATAAAAATTTAAATAATTTTATCAAATTTTACTATTTGGGTACCTAAATGGGTACCTAATAATAACAATGCTACTTAATAATTCTTTATTAAAAGAAAGGATTAAAATTATGGAATTAAATTATAATAAATACGGAGATTATTATTTACCTAATCTTATACTATCTGAAAAAGAAAATAAATCATTAAACAAATATGGTTTATTAAAACTTAATTATTTAAAACAATATAAAAAAGCTTTATATCAAGAACTATTGATGAAAGAAAAACTTAATGA
>CANRAH010000006.1 GCA_947628565.1 uncultured Bacilli bacterium
AAAGCCCATAATATCAAATACTATGAACTTATTTTATAAAAGAAAAACGCACACTTCAATTTAAAGTGTGCGAGTTTTAACCTCAATGGAGCAAGTGAGGAGAATCGAACTCCCATCTCAGCCTTGGCAAGGCCGCATACGAACCATTGTACTACACCTGCAATTAATAATGTATATATAAAATATACACTATTTTTATAAATTTGTAAAGTATTTTTAATCAGTTATTGTATCAAACTGAGAATTATATAGTTCAGCATAAAATCCATTTTTTTGAAGTAATGAATCATGTGTTCCCTGCTCTACTATATTTCCATCTTTCATAACTAAAATTAAATCAGCATTTTTAATTGTAGATAATCTATGTGCAATTATAAATGATGTTTTCCCTTCAGTAAGTTTATCCATGGCTTTTTGTACTAATTCTTCTGTTCTTGTATCTACATTTGATGTTGCTTCATCCAAAATTAGAAATGGAGCGTTTTTTAACATACCTCGTGCTATAGTCATAAGTTGTTTTTGACCTTGACTTACCGATTCACCATCATCTATATGAGAATTTAATCCACCTGGAAGGGTTTTAATAAAATGGTCAACTCCAACTGTTTTGCAAGCACGCATTATTTCTTCATCTGAAACATCTTCATTATTAAATTTTAAATTTTCCTTAACTGTTCCATCAAAAAGCCAAGTATCTTGTAAAACCATAACAAATAAATCATGTATATTTTCTCTAGATAAATCTTTAATTGAAACTCCATCTATCAATATATCGCCATCTTTAATATCGTAAAATTTCATAAGCAAATTAACCATTGTAGTTTTACCGGCACCAGTTGGGCCAACTATTGCAACCTTTTCTCCAGGTTTCGCTTTTGCACTAAAATTATTTATTATAATTCTATTATTATCGTACCCAAATTTAACATTTCTAAATTCTATTTCACCTTTTACTTTGGATGCATCTAAATATTTTGATACTTTTACATTAGGCATTTCTTCTTCATCCAAAAAGTCAAATACTCTTTCACTTGCTGCTGCTGTAGATTGTAAAGAAGTCATTGCTTGCGCAATTTGAGATAATGGGTTTGTAAATAATCTGACATATATTATAAAAGCAACTATTACACCAAATGAAATGATATTGTTACTAACAAGTAATGCTCCTACAACACAAACAGCTACATATCCTAAATTACCAACAAACATCATTATTGGTTGCATCATTCCTGATAAAAATTGACTTTTTCTATTACAATTATATAAATTATTATTTAATATATCGAATTCTTCATTAGCACTTTTTTCACCATTATATGCTTTTACTACATTATACCCAGAATAAATTTCTTCTATATGCGCATTTAAATTACCTAATTCAGTTTGTCGTCTAATAAAATATTTTTGAGATTTACTAAGTATTATTGCCATTACACTAAATCCAAGTAAACTTGAAATAATAGCAGTAATAGCCATTATAGAATTTGTTATGAACATCATAAATATTGATCCTATAAAAAGCGTTACACTTGTTACAAGAGATGTTAAACTTTGATTCATATTTTGTGCTATTGTATCTACATCATTTGTTACTCTAGATAGTACATCCCCCATTTCATGACTATCAAAATATCTTAATGGTAATTTATTAATTTTATTACTTATATTACTTCTTAATGTTTTTGCGAAATTATTTGATATACTTGTCATTGATAAAGATTGTATATAATTAAATATAGCACTTATAACATAAATTGAAGCAAGTAGAATAGATAAAGTTTTTACCTTTTTCATATCTATTTTTGGTTTTACTATTTTATATATGTTTTTTGGAAGAGAATCAAATGCATTTAATAATTTATCAGTGTCAGTTTCATTTTTTGCTTCTTCTAAAAGTTTAGAAAGCTCTAATTTTTCTTCCGTTGTTATATCTTCGCTTGTCATAACTTTATTTATTGATTCTTCTGTTAGATTTGGTTGTAATCCTAAAGTTATTGTATCAGCCAAATCAGACAACTTGTTTGGACCTATAAGTGAAAGTATAGCACTTAACATAGCAAGCACTAAAGCAAATATTAACATAAAATGCCAAGTTTTCAAATTTTTAAATAATCTTTTAATTGAACCTTTAAAATCTCTTGATTTTTCTGGGACTCCTCTCATTCTAGGCATTTTCTAATTCCTCCTTTGAAAGTTGTGATAGTGCAATTTCTTTATAAACTTCACAATTTTTTAAAAGTTCTTTATGCGTTCCAACACCAACACATTCTCCTTTATCAAGCACAACTATTTTATCAGCATTTATAATAGTTCCTATTCTTTGCGCTACTATCATACTTGTAGAATCTTTCATGTATTTTTTTAACTCTTTTCTAAGTGTTAAATCAGTTTTATAGTCTAATGCAGAAAAAGAATCATCAAAAATATATATTTCGGGATCTCTTGCTATAGCACGAGCAATTGCAAGTCTTTGTTTTTGACCTCCTGATACATTAGTACCACCACGTGCTATATGAGATTCATATTTTTTATCCATTTGTTCCACAAATTCACTACCTTGGGCAATTTCAATTGCCTTTTTTATAACTTTTAAACTTGGCTTTTCTTTACCATTATATCCATATGATACATTATCTATAACACTTCCTGTGAACATAACCGCTTTTTGAGGAATATAACCTATTATATTATGAAGCTCCTCTAATTTATAGTCTTTTACGTTTATACCATCAACTAATACTTCACCATCAGTTGCATCATAAAATCTTGGAACAAGGTTTATCAAACTACTTTTACCACTTCCAGTTGAACCTATAAAAGCTATAGTTTCTCCCCTATTTACTTTAAATGAAATATTTTTAAGTAAATATGCATCAGCATCTGGATATTTAAATGATACATTTTTAAATTCTACTGTACCTTTTTCTTTTGCATTATCAGAACTTAATTTACCATCTTTTATACTAGGAACTTCATCTAGTACTTCATTTATACGGCGAGCAGACACCTGTGCTCTTGGCCATATCATAAAAATCATGGCAAGCATTAAAAATGACATTATTACTTGCATTCCATAACTTGTAAATACAATCATATTACTAAATAAACTAATTTTACCACTCATATTTGCAGCCTGTATTAAAAATGCTCCTATAAAATATATACCAAGTGATAAAAAATGCATAACTATATTCATAATTGGTTGCATTATAGCAAAACACTTTTGATTAAATAATTGAGTTTTTGTTAAAGTATTATTAACGTCTTCAAATCGTCCTTCTTGATACTTTTCAGCGTTAAAAGCTCTTATAACCCTTATACCCATTAAATTTTCTCTTGTAACACCATTTACTTTATCTGTTAGTTTTTGTACTTTTGCAAATCTTGGTAAAACTATAATCATAAGCGTTGTTACAGTCGTTAAAAGAATTAAAACTCCTACACCAGTAAGAATACTCCACTGTAAATTCTTATTAAGTATTTTAGTAACTGCCCATATGGCCATAATTGGAGCCCTTATAATTAATTGTAATCCCATTGCTATAAACATTTCTATTTGTGTAACATCATTAGTTGTTCTAGTAATTAAACTACTTGTTTGAAATTTTTTAATTTCAGACATAGAAAAAGCTTCAACTTTTCTAAATATATTACTTCTTAAATTCAATGAAAAATCAGCAGCTATCTTAGAAGAGAAATATCCTACTATGATAGAAGATATCAAGCTCAAAAGTGCACATAACATCATATATCCACCTTGAATTAATATTTCTCCCATATTATTCGTAGTTGTTTGAACAAGTCTAGTTATATTACTCATATAATCAGGTAATTTAAGTTCTAACCATACTTGCAAAACAATTAAAAGAAAACAAATTAACATAAAAAACATATCTTTTGTATTTAATTTTTTTAACAATTTTAACATTTAATCACCTCTATAATATATACAATTACCTAAATTTTGATTATAAATTTTTTAAACTCATACATAAATATATTACATCGATTATTATTTGTCAATAAATTTCACATAAAAATCATACATAAATATATTCTTAAATACAATAAATGGATTTATCTTGTTTATCGATAAATCCACATTTTTTATTTTAATTTTTCTATAACTATAGTTAGAATAGGATTAGCAAAAAATGAATCAGTTACTAAATTATTTGAACTTGGACTAACTAAATGTATCGTATCTTGAGCAGTATTTATTAATTCAAATACATCATTTTCTAAAACAGTAGTAACTATACCATGTGCATTAATTCTAACAACAGGTTCCTGATAATCCCAAGTACAACCACCGACATAAATAGTAGTTTCTCCAACTTTTCTTAATCCTACACCCATAACTTCATATTGGCCAGGATATATCGCCGATCCTGAGGAATACGCTTCCACCATAAAATCTATACGATAAACTCCGCCTTCTTTAAAAGTAATAGTATTATCACTATTTAAAATAAAATTATTGTTCATATCATAAATTTTTGTATCTATTGGTAATCTAGCGTTGGATTGAACAGTAATTCCATAAGCATCCAAATCATCATTAGCAGTCATAAAAAATGCTGATGGGATTTCTAAAGGTCCTGGATCCCCTTTGGGACCTTGCATTCCAGGATATCCCATATCACCTGGAAGACCTTGGGGTCCCGGATCTCCTTTATCCCCTTTAGGCCCCTTATCTCCCTTAGGACCTGCAGGTCCAGGTTCTCCCATTTCACCCTTGTCTCCTTTAGGACCTTGTGGGCCAGGTTCTCCCTTAACTCCTTGAATCCCCTGTGGGCCTACCGGGCCCTGAATACCCTGTTCTCCTTGCAAACCAGTTTCTCCTTGTATTCCTTGTTCTCCACGTTGACCTTGTATTCCTTGTGGACCTTGTTCACCTTTCGGACCTCTTTCACCTTGTTCTCCTTTAGGACCTTGTATTCCCCTTTCACCTTGATCTCCCTTTGGACCTTTTATTTCACCTACATTATTCCAAGTATTAGAATCCTCACTCCACACATATAAATTTGATCCTACTAAATATGATTGCCCTGGTTTCCCCTGTGGAACAGCTATTTTTAATTCATTAATATTATCAAATGAACCTAATATAGTAACACTTGTTCCGGGTGCTCCTGCAGGTCCGGCTGGACCTCTTTCACCTTGTTCACCTTTCGGGCCAACATCTCCTTGTTCACCTTTTGGTCCTTCTAATCCTTGTGGACCTTGTAATCCTTGAACTCCCATTTCCCCTTGTGGGCCCATATCACCCTGAGGGCCTTGAACACCTTGAGGGCCTATTTCTCCTGGTACACCTTGAGGGCCTTGAACACCTACTTCACCTTGTGGACCTGTTGGGCCTGGATCTCCCTTTGGGCCTTTAATTGCTCCAACATCTAACCAACCATCAATAGTCCAAACATATAAATTATCTCCGACTATATAGCTTTGCCCTAAATTACCAGTAGGATATCTTTCTTTTAATTCATCAATAGTTTCAAAACTACCTAGTATGTTTAATGCGGGTCCTATTGGTCCTGTTGGACCTGTTGGACCAACAATTGAACCTATATATTTAGGTTTGCATTTTTCATCTTCTTTTATTTTTTCTAAAGCCTTTTTATATAAATCCATAAAATCACCTATTTAATTATATTCTATTAAATAAATAATATAAGCAAAATAAAAAGCATTGAAATTCAATGCCTTATATCTTATTTATTTAATATTGCATCTATAGGTTTCATTTTAGATATCTTAATAATTGGTAATACGCTTGATATAATAGTTACTATAAATACAACAAAATATATTAGTACAAATTGTCTTATATTAAGTATAAAAGGTGTTAGAATTAAATTTGTACCTGACATAATTACATTATTTAGTAAATTAGTTACTAGGACAAGTAATATTGATGAAATAGTAGCTGATATGAATGACATTACAATACCTTCCCATAAAAATATTTTAATAATATCAATACTTCTTGCTCCAAGGGCTCTTAAAACCCCAATTTCTTTTTTACGATAATGAATACTTGTCATAATAAAGTTACCTATTAAGAATACTGTAAATATAAATAATACTAAACTTACATAGAATGCTATATCTTTTAATATTTCTACTGTCCTAACTAACATTGTAACTTCATCGCTATAAGGTGAGACAGCCTGTATTTCATCACTATAAGGAAAAGTAGTTAACATATATTTAAAGTCCTTATAATTAGACATAGGTACAAGATAACCTGTCTTTTGTATTACCTCAATTTTATATTCTCCAACTAAATCATTAGATAAATAATAATTTCTACTTTGTGTATCACTAAAACCTGTAATACCAATAATATTCAAATCTTTATAATCATTAACAACTTCATCAATTCTATTTCTAACCTTTAAATTAACTTTTTGACCGATTACATCTAAATCTTTTATATAATTAACAAAGTATTTTTTTTCTAATGTTTCCCTATCTACATCTGGATTATTTGTAATATATTTTTCTAATCCTTTTTCATAGTCCTGTTCAGATCCTTGCATTAATTGATGTATATTTATAATAATATCATTTTTATTTAACTCTTTAGTCTTTACCCATTTAGATCCATCATAATACTCTAATTCATTTTGAAGTATTGCTGGCGCTATATAATAACCATCACTTTGTAAATCTATACTATCACTATTTAAATTAAAGAAAACAGTATTTTCATCTAATTCTTCTATATTAGCAACATCTAATTTTTCTATAAAATCATTAGTTACATAAACGTTATTATATAAATTACTTTCTTTTAAATTAAGTTCACTTATTAAATCATATTGTTCATCAGTCATAGTATTATAATCATATTCTTTATTTTTTAATGAATCATATCTAGATAAGTCATAATCTATTATTCCTACTATTTTTACTTTACCTTTACTTCCAAAATAGAAAGTTTTATTACTATTTACTATATCTTCATAATCTTTAGGTTTAAATGTATAATCATCACTAAATTCGTCTACATCGTTTTTTTCATAAGTTGTAATTCCACCCTCAATAATTAAATCAGCCATATAATTTGGAATTAAAATCTCATTATAATTAGTAGGATACCTTCCTATAATTTTTTCGGTTTTAAAATCGTTAAAATTATCTACAACTACTATGTTTAAAGGTAAATATGCACCCATATCTAGATAAAGACTATTATGAATAATATCTCCTATATTTAATGCCTCTCCTACTTGCATAAACGTGTATGACTCCTGTAATTTATAAATAGGATAATACTTACCTTTTAGTTTTGACTTTATATATTTTTCATCTTCTGGTGTCAATTTAATTTGATCCTTATTATAAAAGTCATATTTATCATATTTTTTATTAAAGAAATAATATTTTTCTACTTTTATAGAATCTTCTTTTTTATCGATCAATAGTTCTGAATGTGCTTCTTCTACATTATAATTTGATAACGTATCCATAATACTTAAAAATAATAAAGTACCTATTGTAAGTAATATTGTAAATATTAATTTAATTTTTTTATGTCTTAAACTACCGATACCAAGTTTAAAACTATCTTTAAACGGTAACTTTGATTTAATAGTTTTATAACTATCTTTATCAGTTGTAGTTAAATTTTTATTTGTATCTTTTACAACACTACCATCTTTAATTTCAATTATTCTATCACCATAAGTATTAGCAGATTCTGTATCATGAGAAACAATAATTACTAATTTTTCTTTGCTTATTTCTTTTAGTAAATCCATAACTTGTTTACCTGTTTTACTATCAAGATTTCCTGTTGGTTCATCTGCTAGTATTATTTTAGGATCTTTTATTAATGCACGTGCGATTGCAACTCTACCTTTTTGTCCACCTGATAGTTCATTTACTTTTCTAAGTTTTAAATCAGTTAACTCTAACTTATCAAGTAGGTTATCTATTTTTTCTTTATCTACATCTTTTTGTTGTAACTGTAAAGCTAAAACGATATTTTCGTATACATTATAATCTTCTAAAAGGTTAAACTCTTGAAATACAAATCCAACATAGGTATTTCTATAAGAATCAAATAAAGATGCATTAAAGTCTTTACTGCTCTTACCTAGTATAAGCATATCTCCACTATCGTATTTATCAAGTCCACCAATTATATTTAAAAGTGTTGATTTACCACTTCCACTTTTACCAAGTATAAAAGTCATACCTTTTTCATCAAACTTTAATGAAACATTATTAAGCGCTTTAGTCTTACTTCCTTTTTTTGATTTATATGTCTTGCATACATTTTTAAGTTCTATCATAAACTCCTCCTTATTAATTTTAATTATACTATTAATTTTATTTAATATAAATACATTTTAAGTTGCAAACAAATAATTTTAGTTGCATTTACACATATCTATAGTTGCAAACCATATTTATATATTAGTTACAAACCATATTTATATATCTGTAATAACTAATAAATAAATGATTATACTGCGAATTATATCAAAAATATGATATAATTATTTATGGGGAGGATATAATGAAATTAAATAAAAATTTACAAAAATACATTGAGGAAAATATTTTTCCTAGCTATAAAAAGAATGATTTAGGTCACAATTTAGATCATATTAAATATGTTATTGATAGAAGTTTAAAATTTGCTCATGAAGTTAATGATATTAATTACGATATGGTCTATACAATAGCTGCTTATCATGATATAGGACATTTTATTGATGCCAAAAATCATGAAAAAGTATCTGCTGAAATGCTACTTGCTGATGAAAATTTAAAAAAGTTTTTTACTGAAGACCAAATAAGAACCATGGCAGAAGCAGTTTATGACCATAGAGCAAGTATGGAAGGTAATCCTAGAAGTATTTATGGAAAAATTGTTTCTTCAGCCGATAGAAATACACTAATAGAAGTTCCATTAAAAAGAGCATACGCTTATAGAATTAAACATAATCCTAACTATACGCTTGATCAAATAATTGAAGAATCAAGGCAACACATAATTAACAAATTTGGTAAACAGGGATACGCAACTAAAAAAATGTATTTTGAAGATTTAGATTATAAAAAATTTTTAGAAGATATTTCAATTTTAGCAGAAAATAAAGAGGAATTTAAAAAGAAATATTGTGAAGTTAATAATTTAAATAACAAATCAAAATTAACTTTTGATGAAATAAAAAGAAATAATCCAAATATGTCATTAGATGAAATATTATATATGGTATATGACAAAGTAAAAGACGATTATAACAAACCATTTGATGTATTAAGAAATATGATACTAAAAGCAAATAACATTGATGAATTAGAATATTATACTAAAAACGTTAGACAAGATTTAATGGATTATGTTAAAGAACATATATTTCCTGAATACGATAAAAATGATGGTGGACATAATATTGCTCACATTTTAGAAGTTATTAGAAGAAGTTTTGCTCTAAATGATACTTTTAAATTAGGCTTAAATGACAATATGATATATGCCATTGCATCATGCCATGATTGGGGAAAATATGAAGATCATGCAACTCATCATTTAATTGCAGCTAGAAATTTTATGAATGATGAAGGAATGAAACGTTTTTTTACCGATGAAGAAAGACAAATAATTAAAGAAGCAATTGAAGATCATCGCTCTTCAAAAGAAGATGAACCAAGAAGTATATATGGAAAACTTATTTCATCTGCTGATAGAAATACCAGAATAGAAATAGTATTTATTAGAAGTTTCTTCGTTGCTCATGAAAGAATGCCAGAAACTAATATTGAAGAATATTTAGATTATACAATTAAAAGATTATCTAAAAAATATGATGAAGAAAACCCAGAAAACATGTTTTTTGAAGACAAAACTTATAAAGTTTTCATTGAAGATATGAGAAATTTATTAAAACATGAAAATGAATTTAAAAAAAGGTATTGTGAAGTTAATCATATCACATCAAGACAGCACAAAGTTCAAGATGAACAAGGAGAAATTGCTTATACTAAAATTTTAAAAAGAAAATAATTGTAAAGACAATCTATTAAAGCCTAGTACTTAAAATTGCTAGGCTTTTTTTATACAAAAAACACTAACATTTCTGTTAGTATTTATTACTTTCAAAATAAATTAGTTCGAGTTTTCTATCATATTGAAGTGAGTGAGAAAGTTATTTCAAACTTTTTTTCATTAATTAGGAACTAATACTACATATTCTCTAACAATACTTGTAATTTACAAAAGATAATTATTAATTATTTCTCGGTTTAGAATTTAAAAACTTAATTAATCTTACAAATAGCCATATTACTAATATTATTACTGGTAAAAGTGCATATTCAAGTCCAATAATAAAATACTCTATACCAAACAAAAAGCAAGCCCATTCAGATCCCATACACTGATGAAATACATTTAAATCTATTAAATTTAAAAATAAACATCCTAATACTAAATTAGAAATTACTAATAATATTACGTTAACTATGTTATACAAATAACGATTCACTTTTTCATCTAATTTTTTATAAGTTTTAATATACATAATCAAACATAAAATACTTACGACAACTGAGAATATAAGAGAACCTTCTGCACCTATATAATCAAACAAAAATGTCTCTTCAATCAATAAAATTGGTACCCATAATATTAATAAACTTTTCAACAACAATGATATTATATAAATTAATTTTTTCACAATTTCACCTCACTTTGAAATAACAATTTGTGTTACTAATATTATATCAATTATTGTCCTTTTTTTAAATATAACTTAAACAAAAAGACAAAGATTTTCAAAATCGTCATCTTTGCCTTTTTTATTAACTTTGTTTTGAATAATGTCAACATAATTGTCATTTATAACATCCTCTTTATATAAATCATTTATAAAATTTTCATATTTATATTTGTCTTTTAAAAATTTAATAAATTTTTACCATAAAAATACAGGGAATATAGTTGTTGGATGTCTACCTCCAATCCTAAAAAAAGAAGGTTTGAAAGAAATGAAAAAACGAGAATACTTTATTTGCGTTCTTCG
Source organism: uncultured Bacilli bacterium (assembly GCA_947628565.1). Lineage (GTDB taxonomy): Bacteria > Bacillota_I > Bacilli_A > RF39 > UBA660 > UMGS1613. Next base: position 11,046 of record CANRAH010000006.1, read on the forward strand.
TCTCATCTCTCTCATTTTACTACTCCTAATCATTTTGATTATAGTAATAAAGAGTGACATCTAATTTTTAAAATTAAATGTCAAACCAAACAAATTTGGGTAGACATTCAACATGCTAAAACTGAATGTTCCCTTTTTTATTTTATGTAAATTCCCTTGCTAAATACATAACATAAAATTAGTATTTATGCAAATTATAAACAATATTGGAGGGCCTAGTCGGATTTGAACCAACGATCAGGGAGTTGCAGTCCCACGCCTTACCACTTGGCTATAGACCCGTTTGTTAATACTTTTATAGTATAACAAAATTATATATATTTTTCAATATATTTTATGCTAAAAATTAATTTAATTGACTAAAAACTATTCAATAAGACTACTATCACCTGTTTTATAATTTATATTTATTCCATCTTGTACATTATATATAAATACATTAAATGAAATTCCCTTTCCATTATCTTCTATTGATAATGCTTCCATTTGTACACCACTAGCAATTAAATTGCCACCTTCATATATAGGAGTAACTCTATATAATACATGATTTGAAGTTTCTTTTATATATGATGCAACTTTATTTTCAAAATCTAGCATTGCACCTGTATTCATTTGTCTAGTACAAGTAATTAAATTTTTTTCATTTGCATTTTCACCAGTAAGTTGATATCCAATTAAATGACATCTATTATATAAATATTTACCATCTACTATATCATATTTAACAGTGTGCCATCCACTAGGCTTAATCATACCAATAGAACCTCTTTCTTCTGTTGGCATTAAGTCTATCCCTATATTAGCTATAGCAACTCCACATCTTTTTAATATGTCTAAATTGCTATATTCTTCAAATGATGTTGTATTTAATTCTATATCATCAAAATTTGGTTTATTATCATTTATATAAATATAATCATCGCCACTATACTCAGGTATCTCATCTATGTCATATGATTTATAAGGTATAACATCAAGCGCATATGATACTATTTCATCTTTATAACAACCTAATATAGTTGCTACAATTAATACAATAATTGCAATAATTAAATTTAACCCTTCATTTTTCTTTTTTAATTTTCTCATAACTCACCTTTAAAATTATTATAAAAATAAGTAAAAAGAGAAACTTAAATATATAGAGCCTCTCTTCTTTGTTTTGCAAAAGTTTTTTCACTTAAGTTAAATAATATTACCTCATGATGCTCCAAAGATTTTGGTACATCTATAACTCTTTGGTTACTTGAACCTCTAAATTCTAAGTCCATACTTTTTTTATCAATTTCAAATCTTCCATCAACAAGAACATCAATATTACTAAGAAAGTCTAAAACATCACTATTTCCTTTTTCCAATAACTCTTCAAATGTAAATCCCGTATAAGCCCAAACGTCAAATCCTAATTCGTGTGATTTTTTTGCTAGTATAGCACATGGTTTAGCTTGAAACATAGGATCTCCACCAGAAAATGTAATACCATCTTGTCCATTTAACTCTTCAAGTCGCTCTATTATATCTTCCACTTCTACGAGTTCTCCACCGTTAAAATCATGTGTTTTAGGATTATGGCAATAAGGACAATTATGAGAACAACCTTGAGTCCAAATAACTGTCCTAATACCCTTCCCATCAACTATACTATCTTCTTGTAAATCTGCTGCAAGTCTTATTTGCATTATTTATCACATTTTTCACAAGCCTTAACATCTTTTGCATCAGTTTGTTTTGCACGGCCTTTTTCTTCTGTACGTTTAGCGCTAGCATCACCATTTTCACAAGCCATAACGTCTTTTACACCAGTATGTTTTACACGATCTTTTTCTTCTGCACGTTTAGCATTATTAAATCTGCTAACATCTCCACTCAAATATCCTGTAACTCTTCTAATTCTTTCGAATTTTTCTCCTTCACCAACTAATTTTTCCATATGAAATCCTCCTTCTTAACATCCACATTGAAAATTTTTAACTTCTTCTAGCGGTACAGCTTCAAATTCTTTACGTCCACATCCTGGACACACATCTCCAATTACCCCAACATATCCACAAACTGGATCTCTATCTACTGGATGGTTAATAGCACCATATCCAATTCCAAGATCTTTCATCATTCTAATTACACTTTCAAATGCATCTACATTCATAGCAGTATTACCATCAAATTCAATATATGAAATATGTCCACCATTAGTAAGTGCATGATATGGAGCTTCAGTTTCAAGTTTATGTTTTATAGATGTATTATAATATACTGGAACATGGAATGAATTTGTATAATATTCCCTATCAGTGATACCTTTTATTTTTCCATAGATTGCTCTATCTATGTTTACAAATCTCCCTGACAAACCTTCAGCTGGAGTTGCAATAAGCGTAAAGTTAAGATTATATTCTTTTGCAAATTCATCAGCCTTTTTTCTCATAAAGCCAATTATCTCAAGGCCTAATTTTTGTGCTTTATCTGATTCACCATGGTGTTCGCCTATTAATGCTTTAAGCGTTTCAGCAAGACCTATAAATCCTATAGTCAAACTTCCATGTTTTAATATTTTTCTCATTCTATCTGTTGGTTTCAATTTTTCACCATCAGTCCAAACACCTTGCTGTATTAAAAATGGGAAATTATAGCATCTTTTATTGCACTGTATTTCAAATCTTTCTAAAAGTTGATCTCTTACTAATTCCATAGTATCTGATAATTCTTTATAGAATCCTTCCATATCAGCTTTATCTCTTTCTTTAAGACAAATACCATGTTTTATTCCTAATCTAGGTAGATTAATAGATGTAAATGATAAGTTACCTCTTCCACCAGTTGTTTGATTATTTGGATCTGTTATATCACTCATAACACGAGTTCTACATCCCATATATCCAACTTCTGTTCTATAATCACCTGGTTTATAAAATTCTAAGTTAAATGGTGCATCCAAAAATGAAAAGTTAGGGAATAATCTTTTAGCTGATACTTCACAAGCACGTCTAAATATATCATAATTTGGATCTGTAATATTATAATTTACTCCCTCTTTTACTTTAAAGATGGAAACTGGAAATATTGGTGTTTCACCCCTACCTAATCCAGCATTAGTAGCTTCCAAAAAGTTTAATGATACCATTCTTCCTTCAGGAGATATATCAGTTCCAAAATTTATAGAAGAAAATGGTACTTGAGCTCCAGCTCTTGAATGCATTGTATTTAAATTATGTACAAATGCTTCCATAGCTTGATATGTAAGTCTATCTGTTTTAGCTAAAGCCTTTTCATAAGCCTTTTCAAATAATCTTTTTATTTCATCTGATTCTTTATAAATAGGTTCAAATATCTCTATTCCAAACTTAATACTCTCAAGTTTATCAATTTCTCTTGAAATCCTATCCATACTTATATGTGAAAGTAATCCTTCTAAATCTAGATAATCGCTTACTTGTTGTTTAAATTGTTTTTTAAATGTCATAAGTACACCAGGTGCCATAAAATAATCGAATGCTGGAATACTTTGTCCTCCGTGTTGATCATTTTGATTTGCTTGTATTGCAATAGCTGCAAGTGCACTAAAAGATGAAATATCTTTAGGAGGTCTTAAATATCCATGCCCTGTTGAAAATCCTCTTTTAAATAATTTATCAAGTTCTATTTGCATACAAGTAGTAGTTCCCATTGGAAGGAAATCCATATCATGTATATGAATATCTCCATCATCATGAGCATCTGCAAATCTTTTTTTCATCAAATATGATTTAGCAAATTCTTTTGATACAGTAGATCCATATTGAAGCATAGTTCCCATGGCTGTATCTCCATCAACATTTGCATTTTCTCTTTTTGTATCATCTTCATTTGCTGATTTAAGTCCTAATCCTTCAATTGTTTTTAAAAATTTATGAAGACGTTTATCATCTTTAAACATCTCTCTTGATTGTTCTCTTCTATCTCTATATTCAGCGAAAGAATTATGAACTTCTTCGTAACCTTTTTTTAGTAAAGATTCCTCAATTAAATCTTGAATTTCCTCTATTTTTATTTTTTCTTTATATTTCTTTTCTATATTTTTAATTACATCGTTATAAACTTTTGTAATATCATTTGATGTATACTTTCCAACGCCTGTTTCATCATCTATTTCATTAACACTATCAAAACCTTTTTTTATTGCAAGCGCAATTTTAGTACCATCAAAATCAACTTTTTTACCATTTCTTTTAATAACAACTAAATCAATTTTATCCTCTACATCTGTCATAAATATACTCCTATCTTTATTACACCTTAAGTATATCATTGTAATTTTTTACAGTCAATACTTTTTTCATTTTTTTCAAAAAAAGTATATTTTGATTTTTTAATTTTTTTACTTTTTTTAAAATTAAAAATGCAAAAAAGCTTGTTTTTCAACAAACCTTGCAAATGTAAAATGATAAAAAATTAAATTTTATCAAAAATCGTTTTTTTATTTTTCTTTATTTTTCAAAAAAATCAATATTAGAATATTTCATTTTTTTATCTCAAAATAAAATGTTGTACCTTCATTTTTTTTACTTTCAACTCCATATTTAAAATTATGCAACATCAATACATTTTTTACTATAGAAAGTCCAAGCCCAGTACCATAAGTAACTCTTTTATAATTTTTATCAACTTTATAATATTTATCCCATATATATTTTATATCTTCTTTATCTATGCCATTACCAGTATCTTTTACTTCTACTCTAAATACATCTCCTAAATCTTTTAAATTTACATAAACAGTTTTATCATCACCAGTATAGTTTATCGCATTATTTATTAAATTATACATAACTTGTTCTACTTTTTTCTTATCAGCTTTTATATTTGCATCAATACCATTATAAATTATTTTCAAATTATCTTTTAAGCACAATACATTAAAACTTTCTATTATAGCTTTAATCATATCATTTATATTAAATTCAGTTATCTCAAGTTTTATAGCTTTAGATTGCATTTTAGACAAATCAAGTATATCTTCAACAAGCAAATTTAATCTATCCACTTCATTTATTATAGTGCCTAAATTTTTATCTCTTTTTTCTTTATTTTTATATGTTAAATCTTTAACCATTTCAGCATTTGCTTTGATAAGAGTAAGTGGTGTTTTAAGATCATGTGATACATTTGCAAGCAAATCACGTCTTAATTCTTCTGTTTTTGACAACTCTTTTGTCATATTATTCAAAGTATATTCAAGCTTATTAATCTCTATTATGTCTGTACCACTATTAAACTCAATATCATAATTTCCTTGTGATAATTCACTCGATGTTTTAGTTATATTTACTATTGGTTTAGATATTTTTTTAGATATCGTATAAGCTATTAAAAATGCTATTAAAAGTACTACAATAATTATTAATATAAGTTGTTTTTTTAATACATTAACAGTTGAATTAATAGGTTCAAGCGATGTTGTTATAAAAGCATAAATATCATCATCTATTTTAACACCATATATCAATGTCTTATTTTTTACCTTAGGATTAGTTAATCTATATGTTATAGAAGATTTACCACTTCTCATAAATTCTAGTTTATAATTATTAATTTCAACACTATTATTTACAAGACAACCTCTTGAAATACTGTCTGTAGAATATGTGATACCATTATTTTCAGTTATTTCAATGCATACATCTTTTTTATATGCCAATATATCTAAGACATCGTTATAATCCCCTTCTTTATAAGATTTTAAAACAATATCTGCAACATCCTTTATTTCTCCTTTTTTACTCCATTCATAATATACGTCTAAAGAAAGTATCTGAAAAAACCAAATTCCACCTAATATTACTAATGTAAATATTGATAAGTACAAAAAGATTCTATTATTTAAACTACTTTTCTTCATATTTGTAACCCATACCTCTTACAGTGGTTATCAATTTTCTATATTTACCCAATGAATTTCTAAGCATCTTAATATGAGTATCAATAGTTCTATCATCACCAAAAAAATCATATCCCCATATTTTACTTAACAAAGTCTCCCTTGATAAAGCTATTCCTTTATTTTGTATAAAATATGTAAGAAGTTCATACTCTTTAGGAGTTATTTTAATTTCTTTGGAATCTATAAACACACTATGACCTAAATAATCTACTTTCAATGTTTTATAAATATATTCATCTTTATTTACCTTACCTCTATTAGCTACTACTTTAATTCTAGCAATTAATTCTTTAGGACTAAATGGTTTTGTAACATAATCATCTACTCCCATATTAAAACTTTGAAGTTTATCCATTTCATCAGCTCGCGCGGATAACATTATAACAGGTATATCATATAATTCATTTATTTTTTCTAAAGTCGTATAACCATCCATTTTAGGCATCATTATATCTAAAATAATAATATCTATATCTTTATTTAATTTAAGGATATTTAAAGCCTCTATTCCATTACTAGCTTCTAAAGTCTCATAATCTTCGTTTATACAATATTCCTTTATAACATCCCTTATTCCTGCTTCATCATCTACAATTAATACTCTCATAAGCACCTCCTAATTTAATTATACATCTATTTGTGTACTTTAAATGAAAAAAATCGATTTTTTAAAAAACTAAAACGAATTTGTTTTAGTTTGAATACTTTTCTTTTATATATTTTTTTAATTTATCGTTATCATTTTCCAATTCTTTATTTACTAATTTATATTCTAAATCGTTAAATATATCTTTTAAAAATTTACCTTGCTTCTTATTTAATATATTACATATCTCAATTGCATTTATATTTATATCAGTTTTATTATGTATATATAAGCTATTATATCTTTCGTTAACCTTTTTTTTATCTATATTTTTTATTTCTGCAACTATAGTAGAAATATATAGACCATAATTATATAGATTATTGTAATCAAGTATATCTTTATTCATTAATTCATTTATTTTTAATATTGTATCTTTTTCCGTATTATTAAAGTTATACTTATCTATACATCCTAATTGTGCCCAAATACCAATAAGATATGTTGTTGGAACCAATTTATCTATATTCTCAAGTTCCAATTCAGATGAAATACCTAAATCCTTAATTAATTTTATTCCATAAATAACATTTGAGCTAGAAAATATCTTATCTAATTCCTCTTTTTTTCTAAAATATGAAAGAGTTTTTAAAAGTGATTTATTTTTCTTTATCGCATCCGTTAAATCCTTATCTAATTTAAAATTTAGAACAGTTGCAAATCTAATAGCTCTAAGTATTCTAAGAGAATCTTCTGATATTTTTAAATATGCATCACCAACAGTTTTAATTATTTTATTATTTATATCTTCTTTACCATTTAATAAATCTATTAAATTACTAGAACTATCAATACACATAGTATTCATAGTAAAATCTCTTCTTTTTAAATCTTCTAATAAATTGTCTACATATTCTATTTCTATTGGCTTTCTATTATTTAAATATTTTATATCACGCCTAAATGTAGTTATTTCAAATCTCGTATTAGATACTACTAAAGTTACCGACCCATATTTTTCATTAGGTAAAATAGAATTACCAAATATATTTTTTAACTGCTGTGGGGTTGCATTTGTACAAATATCGAAATCGACACTTTCCCTTCCCATATAAAAATCTCTTGGATATCCTCCTACTAAATAAGATATAAATCCTGAACTATTTATTTTTTTTAAAACTTTTAAGGCTTTTTCGTTCATTAATTCACCACTTTTTTACTTTTATTTTTTCTTTTTCGTAAGTTTTTAATATGTAACTGTTAATATATTCCTTTTTACTTTTAATATCGTATAATAATTTTAATTGATTTCGCGCTCTATCTAGATTATGAGTTTTATATTTAGTTTTAAAATAAGTATCTCCATTTATATAATCATCAAGAAATCTAAGGCCAAGTTCAAATGTTATAACCTCTATTGAATTATACATATTTGATATTTCATATTTATTTAAAAATGGTGCCATCTCACTTAAATATCCATCAGTATATTTTTCAAATAAACCATTATCTAGACTGACCTTCGATAAATCAAGTTCATCCTCTTTTGATCTAGAACAGGCACTTCTAATTCCATCGCCATAATCATATAAAAAACTACCAGGCATTACCGTGTCTAAATCTATTACAGTTAAATACTCTTTTGTAAATCTATCTAGCATTACATTGTTTACTTTAGCATCATTATGAGTCACTTTAATAGGTATTTTTCCACTATCAATTAAATCAGTAATTAAAGATACACAATTAGAATTTTGCTTTAAAAACTCTATTTCTTTTGAAATACCAAAAACCCTATTTACAACATCAAGTTTAACGTCATTCAAAAACTCCTGATATCTTTTTTTTGTATTATGAAAATCAGGAATAGTTTCTTCCAAAGTTTCTATTGGATAATCAAATAATAACTTTTGAAAATGTCCAAATGCCTTTCCAGTATTAAATACAACATCACTATCATATGACACATCAAATGAAATCGAATTCTCTATTGCATTATAAGATCTATAGTATTCTTGTTCACCATCTGCACCCTTAATAACAGTAAGCAACTGATTATCTTTGGTACGTATTACTTTTAATGAAGGATGTTTTTTTTCTAAACTGCTTTCTTTTTTACTTATAAAATCAGTTATATTTAATATATTTCTCATAAGTTTATATGGTTCTTTAAATACTGTTGTATTTATTTTTTGAAATACATAATCTTTTAAAGAACCATCGTTCATCTTAAAAGTTACTATAAATGTTTGATTTATATTTCCCTGACTATTGCATTTTATATCTAATATTTCACCATCTATATCAAAATTTTGAACAATTTGTTTTATCTGTTCTACCATTTTACCACCCAATAATATTATATCATAGATTTGATATTTATTATAGGAAAATAAAAAGCATTAATTAATTTAATGCTTCTTTTATTTTAGATCCAGCTTTAGCTTGAACAGCAACTCTTGCAGGTATTTTTACAGTTTCACCAGTTCTTGGATTACGTCCTTCTTTTGCTGGTTTCTTTTTAGCTGTAAAAGTGAAAAATCCTGTTAAAGTTACTTTACCTTCTTTTTTTAATCCATTTGTAACTCCGCACATAAATGCATCAAGTGCACGAGTTGAATCAGCTTTTGTTAATCCTGTTTCTTCTGCAATATAATTTACTAAATCTGTTTTAGTCATACGACTACCTCCCTATCTAATTAATAAGCTATCTTGCTTACAATTTAATATTATCATATATAAAGTTTGATTGCAACAATTTTTGTTAATTTTTTTAATTTTTTCATTTATTTATCAACAAATAGTTGCTTTTTATATAATTTTACTTGATATTTTTTATACTTACATAATTATCCTTAAATTCTTTTACATTAAACTAAAAAATATCAATTTAATTTATTGTTATATTTAAATAACACTATCATATATTTAATTAGAAACGAGGGTTGTTATGGAAAAAATAGAAATTATAAAAAGTATTACAGAACGTACTGGTGGAGATTTATACTTAGGAGTAGTTGGTGCAGTGCGTACTGGAAAATCTACTTTTATAAAAAAATTTATCGAAAATCTAGTAGTTCCTAATATTGAAGATGAATATGAAAAGAAAAGATGTTTAGATGAAATACCACAATCAGCTCAAGGTAAAATGATTATGACAACTGAGCCAAAATTTGTACCAAGTAACGTAGCTAAAATAAATATTGATAATTTCAGTTGTAATGTAAGACTTGTCGATTGTGTTGGATATGTCATCGATGGAGCTAAAGGATACGAAGATGAAAATGGGCCTAGAATGGTTAAAACACCTTGGTATGATGAAGAAATTCCGTTTATAGAAGCTGCAGAAATTGGTACGGAAAAAGTTATAAAAGACCATTCTAGTATAGGAATTGTAGTTACTACTGATGGCTCTTTTGGTGAAATTCCAAGAAATAATTATATTGAAGCTGAAGAAAGAATCGTAACAGAGTTAAAGGAAATTGGTAAGCCATTTATAGTTATTTTAAATAGTGCACATCCTACTTTACCTGAAACTGAAAGATTAGCTGAAAAGCTATCTAGCGATTATAGTGTACCTGTAATGCCTTTATCAGTTGAAGCTATGAGTGAAAAAGAAGTGTATAACGTACTTAGAGAATCACTTTATGAATTTCCAGTTACTGAAGTTAAAGTTAATATGCCTGATTGGATAGCTTGTTTAAATCCTGAAAATTCATTAAAAAAGGAATATATAGAAAAAATTAGAGAAAGTGTTATTGAAGTTGATAAACTAAGGGATATAGAGCATATAACATCGCATTTTGAAACATCAGACCACATAAAAAAATCATATATATCAGATGTAGATACATCAACTGGTATAGTAACAATTACTTTAGAAGCTCCAGATGAATTATATGATCAAGTATTAAAAGAAACTATGGGTATTGAAGTAAAAAGCAAAGCCGATCTTCTTATGTTATTCCAAGATTTCAACGAGGCTAAGACAGAATATGACCAAATTAAATCTGCACTTAAAATGGTAAGAACTACTGGTTATGGAGTAGCTAGTCCAACACTAAATGATATGAAACTTGAAACCCCTGAAGTAATAAAGCAAGGTTCAAGATATGGAATAAAACTTAAAGCCGTTGCTCCTTCTATACATATGATTCGTGTTGACGTTGAATCCACATTCGAGCCTATAATTGGAACTGAACTTCAAAGTAAACAATTAATAGATTACCTTATGAAAGATAAGGATACTGATCCTACTGCTATATGGAAAAGTGAAATATTTGGAAGAAGTATAGATAATATCGTTAAAGAAGGAATTCAAGCTAAGCTTTCTTTAACTCCAGAAAATGCAAGATACAAACTTAAACAAACTTTAACTAAACTTGTAAATAAAGGCTCTGGAAATCTATTTGCAATTGTAATTTAAAAACTGATTTTTCAGTTTTTATTTATTATATACGATAATGCTACTTTCAAGTAACTTCATCATTTCAAAAGGTGTCAATTCACTTTTTAATTTTAAATATATGTTATCATCTATTTTACATATTTCCGCTTTATCAATTAGACTTTCTGGAATATCATCTATCAAATATAAAAAGCAAGCATTAACAGTAGATATTCTCATGTCCACCTGATTTTTAAAATAGTCATAATACTCTATCTCATCTTTTTCTAAATGTAAAACGACACCATAATAATTGTCAATATATACAGTTATATCGTAAAATCCTTCTATCGTAATATTATATTTATTTCTTAATGTTTTAAATAATTTCTTTAAATATTTTTCCAAATCTTCTTCCTTTTTTAAATCGACATCATGTATAAATTCTTTTTTTATATATATATCTAGTGTAAGATTATCAATAAACTTAACACTCACATTATCACCTATTTTATAGTATGAAAAAAAACGATTTAAGCTACATCGTTCTTTCTATTTTTTCATATATCTCTTTTTTTCCTAACTTAGTAACATTAGAAAACATAACAAAATCATCACCGACAACTAAATCCAAATCATCAAGTATTAAATTTCTTTGTTTTTGTTGCTGTGTAATACCAACTTTATCAGTTTTTGTTGCAACTATTGTTACTGGTATTTTATAATACTTTAAATAATTATACATCATAAGATCATCATTAGTTGGTCTATGACGAAAATCTATTAACATAAATACTTGTTTTAAACAAGTCCTAGTCTTTAAATAATCTTCCATCATTAAACCAAATTTCTTTTGCTTTTTCTTACTTACCATAGCAAATCCATATCCAGGCGCATCCACTAAATAAAATTTATCATTTACAAGATAAAAATTAATGGTTTGTGTTTTACCTGGAGTTGCTGATGTTCTTGCATAATTTTTTCTATTTATTAATGTATTTATAAAACTACTTTTTCCTACATTACTCTTACCTACAAGTAGATATTCGGATTTTTCGTCTGTAGGATATTGACTTCTCCTTACTGCACTAACAGAAAGATCAACACTTGTAATTTTCAAATGACTTCACTCCTTTAAAGACGTTAATATTATAGCATGTTACATTTTTTTTGTCAAAGATGACAAAAGTATGAATATATAATATGCAAAATATATAATATTACCAAACTTTACCATTGGATATATATTTAAAAATACCATAATGCCTGTATCTCTTAAATAATGTGTCATAAATACTGAAAATAATATATTTATAAGAGCTAGTGTATAAAATATAAAATTTATCTTTTTATATTTAATTTTAACAAAAACTATACTAAATATTATGAAAAATATTATGCTATTAAAGAAATAAAAATAGATATTATTTATAAAATTGTTAAAATTAAATGATAATATTTGATTGAAATAATAGTATAAAACTATAAATATTATTGATATATTTAATACTAATATTATAGGTATTATAAATTTTTTATCTTTATTCATGACTAATACTACAAAAAAGATTAATGAACTTATAATAATAGATATAAACATATTATATTTAAATGCTTGTATTAATAATTTCAAAGTTTCATAAAAACTGTAATTTAAACTCATTTGATTAAACTTTCCCCTGTCATCTCATTTGGTATTGGAATCCCCATTATATCTAAAATTGTAGGTGCAATATCAGCAAGTTTACCATTCTTTAATTCATAATTATCAAGAGTAATTATAAATGGTACCAAACTAGTTGAGTGACTAGTTATTACATTATCGTTTTCATCTAACATATAATCACTGTTACCATGATCTGCTGTTATAACCATTGTAAATCCAAGCTTTAAAGCTTTATCATATATTTTACCTATTACTTCATCTACTACCTCTACAGCTTTAACAGTAGCATCAAATACCCCTGTATGTCCAACCATATCTCCGTTAGCAAAATTTAGTACTATAAAATCATAATTTTCCATAATATTTAACAATTTATCAGTTATAAGATACGCACTCATTTCTGGCTTTAAATCATATGTTGCAACTTTAGGTGATGGGATTAATACTCTATCACAATTTTTTAAATCTTTTTCAACCCCTCCATCAAAAAAATAGGTTACGTGTGCATATTTTTCTGTTTCAGCTATTCTAAGTTGTTTAATACCATTTAAAGATAAATATTCACCTAATGTATTATCCAATTTTTCTAAAGAAAATGCTGTTTTACATATAACTTCATCACTTACATCCATCATTGTAACAAGTTTAATATTTTTTAAATCTTTACGTTGAAATTTATCAAAATCAGGATTAGTAATAGCTGAAAATAATTCTCTTAATCTATCAGGCCTATAATTAAAACAAATAAGTCCATCATTATTTTCAATAATACCTTCTTTTGATACAAGAACAGGTTTTATAAATTCATCTGTTATATCATTTTTATAACTTTCCTCCATATATGATATAGGATCAGTTATAGTTTTTCCATGCCCATTTACTATTACATCATATGATTCTTTTATTCTATCATAATTATTATCTCTATCCATAGCATAATATCTTCCACTAATACTTGCTATTTTTCCTATACCTAAATCATCTAATTTATCTTCTAATCTTCTAATAAATTCTATACCACTATCTTGTAATGTATCTCTTCCATCTGTAAACACATGAATATATATTTTTTTAATATTCTTTTCTTTACACATATCAAGTATTCCAAATAGATGATCTATATGTGAATGTACCCCACCATCACTAAGTAATCCTAATATATGTAAATTAGAATTATTACTAATTACATGATTTAAAACATCATTTATATTTTCATTATCTAATATTTTTTTGCTTTTTATAGAATTTGAAATAAGTTCGAGAGGTTGATACACAATTCTTCCAGCTCCAATATTAGTATGCCCTACCTCGCTATTTCCCATTTGACCAGCAGGTAGCCCTACTTTTTGCCCACTTGCTTCAAGCAAACTATGTGGATATTTTTTAATTAAATCATTAAGTGTTTTAGTTCTTGCCTTTTTTACAGCGTTACCATGTGATTCTTTTCTAATACCAATACCATCCATTATACATAAAATAACTTTTCTCATTCTATCTATCACCTATTATATTCTAACATATTTTTTTAACTCTTTCAATTATATTTAAAGCGAATAAGTTTTCTTATTCGCTTCTTTTATCTGAATCAAATATACCATCACATAACTCATCCATGCTAACACCTAATATTTTAGCTATTTTATACATAGAATAAAATGATAATGATTTTTGACCTCCTAAACTTACTATATGCCTTAAATATTCATATGAAATATCTATTTCTTCTGAGAATTCCATTAAATTTACTTGTTTTTCTTTACAAAGTTTTCTTACATTAGTTCCAACTATATATTGAATATCATCTCTAGACTTAAATTTACTTACTTTACCCATACAACCACCTAATATAATTATCTCATACTTGTTTTTTTTAAGTATGCAAATGAATTATTTGCAAAAAAGCAGTAATATTTTAAAAATACATAAATATAATCTATTAGGAAACAGGAGGAGTTTATGATAAATAAAAGAAGTTTATGGTTTTTAACACTTTTTAGTTTAATTTTAGTATTAAGTATATATTATATTACAATGCCAAGTGAATTATTACTTACAACTGGTAAAACAGAGGAAAAAGAAAATACGAATACTAATCCTACAGTATCAGTTGAAGAAAGTGATATACTCGTCGCACTTAGAGTTGAATCTGATGATGAAATGTTAAAACAAATAGAAGATTTAAATTTAATACTAACAAATACAGAATCTTCTGTTGATCAGAAAAATGAAGCATACGAAAAAATTAAAGAATTAAATGATAATAGAAGTTTAGAAGAAAAATTAGAAGCGCAAATAAAGGAAACTCATAAATTGGATTCATTTATTAAAATTAAAAACAATCAAATTCAAGTTACTATAAATAGTTCTGATAGTTCAGAGGAACTTGCTAATAAAATTATGAGAACTATTCAATCAAATTTTGATGAATCAAAGTATATAACTGTTAAATTTCAAAAATAGCCAATATGGCTTTTTTTAGGTATACATAATCACTTTATTAATACTGCCTCATAAAATAATATGAGATAATATAAACCACTCTATTAGGAAGTGAGGTAAAAATGAAAAAAAGTATTCTTACTAAAAGAGAAAAACAAGTATTTGAAATGCTAATAATAAATAAAACTACAAAAGATATAGCAGAATCGTTAAATATAAGTGAAAAAACCGTTAGGAACCATATTTCAAATGCTATGCAAAAATTAGGTGTCAAAGGAAGAGCAAGTGCAGTTGTAGAACTATTAAGGCTAGGAGAAATTTCATTATAAAACGTATTTTTATACGTTTTTTACATATATTTTTATAGGTGATATCATGATAAAAAGAATATATATTAAAAAAATAATTGTTTGCGTTATTGTTCTTTTTGCTATAACATTGCTTTATCTTGTACCAAGCAAAGAAAAACATTTAAATATAAAAGAAGAAGTTGAATATACAAATGAAAATATTAAAACATCTCAATTATTTTTATTAGATTCAAATAATTATCTAGCATGTTCTAAAATAGTCGTTTCAAATAAAGACATAGTTAGTAAAGCTAAAGAATTACTTGAAGCTTTAATAATAGATGGGGAAAAACAAGATAATATAGAAAATGGTTTTAAAGCTATAATACCAAGCAGTACAAAAATAAGAAGTTTAACATATAATGAGGGATTAATAAAAGTAGATTTTTCATCTGATTTAATGAATACAAGTATAGATCAAGAAGAAAAAATAATTGAAGCTATTGTCTACACATTAACAAGTATAGATGAAGTAAAAAAAATTATAATTTATATGGATGGAGAAATTTTAACTAAATTACCTAAATCCAAAATAAATTTACCATCCACACTTGATAGAAGTTTTGGAATAAATAAAGAATATGATATAAATGATACAAAAAATATAACTAAAACAACAGTATATTATATAAGTGAATTTAACGACAAGGAATATTATGTACCAGTTACTAAAATAACAAATGACCAAAGAAGTAAAATTGAAATAATTATAGATGAATTAAGTAGCACTAATGTATATAAACCTAATCTTATGAGTTATTTAAACGATAATACAAAAATATTATCCGTTAATGAAACTGAAAATGAACTTACAGTAAATTTTAATAATGCTATTTTTAATGATATAAACGAAAAAGAAATATTAGAAGAAGTAATATACACTATTTCTATGTCTATTAATGATAATTATGATGTTAGTACAGTCGTTTTTAATGTAGAAAACGAAGAAATTTATAAAAGTGTCCTTAAAAGTATTGAATAATTTATAAATTTATTATATAATTAACTTGTTCCTTGGAACGATGTCCCAGTAGCTCAGCTGGATAGAGCATCGCCCTTCTAAGGCGAGTGTCAGGGGTTCGAATCCCTTCTGGGACACCATTAAGATAATAACTTGTTTATGCAAGTTTTTTTAATACTTTTTGGTGAATTTATTCACCTTAAAAATATGGTCAACTTTTATTTTAGTTCCCTTTTTCCTTAAAATAATCTCAACTAATTTTAATTATTTTCAATTTATCAAATTGTTTTTTTATTTTATGATATTGCAATTTTCTATTAAACTGATATACTATAAATATAAAGGTAAATATGGGAAAAATTTTTTAATGCAATAATTTCAACTATTTTAATAATGTACTATTTGCATAAACTACTTTATTACTATTCCTATTAAAAATACAATTAAAAGTGGCTCCATAAAAATAGTTCCCAGTTTAGAAATAGAAAAATGGTTGAAGAAAATGATAATTTTAAACAAAAAATTGATAATAATATTGTAAATGAAAATTCAACTTCAACTGTAAATAATCAAAATGCTTTAAATGATGCTAATTACTTTGAAATAATTAAACAAGCATTTGTATATAATATGTAGCAAGCAATAGCAGCGCTTGAAATGTTGATATCAGATAATGATTTAAGATATTTTACTAATAGATTTAAAGATAGAGAAAAATTGCGAAATGATAATAAAGGTGGTACTAAATTATGGATAATTTTGATAAAATAAATGAGTTAAAAAAGTTAAAAAGTATATTTACAAAGGATAGCATAGATGAAACAGATTTATTTTTAAAAGATGAAGATGGTAAAACTTTTTTTGAATATATAGTAAGCAACAATATAACAATTTATGATGAAAAAATGATTAAATATATTACTAATAATTATGAATTGTTACGATATGCAACTTTAAACAAATATTACTTTGAAAAATATTATAATATTGATTTATTATTTAAAGACAATGATCAACCACTTATAGAAATAATTTTTAAAAATAAACCAGATAAATTATCAAACTTGTCTTTAGATATTATAAATAGATTGTTTGTGGAGAATAATGGAAAATATTTGATAAAAAAATTTGCAGATATTGATGAATATACTTGTAAATCAATAATAAAAAAAGTTAATAATTTTGATACTTTATATAATTGTTTTAATAAAATAAATAGATTAGATTTAATGAAATACGCTAATGCATCTTGTTTATTAGCAAAAACTCCGAATGGAGTTACTATGATGCAAGAATTAATTAATATGAAAACAGATTTTGATTATAGTTTTGAAAATGATGTAAAAAATAATGTTTCATTAGCTGAAATATTATACCAAAATAAAAAATATGATTTGTTGTTAAAATTTGATTGTAGATTGTTATTAAATTATCCAAGCCCATCTAATAATTATTTTAATATGATAATAAATCATTATAAAAATGGTGAAAAAATTAATTTTAAAGATGTTGATTTTAATTCCAATTATAATAAAAATATTGCAATATGTATTCTTACTCTTTTAAAAAATGGAATAAATTACAGCGCTTCAAATTATAATTTATTGAGTAAGGATCTTTATTTTTCAAAATACAAACCTGTAATTATTCATATGCTTGAAATGGATAAAGAGTTAATAATCACTTATTTTAAAAAAAATTCAAAATTAAGAGGAAAGTTAATAAAAGGTACTGATTTAGAACAAAAATTAAAAATATATATTTCTGAATTAACTAATTGTTCTATAGATGAGTTAAAAGATTTTAACTTTTATGATATCTTTGAATATTTGCCTAAAAAAGAAATTTTAATTCAAAAATTAAAAAGTAAAGAAAAAAGTAAAATTGAAAAGGGCGATATTTATATAGATGATTTATTAGAGCCAATGGAAGATGGAATGACATTACTTGAATATGCTTTAAGAAATAATATAAATATAGAAGATATTAGATATAAATTAGAAGAAATTTTTGATGCTGTTATAATATTAACAAAATTTAATTATAAATTGTTCAGTGTTAAAGAAGAATTTTTATATATCGATATAGGAGAAAATAAAAAGTTTATAGATTTGTTGTTTGAAAAAAAATATATTGATTGCATAGGAAGATCTTATAAAAGTGATTTAAGAATATTAGATTATTGTTTAAAATATAACAATTTTGATGTAATAAGTGATAAACTGCTTGAGGAATTACTTGTTGAAAGAGATGGTAAATTTTTAATAGAAAAATATTTGAGCAACGATAATTTTGTTAAATCATTAAATTTAAAAAATGTAGATAATCAAAAATTAATAAAAATTTATAATAATGGCTATAAAAATATTTTAATCAATGCAAGTGAGGAAGCATTATTAATGCCTTATAATGGAATGACTATACTTGAAGATATGTTAAAATTAAATATTACCCCATCTTTAAAAAATGGCTTTGCTTCTATTAAAACAATGGAAATTTTATATTCATATAATAAACTAGATTTAATGTGCAAAGCAAATTTAAAATTATTGATGGATTTTCCAAGCAGAGAATCAAATTATTTGCAATATCTTATAGAATGTAGAAAAAAAGGTATTAATGTTCATTTAGAACTTATAAAATATTTAACGGAGGATAATGAATTATCAGCGCGTGCATATATTCAGATGGTAAGAAACGATTTTAAAGGTTATTTAGATGTGCTTAATGAAGGAAGTTTAACTGAAAAAGATGAATCAGGAAAAAGCTTATTATATTATTTAATTAATTTAGATAAAGATTTAACTATTGATGAAATTTTAAATTTAAATTTAAAAAAAAGTCCTATAATATCAGCAGAATTAAAGTTATTAGGTTTTGGTAATGTCCAAATAGGAGCAGAATATGATAAATTTGATTGTGATGCAATTTATAGAAAAGTAAATAATGATAAATATGCAGAAGGTGTAGTTTCGCCTGTTGAAGATTTATTAGAAGAATTAAGAAATTTGTTTTATCAGGATGGAGAAAGTGATAAAGAATTGATAGATGCACTTATCATTTCTTATAGACATACAACAAGTACTAATCCAGTATTTATAGAAGAGTTAAAACGGTTGATTGAAATAAAGAAAAATACCCCTAATTTTTATTATACAAGGCTTGAAGGTAGTGGATATTTTTCTCCTAAAAAAGTCAAAGTTGTAGTTGAAGATTCTACAATAAGTACACTTGATCATGAAACAGGACATGCACTCCACTATTTTTTAGCAGATGATGAGGTACCTGAAAATTATGAGAGTATTTTGTTATCAATTAATAGTGATCCTACTTGGATCAAAAGGATAGAAGAATACTCCAAAATGTATCATAAACTAATAGATGAAACTAAAGATGTAGCTTTAAAAATTGTTTCAAAATATATATCAGAAGAATCAGCGAATAGTAATAGTGAAGAAATTAATGAATTACTAGTTAAAACAAAAGAAGAAAGAACAAAAACATATTTAGAAAAAGGTTATTCGGAAGAAACCTTAGATATAATTTTTTCAGATTCATTTACATTAGATGAATTTGTAAAGCAAAAAAAACAAATTGAGATTTATGAATTGTTAGATACAATTATGAGATATGAGTATGATGCATTTATTGCTATAGGAGATATAATAGATGCAATTAC
This sequence comes from uncultured Bacilli bacterium, assembly GCA_947628565.1. Lineage (GTDB taxonomy): Bacteria > Bacillota_I > Bacilli_A > RF39 > UBA660 > UMGS1613. The sequence continues at coordinate 31,034 of CANRAH010000006.1, forward strand.
AAGAGGAAATTTTCAAAGTAATTTATTAAGAAATGATAAAAATGAAAAAATTGAATCAGCATATGGTCATGGAGTAAGATATTATTCTTTAAAAGAACATGGATTTGATGAGATGGTTGCAAATTATTCATCTATTATAAAATCAAAACATAGCAATGAAATTTTAAAGCTTTTAAGAAATATTGTTGGCGATGAATTAGTGGATTTATTAGATGAATTTTATATGACAAAGATTATAGGTTTGAAAGATTATGAAAAAGAACCTGGTAAAGCATTATAGGAGGATTTATGGATGAATTGGATTTAAACTTATATGTAATGGCCGAATTAAGATATAAACATGAGCATCCAGATGTAAATGAGGATAATTTATTTCCTATTGACTGGTACTCAAATAAAAATTACAAATTAAAAACGGAAATAATAGCAGAAGCTATAAAAAATAAAATAACAATAGAAGAAACTAATTTATATCAAACTAAGTTTATAGAAGGAGTTAATTCTGATTAAAAAATAGTATTAGTATTTATGATAAAAACCCCATTTCTTAGACAAAGAAATGAGGTTTTTATATATAAAAGTTCTTGAAACTGATGTTGTATTATTTGAAGAAAGAAGAAATAAAAAAATTAAATAATTTTATCTATATGTTTTAGTATCTATATTTAGATCTTGTTAAACAACAAGTAAAATTAAGTCATATTATTTTTATGAAAGAATAGAAAGATAAATTATAATCCTTATTAGGACTCTTCTTTCTCATCTTCTTTTTGAAAAATTAATGATAAAGTTTCAATATCGCCTTTTCCTCTCGTTGTATTTGGAACATATCCACAATATTCCCAACCTTTTTTATCATTTCTTCTATTGTTTCATTAATATTAGGAAATGTATATTTACTTCCTTTGAAACCACCCCAACCTCCTAATTCTGATTTTATTTCAATAAATTTTACTTGTTTCATTTATTTTCCTATAGCTAATTTTGATTAGTCTAAATTAAAGTCATTATATATTATTATGTCCCTTACTGTCTTAATAGCTCAACTGGATATAAAAATACACTTCTCATAAAATACCATTTTTTAAAATTAAAATTTTTTATATTAGTAAAATAATAATCGACAACTTTATTATCTTGCTAACTAGTACTATATATGATATAATGAATTCGATTAAAAAGAGATATTTCAATATAGAAAATACTATTCTATTAAAAACATATTTGAAATTACTTTTTCTTAAATGTAATATCCCTACTCATAAATTTAGATTTTCCATGAAAATGAGGAATTAACTATAACATTAGATATAAAGGAATTGATAAACACTACATATACTAAATAATATATATAAACCAATTGAAAGGTGGGTAAACTATGAAACCAATAATAATACAAGGAGCTTTATATTCAGAGATAGATTATTTAATAGATGCTATAAACCCTAAAAAAATAGAATATAATAATTTTATATTTTATGAAGGCTCATATAATAATTATCCTGTAATTATAAGTAAAACAAAAATAGGAGAAATAACAAGTTCTATTGCTACCGTTTTAGCAATAACTAAATATAATCCATTATTTATAATTAATCAAGGAACAGCTGGCGCTTGTAATGAAAAAATAAATAAAGAAGATATAGTAATTGCTGAGGATGTATATTATCTATCACAATTTTCTATGGCAAAAGATAAAGAGACAGATACCATCAATCCTTGGAAAAACGATGGATATTTATCAATTGATAATGAATTTATATCATATAAAACTGATAAAGATTTATTAAATAAAATTAAAAAACTAAATGTTATTAATAATTATAATGTAATATATGGAAAAATAGGTAGCGGAGATGTATGGACAAAAGCCAATAAAGATATAATATCAAATAATAAAAACTATAATGTATTATGTGAATGTATGGAGGTAGCAGGTTCATATATTGCTTCTAATTCAATGAATACACCTATTATATCAATTAGAGTTATATCAAATAATGAATTATTAAATCAAAGCTATGACCCAACAACTTCATTAAAAGCACAAAAATTGTGTTTAGAAATAATAGATGAAATAACAAAAAATATAAATCGATAATATAATATTAAAGAAATATATATAAAATATAATATCATACTAATTAAGTCACAACTCTTATCCTTATATGAGAAACGATGGATGAATTGGAACATATGGATATAAAAACAACAAATTATTATACTCACAATAATCATGAAATTGATAATAAAGTTATAGAAATGCAGGACGGTTTAGAATTTTAATTTATTGGGAACTAATGAAAGTAGATCAACTTTTATTTTAGTTCCTACTTTTTTAAATGATTTAAAATAATCTTAACTAATTTTAATTATTTTCAATTTACCAAAAAACAACTCTATGCTAAAAGTTGTTTTATTTATACTTCATAAAATATTTTTAGTATCTCTTTTTACTATTATAACGCTTTATTATAGAATCATATTGTGTTATATATCTATATTATTAAATAGTTCAAAAACATTTCTGACATTTCTACAAAAAGTTAATTTAGCAAATAAATTAAATATATCTTTAGTTTCTATGAATATTCTTCTATTTTTTTAATAGGTATATTTTCCTCTTTTAATAGTAACTCAATACATAGTAATCACTAAATTATGAATAGTATATATTTGTTAGAAATCATATATCATTTTGATTTATGATGAATAATATTTATATTAATATAAAAACCAATCAAAACGATTGGTTATCGAATTTGTAAAATTGTTAAATGCGCTGATACACTTTTTGTTCCACCTGCACTAGGTGTTATTGTAAGTGCTGGAGTATTACCAGCTGGATTTTTAACCGTTAAAATTGAATCAACACTTGTAGTTTCAATAATGGATACACCAACAATTTGTGATGTTCCAGTCGCACGACCTACAACGGTGTAATCTAAAGGTATATTATTTAGTGTAAGTTCTAATTGTCCAGGTTCATCAACACTTACTTGAAATAATACTAAATATGTACCTATACTACCTAATGTAAATGTATCATCACTACTTCTTGCAATTCCAGTTCCACTATTTGGCCCATCTTGTGGAAAATCTACATCATTACCTGCAGCTACTGTAGTAGAATTATTATGAGGCATAAGTGCAAAGAAGTCTGCATAATTTAAAACACCACTAGCACCTCTAGGGCCAGTAGGTCCAACAATTCCAAAACATCCTTGTTTAATACATTTACTATCTTCTTTTATTTTTTTTATGCCTTACTTATACTATCCTCACAATCCATATTAAACTCCTTTAAAAGTATTATATGAATATTTCAGCTATAAATTAATTAAATTAGTGTAAAATAAATATTACAAGAATATACTTTTTAATAATATAAATAAATTAATTTAAGAACAATTTTTTAATTATTATAATATTGCTTATTATTTACTTAATTGATATACTATAAATATAGAGGTGAACTATGAAAAAATTTTTTAATACAATATTTACTTCAATTTTATTAGTTATATTATTCGTTTCAACTACTTTGGTGTTGATATTATTACCTGTAAAAAAAGAAATAAAAGGTAATGCAATAAAGGAAATAGTTTCTAGTTTAGAAATAGAAAAAATGATTGAAGAGAATGATAATTTTAAACAAGAAATTGATGAAGTATTTGAGCCAGTATTTACTGAAACAAATAAATTAGGTATTGATAGTGAAATTATAATTAAAATAATAGATACAAAAGAAGTGAAGGATTTAATTGGTAGTATTACAGAAAATATTGCAAATTATATAATTACAGGTGAAAATCAAAAAATAATTATTAATGATGATATAAATAATTTAGTTAATAATGCGATAGATAAAATTAATTCTAGTGGATATTATGAAATAAATGAAGCACAAAAAAATGAAATTTTGAATATTGTAGATGAAAAAATAACAGAATATCAAGAAATAATACCAGATACAAGTATAATAGACAAAGAGATGCCAAAAGAAAACAAAGAGGCTTTAAACATCATTCGCTTTATACTTGGAAATAAATTATTAACATATTTAATTGTTGCTATGATAATTTCTACTATATTACTTATTATATTAAAATTTAAAAAATTTAAATGGATAAAATATGTTTCAGTTACCGTTCTTATATCATCAATATTTACATCTATAATTACATTTATTATGTTAGCTTCAAACAAAATAATATTTAATGATTATCCTTATATATTTAATATTGTTAATAAAATAATTAATTCTAGTATTATATTATATATCAGTATATTCTTAATAATGGTTATAATACTAATTATATATAAAATCAAAAATAAAAAAATAATTGATATATATTAAACTTTAAAAATAAAAAGAACTAATTTTAGTTCCTTTTATTATATATCTTTTTCAGCAGTACTATAATTTAATATTATATTACCAAAAGTAACTTCAAATCCTTCATCAGCAACGTTATTATTATTAGCATATTCAATAGTTACAACAATTTTTTCAGCTGTTTTACTTGATAAACTATGTGTAGGCGCTACACTTGCTACTGTACCATTTGCAGTAACTTTATTTGAATCACCTACTTCAACTTTTACAGATATATCAGCACATGCTGCTGTTACTAATGGATTTTGTTTTCCTGAATTAGCTTCACATTTTTTAGTTTCCTCTGCACCTGTAGCATTTTCAAACATAATATTTCTCAAATAAACTATATATGGACTATCATTATAAACATAAAATTCATATGTTACACTTTGTCCTGGTGCTGTGAAATTAGCATGTAATCCTTTAATTTTTGGTTTACTTTTATCACTATTATCTATAGTAGCATTAGAAGCATCTAGTTCATCTGGATTTTTAGTTTTTGGCTCTACAGTTGTACTTGGATTTTCACCTGTTTCATCTGGTGAAAATTTAACTACAAAATCTTCTTGATTTGGTGTATATGTTGCACCTGATTCGATTGTAAGTGAACTTGTATATGCAGCAAAACCTATCGCTAAGCTTACAATGGCTACTATCAATGCAGCAAGTGAAATCCCTCTAGATTTTTTATTATCTTCCATCAAATTTCACCTCCTATCTTTTATATACATTTATATTATAACATTTAAATTTTAAGATGTAAATTAAAATAAATATATTTTTTTAATTTTTGTTTATCATTTCAAAAACTTTATAAAATTTATTCGATTTAAAAATGCAACTATATATTTACATATATATATAAATATGTTATAATACCGGCCATTAAGGAGGAAAATATATGATGCCATTACCAAATAGAGTACCACGTCCTATTTCTAATATACAAAAATTAACTAAATTTAGTGAATTTATTGATAAAAGTGATGATGAAATAATTAACAATGGTATATTATATACATTATTTATTGATGATTTTAAAATTTTAAAAGAAAACTTCAATCTATTTAAAAAAATTATATTGTTATGCAAAATTGAGGAAATTTTTTCAAAAGATTTTGAATGTTTAAAATATATAGAAAATAATTTAGATGATTATACAAATATAAAATTATCATTAATAGACGATTTTAAAATTAAAGATAGATCTTATTTAGATTTACAAAGTTTTCAAAAAACTACTATAGAAATTCCTTTATCATATGTATTATGGAATCCTTTGTTACAAGAAAATCAAAAAATTTCTTTATACTATACAAAAAATTCAATGCATCCATTTTGTTCTAATGGATATGAATATATTTCATTAGAAAAGTTAAAAAAGATACGAGAAATAGTATATAAATTAGCGCAAAAATATCAAGAATTATCTAGCGTAGAAAAAACGATTTTAATATCAAATTATATACAAAATAATGTACAATATATTGATAAAAATAATGTTAGCATGGCTACAGATGGAACATTTATTACTGATTCCAAAGGTTTAGATATAACTTACAAATTAGTAGGTAGTCCTGAAACTGTTTTACTTCAAAATTTTGGATTATGTAATGGGATTGCAAATGCTACAACACTATTATTAAATAATCCATATATGAATGTAAATGTACACAGCGTTTTTGGTGATAGTCATGTTTGGAACATTGTTTGTATTGATGGTAAATATTATTATATAGATAATACTTGGTCTATTACAAGGAATAAAGACAGATATCCAGAAAGTTTAAAAGCCAAAAGTTTTAGTAGTGATTATTTACTTTTTGGAACAAATACCGCTAGTCAAATAGGCCATCATAATCCTAGCGTATATTGTCCCGTAGTTGAACAAAAAGATTTTGATAAAGAAAAAATTGATGATATAGTTCAAAAAAAATTGATTGAGGTCGATAACTTTTCTAATTATCAAAAGCCTATTTTTAAAAGTTATATAAAAAAGTAGTAAAATTTCTTTTATCTTATAAATTTATATTATTTTGTTTATATAGAATTACTTGCAAAAAAATAACAGATAGACCTATCTTCTGTTATTTTTTTTATATAAAGCAATATATTATTCAAAAGATTTTATTCATCTATAAATATAAACTATCTTTGCTTTTACATCCATATATGGTTGCAATGCTTTTGGAATAAGATTTTATTCATCTTTTTGATAATTATTTTCAATTAATACTATTAATCTCCTTGGTGAAGCTACTACACTCAATACTCTCATTTATATCACTATTCTCTCAATTATTATTCATGTGATTTATGTCGTTATTAAAATTCTCGTTATGATTCTTCCACATTTTTATGATCAATATTATATTTACTACCAAAATTAAAATGATCATAATCCAACAGAAAATTGTGAGAGGTTCTAACCATTCCCCTTCTACAATCAACTTAAAGTCAGAATTATTGGGATTATTTAAAGTTTCTATACATGCTATTCCAAAAAAGAACAAATAAATGCAGAGGTCAACCAGCGAAATAAATAATATAAAACGGTTAAACTTAATATTGAAAAAGCTAAGCAATTGAATATTTTCAAAATTGTTTCTTCTTTTTTTGTTTGACTTTTTATTATGTGAATAGTTTCAAGCATCGTACCGCAATTTGCACAAAACTTGCTACCTACTTTTTATTTTCTTTCCCACACTTATTACAAACCATAATTATAAGCCCTAATCTTTAATTTTCACATAGTAGCCCACATCATAAGTATTCATGTTAATCATTTGACCTTCAATACCTTCTGTGCCATGATCAATAATAATCCATACTAAAGTCCATTTAGTATCTGCATTAATATTAGTTGAACTTTTATCAACACCACCTGAAATAATTTTTGATGGAGTACACACAATGGCATAAATATCATCACTTGTCACTTTTCCTTTGCTTTGGGCAAAAATCGTATCCATCCTATTTTCATCTAATCCCGCTAATTGTAAGCCTTCTTTTCCTTTGACGATTTTAGTAGTACCATACCAATAATTATCATTTAAATCATTGACTGATTTATACCAATAGAACTCTCCATCTTCAAATACCCAATATGTCTCAGAATCACTTAAAGTTCTCCAACCACCATCAATAGTTGCCTTCTTCGCCAATTGACTCGTTTGTAAATTGGAGTAACGATTCCAATTACTCATTGCATCAAGTAAATCAGATAAATCATTATCATATTTTACATTAATTGTAATATTGTTTAGCAAATTTAAAACTATTGGATCATATAAAGTTGAATTCGTATAATTGGACATAAATGATAAAATAACATTATTCTCTTCAGAAATCAAAAGATACATCTTACCTCTCAATTTATCAGAAGAAATACCATAATCCATCGTTGCATAATAAATATCATCTTTTAAAATACTAAAACTATTGCTTCCTCCATATAGATGTCTACCACTACCTTCAGCATCTGAATCCCAATAATTATAAAATTCTTCATATATTTTGTTTTGACAAGAATAATCTTCAAAGTCACAATCAAGCTCATTTGTTGCATTACTTAAAGAACTATTACCTACAGGCACTAAATAAACTGCTTGATGCTGATATTCTAAAGCTTCTTGACCACCAGATAAAGTAGTTTTTGACCAATCAGATCCATAATTTATTTCAAAACCATCACCATAATATATCTTATTACTAGAATTGTCTTGGTTTTCATTGGCAATATCAAGCATTATTAAGAAAAATGTAACTATAGCGATGATAATCCCGATTATATTCAGTATAATTCCAACCATTCGCTTTTTCGAATTCGTACGATCTTTTAAGCCCAATACTAGACCTATAATAGATATTGGTAATATAAAGATGCTGAATATATAGGATAATAACACAGAAATAATTCCTAATATCAAAGATATTGTGGTTTTGATATTTTTCTTAGGTTCTGAACCATTAGGGAGCGGTGTTTGAACTACATTTGTTTGATAAATTAGAGGATTTTCATAAACAGCATTCATATTACTATTTGTGGGGCTTTCTTGTATATTTGACATCGATATTTGTAATGGCGCCCCACACGAAGTACAAAACTTTGCATCAATTTCATTTTGGTTTCCACATTTACTACAATACATCTTTTTCCTTCTTTCATAAATAATTTATAACAACACATTCCCATTAACAGAATCCATTATATAACAGATAAATTATAATATTTCTAAATGATTTTATACCAATAATGATAGTTATAGTTGCACAAATAATTACAGCAATATTCATGAACTTACTATTTTTATTAATATTGATTGAGCTTAATATGTAGTTAATCAGTTGAGGAATCAATAACATCTCCACAAAAGGTAGAAGAATAATATACCAGCATAGGCAAATATTTGTTGTAGGTTCTTGGTGGTAATATAATTTTTTATCACTTTATTCTCCATATTTTCATCTATTTTTATATTATAATTTTTTATTTGTTTTGTGAAAAAGTTTATCAAAAAGTAAAAAAGCGCTTCTACATCTACACTCAAAACTTTTTTTCTATATTATTTTCTTTATTGTAACATATATTTTTAAAAAAATGTATTATAACGTAAAATTTTGACAAAATTTTAATGAGAAAATGTAAATGGTAGGATTTATATTTATTCGTAACAAAGCATGATTCAATATGAATAATGATAACTTACATTATATCGTTTCTCAAAATAAAAAAAAGTAAAGAAAATTAAAAGGATGAGCACAGATCAAATTAGCCTTAAAAAGCAGTATTAGTGTCAACTACTTACGGTATTTTAATTCATTAATAGTGCAATTTTTTTTACTAACATCAACTAACTTCTTCATTGAATAATCCAATCTTCTGAAGATTAAATTTTATCACGAAGATGATAGTTACTCATAACCATATAATTTTTTGCTCTTCAATTTTAAATACTGATATATACACCATTTTTATATTTTAATCAAAAAAAGAGTAATTTATTTACTCTCTAAACTTATAACTGTTTTTCCACCCATATAAGGCTGTAAAACCTTAGGTATCTTTATACTACCATCTTCTTGATAATTATTTTCAATTAATGCTATTAATCCCCTTGGAGAAGCTACTACAGTATTATTAAGTGTTGAAACTAAATAATTACCATTTTGACCTTTTGCTCTAATTCCTAATCTTCTAGCTTGAGCATCACCCAATGTAGCGCAAGAACCAACTTCGAAATATTTTTGTTGCCTTGGACTCCATGCTTCAATATCGCAAGACTTTACCTTAAGATCAGCTAAATCTCCACTACAACATTCAAGAGTTCTAACTGGTATATCTAAACTTCTAAAAAACTCAACTGTATAACTCCACATTTTATTATACCAATCCATTGCATCTTCTGATTTACATAAAATAATCATTTCTTGTTTTTCAAATTGATGTACCCTATATAATCCCCTTTCTTCAATACCATGCGCACCAACTTCTTTTCTAAAACATGGACTATATGAAGTTAATCTTATAGGCAACTGCTCTTCCTTTACAATTTGACCTTTAAATCTTCCAATCATTGAATGTTCAGAAGTACCAATTAAGTATAAATCCTCACCATCAATTTTATACATCATATTTTCCATTTCATTAAATGACATAACACCATTAACAACATCACTTCTTATCATGAATGGTGGAATACAATACGTAAATCCTTTATCAATCATAAAATCTCTAGCATAACTTAACATGGCTGAATGTAATCTTGCAATATCACCAATTAAATAATAGAATCCATTACCACTTGTTCTTCCTGCTGAATCTTTATCTAATCCATTAAATTTATCTATTATATCAGCATGATAAGGTATTTCATAACTAGGTACTTTTGGTTCACCAAATCTTTCAATTTCAACATTTTCGCTATCATCTTTACCAATTGGTACACTCTCATCTATTATATTGGGTATTACCATCATCTTTTCTTTTATTTCGTTTTCTAATAATTCCTCTTTTTTAGCAAGATTTTCTAATTCATCACCATACTTAGAAACTTCTTCTTTGATTTTTTCTGCCTCATCCTTTTTACCTTCTCTAATAAGTATACCAATTTCACTACTTTTAGTATTTTTTAATGCTCTTAAGTCATCTCCGTTTTTTTTACACTCACGATAAAGTTTATCTAAATTTTCTATTTCATCTACTAAAGGTAGTTTTTCATCTTGAAATTTCTTCCTTATATTTTCTTTTACTAATTCTTTATTTTCTCTTATTAATTTAATATCTATCATATTACCCTCCTTAACAAATAAAAGACCACTAAAAGGAGCAACTGGTGCGGTACCATCCTAATAATAGTCTTAATTAGCATAACGGCATTACCGGAAATGTTTACATTTCACTCAGAAGTAGATTCATAAAATACATTTGTTAATTCACACCAACCATTAACTCTCTTTAAAATAATATTCTATTACTATTCTTCTTCATCGATTTACAACTTAATTTTATCACTTAGAAAATTTAAAGTCAATATTTACTCTTTAATTTTCTGTCTTCCCTTTTCTTGTGCATTTTTTGCCAAAATAAGTTCCCTTTTTTTGAATCTTGACATTAAATTAACCATAAAGTTTAAATGCCTTTTACTTTTTTTATCATTTGCTTTATCTAATTCTCGAGATAAACTCTCTTTTACTTCATTAGATGAAATTCCCTCAGTTAATGCTTCCTTTAATTTATCGCCATTCTGTTTCCCAAAATCAGAGCTATAAGAATTATCTAAAGTATTATTATTTTCTTTCATAGAAGTTACTACTTCTACTGTCTCCTTTAATTGAGCAGGTGTTATACCTAACTCATCTGCTTTATTTACTACTCCATCCAAAGTTGATGAAATAGCTTTTCCACTTATACCATCAGTAATTGCACTTTTTATCTCTTTTTCATTATTATAAACCGTTTCAGATTTAAAAGAATTTGATTGATTCATATCCATAACATCACCTATATTAATTTTATCTAATATATTTTTTTTATTCAATATATTTTAATTAAAAAATATATTCTTTACATGTTATAGGACAAAATGTGTAAATCATATATTATATTGAGGTGACTATGTTTAACTTTTTAAAGAATTTATTTAAAGATTTTTATATATTTACTGCTGCATATTCTCTTAACAGTTTTAAAGAACCTCTTTCTAAAGAAGAAGAAGATATATATGTTGAAAAAGCAAACTTAGGAGATAAAGAAGCTAGAAACAAGCTTATAGAACACAATTTGAGGTTAGTTGCACATATTGTAAAAAAATATGATAATAAAAATGAAGATACTGATGACCTTATAAGTATTGGTACAATTGGCCTAATTAAAGGAGTAGATAGTTATTCTAAAAAGAAAAATACACGCCTTACAACTTATGCGGCAAGATGTATTGAAAATGCAACGTTCACATCAAAGAACTTTTTGATAGAACTAATGCACTATTTAAGATAATTGAAACTAAACTACAACTTTCTTTCATACATGTTAAAGCTTAACACCTATTACGTCAGAAAGCGCGTTTTGAGCAAAGTACCTTAAATAACTTTGAAAAGCTTGTAAACGTTAATCTAATAAAAAAAATAATATAAGTATTTAAAAATAAAAGAGATTTAAAGATTATATTTAATCAACAAGTCTCTCTTTTATTTTATCTATAATTTGGTGTAAATGCTTCTCTCTTTCATCAAAACTTATATTTAATTTCCTTATTCCTAGTAAGATAAGTTCACTTTGTAATTTAGCAAACTTACTATTAAACTTGCACCAACCAGTTTTATCAGTTGGTAAGTTTATTATCAGTTTCACACTATCACCAATTAAGTATATGAAGAAATTCATTGAAATTGAACACAAAAAGGAGGTATTAACAGGCAAAAGATTATTGCCTATAAATGATATGAAAAAAAGTATTTGTGTTATTATCAATTCAACAAATACTTAATTGTAATAAAAGAGAAAAAATGTTGAAAAAACTTATCTTTCTATTTTTTTGCTTTACTTATATTAACACCATCTCCTGTTAAGACACCACTTGTTTTATCAAAATTTAAATCTTCACTCGCAGGAATTCATATAGTATCTTTATATACTTTAACAAACGTGTTTTTCTTCTTTATTACCTTATGATTTGCCATATATTTTTTTGATCTTTGGTATATACTTTTAGTTAGTCTCACTCTCTTAAAGAATATTCTATCCCACAAGTATCAGCATTAATAAATTGGCGCACTATATCTTAATCAGTAATTGCTTATGCTTTATTTGTTCCATAACTTACTCCACAATGTAAATACATACCAATTTTAGTATATGAGATAGTATATATAAAATGTTTATATGGCACTTTTCTTTACAAGCATTTTTTAATGGTATTAAAGCTCTAATAATATTTACCTCATCATATATAGCAGTTTAATAGGAACTTTTATACAATTTTGTTAACTTTGGTATAAAAAAAGCATATAGGATTCCCTATATACTTGATTATCTTTTAATTTCCCCACTAGACATTGTTCTTTCGTGTTGTGGAGTATAAACTGACAATATATATTCTAATTCTTCTAAAGATTTTGTTTCTAATTTTCTTTTAACATCTCTCATATCACTTATTTTTTGGCTTATATTTAAACCAGAATTATGGAACTCACCAGCATTTAACATTGCACCAATAATATCACTTATCAATTTTTCTCTTTGTTGCGTTTGTTCATTAGTTTTAGTAGTTTGTGATACTTCTTCGGCTCTAACTTCTGGTGTATGATGTTTTTGATTTCTTATTGAATTTTTTTCATCTTGAGTAATTGTAATCTGATGAATACTGCCATCATCAAATCTAACTTCATAAGTTGAGTCTGGATATCCAGTAGTACTTAATATTTTTGAAACCTTACCTAGATTAGAATTCTTTTCTTCGATAAAACCAATTAAATCTTTTTCAAACTCGCTATATGATGGAACAGGAGTTTCTTGCTTAATTTCTGACGTTGTTTCTTGTTTCTTTACATCAGAGATAAATTCTCTTAATTCATCATTAGTATAACTGGCAAATTGTTGACCTAAATTTTTTATTTGTATTTGACTTAAATGATAATCTTCTGGCACTTGTAAATCTTTTCTTATTACTTTTCCAATTAACTCATCTCTAACTTTTTTTGCCTCTTGTCTTGCTTTTTCTTCTACTTCTTTTTGATTTAGCAATGCCTCAACTTGTTCATAAGTCATTCCTTTATATTCTGGGGGTATTGTTTTATTTCCTAAATCCCAAGCAGTATATAAACTTCTATTTTTTTGTAATCTTTCATTTTCTGCTTTATGAATTAGATTATATATTCTTTCTTGTTCTTTTTCACTTACTTGTGCTTGTTCTCTTTCTGTTTTCATTTGCTCAAATCTTTGATAGAAATTTTCATATACTGGTAATGCTCTTTGATAAAATTGCAGATCTTGAGAAACTATATTAAATTTTTCTTTTAAATTAGTTATTTGTGCATAATTACTTATATGGTTTCTTACTTTTTCTTCTTGTTGTTTAAAAATTTGATACTCTATTGGGTACTTTTCAGAAACTTGTTCTGTGAAGAAAGAACCTAAAGCCTCATCAGATATTTGTCTAATTCTTTTTTCAATTTCTCTTTTTTCGTTTTCAATTTTATTTATTTCTTGTTGAAGCGTTAATGATTCAATTTCTCTTTGTTCTTGTTCATTTTGCTTAGCTATATCTTCGTTTTGTTTTTCTTCCATTAAATCAGCCATATTTTTTGTGTATAATTCATTTTCTTTTTTTATACTTTCGTTAATATCTTCAATTTGTTTTTCATATGGATTAACATTTTTTCTAGATTCTTCTTGTTGTAATATTTTTTCTGCTTCAATACCAGTTTTTACTGCTTCATCGACCATATTATCTACATAAGCATAATAATCTCGTACATCATTCTTATACATTTTTAAAAGCTCATTTAATTCATTAATTTTTTCATTGTGTCTTTTTTCTTCTGCATTTATTTTTTCAATAATATTCATATCTATCACCTACTATTGAAATTATACCATATATACTTTAAGATGTAAACTAATGAAAAAAAATCACTTATTTTTTTACACTTTTTTGGTTCACTTATGTATCATCAGCATTAAGTTTCTTAATTGACTCTGTGTTTGCCATTTAGAAAATGCTTATGAAACATACTTTTTCTTTCCTCAAGTTAGTCAAAACTTTAATCACAAATCCACCCTAAAATACTCTTATTTTTAATTTACAGATAATATAATATTAGTATAATCACATAAAAGAAAGGACTAATTTTATGGGTAATGACGATATAGAAAAAATAAGAAACGATGTAAGAAAATATGTCATATATTCTCGTAAATCAAAGTTTACTGGTAAGGGTGAATCAGTAGAAAACCAAATTGAAATATGTAAAGCATATATTAAGAGTAAATTTGATATTAACATTAAAGACGAAGACATTATTATTAAGCAAGATGAGGGCTTTAGTGGTAAAGATGTTAAACGTCCACAATTTCAAGAGATGATGAAATTTGTTAAAGACAAACAAGTTAAAATGATTGTTGTATATAAATTAGATAGACTTTCTCGTAATGTTCTAGATTTCTGTGAGATGTATAATGAACTGGAACTATACGATACTAAATTTGCTAGTGTATCAGAAAGTTTTGATACTACTACATCAATGGGGCGTGCAATGCTTATGATAACAATGACATTTGCACAACTAGAACGTGAAACGATAGCAGAACGTATTAGAGATAATATGATGGAACTTGCTAAAACTGGACGTTGGCTTGGTGGTAATACACCGATGGGCTTTGCCTCAGAAAAGATGGAAAAGTTTAACATCAATGGTAAAAAGGTTTCACTATATAAATTAAGCCCTATAAATGACGAAATAGATATTATAAAACTTATATATGACAAATACCTTGAATTAAAGTCTTTAACTACTCTAGAAACATTTTTACTTAACAATAATCTGCATACAAGACGTGAATGTGATTTCACACGTTGGGGACTTAAAAAGATACTGACAAACCCCGTTTATGCAATTGCCGATAAAGATATGTTTAATTACTTTAAAAACAACGATATGGAGATCTTTAACAATGAAATAGATTGGAATGGCTTAAATGGCGTGATGAGTTATAACAAGACAAGTAAAACTAAAACTGGTAGTGTTAAAGCTAAAGACAAAGACCAATGGATAAATGCTATTGGAAAACATCAAGGAATTATTAAAGGTAAAGACTGGGTAGAAGTTCAAACATTACTTAATAGTAATCAGAACAAAGCATATAGAAAACCAGTTAAAAACAATTCTATTCTAGCCGGCATATTAAGGTGCGAACATTGTGGCAACCTTATGAGACCAAAACTTAAAGATACAACACTTCCTAATGGTGATAGAAAGTTCAATTATATATGTGACCTTAAAATGAGGTCTAGAGGAAAACTTTGTAATTGTCCTAATGTTAACGGAAATGAGGCAGACAAACTTGTTATTGACGGAATAAAACGACTTGCAAAGCCTACTAGTGAGTTTTACCAAGAACTACTTAAAATTATTAAAGATGAAAACTATAGCAAAAATAGCAGGACAAATGAATTAGAGGTTTTAGAAAAAAAACATAATCAAAACCTTGCTAGTATTAAAAATTATATATCTCGTATAGAATATGTTGATGAAGAATTATTAGATGACATACAAGGAAAAATAAAAAATTTAAAACAAAAAGACAAAGAAATTGTAGCAAAGATACAAGAACTAAAGAGAGAACAACCAGACTCTTATACCGACCAAGAAACTGTTAAAATGCTCATTTATATACTTGATAACTATATGAACAACTTTACTGAACTTGATTTACTATCACAAAGAAACTTCTTAAAGTTATTTATTGGTAATTGTTCAACCGATGGAAAAGACATACACATTGACTTGATAGGTTCAAGAAATCATACAACAACCTATCAACCAGTCTTTGAAGATAGTCTGGACTCCAAAACTGGTACTCACGGAGAACAAATTGTTCTTTTAAGTGATAGTAGCGAATGAAATATTGATGTATTTTAGAAATAATAAAAAAAGAAGTAAAGATATAAGCATAAATGAATCTGTTGGGTTTGATAAAGAAGGAAACGAAATAACTATATTAGATATATTAAAAACACCAACACCCGATTATGCACTTGATATTCATAAAGAAAATAATATCTCTGATTTAAAGAAATATTTAAACATCTTAACTGAAAGAGAAAAAAAAATAATAATTGCAAGATATGGGCTTTTTGATAATGATGAAATTACACAAAAAGAAATTGCTAAAAAACTTGGAATTTCAAGAAGTTATGTATCTAGAATAGAAAAAAGAGCTCTAACCAAAATACTTAGAGAGTTCTTAAAAAACAATAAAGATATATAAAATTTTATATCTTTTTTCTTTATATATTTTTTAAATAATTATCTAATAAAGATAATAGTTCTTCTTTACTTGTTGTTTTAAATATAGCTTCTTTTAATTCTTTTGAATTTTTTAAACCTTTTAAATACCATGCTGAATGACTTCTTATTTCTAGCATTGCTACTTTATAAGGTTTAGTTTCAAGTAATAGATCCAAATGCTTTTTAATCATCTTTATTTTTTCTTCTATTGTTATTTCTTTAGGTTCAATACCATATTCAAGGTAATCAACACATTCTTTTATAAGCCAAGGATTTCCTAATACTCCTCTACCTATCATAACTGCATCACATCCAGTTTCATCTATCATTTTCTTAGCATCATAGCAAGACTTTATATCCCCATTTCCTATTACAGGAATTTTAACAGCATTTTTAACATCCCTGATTATATTCCAATTAGCCTTACCACTATATCCTTGCTTACGAGTCCTTGGATGAATAGTTATCGCACTAGCTTTAGCTTTTTCTATTACTTTAGCAATTTCGACTGCATTAATACTATTTTCATCCCAACCACTACGTATTTTTACTGTAACAGGAATAGGCACAGAATTTACAACAGAACTTACTATATCATAAACTTTATTAGGATCTTTTAATAATGCGCTTCCAGCTTGTGAAGATATAGCAACCTTGGGTACTGGACAGCCCATATTTATATCTATAATATCAGGATGCATATTTTCATATATATATTTAGCTGCTATAACAAAGGACTCTTTATCACTACCAAATATTTGCTGTGAAATTGGTCTTTCAAAATCTGTCATATAAAGCATATCTATAGTCTTTTTATTATGATACATCAAAGCCTTATCACTTACCATTTCAGCTTCAATTAATCCAGCCCCCATTTGTTTTATTATAGTTCTAAATGCACTATTAGAAATACCAGCCATGGGAGCTAAAACAACTCTATTTTTTATTTCAACATTACCTATTTTAAACATCTTTTTACCTCTTTAATCAACTATAATTTATTTATCATATTAGCTACTACTTGATAAATATCAAATCTTTTTTCAACTCTTCCTTTTACAAGAATAATATCGCCTTTTTTTAAATCTTTATTTTCTTTATATATACTTGGAAAAAGTACAATATCAACTTTAGCTATTTCATCAGATCCAGATATAAAGCACATAACTTCATCTTTTTTAGTATTTGTTTCCTTTAGCTTATCAATATATACTATAATTGATACTATTTTGTCAAAATAAGATTCTATTTCATTTATATTTACTATATTGCCTATCTTTGATTTAAATAAAGTTATAGGATTTTCTGTTAAATAAAAGCCAAATACGTCAAGTTCTTTTTCCATAAGATAGCTTTTAGTATACTCCTCTTTTATTTTTATCTCTGGTTCAAGTGAATATTCACGACTTAGTTCTCTAATTAATTCACTATAATTTATTATATTATCTAAATTTTCTATTAAAGTTCTTTTGTTATAACCAAAGCATTCAAAAGCAGATGAATATATTAAAGATTCTAATGTTTTAGAATTTACACTTTTACCGTAGCATCTACTAATAAAGTCATATATATCAGTAAATTTACCATTTTCTCTTTCTTTTAATATAATATCGCAACATGCAAGTCCAACATTCTTAATATTAGTAAGTGGATATCGAATTCCATTAGGTTCTATTATATATTGATTAAAACTTAAATTTATATCTGGCTTTAAAATATTAATTCCATTCTGTCTTGCTTCATATATATATATTTTTGTTTTATTTTCATCATTTATATCCATTGAAAGCAAATATGATATAAAATTTTTTCTATAATGAGCTTTTAAGTAAGCCATTTTATACGCAACAATAGAATATCCAATAGAATGTGATTTATTAAAACCATATTCTGCAAATTTCAGCATAGATGAAAAAACCTTTTCAATTAATTTAATATCATATCCATTTTTTAGTGCTCGTGCCTTAAATTTTTCTTGTTCTTCAAGAATTAAATCTTTTTTCTTTTTACTCATCGCTTTTCTTAATATATCTGCTTCACCAAGTGTATAAGAAGCCATTACACGAGCTATTTGCATAATCTGTTCCTGATATATCATAATACCATATGTTGGTTTTAAAATAGGTTCCAAAGATTTATCTAAATAATCTATTTTTTCTATACCATTTTTCCTATTGACATAGCTTGTTATATTTTGCATAGGTCCAGGTCTAAATAGTGCGATTGCTGCAAAGATATCATCCATACTGCTTACTTTTAATTTTTTCAAAAAATTAATCATACCTTCCGATTCAAATTGAAATATTCCAATAGTATCGGCTTTTGTAAATATCGAAAGAGCTTCTTTATCATTTAATGGAATTTCATCAAATTTTAAATTTATATTATAATCTTTATTTATGCTATCTATTATACGATGTATTGTAGTCAAATACTTAATAGCTAAAAAGTCCATTTTAAGTAATCCTATTTCTTCTAGATATGTCATATCATATCCACTAACATAAAAATCTCGGCTTTTATCAAGTGGTATTACTTCATCTAAATCAACATTTGACATGACAACTCCTGCTGCATGGATAGATGTATGTCTCTTTAAACCTTCAAATTTTATTGCTATTTTAAAACAGTTCATCAATTCTTCTTTACGTTCAAGTAAAATCTTTAATTTGGCATTATCATTATAATTTTCTTTTAATGTTTTTTTAGAATCGATTAATTTAGTTAAATTATCAATTAGTTTAGAATCTATATTTAATGTTTTTGCAACATCACGTATAGCTTGCTTCGCTCCTAACGTTCCAAATGTAATTATAGGTACTACTCTTTTTTCACCGTACTTTTTTATACAATATTTAATTACATCTTCTCGTTTTTCATGTTCAAAATCTATATCTATATCTGGCATGCTAACACGCTCAGGATTTAAAAATCTTTCAAACAACAAATTATATTTAATTGGATCTACATCTGTAATCATAAGGCAATATGAAACTAAAGATCCAACACAGGAACCCCTTCCAGATCCAACAATTATATTATTATTTTTAGCATATTTAACGTAATCCGAAACAATTAAAAAATAATCGCAAAATCCCATTTTATTAATTACATCTAATTCATATTTTAATCTTGATTTATATATTTCTTTTACAGTATTTCCAAAGTGATACTTTAATCCTTCTATACATTTCTTTTTTAAATAAGCATAGCTATCTATATTTTCATCATTTATAAATTTTGGCATTAATTTTTGATTAAATTCAAGTTTTAAATTACATAAACTTTCTATTAAATGATTATTTTTTACACTTTCTTTATAGTTATTATTAAACGTGTCTTCTAGCAAGATATATTTATCTTTATTGTTATCATCAATTAGATTAACTACGACATTGTCTCTTATCGCATCTATATATTTTATATATTTACTATCTTCTTTTTTTAAATATAAAGTTTCATTCATATAAACTTTGTTTGATGCATCTATTTTCTCATATTCGTTTTTATTCTTGTAACCTATAAATATATTTTCGTATAAATCTTTTATGTCATTATATATATTTAAGCTTTCAAAAGGAGTTATACACACTAAATCATTTTTATATTTTTTTAAATCCTCTAATTCCAATTTTTTTTCACTCATATATGTGCATAACTTTATTAAATTTTTATATCCATCATAATTTTTAGCATAAAGCACAATCTTATATGAATTATAATCTATTTCAAGTCCAACTATAGGTTTAATATCATTACTTATGCACATTTTATAAAAATCCATAACTCCATGCATATTATTATCTGTTATTGTAAGGGATTTAATATTATTTTTTTTAGCAAATAAAATCAAATCATTGATTTTAATCATAGATTTTAAAATACTATTATCTGTTTTTATATAAAGTGGTGTATACATTATATCCCTCCTACATATATTTTACTATAAATCATTTTTATTTTAAACAAATTTCCTAAAAATATTTGACTTATTTTTAAAAATATGATAAACTCATATGGCATAGGGAAAAAATATGAAAACGGAGGAATATTATGGCAGTTAAAGCAACTAATAAAAAACCACTTGCTGGAAATAGAAGATCTCATTCTTTAAGAGCTACTAAACATACGCAGAAAGTTAATTTACAATTAGTAACTTTAAGTGATGGAAAAAAGGTTAGAATAAGCGCAAGAGAAAAAAGAGCATTAAATAAAGTTGAAAAATAAAAAATACGTTTAGTATTTTTTTATTTTATCTTATTATTATTTTCCATTTCTATATTATTAATCCTATTAGAAAAAAGTAGTGGTAACAATTCGGTCATATCTACTTTACTACCTGTTTTATAACTAATAGTTAAATAATCTATTTTTTCTATAATTTCTTTTATAATTTCTAAAAATTGTAATAAAAATTCATTTTTTGTTAAATTGTAATCACTTAATAACTTTTGATATTTTCGATAATAAAAATCTCTCACACTTTCTTTGCCATTTAAATAATATACATTTAACAAATTACTTTTTATTAATTTTGTTAAATTACTTTCCAATTTAAATATATCAGTATAAAAATTTTTGTCCAATGTATAAACCTCCTTAATATTCAATCACTTTTTTACTGTACGTTTCTTTAAGCATATCTTTATTTTCACTTTTTATTACTATAGTATCAACATCACCATCTGATATATATCGATTATTAAGCAATAAGTTGAAATTCATTTCTATATCAAAATCTTTTCCATTATTGTCATATGCCCTTATTCTCTTTAAAAATTTTGGATTAAAGTCTTTAGAAAAAGGAGAAGAATCATAAGTCCAACCTACTCTTAATAAAGATTTGGTTGTATAAGTTTTATTATTATAAGTTGAATTTAAAATATAATTTATATTTTCATGCTCAAATGAATATGGTGAACCATATGGAAGCGCTACTATGTTAACATATTTGTCTTTTATTATGTTATCTAATATATCATATACGCTTCCAACTTCTTTATTAGTTTCATCTATACTTGCATTTGAAAAATTGACATGACTATATGTATGGTTACCTATATCGTAACCATTATTAACTAACCATCTAAGTATTTTATCATTGTACTCTTTTTGTTCAAACAATCCTCCATTTACAAAGAAAGTAGCAGTAACATTAAAATCTGGATATTTTTTTTTGAAATCTTCTAAAATTCCAACTGCAGAATTAGGATCTATTATAATATTACCAGATTCATCTAATCCAGTAACTTTAATATTATTTGATAATCCATCATCGAAAGTTAAAATAATCGGGCTTTTTCCAAATTCAACATCAATATTACCATCAACATAATCAGTTAATCTTACCATTCTATATCCAGAATTGTAATAAAATTCTAAATCATTAATAAATGCTTCTTTTGTTCGTTGATAACCATCTTTATCTATATTACCACCAATATATGATGTATCATCATTATTTAAATTTTGAATACCATGATACATCATAATAGGAACATTTCCAAGTTCATTTATATTATTTTCTTTATAATCTTCTACTGTTATAATAGTATCTTCTTTAGAATCATCTATATTCTCAACAGTATTTTCTTTATTAGCACTATTCTTACATCCTGTTAAAATTAAAATAATTAATAAAACTAAAAACTTTTTCATAAAATCACCATTATTAATATTTACATTAATTTATTTTTTATTAGTCTCATTATATGGTATATTTAAATGTTTATATGCTTTTTCTGTTACAACTCTTCCTCTCGTAGTTCTTTTAAGTAATCCAATTTGAAGTAAGTATGGTTCATATACATCTTCTATAGTTGTTTGCTCTTCACCAATTGAAGATGCAATTGCTTCTATTCCAACAGGTCCACCATTAAATTTTTCTATTATAGATTTAAGTAAATGATAATCTGTTTCGTCTAGTCCAAGTTCATCCACTTTTAATTTATCTAATGCAAGCTTCGTTATTTCTAAATCAATTTTACCATTTCCCATTACAATGGCAAAATCTCTTACCCTTTTAAAAAGCCTATTACATATACGAGGCGTTCCTCTACTGCGTCTTGCAAGCTCTAAAGCTGCATCACTATCTATATCACAATTTAATACTTTACTTGTTCTTATTGCAATTTTTTGAAGTTCATCTACTGTATAATAATTTAATTTATTTATAATTCCAAATCTATCACGTAATGGACTTGTTAAATCTCCAGCACGTGTTGTTGCTCCTACTAAAGTAAATGGTGGTAAATCAATTTTTATACTTCTACTAGAACTTTCTGTTCCAACAACTATTTCTAATGTAAAATCCTCCATTGCTGAATATAAAATTTCTTCAACAAACCTTGGTATTCTATGTATTTCATCTATGAAAAGCACATCGCCTTCCTCTAAATTTGAAAGTACTGCAGCTAAATCTCCACTTTTTTCAATTGATGGACCACTAGCAGTTTTAATATTACTCCCAAGTTCATTTGCAATAATATGCGCTAAAGTAGTTTTACCAAGACCAGGTGGGCCATATAATAATACATGGTCAAGTGGTTCTTCTCTTAATTTAGCTGCTTTAATAAAAATTCCTAAATTTTCTTTTACCTCACTTTGTCCGATATATTCATTTAAACTAGTAGGTCTTATATTTTGTTCAAAATTATCTTCTAATGTTTCTTCTTCACTAACTATTCTATCCATCCGTTTTCCTACTTTCTATATAATCTAATATTTCTTTCCAAGTTTTTATTTTATGTCCAAAAAGAATACAATCGATGTTTTCTTTTTTCATATTGTTGTATACATTAATGCTATCATCTATCATTAAATCTATATTAAGTCTTTTTGCTATATCCGATTTTATTTTTTGATCAAAATAAATTTCATCAAATTTCATGTTATTATCTTCAAACATTTTTAAAGTTAATTTTTCTGTATCTTTAAAATATTTATTATTTCTTGCAGTTATAACTACTAAATAATGTCCATCTTTATGTAATTTTTTTAAAGCACTTTTAACTCCTTCTTTTAATTTAGCATTTTTTATTATATATTTTTCATATTTAGACAAAAATTCTTCACATTCCTCTTTTGTCCATTTATCAACATACCTTTTACTAAAATTTATATTACGTGTTCTTTTTAAATTTTCGAAACACTCATTAGAACAAGTAATTGTTTCATCCAAATCTATTCCTATTTTCATACTATTTTAACATCAGCTTTAAAGCTTCTTTCACTTGTATTTCTATATTTAAACTAGAATCAATTTGCGGTAATACCTTGTTTATATCTTGACCTTTATATCCTAACCCTTTTAAAACCTCAATTAATTCATCATAGTCCTTAGTATTAGAACTTGTACTTGTTGTTGCAAGTTTACCTTTTAAATCTAAAATTATTTGTCTTGCAACTTTATCGCCTATTTTAGGAAATTTCTTTAAATATAAAATATTTTCTCTTTCAATAGCATCCATAATTCCACTAATTGATCCTGTTGCAAGCATAGGAAGTGCCATTTTGCAACCAAGACCTTTAACATTTATCAATTTTAAAAACAATTCCTTTTCTTCAAATGTTTTAAAACCATATAATGATATTTCATCTTCTCTTACATATTGATATATATATACTATATATTCTTTTCCAATTTCAAATGAATATGGATTTGCAACATATACTAAATAGCCTATTTTATTATTATCAATTACTATATAATTACTATGTATATCAACTATCTTACCATTTATATATTCATACATATTATCACCAATACAAGTATAACACATACAAATGTTTTTAACAATAAATTGTATAAAAAAAAGATATAATTAAATATCATTTTTCTAATTCGCCAAAATATTTAGCGGTTCTAACCATTTGAGTTGAATATCCCATTTCGTTATCATACCATGCAATCACTTTTACAAGTTGGTGTCCATCTACATCGATTACCTTTGTAAGATCACCGTCTACTAAAGCTCCTAAAGAAGATGATCTTATGTCAGATGAAACTATTGGATCCATAGTAAATCCCAATGTTTCATTACTATTCTCCTTTAATAAATTATTTATTTCATCTACAGTTGTATTTCTTTTTAGTTCTAAAGATAAATCAATAACTGAACCTGTTGTAACAGGAACTCTTAAAGCTCCACCATCAAGTCTTCCCTTAAGTGATGGAATAACAAGTCCAATTGCACTTGCTGCTCCTGTTGAAGATGGAACAATATTAGCTGCACATGCTCTACCACGACGAGCTCTAATTCCTTTTTTATGGGCAATATCTAAAGTTGCTTGATCGTTAGTATAAGCATGAACTGTCGTCATGAATCCTTTTTCTATTCCAATATTTTTTTCTATTACATTAAGTACTGGTGCAAGACAATTTGTCGTACAAGAAGCCGCGCTAATAACTTGTTCTTTCCCATCTAATGTGTCATGGTTTACATTATATACAATAGTTTTCAAATCACCTTTGGCAGGCGCACTTATAATAACTTTTTTAGCGCCTGCTTTTATATGTGATAAAGCTTTTTCTTTATCCGTAAAGTGCCCTGTACATTCAAAAACCTCATCTATTTTAAGTTCTTCCCAAGGAAGATTTGTTGGATCTGTTTCACTATAAACTCTTATTTTTCTATCTCCAACAATTATATAATTATCTTCAAAACTTATTTTATTCACATTATAATTACCATAATTAGTATCATATTTTAGAAGATATGAAAGTTGTTCTGCATCCGTTAAATCATTTATTGCTACAACTTCAAAACAAGGATCTTCCTCCATTATTCTAAATACTAATCTACCAATTCTACCAAATCCATTTATTGCTACTCTTATCATATTATTCATCCCTTCTATTTTAAAAAGCAACTACCACCTATAAATTCTCTCAATACCGAATTAGCTGGTACATCATCACTAGGTATAGGCAAGAAATTTCTTAAAAAGTTAATAAGTCTTAGTGCTTCCATATATTCAGGAGTGTCTTCTGATACATCGAATAATAATGGTTCAACATATGTTTTTAAAACTCCTATTTCATATATGAGCGCTGAATTTACAACAAAATCAGCTTCATCTTGAAATTTAAATATATTTTCTCTTTCTCCAGCACTTACACTTGGCCACATTTTAAGAGTATCAAGTGCGCTATGACCTCTAGTCTTACTATCCCTTACTATTCTTCTTAATTTTCTAATATCACTCGTATGGATATGATTATGATTATCAACATTAAGTTGTGTTAATGGTCCTATATAAACTTTATATTTTTTGTCATCACTAACAGATTTTGTAAGTTCATTATTCAAAGCATGTAAACCTTCAATGATAATTATATCTTTTTCTCCTAATTTTAAGTAATTATTATTATATTCTCTTTTACCTAATATAAAGTTATAAACAGGTAAATTAACTTTTTCACCATTAAGCAAATGTGTTAAGTTATCGTTAAATAATTTTACATCAATCGCATTTATCGATTCAAAATCAGGATTTCCCTCTGAATCAAGAGGTCTATCGCTAACATCTTTAAAATAATCATCTATACTTATAGGATGTGTTATAAAACCTTTACTCCTTAAATATATATTTAATTTTTTTGATGTTGTAGTCTTACCACTTGAAGATGGGCCAGCTATCAAAACTATTTTTATATCATTTTTACTATTAAATATTTCATCAGATATTTTAACAAGTTGACTATCATAGTATGCTTCAGCTAAATTTATAAGTTCTCCTACTTTAGCCTTTGATACTACTTGATTTAAATCAGATGCTTTTTCGATTCCAAAAACACTTGCAAAAGAAGAATACTCTTTAAATTTTTTGAAAAGTTTTTCATGGTGGTTATAAATCTCAGTTTTTTCAGGAGAAGATGCACTTGGTATTGATAATATAAACCCTTCATCATCTACAGGTGTCAAAGAAAATTCATTTATACTTTTAGTACTATATGCCATCTTGCCATAAAAATAATCATACAAATCATTTATCCTATACAAATTAATATAAGTATTAGAAATATATTTTAATACATTAACCTTATCCAATTGATTTAATTTTTTAAAGTACTTTATTGCATCTATTCTTGACACACTTGACTTAACAAATACATAATCTTCATCAGATATTTTTTTCATTTCTTCATTTAGCAAACGAACTATTTTTTTATCAACTTTTTGTCCATTTATAGTACAATAGATTCCATTATCCATAGAATTTTGAGTTACTAAAGTAGCATCTTTACCAAAAATATTTTTAACAGCTAAAATTAGTATGAATTTCGCACTGTTTAAATATACATTATTTCCAACTGTTGATGATCTATCGAAGAAATCTATACTGCATCTTTTCTTTAACGTTTCACTTAAATCTACAATATCATTATCAACTTTTGCTAATAATATGTCATAATTATATCTATTTTGAAAATGTTCTGATATTTCTTTATAAGTGGTTCCTGATTTAAATTCAATAGTCTCATTGCCATGATATGTAACCTTTATCATCTTATCCATAAAATCCCTCTTATCCTATATATATATTTTATCAAAAAAATAAATTTTTGTCGACTTTTTTAATGCATAAAAATTATCTTTATAACTATTATATACATAGGAGATGATTTTATGATTATACCTACAGTAATAGATAAAGTAAATAATACTGAAAGAGTTTATGATATATACTCTAGATTACTAAAAGACAGAATTATAATAATAAATGGAGAAATTGATAATAATTTAGCAAATAGCGTTGTTGCACAACTACTTTTTCTAGATTCTATAAATAATGATGATATAAATATATATATAAATTCTCCTGGTGGAAATGTAACTGATGGAATGGCTATATACGATACTATGAATTTTATAAATAGCGATGTTGTTACAATTGGTCTTGGAATATGTGCATCTATGGCAGCATTTTTACTTTCAAGTGGTAAAAAAGGTAAAAGATTTTTATTACCAAATAGTGAAGTTATGATACATCAACCACTTGGTGGTGCGCAAGGTCAAGCAACAGAAATAAAAATAGCAGCTGAACATATACTTAAAACAAAAGATAAACTAAATAAAATTTTAGCAAATAACACAGGTAAAGATTTAAATATAATTGAAAAAGATACTGATAGAGACAATTTCATGGATTCCTATGAAGCTTTAAAATATGGACTTGTAGATAAAATAATAGAAAAAAATATACATTAATATTTTTATACAAATAAAAAAATTGGTATAAACTTAAATACCAATTTTTATTTGAAATAATATTTATGCACGTGATGCATATTTTCCATCTGCAGTTGATACTGATATAACCTCATCTTGTTCGATAAATAAAGGTACTCTAACTACTAAACCTGTTTCAAGTGTTGCATCTTTCGTTGCATTATTTGTCGTATTACCTTTAACAGCTGGTTCTGTTTTAACTACTTTAAGATCAACTTGAGCTGGTAAAATTATACCAAGTAATTCACCTTCATAAAATGAAAGTAAAACATCTAAACCTTCTTTTAAATAATTTATATTATCTCCTAATTGTTCTTTTGTAAGTTCAACTTGCTCATATGTTTCCATATTCATGAAGTTATAAGAATCTCCATTTGCATAAAGGAATTGCATTCCTACTTTTTCAACCATAGCTTTTTCAAGTTTTACACCTGAATTAAATCTTTTTTCAACAATAGAACCTGTACGTAAATTTTTAAGTTTTACTTGAACAAATGCAGCGCCCTTACCAGGTTTTACATGGGAAAACTCTAATACATTATAGATATTATCTTCAAACAAAATTGTCATTCCATTTTTAATATCATTTACGTTAAACATTATAAACCTCCTTTACTATTTTGATTCTTTATGAAGTGTCGTTTTCTTACATCTAGGACAGAACTTATTTAATTCTAAACGATCTGTAGTATTTTTTTTATTTTTTTCAGTACGGAAGTTTTCTTCTCCACACTCTGCACATTTAAGAGTTATTCTTGATCTTGCTTCTCCTTTTTTTGCCATAGTATCTCCTCCTTTTTCATATTCCAATATATTATAGCAAATTATCCATAAATTTCAAAGTATTTTTTGCTAACTTTTTCACTAATTCTTTTATTTACGCGACTCATGCTATTAAAAGGCACCTCATCTGGAGCTATATCTGGTGCAATTACAGTGAACACAACCTCAGGATTATCATAAGGTGCGTAACCTGCAAAAGTAGCAGTTGTTGTTGCTGTATCTATCACTCCATCAGAATTTGTGTCAAGAAAACTTTGTGCGGTTCCTGTTTTACCTGCTGGTTTAAATTTTGAATCTATATATCCAGAACCAGTTCCTCCACTTCCCATAACACTTATAAATCCTTCTTTAACACGATCCATATAAACCTTATCAGTATTTACTTCATTTAAAATTTTTGGTTCTCCTTCATATATCAAATCTGAAAGCTTATCTCCTTCACTTGAAAATACTGCTTTAAGCAAATATGGTTGCATCCTTTTTCCACCGTTAGCAATAGTAGTCATATACTGTGATATTTGAATTGGTGTATAAGTATCATACTGCCCAATTGCAAAATCTAAAAGTAGTCCTGATAATCTATTTGTACCGCTATAACCTAATGCCTCATTTGGTAGGTCTATTTCTGTTTTAACACCCAGTCCAAATTCTTTAAAAGTATTTCTATAAATATCAAATGCACTTTCATCTATAACAAGTGGTTGATTATACTTATATACACCTTTTCCAACATTTATAGCCGTATAAAATTGATATACATTTGACGAATACTTAAGTGCATCAATATCATTTAAATTACCATAATATTTAAATGAACATTTTTGTGGCGTAGCTGCTATTTTTATACAAGCATCATTTCTAACATCACCTATCTTAAGTGCGCCTGTATTATACCCAACTATATGTGATGCACCTTTGACTATAGATCCTGGCGTAACAGAGGATGTTATGACTCCAGGAGTATAATCAACTATAATATATTCTCCTGTTTCACCTTCAAGTATCTGTTTACCTGCCATTGCAAGTATTTCACCAGTATTTGGATCGTTTATTATTACATATGCTTTATTAAAATACTGAGTATTAGCTTCACTCTTAGTTTTAATCAATTCTTCTTCTAAAATTTGTTCAACTGCACTTTGCAAATTTATATCAATAGTAAGAACAATATCATTTCCTCGTTTACCATCTGAAACTTTTACAAGACTTCCATCAGTATTTAATTTATATGTTGGTTTTTCTCCTTTTAAATAATCCTCATATTGATATTCTATATAACTAGTTCCTACTCTATCAGTAAGGCTATATCCTTTAGACAAATAATAATCTTTAAGATTATATGGAACTCCACTAGAATTTGAAGATACACTTCCTAACATAGTTTTAAAAACAGTGCCATATGGATATTCTCTTTCCCAATTTAACTTTACATTAAAACCAGGCAATATATTTAAATTCTCTGCTATTTTAGCATATTCTTCATCTGTAACATTTTCATTTTTTATATTTTTTTCTGTATAATAATATCCTTTATTCATTAAATTATATATGTAGCACGCTTCTTTATCTAATTCATTATAACTAGATAAATCTAAATCGGTTACTCTTTCTAATTTAAGCTTTTCTATATCATCATTAGTTAACTTTCTAATACTCAAATTTTCCCATTCTTCATCAGTTATTCTTTTTTTTGCCTCTTCACTATTATTTAAAATCCAAAA
Source organism: uncultured Bacilli bacterium (assembly GCA_947628565.1). Taxonomy (GTDB): domain Bacteria; phylum Bacillota_I; class Bacilli_A; order RF39; family UBA660; genus UMGS1613. Next base: position 61,663 of record CANRAH010000006.1, read on the forward strand.
AGCTTTTAACATATCTAAAGAAAGTTTTGAATAATCAACATCTATATATGTTGCTACTAGATAAGCCATTTTTACTTCATCTTTACTATTTATATTACTACTTTTTTTATAATATATAGTTTTAACAGATTTATTGTCTACTATAACATTTCCATTTCTATCATATATTCTACCACGAGGTGTTGAATCCCCTTCTACTACCTTTGTAGTAAGTGATTTTAACCTTGTTACATAATAATCATTCTTAATTACTTGTATATAAAATAGTTTAGCAATTAATAAAGACATTATAAATATCAAAAATATTACAAAAATTCTATACCTTTTTTCAATTATTTCTTCTATATTTATTCTTTTTTTATAATATTTATACTTGTTTATTTTTTTCTTCATATCTTATTTTTAATTTAAAAAGGTATATATTTTTTATCACTTTAATCACCTACTATTATTTTATTCATTATTATATTATTTAATCATATATTATATTGGTGAATATATGAAAAGTTTAATTAAAAACTATATTGACTTACTAGATATTAAAACGATGAATGAATTTGGTATCAAAAATGATATTCATTTAAATGAACGTGAACTATCATTTCTACTTGATTTTGTTAAAAAAAATTACGAGGATATAATAAAAGATGAAACACCTTATCTAGATGAGCTTGAAAAAAACATTAATAAAAATGATTTTATAAAAATTAAAGAATTATTTTTAAGTTATAAAAAGAAATTTAAGGGATATTTATTTTGATATATCATCAAGTAAATTTTCGTTAAATTTTTTCTCTCTTATCATTTTTATTTCTTCCTTATAAGGAGCTAATCCATTATAATAAGGAGTTTCAAGTAATTTAGGTATATTTAATCTTTCGTTATATATAATATTTATTAATTTATCAAACCCTATAGTACCAAAGCCTATATTTTCATGCCTATCTTTTCTAGCACCCATTACATTTTTGGAGTCATTGATATGGATTACTTTTAAATATTTTAAACCTACAATTTTATCAAATTCATCTAATACTTCATCAAAATTTGATAAATCATATCCAGCATCATTCAAATGACAAGTATCCATGCAAACACCAATTTTATCTTTTAATTCTACACCATCTATTATTTTTTTTATTTCTTCAAAGCATTTGCCTATCTCGGTACCTTTACCAGCCATAGTTTCAAGGCATATTATAACATTATTACTTTTATCTAATGCCATATTTAATGCGGACACAATATTTTTTATGCCTGCATCTACACCAAGTCCAATATGACTTCCTGGATGAAGAACTATTAATTTAACACCTAATAATTCTACTCTTTTTATTTCTTCCTTTAAAAATCTTACATTAAAATCAAAATTGTTATTATTAGCAAGATTTATTATATATGGTGCGTGAACAATTACATTATTTATATTAATATTATTTTCTTCCATGAGCTTTAAAGCTTCCTTCGTTTTATTATCATCTATTTTTGCTCTAAGAGTATTTTGTGGCGCTCCTGTATAAAACATAAATGTATTGGATTCATATTTTAATGCCTCAATAACACTTCCTTTTAATTGTTCATCTTTAGTAAATGAAACGTGTGAACCTATTATTAATTCCATTTTTATCACCAATATAAGTATATCAAAAAAACGTAATATTTAAAATACGTTTTTAATTTTTATTTTCTATTAAATTACATACATTATCTATAAATTGACCACTTATATCTTGCAATGTATTCAAATAGCAAAATATTGCATTTAAGAATTCATCTTCGCTTAAATCATCTCTATTTATATTTAACATTTCCTTATTTAAAACCATATCAGGAATAACATTTAACTTAGTACATATTTTAGAATAATTAGATATAAGGCTTTCGAGTTCACTTATTATTTCATCACGTTTATTTTTAAGTGGAAGAAGCTTATAATATTCCATAAGTCCTGTGAATGCTTGCTTTTCTATCTCCATTAATTTTTTACCTTTACATTCTCATATTCATAATCTTTAGATGTCAAAGACATAAATCTTCTTGTTGCAACATCCATTCTTCTAATTTTATAATACCTATTTTTTAATGCATTATACATCTTTATATTAATATTATCTTTAGAACTTTTTTTATTTTTTACTTCTTCCAACCTTTTAAGCTCATTAGAGCCTACTTTTTTTTCTATTAACTTTTCTATATAATGAATTTCTGACTTTATTTCATTTATATCATCAACTGACGAATTAGATGTATTTAAAAGTGTACTTAAATCTGCTTGCAAATCTCTTCTTTTATTTTGCAACTCTTGAATATTTAAATCACTTATCATAACATCACCTACACCTAGTATAATAAATATACTATAAAAAAAATTTATTTTCAAGATTAAATAAATTTTTTTCATAATTATTGTTAATTTTTTATATATAATTTAACCTTTATATTTTTTTAAAACTACTATGATGTTTCATCAATTTTTTTATTCCTATTGGATGCTTAAAAGCTACTGTTAATGTAGATTTTTCTACTGTAATAATAACACCTTCTCCAAACTCATTATGCATAATTTTATCACCTGGTTTATATTCTTCATCCTGGGATGTTGTTATATTAATTTTAGACATTCTTTGTTTTAAATTTATATTTAATTTTTCTTTATCTTCCTTTAATATATAATCATCATTTATTTCACCTATAAATCTACTTGGTGGATTATAGCTATCTATTCCATATAAAAGTCTTTTCTTGGCATTTATAATAGTTAGATCTTTTTTTGCTCTTGTTATTGCAACATAACATAATCTTCTTTCTTCTTCTATATCATTAGGATTATATAGTGACATAGAATGTGGGAATATACCTTCCTCTAATCCAACGATAAATACATAATCAAATTCAAGCCCCTTTGCAGAATGAACTGTCATTAATGTTACCACATTAGTTTCATTTTTATGTTCCTCTACATCCGATACTAAACTTATTTCATCAAGGAATTCTGACAAAGATACAATCCCGTAAGTATTTTCAAAATTTCTAGTTATTGATTTAAATTCCTCTAAATTTTCTAATCTACTTAATGATTCAATTGTATCCTCCATCTCTAATTCTTTTTTCATACCAGTCTTATCCAATATTATGTCGATTAATTCAGTTAGCGTTACCTCTTCACTTATTTTTTTTAATTCTAAAATTAAATTTTTAAATATCAATTCCTTGCCACTATCTATTATATTAAAAATACAATCATTTAAAATATTTGCTTTCTTAGTTAAATTCTCTATTGTTTTAAGCCCTATTCCTCTTTTTGGAACATTTATTATTCTAATTAAACTCATGTCATCAAATGAATTATAAATTAATTTTAAATAGCAAATTAAATCTTTTATCTCTTTTCTATTGTAAAAATAAAAGCTTCCTACAACTTTATATGGAATATTTTCTCTTAAAAAAGCCTCTTCAATATTTCTTGACTGTGCATTAGTTCTATAAAGAACTAAAATATCCTCAAGTTTAACGTTTGAATTTATAAGTTTTTTGACATTTTCTACTACATAATTTGCTTCATCTTTTTCATCATTACATCTTTTATATTTAATTTTGTCACCATCTATATTCTCCGTCCAAAGATTTTTTTCTTTTCTATTTTTATTGTTCTTTATAACATCATTTGCTGCTCCCAATATATTTTTAGTTGATCTGTAATTCTGTTCTAAAAGTATAACCTTTGTATTTTTATAGTCGTGCTCAAAATTAAGAATATTTTTATAATTAGATCCTCTAAATCCATATATACTTTGATCGGGATCTCCTACGACACATATATTTTTATATTTTGCTGAAAGTAATTTAGTAAGAATATATTGTACTTCATTTGTATCTTGATACTCATCTATTAATATATACTCAAATAAATTTTGATAATATTTTAAAACTTCTTTATCTTTATTAAACAGCTCTATTGGAATCATAAGTAAATCATCGAAATCTAAACTATTATTTGCTTTCAATTTTTTTTGATATTCAAAATATACTTTGGTGACAATAGAATCAATATCATTATTTTCAAACTTTTCTAAATCACTAGGATACATTAATTCATTTTTCGCACTGCTAATTCGATTTCTAATAGTTTTTGGATTATATATCTTAGGATCCAAATTCATATCCTTAATAATTCTTTTTACTAATGATAAGGAATCATCTGAATCAACTATTGTAAAATTACTTTTATACCCTAACTCTTCATAATGTCTTTTTATAATCCATAATCCAAAAGAATGAAAGGTCGATATATGCATTATATTAGTATCTATGTCCAACATATTAAAAACTCTTTGTTTCATTTCATTTGCTGCTTTATTTGTAAAAGTTATTGCAAGTATTCTAGTGGGATCAACATCTTTTTCTTTTATTAAATATGCTATTTTAGTCGTAAGTACCCTTGTTTTACCGCTTCCAGCTCCCGCAAGTATTAACATAGGGCCATCTGTATTAACTATTGCTTCTTTTTGTTTATCATTTAAATTATCTAAATTCATAATACCACCTATATTATTCATTATACCAAACATAAGTTTGTGATTCAATACTTTTTAAAAATTATTAACCAAAAAATTTAATTAGAATATAATACTAGTGAATTAGAGAGGAGAATAGTTTTGAAGAAAATGATTTTAACTTTAATAGCTGTTATAATAATTGTTATTTTAGCTATTGGGGTTTTTTACGGAAAAGGTAAAAATAATGAAAAAGGTGATTTGACTAAAATAACTGTTTCAGAAGTTGCGCATAGTGTTTTTTATGCTCCTATGTACGTAGCAGATGCACTAGGATATTTTGAAGAAGAAGGACTTGATGTAGATATAATTTTATCAAATGGAGCTGATAGCGTTGCTGCATCTGTTATATCAGGTGATTCACAAATCGGTTTTTGTGGAAGTGAACAATCAATTTACATATATAATGGTGGAGAAAAAGACTATCTTATAAATTTTGCTGGACTTACTAAAAGAGATGGAAGTTTCATCGTAGGAAGAACAGATAAGGAATTTAACGTTAATGATTTAAAAGGAAAACATATAATTGCTGGCCGTGAAGGAGGTATGCCTGCTATGACTTTAGCATATACTCTAAATGAACAAGGCATATCTTTAGATGATCTCAATTTTGATACATCAATTGCTTTTGCATCAATGTCAGGGGCATTTATAGGAGGAACAGGAGATTATGTCGCACTTTTTGAACCAACTGCCTTAGAACTAGAAAAACAAGGCTATGGATATGTTGTCGCATCATTAGGTAAACTAGGTGGTGAAGTGCCATATACAGCCTTCATGGCAAAAAAAAGTTATATAAAAAATAATCCCGATGTTATAAGAGGATTTACTAAAGCAATACAAAGAGGAATTGATTATACATTTGAAAATACCGATGAAAAAATAGCTGAAGTAATTTTAAGTTATTTTCCTGATACATCTTCAAATGATTTAAAAGAAGTCATAAAAAGATATAGAGAAAATGATTCTTGGTTTGAAACTACTTATATAACTGAAGAAGGATTTAAAAGAATTCAAGATATAATGATGAATTCAAACAAACTTGAAAATTATGTTTCTTATGAAGACTTAGTTAACAATGAATATTCAAAAAAATAAAAAGTGTATTAATAACACTTTTTTCTTTTTTTGTACTCCTTATAAATACTTTTCATCTCTCCATATGTATAACTATCTATTGTTTCTATATCAACTGGTATCTGATACATATTTTCAAATTCTATACATTTTAAAAAGGCTGAATTATTTATAATAGATAAATCTTTTTCCATCTCAAAGAATAATTTATATTTTTTCAATTCTTTTAATTTTTTACTATTTGTCTTATGTAATTTAACTCCTAATACTAAAAGTAGAAGAAAACTGTATCCAAAAATTGCTTTATAATTTTGCTCATTTAAGTTTAAAACAGCCAGCGCAGAAGATAAAATTTCACTAGATAAATAAATTTTATTATAAAATGACAAATTATCTAAATTATATGCATTTTGTCTTTCCTTTGCTTGTTCTAACATAATTTTTTTTAATCTTTTTAATTCTTCAATATTATTACAATAATACGTAGATGTATCACCGTTAAAATATTCTATACTATATGTATCTTTAAAATAAGATACAGATTTTATTATTTCAGCATTATTTGCTCCATCATGTGTAAATGTCATAATATCACCTTGGAAGGTTTATTATACACCATACAATTAATTTTGTCCAATTAATGAATAATTGTCATTTAACTATATTTTATGTTTTCTTACATCTTCATTATATTTACTATAAAGATCTCTATAAAAATCAAGATATTTGTATCCTAAATTTTCTAACGTTTTATAGCTGTAATAGTTTTCATAATCTCGTGTACAATATGTAGATTTAGGTTCTCTAAAATATTTATATAAAGTGTCGATGAATTCTTGCATAGGCATTCCATCTTGAGTTATACCTTTATCCTTTATGTCTTTTAAAATAAGCCAAGCATTATCATATAATTTAACAAGCCCCTTATATTTTTTTATCATACGTGTTGCTTGTTTTGTTAATCTTATTACTTGTTTCTTTATCTGTCTATATTCTTTTTTTGTCGTTTTTGTTCCAGTTTTAACTGTTTTTTCATCAGCACGTAAAACGATTTCTTCTTTTACATAACTAGATCTAGCTTTCATGTGATAAAAACGCATTATATTTAATCTATTTGCTAAATCATTAAGTCCAGCCAATTTAAGATATTCTATTAATTTATTTAAATTTTTGAAGTTTTCTTCATGCTTTTTTCGCCTTTCTTCAAGTTTTTTTTCTTGTTCTTCACGATTCCTTTTAGCAACATTTTTTGGTTTGTTCCACTCTATTTCACTCAATTTTTGATCTATTTCATTCTTTCTTTTATATAGAGTACTAATTTCTTTCGCTATTTCATCTATTCTCTCTTGTTTATACATATCTGTACTATTTCTTGCAATCCTTAACTGTCTTTCTAAGCTTTCTATATAACGTTCTAACCTTTCTTTATCCGCCAATAAGTTTTCTTCACTCATAATAATTATTCCTCCCCTATTAATGCTAATCTTCTACTAAATTCATTTACAACATCTTGATATTCTGAAGTATCTTCTATATTCCTTAATATTCTGTTTCCATCAATTAAATCTACTTTGGCAAACATCATTTCAAATTCTTCATCTTCTTTCGCATTTTCTGTAAATGCAACATAGCTTTGATCACCTAAATCGAATTCCATATATATGTTATCATCTGGAATTTCTATTATTGAATTATCATTGCTGATATAATTATTAATTGCATCATCTATCTTGTTTTTTAATTCAGTTCTTAAATTTTCTAAATCATTTTCCATATCCTTATTCTCCTTATATATCTTCTTATCATAATAAATGTACCAAAAAAATTGAGTTATGTCAATATATATTAATTTTAAAAGTTCTTTCATTAGCACTTTTATTTAAAATTTTACAAAAAGAAGATTTATTCAAACTTAAAGATATATTTTCAATCACTATAATCAAGTTAAATAGATTAAATTTTATTGATAATAAAACCTCATTTCTTTTTCAAGAAATAAGGTTGATATCATAACCATATTTTTTTTAATTTTCTCTATTTTGAAACATTTCTTTTCTATTAAAAATTTATAAATTATAAGTTAATAATAATTGATTATTTTATTGTTACATCGAGCTTTTAGATTAATTTAAAATTTCACTTTTAATAATTTCACTTAAAGCATTATTTCCATCTTTTGTAAGATGAGTTAAATCTGCCATTAAATAATTACTATTAGATTTAATTAGATCATAGAAGTTTACTATATTTAAATTTTCATAGCTTAAATTCAAAAGATAATTATATGATTTATCTACATATATAACGTAAACTTTATAATCTTTTAATAGTTCTATTAAACTTGTAAATTCACCTTTATTCATATTTATATTTTTATCAAAAGCAAATACAACCTTATAATTAAGTGTATTATCATTAATTGATTTAATTAATTCTTCTTTTAATGTTTCATATGTAAAATCTTTATTAATTATAGTTTTAGATTTAGAAAATTCATCCTCCATATAATCATAAATATTTAATAAAAGATCATTTCCATAGAAACTTACTTTTGTTTTTAATTCCTCTTCATGATTATTTATAATTTCTTCTTTTTGCTTTTTATATTCGTTTAAATAAACATCGTATATCGAATCATAAATGGCTTTAGTATATGCTTCTCTTCCTGGTTTTGTTAAGTGTATTCCATCAGCTACAAAATATTCACTATGACCTTTTGAAATCTTATTCCAATCTATAATATATAAATTATTATAGTCTTTTGAAAGAGAATCCAATTTCTCGTTTACACGAGTATCATTAGTAGTATTAATCCAAAATATTTTTCTATCATCACAAGTTTTTATAATTTCTATTTTACAATTTAAATCACAATCACCGTTTGCGCCTAAATTTAGTAAAACAACATCGCCTAATATATTTTTACTTTTTAAATCTTCTAATATTCCATTTACAACCCAAGCAGTACGTGATACTTTTGCATCAAAATATCCATTAGGAAATTCATTATATAAATTTTGTATCGCACCTAGCATGACAGAATCCCCTACGCCTACTATACTTATATCATTAATAGCTGATTTTAATTTTTCCTCACCATCTTCAAGATTAGAAAGTTCTTCCAACCACTTTTCCTCTTCTTGTTTTTGGCTTAAATTATATTGATCTTGTTTTTCTTCAAGTAATTTTTGATTTTCAGCTAATTGATTTTCCAATTTTTTCATATCTTTAGTGTAATCTTTAGTTGTAATATATTTAAAACAACCTACCGAACTTATGATTATTACGAATGTTAGTAATAAATATTTTAATTTCTTCTTATTTCCATTGATAGAATAATTTAATATATATGAAATTAAGATAGTTATAACTATTATTAATATAGTTGATATAATCTTATTTAAACTTATATATTGGAATAAAAATATAACAGGATATTGAACCAAATATATAAAATAACTTACACGTGATAAAGATTTTAATATCTTACTTTCTTTATCTAACTTAAATGATGCATTAATAGTTGAATAATCAATTAATCTTAAAGTTATTATAGTTGTCAAAATCATGCTAATTGGCATAAACTTTGAAGTTGAATCTATAAATATAAATAATAATATTAAAATTGCAATATAAATGTAATATATTTTTTTACTAATATTTTTTTTCTTACATCGTTCTAATATCATATTACCATAATTATTACTTATTATTCCTAAAGTTACACCCCACATAAGTGAAAATGCTCTTGTAAATGTATTGTAATATGTAACCATAAGATCTGTCGAATAACAACTTATAACAAAATATATAGAACATATTATAGATATTATACTCATCAAAATAACAGGAACAGCCTTATTCGTTTTATTCTGTATTTTTTTTAATCCCATAAATATAAAAGGAAATAATATATCGAATTGAAGCAAAATAGATATATACCATAAATGCATAAATGGTGAATTAATATGTCTTGCAAAATAATCAAAATTAACATTTAATTGCCAAAAATTATTATATCCAAAAAGTATAGATGTAATTTCAGGCTTTAAATTAAAATAATTAATATTTGGAACAAATGATATAACAAATGTTGTAATAAAAATTACTATGATAAGTGGAATATAAATATTTTTTAATAATTTTTTATAATAATCCTTTAGGTTAAATTTTTTATTCTTATAAGCTGATTTTTCAGATAAATATGAACTAAGGCAAAAAAAAGTGCATACAGCTAAATAACCACCTTTTAATATATTAAGGTGATATAAAAGAACAGCTATACAAGCCATTATCCTAATAATATCCAAATTTTTATAATATTTTTTACTTCTTTTCATATTTACTACCTTCAAATAAATTATACAAATATTGAATAATAATGTCAATATAATAAATTGACAATTAATTTTCAAAAAAGGATATTTATTATAGCTTATAAAAGTTATGCTTCATAAATTATGAATGAGAGGAGTGATATATTGAACTATTACGAAAGTGCATTACAAAAAATAAAGCAAGATCAAAAATGTAAACCTCAATGTATGGGAGCCATAATAGGGCCTACTGGTCCTACTGGAGCTATAGGTCCTATAGGCCCTACTGGGCCAACGGGGCCTACTGGACCTCAGGGGCCAGCAACAATTGCAGTAGGTCAAACACAAACAGGAACACCAGGTGGAAATGCAGAAGTAACAAATACAGGAGATATTCAAAATGTAGTATTAGAATTTACAATACCACAAGGTCCAACTGGACCTCAAGGAGAAATTGGTGAAACGGGACCTACTGGACCTGCTAATGGGTTAAATGCCTTTGGTGGACTTTATAACGAGGGAGCTGGAGATTCAGTATCACTAACTAATCAAGAGCAATCAATTATAAATCTCGATCAAACAATGCCTGATGAAAATGTATCTTATGATACACAATACAACATTACTATAAATGAAAGTGGTACTTATGAGCTTATTTACTATGCATTAATTTCAGCTACTCAAGCAGGTAACGTAACATTATCAGTAAGAAATGATCAAAATAATATAACGGGCACAGCTATACAAAAAAATTTAACTGGTGGTACTGTCACTGAATATAATGGAGATGTTATAACAACGTTAACTGAAGGAGCACAACTTAACTTAGCTTTACAGGGTACACAAACAGATACAATTACTTTATCTGGCGAAGGTGTAAATGCATCATTAATAGTTAAAAAATTAGATTAAAAAGAGGGTATCCCTCTTTTTATGTAAATATATTTACAGTATTATTAACACTAATAAAATTAGTAAAAAAATCTTTAATGAATATTTTATGGTTGACTTAATTAACCTTACTTATTTTTAATTCATAATATATTATGAATTAAAATGTTAAACCTATTTTTCTTAATACATAAAATAGATTAGGAGGTGTTTATGAATACGTATGAAAAAGCCTTAAAAAAAATTATGGAAGATAAAGAAAAATATAAATCTTATATAAATAATAGAGTAATACTTGGTCCTACAGGTGCGACTGGTCCTATAGGTCCTACTGGAGAAAAAGGAGAGCCTGGTGTAAATGGAACTAGCGTTTCTATTTTAGGAAATTACAATACTTTTGATGAACTAATTTCAAAGCATCCTATAGGTGAATTAGGTCAAGGATATTTAATTGATAATGATTTATTTATATGGTCACCAGAAAACAATATATGGATAAATGTAGGTGAAATAAAAGGTCCAATGGGGCCACAAGGCCCTACTGGACCTAAAGGTACTGATGGAAAAGATGGTACTAGTGTTTCTATTTTAGGAAGTTTTAATTCACTTGAAGAACTTAAAAGTCATATTAAAGTAGGACATATTGGTGATGGATATTTGATAAATGGCAATTTATACGTTTGGACCCCTTTAAATAACAATTGGACAAATGTAGGACATATAATGGGTCCTAAAGGTGAAAATGGAGATATCGGACCTAAAGGAGATATAGGCCCTACTGGACCTATTGGTCCTAAAGGTGATCAAGGCCAAATAGGACCTCAAGGCCCTAAAGGCGAAAATGGGAAAGATGGTACTAGTGTAGAAATATTAGGTAGTTTCAATAGTATAGAAGAATTAAGAAATAAGCATTCTACTGGAAAACCAGGCGATAGTTACTTAATAAATGCTGATTTATATGTTTGGTCATCTGAAAGTAACGATTGGATAAATGTTGGACATATAATGGGTCCACAGGGTCCTAAAGGAGATATCGGACCTACTGGACCTAAAGGTGACCAAGGGCCAAGGGGATTTCAAGGACCCCAAGGAATAGAAGGTCAAATAGGTCCTAAGGGTGAAAAAGGAGATACAGGTCCTGCTGGAATTCCTGGTCCACTTAAAATACCAACTTTACTTGTGTTAACATCAAATAAAAATGTTCCTGATGATGGATTAAAAATCGATTCGGATTATAGATTACCATTAGAAGCTAGTACATTTGATAATACTAATAGTTTTTATGTTACAAATAGAAATAATACAATTACTTTTTTGAAAGCCGGTACTTACAAGATTGAATTTATCGTTCAAGCACATGCAACAAACCAATCTAACAGTCAGGATGGTTCCAACATTATTTCCATAGGTTTTAGAAAGATAGAGGAAAGTACTGTATATGCTGGAAATTCTGTTTTTGCAGATAAAACAATACCAACTACTATTGTAGGACACGGAATTGTTAAGCTTACCACACCAAATCAATTATTTGAATTAGTAAATTTAAGCAATTTCCCTATATTCTTGCAAAGTCCTAAATTAACCCTATTAAATACTGATTCATCTCCTGCAAGTCCAATTGTAAGTGTTATGATTCAAGCCATAGAACAATAAAGGAGGTATTTATGGATGCATATAAAAAAGCTTTAGAAAAAATAAAGCATGATCAAAAATGCAAACCAGATTGCTCATTTTACATTGGGCCTACTGGTCCTACTGGAGAAATAGGTCCAACTGGGCCAACTGGACCTACTGGACCTGCTGGTGGGCCTACTGGGCCAACTGGGCCTCAAGGACCAACTACAATAAAAATTGGAAAAACCCAAACATCAAAACCTGGTGAAATCGCATCTGTATCAAATACAGGTACAGATGAAAACGTAATACTTGACTTTATCTTACCTCAAGGGCCTACTGGACCAACGGGGCCAACCGGGCCAACCGGGCCTATAGGACCTACTGGAGTTATGGGCCCTCAAGGTATACCTGGACCACAAGGAACACCTGGAATAGATGGTAGTATAGGTCCACAAGGTATTCAAGGACCAACTGGACCTGCTGGTCCAGAATTATTACGTTTATCATACCTAGTAACATTCAATCAAGTAGACTATCCACCAGATGGTCTTGAAATTAAAAATTTAGAAAGACTTCCAATAAATAGAGATGAAATGGACGTTAACCAAACTGTTACATTAAACACAAACGATAGAACATTAAAATTTACAAGAACTGGTTTTTATAAAATAACATATATAGTTAGTGCATATGTAAAACATCAAAATCAAACATTTAACCCTAAAACAGATTTTATATCTCTTGGTTTTAGACAAACCGGTACTGATTACACATATATAGGAAGCAGCAAAATAATACCAGTTGAAACTCCAACTCAAATTATTGGTCAAGGAATAATTACCGTTGTAAACACATCTAATACATATGAACTTGCAAATTTGTCACCAAATTCAATTTATCTAAGTTCACCATCATTAGATGATATAAGTTCAATTTCATATTTTACAAATTCACTAGTTAATATAATAATTGAATATTTAGGAGTGCACAAAAATGAATAAATATAAAGTAGCTGTTTATGCTATTTCAAAAAATGAAGAAAAGTTTGTAGAAAGATGGGTAAATTCTATGAACGAAGCTGATTATATATATGTACTTGATACAGGATCTAGCGATAATACAGTAAAAATGTTAAAAGAACTTAATGTTAATGTATCAGAAAAAAAAATAGAACCATTTAGGTTCGATGTTGCGCGTAATCTTTCATTAGATTTAGTAGATAATGATGTAGACATTTGTGTATGCACTGATTTAGATGAAGTTTTTGTTAAAGGTTGGAGAGAAAATTTAGAAAAAATGTGGGATGAAAATACTACTAGAATAGCTTATAATTATAATTGGTATATTGAAAACGATATACCAAAAGTTAATTTTTATACTGAAAAAATTCATAGCAGGTTTGACTACAAATGGACTCATCCCGTTCATGAAATATTAGAGTACATAGGATCAAAAAAAGAAATTAAAAAAGTAACAGATGATATTACTTTAAATCATTTTCCTGACATAAAAAAATCAAGGAAAAGCTATCTTAAACTATTAGAATTATCCGTAAAAGAAAATCCACTCGATGATAGAAATATGCATTATCTTGGAAGAGAATATATGTACCATAAAATGTGGAATAAATCTATCGATACTTTAATCAAACATCTTAAACTTGAAACAGCAAAATGGAAAGATGAAAGATGTGCATCTATGAGATTTATATCAAGAGATTACATAAATTTAAATAGGATTGATGAAGCTAGAATGTGGGTAGATAAAGCTATAAAAGAAGCACCATATCTAAGAGATCCATATGTTGAAAAAGCTTTACTTGAATACAGCCAAGATAATTTTAAAGAAGTAAAAGAATGCTGTTTAAATGCTTTAAAAATTAAAACTCATCAAAAAACTTATATAAATGAAGTATTTAGTTGGGATCACACAATATATGATCTACTGTCCATTTGTTATTTTTATGAAAAAGATTTTGAAGAAGCATTAAAATATATAAATATAGCATTAAAGTTAAGTCCAGATAACAATAGATTGATAAAAAATAAAGAATTATTTTTACAATGTAAAAAAGCTCTTAAATAAGAGCTTTTTTATATTAAGAAAATTGTTTATTAATTTTAAGGTAATCCTATTTCAAATGCTTTATCTTTTCCATTTCCACTTTTTATTATAACATCTGCACTTAAAGTAATAGTTGGTTTTACGGCAAAATCATTGTCATATC